>PBAS01000042.1 GCA_002716625.1 Phycisphaeraceae bacterium | reverse complement strand
ATGTCATCTCCAACCGCTAAGCCGGTTCTTTTAGTTCCCAGGTCAATGGACAGGTACCGCATCAATCCTACTCGTTACTAAAAAATGTTCGGATGTAGCAATTCATTAAAGCCAATGCGTGCCAAGTTGCTCGCCAATCTTCTCGTGCAACTGTTTGATACGTTCCGCTTGATCGGCTTGGCAGACGAGGGTTGCATCGGGCGTGTGGACCACGATGAGGTTACGGCATCCAATGGTTGTGATCAGGTGTTTGTCATCATTCGAGGCAACCAGCGTCCCCTGGGAGTCCATAAGGATGTGATGTTCCGCCGCGATTGCATTTTCCTGTTCATCATGGTCGCAGGTTTTGGCGAAGGATGGCCAAGACCCGATGTCGAGCCACTCGACTTCCAGCGGTATTGCGACCACCAGTGTCTGAGGATCTTGTGACGCCGGTTCCATCACTGCATAGTCAATACTGATTTTTTGCAGTTGTGGATACGTCGTATCCAAGATCTCAGGTCCCTGGTCAGTGCGATATTGTTGGCCAATTCGATCAAGGCCTAGATAGTTATCTGCAGCGAAACGCTTGATCATTTCCATCATCGTCTGAGCACGCCAGACAAACATACCACCACTCCAGAGATAACTGTCGGCCCCAGCGTCGAAGTATTGTTTTGCTGTATTGGCGTCTGGTTTTTCCTTGTATTGTTCGATGCTTCGACCCATGGTGTCATTGAGCTTGGAGCCGAGCTTGAGATAACCGTAGGACGTGGCTGGATGAGTTGGTTTGATCCCCAGTGTTACGAGGGCATTGGGATGCTTCTCAACCACTTGAAAACCATGGTCCACCGTTTCACGAAATCGATCGACCGGTTCGATGAGGTGATCGGCAGTAAACACGGCTAGGATGGCGTCGGGATCTTGGCGAACCAGATCAGCGGCTACGAAACCAATGGCGTTGAGTGTGTCGCGTCCCATCGGTTCACCGTAGTACTGGTCACTGTTTATTTCCGGAATGCTTTTGAGTACCGCATCTTGATATGCCCGTGAGGCACAGATATAGCGATGTTTGGTCGGTACCACATCGTGAAGTCGTTCTACGGCGACCTGGAGAAGAGATTTTCCGCCGATAAAGGGGATGAGTTGCTTGGGCAACTTGGCTCGACTCATCGGCCACAGCCGTGTGCCCGCACCGCCAGCCATGATCATTGCGTGCCGCATGCGTGCAATCTACCACAGATGGTCAATGAAGGCAGGTTGCTTGATTGTAGGATGGAAGGTGTTGCGGGTATGGGCCAGCAGCATCCGGGTCCTGAATCTCGAAAGTGGACGAAAATGGAGATTTAGATATTTTAAGACGTTTGCATGTGAAGGTGCTGGTGCCCAGTATTTTGGATAAATTGTCCAAGATAAAGAGTCCAGCCCTGAGCCGTTGGTAAGATATGAGGTAAACGGCTTTAAAATGTCTCAAGCATGGAATTGCCTGGCTGCGAGTTAGTACTTGCTGTCCAGCGACTCCGCTCGGGGCCGATAGTTGAAGGCAGATACGATACCACCCTACAATACCTACAATGGCCAAAAAATTACCCAAACAACTGGCACTGCTTGACGAGGATATGTGTACTGGTTGCGAGGCCTGCGTGTCCATCTGTCCGGTTGATTGCATTGATACCCTTGAGGGGCACCATCATGCATTGGTGATGCAGTTTTGTTCAATCGATTTGCCACGTTGCATCGGGTGTACGTTATGTGCCCAGGTATGCCCGTGGGATTGCATCACAATGGTGCCTACCAATGAAATGGTTCGGCAGACGAAGTATGCTGATCAGGTGGCGGTGAAGTGATGTGGTTGGGGGCATGGTGAAAGTCTCTTTGTCAGAGCAGGCAATTATTCAACGGTCTCGTATCGGTCAGTCTATGTTGCTCTAAACCATGAAGTCCTGACCAATCACATCTTGTACAAGCTTTAATTAGCCAGGTATTTGATTTATGAATATTTCACACAATTTAGATGGCAATCTCTGTGTTCTTCAACCGGTTGGTGAAATCTTCAAGGCCGAATCGGTGACATTGAAGCAGTATGTGGGATCCCTGCTGGAATCAACCTCGGTGTCGGGTATGGTAATTAACATGCAAAAAGTGGATGCTATTGATTCCGCCGGTATCGGGGTGATCCTTTCCCTCCGCAAGCAGTTGAGCGAAAAGGACACCCAGTGCGTGTTGTGCAGTCTTACGGAAAGGGTTTTACAAGTCTTTCATTTTACGAAGCTTCTGGATGTCATCACGGTTTATAGTACCTTGGAGGAAGCCTTGTCCAGTTTTGCGCAAGCGGTTTCTTCCGACGACTTGCAGATCGTGATTGATGCGTGGCCTACGCTGCCATCAGCCATTCGACGTGGTGTGGTCGCAACGATCAAGGCAGCCAATAACCAGCCCAGGGGTAACGGGTCTCCTCTCAGTAATTCTGCGATCTCATGATCAGCCCCTATTACACCCGATGACAGCGAAGTTGTGGCTGGCGGGTAGGCTGCGATCAGTTTCATGTTGTACAACCGGTGGTTAGTGATTCATCTATGCAGTGTCCAAGCCTGCTGAAGTAAAACCGTAGTACCCGTTATACATCGAATTCACCTAGTTTATATTAGAAAATGATCTTGGCGATACCGTAAAAACAGCAGATTAATCCGTTGAACAAGGTGATAAGTCCCACAATACCGATGAGGTTGCGCGTGCTGGGTGTCAGCGGAGCCAGAGGTTGGTTGATCATCTGGCAGGCATGGTTGATTGCGGTCAGATTGACCAGCATCTTCATCCCGTTTAGGTGACCTTGCTTGCGGAGCCCGAGCCCCGGCTGCGTGGTGGGCACCTGGTGGTTATCCGAGTTATCGCAATCGGTTTTTTCATGGAGTTCGCCAGGATAAGGTTGTGCAGTTTCTGTGTTGTTTTCAAAGTGACCGGTTATTTGGTTTTCATGCTCTTCGGCGGTAGTGCCTTGCGGCGAATTGCAGGATCCGTTGATGCCTTTTTCTTCTTGGCCTGCCCCAAGTTCGGTTGGGTATTCTTTGACCTGGTTCGGATCGGTCATTTGGATAAACACGTTTTGTTGATCGGCTTGTACTGCCTGTTCGGCCTGATCTGCGAGCAATTCGTCCAATGCTTCGATTTGTGCCTGGTCCTTACCTGAGGGGGATTTTTGTTCGTTCAATGGTACGCTTGTGGAATTGGGTAACGGGTTGATTGGTAACTCAATATCTGGCATCGAAGGGGTGGCGTGATGATTATTACAGGTGGATTTCGACTGAGGCGGGTTGGTGGTATCAGCACAGGATTTCATGTTCTCCGCATTGGTCTGTGAAGTCGGCACTGGGGATGCTGAATTTCGTGGTTTGGTCCTGGCGGGCTTTTCCGATGGGTTCATGCCTGTAGAGCCGGTGTTTTCGGACCCAGCGGGTGTGGGTTCTGGCAGTGTTTGATTTACTAGGTTGGGACTCTCTGCTTTGATCTTCTCAATAAGAAGGTCAAGCTTTTTGCCAATATCAGGATCGTTCGGTGGGTTGGTGTCAGGGTGATGGTTGGCCACTGGTTCTTCTTTGCCTCAGTCGGAGGAACCTAACTGCTAGATCCACCCGCGCTGGCTTGAGGGAGTGAGCTATGCCATGATGAGACCCCAGCAGTGGTATCTCACCCTGTATTATCGACCCGAAGCCGACATGACTGAAGAGCCACCATCAACGAACCAGAGACCAAACGGACCGGGGCCGAAGCACCGCTTTTACGTTTCGGATCTTTCCAGGGTAGACGGTCTTGGCTCGGTTGAATCCCATGATCAGGTGGTTCAACTTGATGATCAACGGGCCCACCATGCCCTCGATGTTTTGCGACTTAAGCCCGGTGAGACTGTCGAACTGTTTGACGGCTGCGGGATCGTTGTCGGTGGACAAATGGAGACCAATGGAAGGGTTCGTCCGGTATCGTTCCATCAGGTTCCCCAGCCAGCCAAGACAATAGATATGGCTGTCTCGTTGCCGAAAGGGTCACGTAGCAGTGATATGATCAGTGGTCTAAGTCAATTGGGGGTTGATCGTGTTATCCCGTTACGCACGGCACGCAGTGTTGTCCACCCTCGCCAGGGCAAGTTGCTGCGTTTACGTACCGCGGTGATTGAATCAGCAAAGCAATGTGGTCGGGCACATCTCATGGAGATAGCCGAGACCACAAGTCTCGTGGATGCATTGCACCTGAATTATGATCTACGTTTGATAGCTCAACCACGTGTGCCGTATCGGGGGCAAGCACTATGCAATGCGCAGCGGGTGTTAATTTTAATTGGTCCGGAAGGTGGTTGGACTGATGAAGAGATCGACATGGCCGAGCAGCAGGGTTGTGATTTCTGGAATATTGGTCCGTATGTCATGCGGATTGAAACTGCTGCATTGGCGGCGGCTGGAATTGTTCAACTGATGCACCATGAAGCATTGTGAACGATACATGGGGCCTGTACACTGCATGAATGCAGCGGGCCGCAACCTCTAAACCCAATATCAACGAACGGGGTGCTCCCCTTGGGGGTAAGCCACAGGAGTCAGACCGCAGGCTGTTTATGCAGTTGCGTGTCTTTGGTGGTTGTCGGGAACCACGTCAATTGGTTGATGCGCTGGAGGCATCGCAACTTGAGGGCGCTCTTTACCATGATATGAACGATCATCAGGGTGTGGGCTTGTTGACGATCAGTGAAACACCAGACACGTTTGTGACGGCGTTACGGCGGTTTTTAAATATAAGTCCCTTTGCAGAACTTGATTCCAAATCTTTGTACACCATGACGGGCCGCACCTATTCCATTGGGTATGAACCTGACTTGGAAGAGGCGTTGTTTACGCGACCACGGCGATCGGCGTTAAACCCCCAATGGCCTTGGGCGGTTTGGTATCCACTTCGGCGAAGTGGCGGATTTGCGCAACTAACAACGCGAGAACAACGCCAGATTCTCATGGAGCATGGGAATATAGGTCGAGCGTTCGGTGAGGCTGACTATGCGCACGATATCCGGCTTGCCTGCCACGGTCTGGATACGAACGACAACGATTTCGTGATTGGTCTGACAGGGCAAGAGCTCTACCCATTATCCGCGATTGTGCAGACCATGCGCAGGACCAAGCAGACGTCACAATACCTTGATCATCTCGGACCATTTTTTGTCGGCAAGGCGGTATGGCAGAGCGCCGGCCCTGTTTGACGGCGTCATCAATTGTTTGTCAAGAAATATAGAGATCACTAATGAAACTGAAAACTCGAATTCATGAACGAATGGCGATCAACTCATGGCCTGCATACGGTGGGCTTTTTTTTCTTAACAGCCCTTTGGCGGTTGAATTGGTGGTGGGAAGTTGCGAACTAGATTTTATGGCGGTGGATCTACAGCATGGTGCAATTAGTCCCCACGATTCATCGCATCTGATTCGTGCCATGGCAGCTGCCAATCCGATGACCACGGCCTTTGTCCGTATTCCCACCGCCGATAAACATTGGTTCGAGCAGTCATTGGATGCCGGTTACGTTGGTGTGGTTGTTCCCTGTGTGGAATCAGCAGAGGAAGCCCGGGCATTGGTGGCAATGGCCTATTATCCGCCAAAGGGGGATCGGTCCTATGCCGGCACGATTCGGGCCATTCTCTATGATGATTACCACGCGAATATCAATGATCATCTGATCCTTTTGCCACAGATCGAATCGAAGAAGGGGCTTGAGAACGCAGAAGCCATTGTGAAACAGGATGGTGTCAGTGGTGTTCTGCTTGGACCAGGTGATCTAAGTTTGAGTTGTGGTTGGCCCATCGCAACCGCTTGGTCGCACCCACCATTTCTGGAAGCGGTAAAACGCGTGGTGGGTACCTGCCAGGATATGGGGAAACTCGCGGCTATTGTCGTGCTTGGAACAGAGCAGGCCCAGAGGGCCAAAGAGGCGGGATTCCACTTGATCAGTCATGTGACGGATGCCGTGTTCAGGACACAGGTCATTCCGCAAATCAATGAGGGGCTGGGGCAATTGCGTGGCGAAACGGGATCATGATACCCCATGGGCTACGAAGATTAGGAGTTGGTAGATGACCGACGAAAAGCGATTACAGGTTTACAATACCTGTTTGGTCCGTTTCGACCAATGGGTCGATAAAAATTTGGCTGATGACGGATGTTGGGTGCAGCCCGCAACTTGCGTGGGTTATTTCTCGATCCCACCTTATGCGACCTATATGGGCCGGTTTGACATGGCCTCTCGTGCCTTACGACATATTCACCAGCGCTACATCACTGATGATGGGGGCGTGATTCAGTCAGATATGCGCAAGAACATGCTGCCCTATATGCCTGCCTGGCTGCTTTGGGGTGCTGTACTAGGCGGTTCATTGAAAATGGTCAATGTGTTGGCGGATTTCATCGTGTCATATCAATGCCCATCGACGGGAAGTTTCTTTGGCAATAACCATGCCCGTGATCGCCAGAAGGGTTATGTGGATTTTGATTCAACAGCCATGGCTGTTTTTGCCCTGGCTTGCGCGGGAAGAGTGGAACCATCGGTGCGAGGTGCTGAGTTCCTGGTGGAACTTTACGAAGTTCAGTCGGCGCCGGAGAGGGTGATCTATACTTCTTGGGCAGATTCCGGGGGTCTGGTAAAGGACGATGAGAACGCAGCACACACCCTGTGCTTGAGCGAATCGGAACAGCACTATTACAAGATAGGGTTATGGGTGATGGCGCTGGTGCGTGCCTACAGTGTTAGTGGCCGCCAGAGGTTGCTTGATTTTGCACTGGCCATATATCGGCGAACGGTGATTGGTGCGCCTGGCTTATGGGCCAATACCACTGGTCACAAGATGGCATGGGCTGCATCAACACTGTATACCACCACGGATGATCCAAGGTACCTTGAGGATGCTTGTCGCATGGCCGACCACCTTGCGACCGTTCAGCAACCGGATGGCGGTTTCCACTATCCGGAGTTCTGGCCAACCTATCCTCCCGACCCTTGGGAACTTCAAGCCAATGTAGGGTTCCAATTTGCGTTATGGATCGCACAAGCACGTGACGGATTGGTCGCCAAATCGAAGGATATATCGGTTTAATGCTTTCACTTGCAGATCGCTACACACGGGCCCAGCGCTCGCTTTGTGACGTTGACCAGGATCATCTTCTTGATCATTACGACAAGCTTGAAGATGACCAGCGAAATGATCTTCTAGAGCAAATCGAGTCGGTCGATTGGCCGGCAGTAGGTCGGATGGTCAAGACGCACGTTAGGTCAAAACCTGTCGTCAAATTGCCGAGCAACATCGAGCCGGCGCCTTGGTATCCGAATATTCCTACGGAAGCTTTACAAGATAAGTATTGCCAGGCCGAACAATTGGGTCGGCAGTTGGTCAGTGACGAAAAAGTTGCGGTTTTTACCGTTGCCGGTGGACAAGGGACGCGACTTGGTTGGAACGGGCCCAAAGGTGGGTTCCCTGCAACGCCAATCCGCCAGACCCCCCTGTTTGGTTGCTTGGCGGAATTCATCGGTAAGGTCCAGGAAAAATACAGTTGCCGGATGCTGTGGTACATCATGACCAGCACGATGAACCATGAAGATACCCGCGCAGTTTTCGAGCGGCATGAATACTTTGGATTAAAGCCTGACCAGATCCAGTTCTTTGCCCAAGAGATGGTTCCGGCTTTTAAGATATCCAGTGGCAAGGTCCTGATGTCAGGTCCTGACAGTTTGGCCCTGTCCCCCAATGGTCATGGCGGATCACTCAAGGCGCTTTACACGAGTGGTACATTGGCGGACATGCAAAACCAAGGCGTTGAGCAGATCAGTTATACACAGGTTGATAATCCGCTCGTGCGTGTGA
Organism: Phycisphaeraceae bacterium; assembly: GCA_002716625.1. Taxonomy (GTDB): domain Bacteria; phylum Planctomycetota; class Phycisphaerae; order Phycisphaerales; family Phycisphaeraceae; genus UBA6626. Next base: position 28,741 of record PBAS01000042.1, on the reverse strand, counting down.
TCGACCCCCTCTTCATCGGGTTGCATTGCCTGGACGGTGCCCAGATGTCATCAAAAATGGTGACAAAAGCCAATCCACAGGAACGGGTGGGTGTGTTTTGTCTTGTGGACGGGAAGGTGACTGTTATCGAGTACAGTGACCTGCCGGTGGAACTGGCTGAGCAACGGTTGGAAAATGGTGAACTACGGTTTGGTGCCGGTTCAATTGCGATTCATATGATCCGGTCGGATTATGTGGAATCGTTGAGCCGAGGAACCGAATCAGGTCAATTTGGTCTTCCCTTTCACCGTGCTGAAAAGAAAGTTTCCGAGTATGACCCCCATGCTCAGGTATTGATTGAGCCACAAGCACCCAACGCGGTTAAACTCGAGATGTTCGTCTTCGATGCGTTGCCGATGTGTAAGACTTCGATTGTCTACCAGACCGATCGACTCGAGGAGTTTGCACCAATCAAGAACTGCAATGGTCCGGGAGTCGAGGACTGCCTGTCAACAAGCCAGGTCCTGCAGGTCGAACGGGCCTGTAGGTGGCTTGAGGCAAAAGGTGTGACTGTTCCCCGTGATGGAAATGGTCATGTCAACGCGGTACTTGAGATAAGGGCGTCAACGGCTGTTGAGCAAAGTGATCTTGATGAACTTGTATTGCCGGGAAACATTGATCCGGGCAGTTCTGTGCTGGTTTAGGTTTCAGATGTGCAGTGCTGGAGTATGGTTTCCATGTATCGGTGTCAACCCTTTTTTCGCGTCGGCAATTCAAGGTTAAGGATAGGCGGGTTTCTTATAGTGGTCCGGGAACGAGTGGTGGAAAAAAAAGGGGGAAAATCATGAATTTCAGATATCGACCTATGTGTGTTTTGTTTTCTTGACGGGACTGCGTTATGGGCCAGAGCGGCTCTTCTCGACAACTGGGATTGTTGGCGATTATTAGCCCTGGTCTGCTTGTGGCGGCCACCGGTGTGGGGGCCGGTGATTTGGCAACCGCGGGTTTGACGGGCAGTCAACTTGGGGTGACCGTTCTTTGGGCAGTGTTGCTGGGTGCATTTTTGAAATACTTTCTTACTGAGGGATTGGCGCGATATCAACTGGCGACAGGCCAGACACTGCTTGAAGGTGCGGTGTATCGTTTAGGTAAAGGCGTTAAGTACATATTTCTTCCTTACCTACTTCTTTGGAGTTTCTTTGTAGGTTCAGCACTCATGAGCGCGTGTGGTGTGGCCACGCATGCAATGATACCGGTGTTCGATGACCCCGATCGTGGCAAGGAAGTCTTTGGGGTCCTTCATAGTGTCATTGGTGTCGTTCTGGTCGTTCGTGGTGGTTTTAAGGTTTTTGAAAAGGTGATGCGTGTATGCATCGCCTTTATGTTTGTGACGGTGCTGGCGACTGCATGCCTTGTTCAGCCTGACTGGTTGGCGGTCTTAAAAGGGTTGGTGTATCCGAAGATTCCAGATGTAACGGGGCAGGGGCTGGGGTGGACGGTGGCGTTGATGGGCGGGGTTGGTGGTACGCTGACGGTGCTTTGTTATGGGTATTGGATTCGCGAAAAGAATCGTAGTGGGGAGGCGCATCTGCGGATATGCCGTATAGATCTGGCTGTTGCATATGCAGCAACAGCGGTCTTTGGGATAGCCATGGTGATTATTGGCAGCAAGGTAGATTCACTCGATGGCAAGGGCGCAAATTTGGTTGTGGTACTTGCCGATCGGCTTAGTGAGACCCTGGGGCCAGCGGGAAGGTGGGTTTTTCTAGTCGGTGCATGGGGTGCTTTGTTCAGTAGTTTGCTCGGTGTCTGGCAGGCTGTTCCCTATATCTTTGCTGATTTCATTTCGATGACTGGCAGGCAAAGTCGTGGTGAAGGTCCACCAGCACAACCAGTTGCGATTGATACCCACCGCGGTATGTATCGGCTTTACTTGATTCTTATTGCGGTTGTGCCAATGGCCGGTGTGATTCGAGCTATTGATTTTTCACAGATTCAGAAGATTTATGCGATTATTGGTGCGTTTTTCATGCCGTTATTGGCCATGGCGTTGTTGGTTCTTAATGGTCGCGCTGATTGGGTGGGACGGGCTCAGCGTAATCGAGTAATGACAGTGCTGGTACTTCTGGCAACACTTGTATTTTTCGCATGGGTTGCGGCAGACAAGATCTATCGTTCAATTCAAACCATGGTTTCCGGCTAGGCAGTGGCAAGGTGAATTCCGTCTAGTCGTTCTATGTTACTGGCGTTGGCATTGATTATTTGGTCCATTTACCGTCGACCAATCGCATGATCTCCATTTCATTATGATCCCTAAGTTGTACAGGTAACGCTGACTGGGGAAATTGTTGATAGCAGACTGGGCGAGAAAATCTTTGGATGGCTGCAGTGCCGACGGAGGTGGTTCTTGCATCAGTTGTGGCTGGATAGGGACCGCCGTGATGCATTGAGGGGCAGACCTCGACACCAGTGGGGAAACCATTAAATACCAATCGGCCTGCCTTGCGTTGCAGGATGGCGATCAGCGAGTCAAATTCCTCAAGATCCTGCTCGGTGCCGTGGATGGTGATGGTCAATTGCCCAGGCAGGTGATGTGCGGATTCATAAAGTTGCTCAATGTCATTGCAGGCGATGGCAATGGTTGATGGTCCGAAGATCTCTTCGCTTAAATCTGAATTAGACAGGAAGGTCGTTGCGTCACTAACAAATAACCCTGCAGGTCCACAGGTGGTGGTTGGCGATTGTTTTTCCAGGGATTGTGCACGAAGATCAACGCCACTTGTATCTTTTATCTTGTTCATGCGGGACTGGTAGTTCCTGCCAATGCCTGGATGCAACATGGTGCCCGTGGCAGCCGATGCAAAGTGTTGGGAACAGAGATCAATGAATTGATCGAATGGTTTGTCACGCAGCCCCAATACCAGCCCTGGATTGGTGCAGAACTGGCCAACCCCAAGTGTCACCGATTGGTACAAGGCTTCGGCAATCTGTTTCCCTCGATCAGTAACCGCCGAAGGTAGGACAAAGATTGGGTTGGCACTGCCCATTTCAGCGTAAACTGGGATTGGTTCTGGCCGGGCCGCCGCAGCGTTATAGATGGCTCGGCCTGCGGCAAGTGAACCGGTGAACCCAATGGCTTTGGTGAGTGGGTGTTTGACCATGGCCATGCCCACCTCGGGGCCCTGTCCGTGGACCATCGAGAATATTGCCGGAGGAACTTTTGTCCGTTCAATTGCACGTTCGATGGCCATCGCGATCAGTTCACAGGTGCCTGGGTGGGCTGGATGAGCCTTGATGATCACGGGGCAGCCAGCAGCCAGTGCAGAGGCGGTATCGCCGCCTGCAACGGAAAATGCTAGCGGAAAATTACTGGCGCCAAATACCACCACCGGTCCGATTGGCACCAGCATACGTCGTACATCGACTTTGGGAAGCGGTTGGCGGTCAGGTATTGCATGGTCAATTCGTGCTTCGACCCAAGATCCTTCGCGTACGAGTTGGGCAAACTGGTTTAACTGGTTCATCGTTCGTCCACGTTCGCCGGTCAACCGCGCAGCGGGCAGGGCAGTTTCTGCAGATGCCCGGTCAATGAGGTCATCACCCAGCGCCTCGATCTGTATGGCAATAGCATCCAGAAAGTCTGCTCGTTGTGCGGGAGTTAGATCAGTGATTTGATCATATGCTGCATCGGCCTGTGACAAAGCAGTGTCGACTTCCTGATCCGTCGCCTCCATAAAAAGCGGATCAATCGTCTTGCCGATCGCCGGATTGATCGCATTGAAGTTCTGGTTCCCATCTGCTGAATGCTGGCCAGCAATAAAATTCTTACCGTGTAATGCCATGATCTACTTTCTTTCTTTTGATCGTGAACTGTGAAAATCAGGGTATGCCTGGGTTGCGTTTCTTCTTGGGGTGATTATGCCACGGGATTGATTAATGTACCGATCGATTCAATGACTATGTGGATCTCGTCGCCTGATTGCAGCGTGAATGTATCGGGTGGCACAATGCCGGTGCCAGTTAATAGGAAACAACCATTTGGGAAACTGTTGTCCCGAAACAGGAAATCGACCAGCGATGGCGGTTCACGTTTCAATTGTGAAAGTTTAATCTGACCGGAAAACTCCGTCTGGCCACCACGTTGGATCTTCAACTGGATCTGTGTATGGTCCGGAAGTGGTGATTCGGTGACGATAATACCGGGTCCCAGTGCACAGCACCCGTCGTAGACCTTTGCTTGCGGCAGGTACAAGGGGTTCTCCCCTTCAATGTCCCGGCTGCTCATGTCATTGCCAACTGTGTAGCCGGTGATCTTGCCATTGGGGGTAACCAGGAGTGCTAATTCAGGCTCCGGTACGTTCCAAGTCGCATCGCTACGAATGCGGACAGGTTGGCGGTGCCCGGATGTTCGATGGGCAGTGGCTTTAAAAAATATCTCTGGGCGGTGGGCGGTATAGACACGATCGTAAAAGTCACCGCCCCCAGCTTGTTTCGACTCGGCCATCCTGGCATCACGACTACGGTAGTAGGTTACCCCGCAGGCCCATACCTCTTGAGAAACAATGGGCGCCACGACATCGATTGGCACGTCATTGTCATCTACCGGTGTAGTGCACGGGTCCGAATTGTTTGCGATGGAGGTCAGGTGCGTATAAAGATCATCACGGACAAGAAGTTGGTCCCAGGCCTTGTCTGGGATCATCCACCATGATGATCCATCACTGTGGTTGAACATGGGGCCTCGCGTGGTGCGGTATAGAATCATGGTTTGGGTTGATCAATGGTACTCAGCGGAGGAAATCAATGAAACACTTGCGTCAGGAGTTCTGGTTCAATACATCCCGCCGCCGAGATTACATTAATATTACCCGGGAGGTAGAACAACTGGTTCAAGACAGCAACGTTGAACAAGGTACCTGCCTGGTCAATGCAATGCATATTACGGCCAGTGTATATATCAATGATGTTGAAGCTGGCCGCATCCAGGATTACGATGACTGGCTCGAACAGCTGGCGCCACATGACCCGATATCCCACTACCGCCATAATAACACCGGTGAAGACAATGCTGATGCGTATCTCAAGCGGCAGATCATGGGACGTGAAGTTGTGGTCGCCACAAGCGCGTTCTGATTGGGCAATAGAGAATTACGCCTGAATAGACGTGATCTGAACTTTAAGATAAGGCTGGCGGTGACCGCTTTTGCGTTTATAGGTTTTGCGGCGTTTGAATTTGATGATGGTCACTTTGTCCCCCTTTGCCTCGGTCAGGACGTCGGCAGTGACCTTTGCATCTTTAATGAAGGGTTGGCCGATCTGCGGCTTGGCTTTCGTGCCTTCCTTGCCTGAGATCATCAGGATCTTGTCAAACGTGATTGTTGCAGTATCGGATGGCAGATCACGTATTGCGACACGGATTACATCGCCTTCGCAGACTTTGATCTGGCTGCCACTATCTTCAATGACGGCATACATAAGCGGGGATCCGGGACTGTTCAAGGACTGAGGGACTGTTATTGGGCCGGAAATCTATCACAAAGACCGGGTTTTGCCAAATGAGAGAGCGGAAACTGACCACCCCTCAATATGTTCTCACCACCCCGATTACGACCCCCTGGATGACACAATGGTCAACAAAGATGGGTTCATACGCCTCGTTGGCCGGTTGAAGCCGGATCCGACCGCGGTCACGGTAGAACTTCTTGAGGGTTGCTTCGCCTTCTTCCAGTAGGGCCACCACGGTTTCGCCGCTTCGGGCAGTGTTACGTTTTTGTACGATGACATAATCACCATCGCGGATTTGCTCGTCGATCATGGAATCGCCGCTGACTCGTAGGACAAATGTATTTCCATCAGCGTTGGAGCCGGAAGAGAATAATGCTTCAAGATCCAGGCGTTGACGGTCTTCAACGGCTTCAATGGGCAGGCCCGCGGCAATGGTGCCGACCAGTGGCAACCGAGTCAGGCGATCAGCGTCTGGCAACTCGACCTCCGGGCTAACTACCAAAGAGCGTGCCTTGTTGGGCTGCCGTAATAAGGCTCCTTTTTTGATGAGAGCTTCTACGTGTTCGAATACCGTGACTTTGCTGACATTCAGCTCGTCGGCTAGTTCCTGCATCGTCGGTGAACAGCCACGTACGATTCGAAGATCGCGAATCCGTGTAAGAATGTGCAGTTGTTTGGGCGTCAGATTCATGGTCAGGTTCCTTGAAACACGCGTTGCTAGATCTGGCCGGCGACCGGCTTGAGTTGGATATGGTTAAGCCTTGTGGTAACAGGGTCCTGTAGTCGGCGGCCAACTGCCGGAGGATACGTCCCTGTGTTGTCAGCCATGTGGCCAGATAGACCGCGCAAGCCATCGTGGCTGGACGGTCGCGAGCCGTTAAGCTGCTGGCAGGTCGATAAGTGGCGGCCTGGGCGGGCGGTACGATGTGTTCGAACGCATCCCGTGGGCCGAGCCAGTGAGGTGTCGTGGCACCTTTGGTTAATGCCGACTGTCCATCGACCTGCTGTGGTGTAGATCGAGTCGACCGTCTCGGTCGTGATCCACCGGTGTGTCCTCCAGAGGACTCGCCCTGTGGGTCGTGGCCTTGCGCCGATTCGGTTTCCTTCACCAAGCGACCCCCATTGGCATAATAGCGGCTGACATAACTTCCCCCCGATCCAAGCATGACAATTGGGACCGTCATGATCGACTCCCTTCTGTAGTATTAATTCCACCAGATAGCCCCTAGATCTTGGGGCTCGGACTTCTCCTGCGGTGTTTTTGTCGGCCATTGTCATGAACAGGCTTGAAAGATTGTGGGTATAAAAGTTCGGTATACGTTAATATAATATTAACCGAACGTCAAACCCCTGTCAGGGCCTATAGTTCTGACAAGGAAAACCAGATTTGGGGTTTAAGAAAGAACTAAAGTGGACCGAATCAACTGGTCCAATAATCGAAATATGGCTACAAGGCGTACCGTATGCCAGTGTGTTCATTTCGTCGTATTTTGTAAATGTGGTGCGTGTTGTCTTCCGTGCATGGGCACGGGCTGAATCTCAAAATAGTCCCACGACCTCACCGGTATCATCGATATCGATTTGTTCTGCTGAGGGGATACGGGGTAACCCCGGCATCGTGAGGATATCTCCGGTTAAGACCACCACAAACCCCGCCCCGGCTGAAAGCTTGATATCACGCAATGGCACATCAAAATTTCTGGGTCGACCGACGAGTCCCGGGTCCGTGGATAGGGAGTACTGTGTTTTAGCCATGCAGACCGGCAGGTTGCCGTATCCGTCAGTCTGGAGTTGTTTGAATTTAGCTCGCAGTTTTTTGTCTGCCAGGACTTCCGTTGCGCCATAGATCTCTTGGGCGATTGTTTTCACCTTCTGCCACAGTGTTGCATTGTCTTCGTAGAGAACTTTGAAGTCAGCCTGATGATGTTCCGCCACCTCAACCACTGCATGGGCCAGTTCCTCGGCTCCGGCACCACCTTTGGCCCAGTGATCACAGCGGATAATTTTAACGCCTAAGTAATCACATTTTTTTTGAATGACTTGGATTTCATCTTCCGTATCAGAAGTGAAAACATTAATCGCCACAATGGCGGGTAAACGGAACTGATGGATGTTTTCAATGTGTTTTTCAAGATTGGTGACGCCGCGCGCCACGGCGTCTGGGTTTGGTTCTGATAGATCACCGAGGGCAACACCACCATGGATTTTGAGGGCGCGAATCGTGGCGACGATGACCACTGCATTGGGCTGCAGATCGGCTTTACGGCATTTGATATTCAAGAACTTCTCGGCACCCAAGTCGGCACCAAATCCAGCTTCTGTCACAGTGTATTCACTTAGTTGCATGGCCAACTTTGTGGCGATGACACTGTTGCAGCCGTGGGCGATATTGGCAAATGGGCCACCATGTACGATTGCAGGGTTGTTTTCCAGGGTTTGGACCAAGTTGGGCTTGAAGGCGTTTTTAAGGAGAACGGTCATTGCGCCATGAACTTTAAGCTCAGCTGCGCGGATCGGTTTACGGTCATAGGTTTGGCCGATGATAATGTCACCCAGTCGCTGGCGAAGTTCGGACAATGACTGGGATAAACAGAAGATGGCCATCACCTCTGATGCGACCGTAATATCAAATCCTGTTTCACGTGGGATCGAGTTACCCACACCGCCAAGGCCGACGTTCACATGACGTAAGGCCCGGTCATTCATGTCCACCACCCTTCGCCAGGTGATCCGCCGTGGGTCGATGTTCAGGTGGTTGCCTTGGTGGAGGTGGTTGTCGATTGCCGCAGCCAACAGGTTATTGGCCAATTCAATGGCATGAAAGTCGCCCGTGAAGTGCAGGTTGATGTCTTCCATGGGGACAACCTGGGATCGACCACCGCCGGCTGCACCACCCTTCATTCCAAAACAAGGACCGAGTGAAGGTTCACGGATACATATCGTGGCACGTTTACCAAGCCGGTTTAAAGCATCCCCCAAACCAATGGTGGTGGTTGTTTTGCCTTCACCGGCTGGTGTGGGGTTGATCGCGGTGACCAGTATCAACTTGCGAGAAGCGGCTTGGGGGTTTGTAGCAGTTAGACGCTGAGTCAGATTGAGGCTGATCTTGGCCTTATACCGGCCATAATGCTCCAGATCATGGTCCTCGATACCAATCTTTTCGCCAATCTGTTCGATGGGTAACATCTGGGCCTCACGGGCGATACGCAGATCACTGGTTGATTGTGCTACTGACATCAGGGTCCTTTCGCCTGCATATGGAATCTGTCTTAAGGCGGCGTATGATAGCTAATTGGTGGTATCGGTGAGTGGGTTTGGAAAGTTTACTCCGTTGACTTTGGGCCAGTTGATGCGGTTGCCGTGGAATCTAGATGGTGATCAATTTCCAGGTTGGGTGTAGACCAATGGGCTACATATGCCATGCCCAGCCCATCATGCTCCCGATAGGTTATGAGTTGCGAGGTTCTTGAATCAGTTCTCAAACTGTATTTGGGGTCAGCGGTCGTGGTCTATAATTAGGGCGATTGAGGCTTACAAGTGACAAACAGTTCTCGCCTGAAGCGGGAAAACGCAAGCGTTTATCGGGGTTGACAGCAGTTTTGATTGGGTCTCAATAGCTTGCCGCGGGCTGACGGGGCCAGACAATGGGGGGGATCGAACGTGCGTGGATTGAGAATCATAGAATGATTATGCCACCTTTACTTGAATCCCTGGAGCCACGTGTTCTGCTGAGCAGTTGTGGATTTGATGTGGATGTGCCAGCTGCGGGATGTCCGCCACTTCATGCCAGGATTGATTATCGTTTCGATGTCAACAACTTTTTTGATACGTCGGTCAAGCGGGACATTCTGGAGATTGCATTTGACAATGTTCTAAGACGTCTTGACGACGAACTGGCTGCCATCAATCCTCGTCGAGGCAGTTCCTGGCATGCACAGTTTACCCACCCGAGTTTGGGGACCGATGTGGCCTTGAGGAATCTTTCAATTGCTGAAAATGAGCTTCTTGTGTTTGTTGGTGGCCAGCCACTAGGAGAAGCGGCGGGAGCGGGAGGTCCCGGGGGGTTCGAGGTGGTCGGGGCTAACAAGTTCGTGAACACGGTATCAACCCGCGGTCAGATTAGAACGCAGGGAAAACGTGCAACTGATTTTGGCCCCTGGGGTGGGTCAATTACCTTTGATAGTGAAACTCGGTGGCATTTCGGCCAGACAACCAGTGGACTGGCTAGTAATGAACTTGATTTCCTTTCGGTGGCAACCCATGAGATCTTTCATCTGCTGGGTTTCGGTTCAAGCCACTCTTGGAGCCATTATGTTGATGCGCACAATGCGGTGTTCACTGGTCCAGCATCATTGGCGCAATTCGATCAGTTGGAAGAGATATTGCTGCATGTTGGTGCCAACGGGGAACCTGATCTGAGTCATTGGGCCGAGAGTGTTCAAGATAACAATAATTCAGTTTCCATGGCGGCCAAGCTAAGAAAAGGCAGTCGTGTACTGCCAACAGAACTGGACTTCGCCGGCCTGGCTGATGTCGGTTGGGAGGTGCGCCAGGACAGTCGGATTCATGGGACGGTTTGGGTTGATGTGGATGGTAATGGACAGCGTGGCAATCAGGATTTGGGTATTGAGTACTGGACCGTATTTCTCGATTCCAACGGCAACGGTGTGCTAGATGATGATGAGTCTTCAACACGTACAGACAAGGATGGGTTGTATTCCTTTACGGGTTTGATGCCAGGCACATACCGCATTCGGCAGGTGGTGCGGCAGGGATTTGCCCCGACATTTGCCCACGGCGGTATCATGGGACCCGCCCATCAAATCACACTCGATGTGGGACAGGTTGAAGCGGGGCTTGATTTTGGAAACTTTCAGTATCCGTTGCAGCCTGATCTTGTGGGTAACGTTGTACAGATGAAATTTCCTGAGACCATTGTGCCACAGGATCGTGGATTGGCAACAGTTCTGGTCTCCAACGTGGACACATTACCGGTGAATGAATTGGTTGGTGTGCAAGTCGTTGCCTCTATCAACGATCAGGTCGGTGATGTCGATGATTTTGTTCTGGGTCACGTAACCAAACGATTGAAACTGAAGGCAATGCAGGACACACCGGGAATCGGCAAGTTGGTACGTGTTGGGTTGAGGGTGCCTGGTGACGTGGTTCCCGGCGATTACAAGATATTTGTGGTCGTGGATGCTGACGGGCAGATTGAGGAACGCAATGAGTTGAATAATATCGTGTTAGGTGATGAAACGGTGCGAACGGTTAAATTAGGCTTTGGCCAAATCAACCATCGTTTTGTCAAGTCTGTCACAGTCAACGGGGTTCACTATCGGTTCAAGGGTGTCGGTACTGGGGATATTCATGTCGGTGCTGATGGTCAAGCCGACAGTATTACGCTCAATGGAACCAGCAACACATCATCACTAAGGCTTCGGGCTGGCAGGGGTGTGCTGCCACGGCTTGAGGATCTAACGATCAACGGTTCGGCCAGGGCGATTGATGCCCGTAGGTTCCACGTGGAAGGAGATGTGTTCGTATCCGGCATTCTGGCGCAGCTGAGTGTGGGTGATATGGATGGTCGGCAGTTGCTCACCATTGAGGGAACTGATCCAAATGAAAAAGTGAAGTTTTCTCTGCGTGCTGATCATGTTCGGGATCTGAGCATCTATACGCCGCAGTTGCCAATTGGATCGATCAAGGTCAAAGACTGGGTAGATACTGAGGGCTACGAAGGTATGATCACGGCACCGCATATCGGCTTAATCAGAAGCAATCAAGATTTTTCGGCGAACCTGACACTGACCGATGACTTGGCAAGGTTTTCCCTGAGGAGAATGATCGTCAGGAAAGATCTCCTGGGATCGGAGGTTCGGACACATGCATCACTCGGTTCTATTACGGCAGGGCGGATCATTGACAGTGCGATATTAGCCGGGGTGGGTGATCTTGTGGGTCGCCCCGACACCCCGGGTGATTTTGTCAGTCAAGCCTCAATTTCCTCGATGACCGTAAGGGGCATCCGTGGCGAAACTGCCCAGACGTCTTTCAGGAATTCATATGTTGTGGCATTTGCAATTGGCTCGGTCAAGCTCAGGGATGTGGAGGTTGATAACCTGGGTGTTGAATTTGGAATTGTCGCAGGCTCGAGCATTTCAAGTATTCGTCGTGCCCACGGTCCGCGTCTTAGCAAGTTGGCATTGCCCGGCGTGTTCGATCGCGAGGGGGACTTTTCGATTCAGATCATCTGACCCGAAGATTCACACAGACCAAGCAAGTAGACGGGAGAATTGGTGAAGCTACGGGGGAGATCGATGTGGATTACGTGCGGTGGTGGCTTCGATTGGTTTTCGTGGTTTGATGATTCCACTTGGTCGGAGGAGTTTGGGTGTCATTTGCGGTGTTCACGCCATTTCATTTTTTAATGGTCATTTTGATAATGAGACAAATCAAATCATTACCGTTACGATCAACGCGAACGAAAATCAACAAAATACGAAACGGTGAGTTGTTACTGGAATTAAAGAAGGACTGCCATGAAGCTGGGATTAGTGACATATAATCTTGCCAAGGACTGGGATGCGGACACATTGATTGGCTACTGCCGCGAGACAGGCTTTGAGGGTGTAGAACCCAGGACAACGCATGCACATGGGATCGAGCCATCACTAGGAAAATCCCAACGGCTTGAGGTGAAAAAAAAGTTTGAAGGTGCTGGTATTGAACTATGCGGTCTCGGTACGGCGTGTGAATACCACTCGACCAATCCTGACCAGGTTAGCCAGAATATTGAGATTACGAAACAGTGGGTGGTTTTGGCGAGGGATCTAAATGCACCGGGGGTCAAGGTTCGCCCCAATGGGGTTCATGTGGATCAAGGTGTTCCGCTTGAGAAAACCCTGGAACAGATTGGTTTGTCTGCACGGCAGTGTGCTGAGTTTGCATCGAATGAAGGGGTAGAGATCCGGATGGAAGTCCATGGCCGTGTGACCCACGAAATTCCCAACATGAAGATTATTGTCGACGTCGCCGATCACCCCAACTTCAAGATCTGCTGGAACAGTAATCCTGGGGAGACGATCGATGGTTCGATTCAATCGAGCTTCGGCCTGCTCAGGGATAAGATTAGCCTCGTCCACATCAATGAGATTGGGGAGCCTAAGTATCCCTGGCAGGAATTGTTTGGCCTTTTAAAGCAGTCTGGGTACACCGGATTCTGTTGTGCAGAGATTCCACCGAGTGATCAGCCAGTGCGGTTGATGCACTACTACAACGCGTTGTTTAGGTGTCATCTTCAACTTGCCGACAGCAACAGTTTGCATGGCAGGTGAAAGATCGTGCAGACTCCCCTTGTTATGGCCATCGGTGGTAGTTGGAGTTAGGGCTTATGGATACTAGACTGTGGTGGTGTGTATCTTAAAGCACTATGTGCCATCTTGTGTTGGGCGAAATGTTTTGATTTCAGGGGAGTCCAGGCAATACCACGATTACAAAGGCATCGTTAAATGGAAAATGCAACCATTCAGATTGTCATGCGGTATGTCCACATTGTCAGTGCCATTCTGCTCGTCGGTGCCATGGCGGCAATGATCATGGCCCTTAAATCAGCGGCACAGACATTGACCGAGGGCCAGTGTCGGGAATTTGCGAAGTGTCTTGGCAGGCGTTTTGCACGCTTGGCATATATCTGTTTTGCAGGTTTGGTGGTTAGTGGGACTTATAATTGGATGCGGTTTGCTGGTGACTATAAGGAACTTGGCCCCAAGGGTAATGCGGTGATCGGTACCAAGGTGTTGTTGGTATTGATTGTCCTGGTGGTGACCATTGCGCATTCTCTTCGGCTGATACGGCTGTCTGGGCGAGCTTGCCACCTGATCAACTTGCATCTGGCGGCCATCATTGTTTTTCTAGCCGTTTTATTAAGATCGTGGCGGGGTGGGTAGATGTAGTCAGGCAGTTGTGAATGACTTCATCAAAACACAGACCTAAACCACGAAAAATCCGATCATGCCGGGTCAGCCTTCATCGGTACCTTCGTTACCGTCGGCTGATTTTATGGTCAGCGGCGGTGACACTTTTTTGTATGTTAATCTGCTTGAGTTGGGTCGACCGCAGCGGAAAATTGTCGACACGAGCATCTGGGTTTGTGTTCTACAATCACCGCTCATTTCGGGTTGAACGGATGATTGACATGGCGACGATAGAACTTGTTGACCTGCATCACTCAAACCAGACTTGTCGTATGCGTTTATGGGGACTGGATGTTTTTACGGTTAGTGGAATCGATCAAGATGGCGGCGTTGCAACCAACCGTGCCGAGGCGGTTGCGTTCAACTTATTGCCTAATCAAATTGTCCACCTGCATGTGCAGTCCCACAGGATGCTTGATGAGGATGGAAATCTATTGGGTTATGTTGAACTGCCCAACGGTACATGGCTCAATGAGCGGCTTTTGAGTAGCGATTTGGTTCAGGTCGAGCATCGATATGATCATCGCCGAGCTCGGCGGTTCGAATTGCTCGAACAACAGGCACGAATGGATGGTATTGGAGGCTGGCAGGTGCCGTGATTGGGCATGGAGCAATAGGGGGTGACCATGACGTGGCAACAATATGAACTGTTCATGCACTGGAATTGTGCCCTCGTCATTGATATTCTTAGAATGGAGATCCTTAAATATGGCGATCTGTGCTTAAAAAACTTTGGGTTCAGGTTGTGAGTGCCGATACATATCTCGGTCACAAGAACTCGCCGCGGAAAGGGCTCTGGATTTTGATCTTACCATTTGTCAGGCATCACAAAAGTAAGCGGAAGGCCATCGCGGATTGGCGAGAGCAGATGCTTGCAGAAACCAGTGTCTTCCTGACCTGGGCGCTGGAAGTGGATCGTGGTTTGCCTCAGATTCCGCGGCGGCCTGTAGTTCAAGGTGGTTTTAAGGCACTGGTTTCCCAGTCGTCCAGCCTCAGATCATTGACTGCTGGTGGGCACGGACGCTTGAGTGGGTCCATATTCATTAGAGTGTAGAACATCATGGTTTCCTGTATTTAACATTAGTAGGGGCTATATCTGATGGCAGTTAAAGCATCAATCAGTTCTGGATACCGGTGGCGCTTGTTCGCCATTTCTCTTGTGTGTCTGCTCTTTGCCGGTTGGTCGGCCTACGACGGGTTCGTGAAATATCCAGAGATTAATCGAGTTGCCAATATCTACGAAAATTACAAGGAACAGCACCCCAATTGGGACGACACCTGGCAGGCGTATGCGGCAGCAGAGAATCTGCCAGAAAAACCAAAACAGGAAAAGAGTGATTTTTCGCTTTATGCCCAATATGTACAAATGGCCATCGCCTTGCCAATTGGTTTGTTGTTTGGTTTTGGATATCTTTCAAACGCTGGGCGGTGGGTTGCGGCCGATGAAGAGGCCGTGACCAGCAGTCGTGGGCAGAAGATGCTCTATGGCTCTATTCGTCGTCTCAATAAGGAACGTTGGACCAGCAAGGGCATTGCGGTGGTGTACTACGACAGTGGCGAGGGAGAGGACAAAATCGTGCTTGATGACTGGAAGTATTCCAGACCTGAAACCGATCAGATCCTGCTGGATATCGAGGCCCGCATCACGGACGATAAGATCATTGGTGGTGATCGTGAGCCGGTTGCAACCGATGACACCGGTGATGAACAACAGCTGTCGCAAGATGAAGGCCCGAAGTGAGATGATTACATTGGCCGGATATGGTGACTTATCACCATATCCACTGTTTCATCCCCGGGCCGTCTGGAATTTCATGGGGCACGTGGTTGTCGATTGGCAATTGGAACATGCCCCCCACTTGGACGCAAATAGATATTGTTTCGCACTTCATCGTGCTGCAGCGTATTCACGCAGTCGGGGGACAAGGACTTCCTGGGAGAGGATCTTGATGCATGCCGCAATGGGGATGGCCAACACCATGCCCAGTAGTCCGGCTAAAGCACCGCCGACCAAAACGGATAATAGCACGGTGAGCGGATCAAGATTGGTCACACGACCCTGGACGATTGGTTCCACCGCCCAACTGTCGAGTAATTGAGCTAATAGATAGACGACCGTGGGCCATACCAGTGCCATCCAGCGGAATGTTTCTAGGGTTATGGTGCTTATTTCCAGTCCCCGGGACTGAGCTTCGGCAAGATGCTGGGCGTTTTGCGTGGCAATACTGGCCAGTTCATCTGCACCGGCCAGCCCAACCGCAAGAATCCACCCAATTACGGCTAGAAACGGCACCAGGTTGAGTAGGCCACATCCCAATCCCAATAATAACCAATAGGGCACATCCCAGAATGACCACCCAACACTAAGCACCGCGCCCATCACGGCTGCTTGAATCAGTCGACCGCGAATAAAGCCGGCGATTGTTTTGTCCATCTGTTTCAGGATATTCAGCGTCTTGGTTCGACTGGAATGGGGGATGAATTGGTCAAACCATCCGATGATCGCCGGCCAGTGCCAGGTGAAAAAGAAGAAACAGAAACCGGTGATCACTGTCGCAAGCGGTACATAGGTGATTACAGAGGCTGCAGAGCCAATCAAGCCAAATGCAAATACATACATATACCTTACTGCTGCTGAGATCGGCCCGGCGTATTCTCGAATGGTAGATGCTGCGGTTGGGGCAATCGGATCAAGTGTTAATCCACTAATCTGTTCCTGAAACTGGCGGCTGTCGACCTCCAGCCCAATGCGTTTGCTGGTCGCCTCGATGTAGGTGGGCACCATGTCCGCCAGGTCTTTTATTTGGGTGTTGACCCGCGGTACTGCCCAGAGAAGGACGCTACCAAACACGAGTAAAATGGTTACTGTAATAATCCCTGCGGTCAGCCAACGCGGCAGTTTGCAGCATCGGTGGCCCCACTTTGCTAAAGGGTCGACGACATAAGCCAAGACCATGCCGATCAGGACCGGGGCCATCACTGACCTTGTCTTATATAACGCCAGCAGCAATACCATGACCACTGCCAGATAGGCCAGATCACGAACCCAACGAATATCCCACAGGTGTGGATCAGTACCAGATTGTAGAGGGTGATTGTTGATGTCCAGGCCTTTAATCAATGAAAATACAAGCCTGATTTTAATCGCATTTGATATTGAAAGACAGGAATGCGGTTCTACGACCAGCACCCACTTGGTTGCCCGGTATTCAGGTACTAGGCTTTGCTGCCAAGAACCAGATCAGGGCATAAAGCTTCACTGAAGTCGTAAATACTATCAAAATCTTCAAGGCTGTCATCTGCAGTCTTCAACATGAGCCCCGCATCTATCAGGGCAAAGACGATATGACCAAAGTCCGTTGTCTTATGGATGTTCCATTTGCTAAGAACAGGCCGCGCCATCAGGCCATATTGTTTGATGGCAAAGTTACGCAGCCCAATGCACAGATCACGGCCCGTTACATGGCGGCTTCCAGGATCAGCCCCCTCCTGTTTTTTGCCATGAAGCTGTTGCACGGTGAAGTCGAGACCGTTGTGCACAAAGATAAAAGCATCCAATGGATACTTGGTCTTACGCGATGCCGAAATCAACTTCTGCTCCATGACCTGAAGTATCCTTCAAGGGTGCAAGGTCTCATTACCGGATCCCGGAACTACCTTCGGTAGTGGTCAAGAATTCGACGACCATCCGAATAGCTTCGATTATTATAGCATCTTCCGGCACGTGAGCCACCAGACTTCTGGTAAATTCAGGGTTTAAATAGGCTATATTGGGTGCAGGATCCACTACCATCGAAATTCTGATCACGTCAGTTTTTAATTGACCGGGTCAGCCAAATATCGACATTTTGGATTTCCAGCCATTCATTCAGTTTATCCAGACCATCTGAAAACGTGGTTGGTGTCTCGGAATGTATTGTTGTTTAGCGGATCATTCAGAACTAACATGCCTGCCCGTGCTAGGTACCATGACTGATGAGTAAAGATTACAAGATTGCAATTATCGGGGTTGGTGCAATTGCTTCGATGCATGCAAAGGCAATCGCAGAGTTACCCAATGTCCATCTAGTTGCGGGCTGCTGCCGAAATGCCGACAAAGGTCGAGCCTTTGAGACTGAATTTGAATGCAATTGGCATGATGATTTTCGAAAGATGGTTCAGGAAGAAAAGCCCGATCTGGTAACAGTTGCAACCCCCAGCGGCGCTCATCTTGAGCCGACCCTTTACTGTGCGAAATACGGTGTTCATGTGTTGTGCGAAAAGCCCTTGGAGATCACAACGAGTCGTGTTGACCAGATGATTGCTGCAGCTGAAAAAGGGGGGATCCAACTTGGTGGGATCTTCCCGCAACGTTTTAACCCAGTGGTCTGCACTTTGCAGGAAGCAGCTGCGGCAGGGCGGTTTGGACAACTGGCGACGGTGAATACATATGTTCCTTGGTGGCGCGATGATGGGTACTATGCACCGGATCGGTGGCAGGGGACATTGGCAATGGATGGTGGTGGTGCATTGATGAACCAATCAATTCATGGAATTGATGCAGTTCAATGGCTGGCTGCGAGTGCAATGGGTGAATCTGAAGGCAATCCCGTAGACCAAGTTTTTGCTTATACAGCCAAGCGTGGGCATGATCCAGAACTTATCGAAGTCGAAGATACAGCGGTAGCAATCTTACATTTCACCAATGGTGCATTAGGCCAGATCCTTGGTGCCACCTCGATGTTTCCTGGTTCCCTCAAGCGTATCCAGATCGCTGGCCGCAATGGTACCGCCGAGGTATTAGAAGACGAATTGGTCACATGGATGTTTCGTGAGCCTGATAAGCATGATGATGTAACGCGCAGCAAATATGGATCTGAGACCCAAACGGGCGGTGGAGCCGGTGATCCAATGGCAATTAACCACGGCCATCACAGACGCAACATTGCAGCATTTGTTGAGTCAATTGAGATGGATCGCCCCTTTATACTCTGCGGCAGCGAGGCAAGAAAGGCCGTGGCGATTATTGAGGCGATCTATGAATCAGCAAGGACGGGCCAATCTGTCGATGTGAACTAAGTGATTGATGGTTTGCCCATCTCAAAGGTGCTATTAATCCGAAGCATGATTGGTCTTATTAACTTTAACTGAGTTGGATTATTGTTTTGTCCTTGTTAAAGAACTGGGTTTGGGGCGGTATTACTGGTTCGCTGGTCGGTGTTACATTCATCTTGGTACATGAAGCTCTAACCCAAGATGATCGATTCAAAGCATGGGAATTTGCCTTGGCGACTGTCACACCATGTTTGGTGGCAATCGTAATGTCGAAACTTACCGGTTGTCGAAAAATTGTTCTAATAAGTATTGCTTACTTAACTTTGATCATACCGATTTTAGGGCCGGCATTTGGTGCATCTGGAACGGAGCCGTTGTGGCTATTTGCAGGATTGGGATTGATTGGAGGATTGGTATGGGGAACGCCTATTGCTCTGTGGACCTATATCATAAAAAGGAAGCGCACCTGAATTTTCCAAGAATATTTGCCTCAAAAGGAGGTTCTGGCATCCTCTGTGACACGAGGGCCGGCAATAAACCCTTATGGGTATTTCCACCATTAACCTGCACCATATTTAGTCTGTAGGGGACTTGTTTGGTGATGAGGGGCGATGGATGGAGATGTCAATAGTTACAGGCTGATATTCAGTCGGGGCTGGATAAGAGGAGATAGTTAGGGATACAAGGGCCTTGGCTGCTCCGCCGAGCAGGTGTCGACGGGCAATTCATGGCCCACCTTGTAATTTTGTACACGGCCGCGATAATTTCGCGGTTGAATCTGTCATAACTAACCCCAAGGAAAGGGATCAGGAATGTTTGACATCCTTGAGATGGCACCGCCCGATGCAATTCTTGGCCTTACGGAGGCATTTAAGAGTGATTCCAATCCGGATAAAGTCAATCTGAGCGTTGGAGTTTATAAGGATGCGGCTGGTGGAACACCAATACTAGAATGCGTAAAAGCCTCGGAACGCCAGATTTTAGAATCTGAAGAGTCCAAGACCTACGTGAACCCCAACTCCGGGACACCGCAATATACACAGGCGGTTCGTGCACTGCTCTTTGGTAAGGATCATGACCTGGTTGATGGTGGTCGTGCGATTACCGCCCATACCCCTGGCGGAACCGGAGCTCTTCGAGTGGCCGGTGATTATCTCCACTTGCTGCATGGCGGTGCGACGCTTTGGCTATCTAATCCAACATGGGCTAACCATGCCGGGGTATTCAAGGCGGCGGGGATGCAGACCAATACGTACCCGTATTTTGATGCCACAAGCAATGTCATTACCGTTGAAAAAATGATCGATAAGATCAAGACCATTCCCTCGGGAGATGTGGTTCTGTTGCATGGCTGCTGCCATAACCCGACCGGGGCTGATCTGACGTTGCAGCAATGGACAACGGTTGCTGAAACGTTGAAGGCCCGGCAACTGGTACCACTCATCGACTTTGCATATCAAGGTTTTGCCGTTGGCATCGAGGAGGATGCAGCAGGGCTTCGAATAGTTTGTGAACTATGTCCAGAGGTTATGATCTGTAGCAGCTTCTCAAAAAACTTTGGACTTTACAATGAGCGTGTAGGGGCTTTGACGGTTGTTGCCGAATCATCGGCTACTGCGGCCAAGGTGCTGAGTCATATCAAGCGGTGTATCCGTACGAATTATTCCAATCCGCCGGCGCATGGGTCTGCGATAGTGTCTACGGTGTTAGGTGACTGTCAACTCCGCCAACAGTGGATCCAGGAAGTTGAGCAGATGCGTAATCGTATCAACACTACGCGCCAGCAGTTCGCGGATTCTCTGACAAATGCTGGTGTGAATCTTTCCAATCAGGGCAACGCCTTTATTACCGAACAGAACGGAATGTTTTCCTTCTCTGGACTCAGCAAGGACCAAGTTGGAGCACTTCGTGAGAGGTACGCAGTCTATGTGGTTGGTGATGGACGAATCAATGTTGCCGGCTTGACCGAAGCGAATATTCCATTCGTGTCTAATGCGATAGCGCAGGTGGTGGGTGCATAGTATTCTTCTGAAGTTCCCGGTCTGCGTTGCGTCCAGTGGGGGGGGGTAGATACCAAGGGCTTGGATTCAAAGGATTCTAGCTGATCGTATTTGACTATGCACGACAATATCCCCGATATTCTTTCGAATTTAGAGGCACGGATCATAACAATCCGTGACTCTCTTTAACTATGACCAGAAGCGACAGCAGCTCAAGGAACTTGAGGGGAAGATGAATGCTGCTGATTTCTGGCTTGATCAACAGACTGCTGGCAGGGTTGTCACTCAACTCAAGGCTCTTAAAAGTCAGCTTGATCCGATCGAGAAGACCACCAGCCTGATTGAAGATTCTTTGGTTTTGTGGGAGATGGCCTCAGAAGCAGATGATGACGAGGCCCGCGAGGAAGTCAACGGCCAGATAGAAACGCTATGCGAGAGCCTGGATCAACTTGAAACCCTTTCGCTGTTGGGCGGCAAATACGACAACCGCAACTGTTACCTTTCGATTTATTCGCGTGAGGGTGGAACAGAGGCCCAAGATTGGACCGAAATGCTGATGCGCATGTTCTTGCGCTATTGTGATCGAATGAATTGGCAAGCGACGGAGGTTGACAAGACGATTGGTGAGGAGGCAGGGTTAAAAGATGTCACGTTCTATGTCAAGGGTTCTATGTCGTACGGCCATCTTTCCGCTGAACGTGGTACGCATCGCCTTGCTCGTGTTTCACCTTTCAACGCCCAAGGCAAACGGCAAACTAGTTTCGCCGCTGTCGATATCATCCCTGAATTCGAAGACGACGGTGGCGTCGAAATTGCTGATCATGAGGTGGAGATTACACCCTTTGCTCGTTCGTCAGGTCCGGGCGGTCAGAATGTTAACAAGCTAGCCACGGCCGTCCGTCTAGTTCATAAATCCACGGGTATCATGATCGTATGTTCCGCTGAGCGAAAGTTGGAGCAGAATAAGAAACGGGCACTGTCCATTCTCCGCGGGAAGCTAGAACTATTGGAAGAGCAAAAGCGACAAGAAGAGCTCAATGCCGCCACCGGTGGAAAACTCGACATGGGGTGGGGTACCCAGATCCGCAGCTACGTTTTTTATGACAATCGGGTCAAGGATCATCGAACCGGACACGAGATGGGTAACCCGCAGCGTGTACTCGATGGCGACCTTCAGGGGTTTATTGATGCGGAGTTGCGTCGCCGGGTCAAAGCGAGTGGTGTGGAATAATCCCTTTCACTGAGTTTATACGCCTTCTGTGAAGTCAATAGGCCATCTGATGCACACAACCGCAATATGATCGTCCCGGAATTAACATCCCACCAAGGTCCGTGACGATAATCGTCTACAGCGACACGCCGCAATGTGATGGAGCGTCTCAGGCCCCGGTTCATGGCAGACCAAACTAACGATCAGCATAAATTGACACCTTATTCACTGCAGGCTTGGTCTCAGCTGTGGCAGTTGCCGGTTTTAATCCTGGGGCTGGTTACTTTTGCAATCGGTGTCTATCTCGCTCTGCCCGAACCAATTCATAACGAATTTCCGAAAATACTTGAATCTGCCGACCGGCTCATTCACGAGCAGGAGTATGACTTGGCGCGGGCCGAACTCGAAAAGATCCAGACGAATTATGAACTGGCAACCGACCTTCAGAGGGCAAAGCACTGGCGGTCATGGGCTGATCTGATCTTTCTTGAGCAAGACAATCAGGACGATGATATTGAAGAAAATCACAAAACCATCATTAAGTATTACCAGCAAGCCGAGCAGCTTGGAATCCATCTTGACGCTGATCGCATAGAACGACTGGCGCAGACCTTGGTTTCCTTGGATATGCTTGGTCCGGCCCTTGATCAGGTTGAACGCCTCAAGGGGGAGCCACCTCAGCGACGATACCAACTGGTTAAGTGGATCATTGAATATCGTTTGGTCCGTCGCAATCTCACGGTTGAAGATCTGGCGGATCTGCTGGCTAGGTTTCTTGCAGAACTCCGTGCGGAAACCAGTTCCAGCCAGAAACGATCAGAAGAGCTTTGGGCTGCATGCTTGAAGGCTGAAATGTGGCTCGATGCCGGAAAGCCCCAGGAAGTTCGTGACTTTCTGACACGAAAGATCATTCGTTTTAAGGCTGGTGGTGGCGAAGATGACCTGGCGATGCTTTACCTGCAACTTGCCCGTACCTACCAGCAGTTGGGTGAGTTGGAAGATTCACGGATTTATTTTCTGAAGACTCAGCAGATACTTAACGAAACAGATGTACTCAACGCTAGAGTTCTAGTCGGACTTGGCCAACTGGAGATGGCCGAATCGTACAGGGTTGCGGAGGCGCTTGACCACTTCACGCATGCCGCAATTGGCTTTCCCAGTGAACCATCCTACGCCAATGCCTTGATTGGCATGGGGGACTGCGAAGCGAAACTTGGCATGCATGGTCCTGCGGTGGAGCACCTTAGGTCGGCTATCACGGCTCTTGGTGAACGGGAGGATCCACGCGCGGGTCGGTTTCAGGAAGTGATCGATGTGGTTCAATCCCATCATCTCCTGAATTTTGACCGTCAGGAATATGAACTGGCACTGAAATATATCACACTGCTTAAACCACTGTTTGGTAACGTCCTGCCACCGGACCTGGTCTTACGGTTTGCCATAACCCACAAACACATCGCTCAAAAGAACCTGCAACATTCAGTACAGGTGAAGCCTATAGATGCAACAGTTGTATCTCAAGCTGGTTCACCCCAAGAGGTTGTAGGTGCCCTATTGCAGAAGGCTGCTATCCATTTCAGTATTGCCGCCGACTATTACCTTCAGCATGCCAATGCCATGTCCATTGAAGATGATAATGCACATGGCCTTAGCTTGTGGGAGTCGGCGGAAGCATACGAGAGGGCACAGTTATGGCCCAAGGCAATTGAGGCCTATACACGCATCGTTAGGACCCGTGCATCGGACCAACGATATTTGGAGGCAGTTTTGCGGCTTGGGATGGCTTTTTCTGCCGAGCAACAATATCAAGCGGCAGCAGAGAAATTCGTCTTTCTGGTTGAGAATCATGCTCAGTCACAAATGGCATTCGAAAGTCTGGTACCGTTGGCACAGTGTTATATTGCGCTCGAAAAATATGATGATGCCAAACATATTCTCATCACCGTTGTGGAGGACCACCCGGCAATCAACCCGGAAAGCCAGACATATCGGGATGCACTTATTGAACTGGGTAAGCTTCACCTGCAACTGGCGGAATATAGCGACGCCATTGGCCGATTTGATTCAGTTGTGCAGCGATACGGTGATACAAATCAAGGTCCCATTCTGATCTTCAACTTGGCGGAAGCCTACCGTCAATCAGTACGCCAGATCGACGAGAAGCTGAACGAAGTCTTACCCCAAGCCATGGAGAAACGGCATCAGCAAACACGGATTATGCGGTTGCAGCAGGCTCAGGATCTCTATGGCCAGGTGGTTCAACGGTTGAGCTTACGTGACTCGGATACATATAGCACTGCCGAAACATTGTATCTCCGAAATTCCTACTTTTATCAGGCGGATTGTGTCTACCAACTTGAACAGTGGGATCAGGCCATTGCTTTATATGATGCAGCCGCCAAGCGTTGGGAGAAATATCCCGCCTCGCTGCTGGCATTAATCCAGATCGTGAACGCGTACGCTGAGCAGGGAAAAATAAAAGAGGCCACGCTCTACAATGAACATGCCCGCCAGCATTTGGCCCGTATCCCTGAAAAGGCTTTTGATGATCCCAGTCTCCCGATGAATCGCCAACATTGGAAAGATTGGCTTTACTGGACCAGCCAACTTCAACTTGGTCCTCAGGCCAGCGTAGCCGATCCCTTGTAATGCTTTGGCGGTATCGGGTAACCACCTGATTAACCGTCCTCGTAACCCATTTGATTTTAAGAACTAATGTAATTATCGTCCGGAGGGCCTATTGGCCGATAATCTAGGGAGTCTATCGGTACAGTGCTGTGGACAGCGCTGGTTTATTGCGTCTGGACGCAATCGGGCAATCGAAAGGGTCATGGATGACCGTCACGCCGCTGAACTTGGTCTCATCTCTCATTGACCTGCTTGAACAGCAGTTGGCGATTCTTAGACAGCTTTCTGACCAGGTGGAAATCCAAACAGCTGCAGTTGCTGATGGCGAGACGGAGTCGTTGCTTGGCGTGTTGGCCCAACGCCAGCAGGTGATCGACCAGCTCGAGAAGATTAATGGTGACCTGTCTCCCTTCCGCAACAACTGGGATCAGATCTGGGCGGGACTCGATGAAGCCGAGAAAATGCAAGTCAGTCCGTTGGTTCAGGAGGTCCACCAACTGCTGGACCATGTTTTGGCGGCAGATGAAAAAGACCGTAAGAAGTTGGAAGCAGCCAAGAATCAGGTTGCTGCTGACTTGGTGCGTCTTGCACAATCCGGTGAGGCTACAGCCGCGTACAAAGGTGTCGGTGCCACGGACCATCAGAGCCGATTTACGAATAAACAGGGTTAAGTATCACGATGGCAGACGGATCGCCCCATATTCTACAACCCCCTTCAAGCATGCCGGAGCTTGCTGCGGATCAGGGATTAGAGGATCTGGGGCAGATTATTGGAGTCTATAACGAGGTCACCAGTAAACTCCAGCGAAGCCATGAAGCCCTGACGGCGGAGGTTGTTCGTCTTCAAGATCAACTGGCCAGTACGGATGCGCAGCTTCAGCGGTCCAAGCGTTTAGCGGCACTTGGTGAAATGGCTGCGGGAATCGCACACGAAATCAGAAACCCTTTGGCTGCTATTCAACTCTACGCGAAGATGCTTGCCGACGACCTTGGGCAGATAGCCGCCACAGAGTCTGGTACGACCGAATCTATTGCGGTTGCCGCATTAAGTGAGGCGGAAAAGATCAGATCGGCGGTTCACGGTTTGAATGCAATTGTTTGTGATGTACTCACATTTTCGAGGGAAATGAATCCCCAGCCAACGGTGATTGAGGCCGCTGACTTTCTGCGTAGTGTGCTTGACGCCCATGCACCCGCAATTGAGGCTGCCAATATCCAGGTTGCCCTGAATCTGGCAGATCATCATCTGCAACTTCAAGCCGATCCAGATTTACTGCGTCAGGCGATTCTCAACCTTGTCCGCAATGCGGTCGATGCCATGGATCATGGTTGTGGAACGCTCACGTTGGAGGTAAGCAGGCAAGATAATCGTGTTTTGATAAGAGTTCGGGATACTGGACCAGGAATTGGTCCCGACGAGATTGACCGAATCTTCAATCCATTTTTCACAACCCGAAATACTGGTACGGGATTGGGGCTTGCCATTGTGCACCGCATTGTGGATGCCCACGGCGGGGCAATTGCTGTCCATAACGAAAAAGGGGCGGTTTTCACCTTGAGTCTGCCTGATCAGTCTGAGGTGGTGACACCGGAGTGTAGTCAGTGAATTCAAAGGTATTGGTTGTTGACGACAAGCAGATGATGCGTGACAGCGTTGGCACGACGCTCCAACGTGCCGGATACAAGGTTGTCACCGCAACCAATGGGGAAACTGCGATGACACTTGTTGCGAGGCATCGGCCATCTGCGGTTGTTACGGATCTCAAGATGCCGGAGATGGATGGACTGGAGCTGTTGGATCGACTACGTACTGCAGATAACAAGCTTCCCGTGATTGTTATGTCGGCTTTTGGCACGATTGATGCAGCCGTTGATGCAATGAAAGGTGGCGCCTTTGATTTTATTCAAAAGCCATTTGAGGGCGATCAACTGGTTCTCAATGTTCGGCGTGCTGTGGATCATCACAAGCTTCTACAAGAAAATGAGGCGCTTCGGTCAACGGTTGCTGAATACGAATCCACCCCAGTTCTTGTTGGTCGATCGCCCGTGATGCGCAAGCTTGCCCAGCAGATTCAGCAAATGGCTCGCAGTCACGGCACGGTACTCATCAGCGGTGAATCGGGGACTGGCAAGGAAATCGTGGCTCGTACCATCCATGCCCATAGCCCACGACGTCAGATGATCATGATGTGTCTAAATTGTGCGGCGCTTTCCAGCAGTTTGCTGGAAAGTGAACTGTTCGGTCATGAAAAAGGTGCTTTCACTGGTGCAGATCAACTGCGAAAGGGCAGATTTGAGTTGTCGGACGGTGGAACTTTGATGTTGGATGAGATCAGTGAGATCAAGCCCTCGCTTCAGGCCAAGCTTTTGCGTGTACTTCAAGAACAGCAGTTCGAACGCGTGGGGTCAAGCCTGACGATGCAGATAGATGTTCGTGTGATCGCGACAACGAATCGAAATCTTCAGTCAGAGGTACTTACAGGCGCTTTTCGTCAAGATCTTTTTTATCGTCTGAATGTCTTGCCAATTCATCTGCCGCCGTTACGTGATCGTCGGGAGGACATTCCACTGCTCGCGGAACATTTTTTGACCAAAGTTGCAATGCGTGAGGGTAAGGAAGTCAAGCAATTTGAGGATTCCGCAATTGATCTGATGCAAGGCTACTCATGGCATGGCAATGTGAGAGAACTAGAGAACATTTGCGAGCGGGCCAGTATTCTATCTCGTGGCCAACTCATCAAAGCAGACATTATCAAATCCTGGCTTGAAGAGACACATGTGCCCGTGGAGGCAGTCGACCCATGCGTGCAGGATGTGCGTCGGCTTGAGGTGGTTGAGCGTGAACAGGTTGTTCGAGCTCTAGGTGAGTTCAACGGTAATCGTCAGCGGACGGCTGAGGCATTGGGCATCGGTGTGCGTACGCTTGGACTGAAGCTTAAGAAATGGAAGGACCAGCACCTTGTGGCCCAGACAATTTAAACCAAGTTTGATTCTTGAGCGCAATAAAGGCCGGTTGTCGTGGCATATCGCGCAAATCTTGCGCTCTTTTCAGCTTTTATCCTGGGTCGTTAAGGCGATTGTGTCCCCGTTTTGTCCCGCGGTGGGTGGTTTCGTGATCTGGCCTGCAATTTGCTACCCACAGGTAGGCGATGTGATGGTTGTTTGTTTGGATTGGTCGGATTAATTAGGGAATCTATAAGATGCCGCTCATTCATGGCATGTTCGATAGTGGCGCACTGCCCGTTGCCGAGAGGCTTGTGCACTTTACTTCACAACGTCACACAGTACTGGCCGACAATATCGCCAACCTCTCAACGCCATACTTCAAACCGCGCGACTTAAACCCACAATCCTTCCAGGCAGCATTGCGAGAAGCAGTCGAAAGACGTCGTCACACCGTGTCACCAACACGAAGGCCGTTGCCATTGCGGGATACGCATCAATTGACTTTTAGACCGAACGGTATCACCGGACGGCCGGATCCAACCAACGACAACATCCTGTTTCACGACGAAAACAACCGAAATGTCGACCGTATCATGCAGCAACTAGCCGAGAACACGATGGCCCACCGGCTGGGTACGGAACTTGTGCGAAATCAACTCGACATGTTGCGTCTGGCAATTCGGGAGCGATTCGCATAACCCCAAGATCTGATTTTATAGGCTACGGATTATGTTTGGTGCACTGGATATCTCAACCTCAGCGTTAGTCGCTCAGCGACAGCGGATGACAGCCATTTCAGCCAATATGGCACTTCGGCCGGTTGCGGTCGATCCTAACAGTAACCCCGATGATTTCCGACGCCGAATTGTGGTCTTCGGAACCGGTGATCCCTCTACGGGACGAAGTGAAGGTGTCCACCTGGAAAGGGTCGAGTACGAACAGACGCCATTCCGCAAGAAATGGGAACCCGGGCACCCTTTTGCTGATCAAGATGGATATGTGAAATACCCTAACATCGATTCCTCAATTGAGATGATCAATGCTTTAGAAGCAAGCCGGGCTTACGAAGCCAACATCACAGCCGCCGAGGCCACCAAATCAATGGCTCAGGCGAATCTGCGTCTTCTGGCGTAACTGAGGTATGGAATCCCTTGCATCCCCAAATACAAGCTGACTAAACCATGGCTACTGACCCATTAGGACTTATTCAATCGACCGGACAAAACCCGCTGGTGAGTCGGCCTTCTATATCGACTGGGCCACCGGGGGATCAATCATCCCCATCATTTAAAGATGTATTGATGAAAAATATCGAGCAGATCAACAAGCTGCAGCAAGATGCAGAAATCGCCATTGAAGATCTGGTTACGGGGCGGCGGGATGATGCGGCGGCGGTTCTGATCGCCAAGCAGAAGGCTGACCTCGCCTTCCAAACTTTATTACAGGTTCGAAATAAATTAGTT
>PBAS01000041.1 GCA_002716625.1 Phycisphaeraceae bacterium | reverse complement strand
GCCGCAAAGAAGAGTGGTGGCCGCAAGAAGGCTGCCAAGAAGAAGGCTACGAAGAAGAAGGCCGCAAAGAAGAGTGGTGGCCGCAAGAAAGCTGCCAAGAAGAAGGCTACGAAGAAGCGAGGGCGAAAGAAACGCTGATTTGTTTCAGCGTAAACCCGCGAGCCGTCGCTCCGAAATCAAGACGAGTTCGCAACGAACGGACAATATTTCAAAAAGCCACAGAGCCAAATTTAAAGTGGGGCGTTCCTTCAACAGGACGCCTCATTTTTTTTTTTGGCAATGGTAGCCCAAAGGGTATGGGATTCGGTCAGGGCTTGCTCAGAATTCAGGTGGTGAATATTTCACGATGGATCCGTTCAAGGGTGACAGCTAGCCTGCTGGTCAGCGACCTCCTGGATCTGCGCCGATACAGTGGAGGCAAAGTCGTGGTCGTCAAAAATACCTGTGACCTGCGCTAATGATTGCCGTTGGTCGCTATAGACTTGGGGCTGGCGGATTAGCTGGTCAAGCTGGTCAATCACCGGTTTTGCTGCACCGAAGTGGGGAACCAGTTCGGGTACAATACGACCTAAACCCTCGGATTCAGCGATTAGATTCGGAAGGCCAAACGTGCGGGTTCCGACCAACCATCTACCCATTGTGTGCCACAGCCAACGATTTACATTGTAGATGATGACCATTGGTTTGCCGGCAGCTGCGGTTTGAAGGCTTGCAGTTCCACAGACAACCAGCGCCAGGTCAGACCACGATAAGATTGCCGGTGTTTGGTTCGCCTGGATCATGACTTCAGGGTCGTTTTCATCCGTGCCGTTCAACTCCTTGATTAATTTTTCGGCTTGATCATCTGCTGCAGCGACGACACCTTGAATTTTGGGATGTTGGCGACGTAGTTCACGAACAACTTCAAGCATCATCGGCCAGTTCGCGCGAATCTCCGATCGCCGTGAACCAGGCAGCAGAGCCAGCTTGGGTTGTCCGTCAGGCAGGCCAGGTACCGGATCCTTGTCACATCTTATCTGCTCAAAAACCGGATGGCCGACGAATTGGACATTAACACCTCGATCTGCAAACCACTGCCGTTCAAATGGCAGTAGGCATAACACCTGATCGGTGAGTCGCTTGAGTTTACTGAGTCGCCAAGGCGCCCAGCCCCACAACTGCGGTGCGACCAAATAGGTGATGTTGGCATCCGGTTGGAGTCTGCGAACGAGTTTGCAGATTGACCAGTTGGCAGCCGGGCTATCGACCGGCACCAAGACATCGATTGGATGGTCAGCAAGCCACTGCTGTAATTGTTTTAACCGTTTTAGATGTGTCCGTAATTGCCCGGCAATACCTGTAAGCATGACGGCATGGTCTGTGGTTTTCTCGATTAGGTTGGCGCCGGCTGCTTGCATCAATGGGCCACCCATGGCCCACACCTCCCGGTTCGAACCGGATTCCAGAATACGCATGATGGCAGGAGCGGCAAGAGCATCGCCACTAGGTTCAAAAACGGTAAATAAAATGCGCAGGCGTTTAGGCATCAGGGATTAGTGTAATCAACCTGGCCAGTTTGCATGAAAACGGAGGGATTGTGGTCCAAAATCCCTTAAGTTCATAAAAAAACCCGGGTGGGAGATGCGAATCACCCAACCGGGCGGAGGGGAGAAAGCTCAAAATTCAAAGGTAGCATGCTTGGCCCCAAACCGGCCTTCCCATGCCGCTATTCGCCTCTTGGTAGTGGCGAATGACCCCGCTTAATATTGATACGACGATGCATGTTTACGGGTTCTAGCATCTTATGAAAACTTTAAGTATTTAATTTAAAATAGTTTATAGTTACACCAAGTGTTTTGTCCGTCTGCGAACACATGATATTGGAGCGTATACCGTCGGTTCGTCGGGCGAATTATTTCGGGTCACTGTAGAATCGAGTACTTTCGAAGACTGTGAGTTGTTTGGCACTCTTACTTGAAGGTACTCAAGATGCCTATGAACATTGCGGTGATTGGTGGTGATGGAATTGGTGCTGAAGTGACGCGTGAGTCACTCAAAATTCTCCAAGCGGTGTCCCAGCACGTTGGGTTTGATTATCAATGCACGGAGTTGCCGTATAGCGGTCAGCATTATCTGCAGACCGGCACGGTGATTACCGAGGAGCAAATTGAAGCTCTGCGTGACTATGATGCGATCCTATTCGGTGCCATCGGACATCCGGATGTGGACCCCGGCATTCTTGAACGAGGGCTTCTTTTAAAGCTTCGATTCGATCTAGACCTTTACATCAATCTCCGTCCCATCCACCTCTATCCGGGAGTGCAGACACCGCTTAAAGAAGCTGGTCCGGAAGAAATCGACTGTGTTGTTGTGCGTGAGAATACAGAAGGTCTGTATTGCGGTTGTGGTGGGATAATGCGTAAAGGGACGCCAGATGAGATTTCAACACAGGAAATGGTTACAACACGAAAAGGCGTAGAACGATGTGTTCGTTATGCATTTGAGTTATGTCGGCGACGTAAGCAGCAAGGAACAGGTCGCGGGCAATTGACCCTTGTTCATAAGACCAACGTCTTGACTTTTTGTGGGGATACATGGTTTAGGGTCTTTGAGGAGATTGGGCAGGCTGAGTACAGCGACATTGAGTGCGGATATGATCATGTTGATGCCTGCTGTATGTACATGGTTACACAGCCAAAACGGTATGACACGGTCGTGGTACCTAATATGTTTGGCGACATTATTACTGATCTTGGTGCAGCAATCGCGGGCGGCATGGGGTTGGCAGCATCAGGCAATCTGAATCTTGATGTGTCGCAACAGGGGCCAAGTCTTTTTGAGCCGGTCCATGGATCAGCACCAGATATCGCGGGACAAAACAAGGCGAACCCCATTGCCTCGGCATTATCACTTGCCATGCTGCTTCAGGAAACCGGCCAACTGCGTGATGATGAGTCAGCGGTTGAGGCGGGCAACTGCGTCGAGCATGCCGTGGGCATGTTATGCGCCAAGTTGGCAGGCCAGAATATGGATCGGTTGGAAATCGGAACTGATGAAGTGGGGGATCAGATCGTGAGTTTATTATAAAAAAGCGATGATTTGGCTATTGGCGGTTTCTTGGTTAAAAAAATTCGGAAGCTAGGTCAAGATAACACGTACTTTGCAAGAGCTTGCGCGACGCCGTCCTGATCGTTCGAGGGTACCAAGAAATTGGCTGCTTTGCGTACGTCCTGCCACGCATTATTAACAGCAATTGCCAGTCCAGCCCAATCCATCATCCCTAGGTCGTTGGGCGCATCGCCAATGGCTGCAACACGCGGTTGGGATATCCCGTAGTGTTTTGCCACTCGGGCAAGAGCTGGGGCTTTATCGACACCGGCAGCCACCACTTGCAATAACCTCAGATGGCTGATCGCGAATTCAATCTGTCCAGCCAGCCGATCAGCAAGGGTTGCCTGAAGTTCACTGAGTATCGTGGTTTGCCCGGTCACAAAGATCTTTGTGACCGACTGGTTTTGAATATCATCCAATGAGCCTGGCGAACCTCTTCCGCTTATGTGGGAACTATCCGAGTAATTCTGCGGGCGATTTGTATACAAGGTGTCAACCACTTCAACGCCAATCTTAAGGTTGGGCGCGGTCCTTTTTATCAGGTGAAGGACTTGTGTGGCCAGATCATATTCAAGTGCTTGATGATGAAAAATGTTCTGATTTTGAGGATCAAAGATCAGTGCGCCATTGTGGTTGATCTGCAGGTTGTTCAGGCCAAGTTGCTTATAAAATTTAATTGTTGTTCGTGGCGGTCGTGCAGAAGCCAGGATAACTTGAATGCCTCGTTCATGTGCCTGTTTGACGGCGGCGACCGTGGCAGCGCTGATCCGGTTGTCGGTTCTTAACAGTGTGCCATCGAGGTCAATGCCCACCATCTGCACCGATTCAACAGGTAGTGCTTTGCTGGTGTTATCACCGGGAATGGACATGAAAGGCTCTCGCTGCAGGAATTTTCGGTGCCATGGTTATGATAGTGCAGTTCCCTGGCGGAATTGCTAGTGGCGGGTTGTAAAAAATATTTTCTAGGGAACCGGCCGGTCCTTATTCTGGTTCTGGACATGGTAGGCGTTAGGGATGCTCCTTGTTAGTTATTAGTGCAGTCATATGGAAATTGTGGGTGAGTACAGTTAACCGTTGAGATGTTCCAAGCGGAAATCGGAACCTAGAAAACCATGAATAGTCCTGTTATTCGTAAGATATGGGTGATACCGAGAGTTTTTCCAAGGCCTGGATTTCAAAGCTGTACAGGCTTAGGTCGCGGATGTGGCTAGAGAATTGACCTTGCAAACTGGGCATCATCGGATTTTCATCACAGCTACCTACTGGAGGCAAGCCAGGGGCTCGGTGGCTAATATCGCGGGTCAATCAGTCCATTGGTGTCCAGCAGATATGAAACTCTTGTGTTATCCGGCCACAATTTTGGCAGCAGTTGTGTTGATGGTGGTTCAAGTGGGAGGTTGCGGGGAGTCTACGCCGCAGCCGCCCAACTTGCATGTGGCTTGTGCCGCAAGCATGGCCAACGTGTTGGCACGAATTGAGCCAGCGGTTCAGAGTGATCTGGGGCTGGGGTTCACCGTTGATGCCGCGAGCAGCGGGGCTTTGGCCCAGCAGATTATTCATGGTAGTGATGTTGATATCTTTGTCAGCGCCGATCACGATTGGATGGAAGTTTTGGATAGGCGAGGGATGCTGTTGACCGGTTCGCAGCGGGATCTGGTTGGCAATCGTTTGGTGGTGATTACCCGTGATGGTGCGACCAACCGCGTCAGGCAACTCAGCGATCTGGTTGATTCGAGCCATCAGCCTTTGGCGGTCGGTCAGCCCGATTCTGTGCCATTGGGCAAATATACACAACAAGCACTGATCCACGCTGGAATATGGCAACGCGTAGGGTCACATGTTGCAATGGGTCCGGATGCTACGGCCGTGCTGCGTTATGTTGCCAGTGGCCAATCTCCCGTCGGTATCGTTTATCAAAGTGATGCATTGCGTATTCCGAACCTACAAACCATTTTACAGATTGATCAATCAGGACATTCACCAATCCGATATACGGCTGCCGTGGTCAGGACCAGCCGCCAGTTGCAGTATGCCGAGGAACTTGTGGATTGGCTTGCATCAGATCGAGCGGCGGTTGCATACCGTGCTTCGGGGTTGGAAGTTCTGGGTCGTCAGCCAGCCAAGTTGGCATCGAGAATAGCGTTCAACAATGCCTCAGTGAACACGTGGCCAGAATCAGCAACGGTTATGTCAGCAGTGGCACTTAGTGTCTTATCTGCCTTCGCGGCGGTGGCGGTGTGCTTGCTGCCGGGGATTGGCATTGCATGGCTTTTGGCTCGCAAGCAGTTTTTTGGGAAGGCATTCGTAGAAATAGTGGTGATGCTGCCGATGGTGGTTCCTCCGGTTGTTACGGGGTATGTATTGCTGGTGCTTTTCAGCATTCATGGGCCCATTGGCAGCCCCATTTTCCAATGGCTATCGCTTCGCATTGCCTTTACGTGGTTTGGTGCGGCCTTAGCTCAAGCCGTCATTGCATTTCCATTGCTGGTGCTCACGCTTCGTGTGGCAATTGAATCGGTCGATCGTGAGCTGGAACAGGCAGCGACGTCGATGGGGGCTTCAGCGTGGCGGGTGCTTACCCATGTGACTTTGCCAATAAGTTGGCCGGGCCTGGCAGCAGGATGCGTGCTGGCATTTGCCCGTTCGCTGGGAGAGTTTGGCGCAACGGTTTTGATTGCCGGAAATATTCCGGGCAGGACCCAGACCCTGCCGCTCGCCATTTACTCCTTCTCGCATATGCCCGAAGGTCAATCGACCACGGTGGGGTTGGCGCTGGTGGCCATTGCGCTTGCGGTTGGCGTGCTGCTGCTTAGCCGGTGGTTTTCATCACAATTCATAGCATCGGTTGCCAGCACCCAGTTTCCCCGGATACCACGCAGATCAAGTGGCAAGTCCGTCAGTCAATAATTAGTTTTTGAGAACAGGTGTCTACAGCAGCGACTTGTTTAGTCCCACACCAGAACCTGGTCAACCAATGGTGGGCGAAAACCATTTTGAGCACGTGGTTCGTCTAGCTAGGGCCATCGGTATCATTTATTTTGCTTCATTGGCAAGGTCTGCCCCGAGGTTCGAGCCAATAGGAAATGGCATCTTTGATGGCATTGGCGATGAAGAAATTTCCATCTGGATTGTGATGCCCCAATCAGTGGCAAAGCGCTCAGCGTCTTCCACTACCTTGCGTGTGGAAAATAAGGCAGCTTCAAGGATAATTGAATCGATGGTGTGTGACAGTTTTAGGTAGTTGTTGTCGTGCTTATGTTTTATGCCAACCCGTTCGGAAATTGATGAAACCAGTTGCCGGGCGTCATCAGGGTCGGTCGATTTCGCCATCAGAGCATAAAGCATTAAATCATTTTGGAAGTGCTGGTAAACAAATTCTTCATCACAGATACGGCGAAACGTCTGTTTCGCAGTCGAACGGATTAGCGTGTTCCATGACGGTGTCGGCCTGTACATTAAAGCTTAGGTAAGGCATTGTGCGGGTACCTCGCCCCTTTTTTCGGATTTCGCGCCATGCGTCAAGGTTGCGCATGTGATCATCATCATAGATGTTGAGAATCAGGTAATCGGCAGGGTGTTTGGCTTCAACAAGTTGCATGCGTCGGTATGCCTGATAAACCGAGTAACCGCCGATCCCATAGTTTCGTACTGGTTCACATAGATGGGCAGCAATAAATTCCTGCCAGGTTTTTCCGTCACTGACCTGGTCGCTGTGTGTAAAGATATTTCCGTAAGTATGGATGCGGCATGGTTGATCGGATGGTGTAATGCAACTACGGTCGCCATCAGATTCGTAGTGATAAAATGTTTTTGAATTGTCTATTCCATCTTGCCGCACTGAGTTGCGAAGGACCCAGCCTAAAACAGGATCAAATGTCAAGCCTGGCTTGTAACGAACCTCTTTTGAGCGGTCTGGCCTATTGACGAATGCATCGACAATATCTCGCGACGGCATAATGGATTGCAGGTAGGCCCGGGTGTTCATGGGATCAGTTGAATCCAGCTGTAAAAGTTGAAATGTATTTTAGGTTATCGCTTCGGATGTGTTCATAAAGTGACAATGGAAAGCGTATTGAATAGTTAGACCATTGGTGTGTCACAGGGTAACCTTATAATGCGGTCATAGAAAACCTTCCCAGTTGAATAGAGAGTTGGCCTAATGGGCACGCCTGTTATTGAGGTGACAACCAAGGACGGCAAAACACGCCGGCTGATGCTCACCGGCGACCCGGTGACAATCGGTCGTGATGCAGGGAATTCACTTACCTATAAAGACAAGGCCATCAGCCGATTTCATTGTGACATTCGCAAGGACGGCGAGTCGTTTTGTGTCCGAGACCTGGGGTCACGAACGGGGACGAGGGTGAACAGTGAAAGTATTATAGAAGCACTTCTGAAATCAGGTGATTTGATCCATGTCGGCCCTTATGAAATCAAGTTCGTTTTACTACCATCAGATCTTTCGGTACAGCCGAAGATAAACATGGAAACCAAACCGGTCACGGATCCAAAGCCGGATTCAGAGAACCAGACGTCACAGGACATTGCGGATTTGGCCGATATGCTTGAAACGGCCGGTGATCCGGCTTCGACTGGCGACCTGCCGGCCCCATTTGATATTGTCGAAGACAATCCAGAGAAACAAATAAGGCGAGCGATCGATCTGGGTGGGGATATCCAGGACTCATCAAGTCGTCATAGCAAGCGTCGCAACCAAAGTTCTGATGATATCCAGGGGCTTGTAAAAGCCGCTTTGAGCCATCATACATCATTGCAGACAATGATGGACAACTTGCCGACGCGGGCACTTGATCCATCCCAGCTTTCCTTGATCAATGCTCGGGGGCAGGTAATTCATGCGCCCTCCACAGAAAATATAAAGCTTGCAGTTACTGCTGGGCGGGACAGCGTGATGTTTCTTCAGATCCTGCTGCGGTTGTGTGCTCAGGTTCGGGCAACGGATCTTCATATTGAGCCAAAGAAAAATACCTTTCATATTCGTGTGCGTGTTGATGGCATGATGGTCAATGTGCTCGAAATGCATAAAGCAATCGCCCAAAGACTCTTGCGTGTCGTCAAGGTTCTAGCGGATATTGATATTGCACAGAACCAGCTGGTTCAGGATGGGCATTTTAGTACGGATCTGCCGGACAGGCAGGTAGATTACCGTGTGAGTTTCACGCCAGCGATGTTCGGCCAGAAATTAGTGATCCGTGTCCTCGATTCGGCAATCGCCCCGACGCGGCTCAAACAGTTGGGGTTGCCCGCTTGGATGGCCAGCGATGTGGGCCAGGTGATACGGCAGGATGCGGGCATGGTACTGATGTGTGGCCCAACTGGCTCGGGTAAAACCACCACGTTGTATGCCCTGCTCCGTGAGATTGACGTGTCTTTGCGTAATGTCATTACCATTGAGGACCCGGTTGAATATCAGATCGATGGCGTAACGCAAATGCCAATCAATGAGTCGCAGGGCCGCAGTTTTTCAACCCTGTTACGCAGTGTGTTGCGCCAGGATCCCGATGTCATTCTAGTGGGCGAGATTCGTGATCCAGAAACTGCCAAGATTGCCATGCAGGCTTCAATCACGGGGCACCTGGTTTTATCCACGGTTCATGCTCAGGATTCTATCGGTACCGTCTACCGGCTTTTAGATTTGGGGGTTGAGCCGTATTTGGTCAGTTCTGCCTTGCATATGGTACTTGCTCAGCGACTTGTGCGCTGCCTATGTCCTCATTGCAAGAGGCCTGCAAAACCTTCATCAATAGAAATGATGCAACTGGCCAAGTTTGGTGTTCATGATATCGATAAGATCTATCGACATGTTGGTTGCCCCAGTTGCCTGATGACAGGCTATAACGGCCGGTGCGCGGTTTTTGAATTATTACGGGCCAATGATGATCTGCGTGATGCAATTGTAGGATCATCCCAAGTTCAGGAATTACGCAAAGCACTGCGATCCACATTATTCTCATCTTTACGGGAGGGTGGCTATCGTCTCGTAGCAGAAGGTATTACGCCAATTGAGGAGATTGACCGAGTTGTTGGCATCGAATGATGAAGTCAGTGCCGTTTAACCTTGGCCGTAATCAATTCTGGCTCGTCACGTTGGTTCTGTTGTCGGCTTGCGGGCCGCTTGGACCACAGCGGGTTCTTACCGAGCAGTGGTCGGTCCAGCAGGCGATCAGGTACCAGGAGATCCTGGTGGATCTAACCTCGCCGGTGATGGAAGGGCGAGGTGCTGGCACGGCCGGATTGGATCTGGCACGTGACTATATCGCGAATGACTTCAAGCGGTTGGGATTGGCACCTGCATTTGACTACGATGTGAATCCCTCTTTTTCTCAGCCATTTGAAATCAATCTGGGTCCCGAAGTTCACTCGCAGGCATTGATTCTCGAAGATAGTTCAGTATTGGAATCTGGACGCGAGTTTAACGCCGTTGGCATCTCTGCTTCGGACTTTTTTGAAGGGCAGGCCATATTTGTGGGTTATGGAATTGAAAGCAAGCGGCATACGTACAACAGTTATGAGTCACTTGCCCCCGAGGATATTGACGGAAAAATTGTAGTAGTATATCGCTTTGAACCTCAGGACAGCACTGGTCACAGCCTCTGGTCGCAGCGGGATGGGTATGGGATTGGCAGGTGGTCAAGGCAGGCGACTTTTCATCGCAAAGCCGAAACGGCAGCCCGGCATGGCGCATCTGCCCTGCTGGTTGTCAATCCGCCATCACTTGATTCCGGATCAAAGTTAGTATCCGTTGCTCGCAGCGGGGGTTTGGATGCATCAATTCCCGTAATTCATATCACTTCGAACGTGTTTGAGCGTATGCTGGCTTCCTGCACGCAGATGTCGCCGGATATTTTTTCCAAACGCCTTCAGAAGCAGGCGGATCATGGGAATACCTCGGTCTTGAGCTTGGGGCGCATTCGTGGCCATGTGGAAATAGAAAGACAACAGGCAACGGTGAGCAATGTTGCTGCGATTCTGACAGGAAGCGGCGAACTGGCTGATGAAGTCGTAGTGGTTGGCGCCCACTACGACCACTTGGGATATGGTGGAATCGGAAGCAGGGTTCATGTGGCACAGATGCATCCTGGCGCAGATGATAATGCCTCGGGAGCCGGGGCACTGATGCTGTTGGCTGAAATGCTTCGGGCTGAGCTGGACCATGCAACACGTCGCACGGTTTTATTTGTCGCTTTTGCCGGTGAAGAACGAGGTCTACTTGGCTCGGCGTATCTGACGAAACACCTCGGGCAACTGGGAGTCAATGCGAAGCAGATCGTTGCCATGGTCAATATGGATATGATCGGACGGTTGGAAAACAATCGGCTATTTGTCTTTGGTACTGATTCAGGTGATCAGTGGAACCAACTGCTTGGAAATGCTAATCAGTCAATCGGGCTGGATCTACACACGGATGGATCCGCACAGGGCGCTTCGGACCATGTTCACTTCTATAACCAGAAGATCCCGGTTCTCCATTTTTTTACCGGCGCCCATGCGGACTACCATCGTCCATCCGATACAGTTGAGAAGATCAATCAAGTCGGTTCGATGCGGGTGCTGAGTCTCGTCAAGTCCCTGGTTATCGAACTGGTGATACAGCGGCAACGTCTGGCGTTCAAGCATGACAATTCAATTGAAATGCGTCGCCCTACGGCTCCGTCGCATGGAGCTGGTTATCTGGGAATCATGCCTGACTATGAAACTCTTCATGGCGAATCTGGATGTGGTGTTCAGGCGGTGACCATAAACGGGCCAGCCCATCAGGCGGGATTGAGGGAAAATGATGTCATCGTGCGATGGGGGAAAAATGCAATTGGCAACGTCTATGATCTAACCCGGCAACTGCGTTCGTCAGAAATTGGCAGTCAGGTCGAATTACGGGTTCTTCGTAGCGGCAAGCCAATCCAGTTGATGGTCAAAATTGGCAGTCGCAGCAAATAACTCGGTTGACTAGGCACTGCGAGTGTGTGGTTGTATTCAATTTATGGATTGGATGTGATGGCCGCTACGGCATGGGCATGTAGAAGGGCTTGTGGCTCCTGAATAATCCAAGGCGATCGGAGATTTTTGTCTGTAGGGTTGTATTGCCATCCGCAATTGCCAGTTCCAGGGCTTTTTCAGCATTTGTGATGGCTAGATCGTATTGGCCTGCTGCGGCGTGGGCGACGGCAAGTGTGTCAATGATGGCTGGATTGCCAATTGCCAGTCGCACAGCTTGTTTTGCGGACTCAATGGCCTGGCGGGGATCGTGGTGAGGGGAATCAGGGTGAGTTGCCAACAGCCACGCTAAGGCATTGTGGGGTGGCGCTGATGATGGCGCCAATCTAATTGCCATGCGAAAACTTTCTATTGCTCCACCAAGATGCCCATGGGCTTGTAGCATAAGGCCAAGTTCATAATGTACCGGCCCGGCATTGGGGTGAAGTTCAGCCAACCGGCGATATTGAGCTACTGCCTTGCCATGCTGTCCTGTTGCTGACAAGACCTGCGCCAACTCCCTTATCGTAGCTGACTGTCTAGGCTCAATCTCCAGCACGCGTTGATAATGCCGAACAGCTTGATCCAACTGACCGGCACGCCGATGAACCCTGGCGAGATTCACATTGGCGGGAATACTGTCAGGTTTAACACTTAAGATTTGGTGGAAGAGTGTTGTCGCTTCTTCCATCTCGCCTTGCTTTAGGAGCGCATGTCCTAGGTTATTGATCGCTTTGACTTCACTTGGATTAAGAGCGATTGCCTCACGATAGGCTCGTATGGCGTCGTCGTAGCGCTTGGCATTGGCAAGAGAGACCCCAAGGTTGAAATGTCCCCTGACATTTTGGGGTGCAGCTTGCGTCACCGTTTTCCAGATCGTGATCTCACTTTGGTAATCCCGGTTACGTTGAAATGTCAGGCTACTGAGGGTGATGATTGCGACGACAGACAGCGCCATGCTTAATCCGTAGGCAAATCGCGGCGGTGGCGGGCGGTCGTCACGTAAGATATGCGGGGTTGAATTGATCCGCTTGATTAGCCACTGTATGAAAATGACAACAAGGATGATTACCGCTGCCAGCGGTAGATACATCCGCCGTTCAGCTCCAACTTCTGTTGAGATTGGTACAAAACTCGATGTGGGGCTGAGAATTACGAAGATCCACACGCCTAGAAAACCAAGCTTGGGACGCCGCAGGAAACACGCAGTGGTCAATATCGCCAGTACCATGACTACGATGAAATGGGGCATGGTTGCTGTAAATGATCTAGGTTGAGGTACCCCGTAATCAAGTACAAGGGGGTGAGGCCAAATGGCGGTGTGTAGGTACTTGGTGAACATCACGCACTGGTTAAGAGCGTAATCCAAGCCGGTCACGTCTTGATCAAAACCAATGGAGTCCGAACGGGGGCCCGAGGCCATAATGGTGGCCAGGATCAGCCAGGTTGCGGCCAACCCGGTATACAGTGGCCAACGGCGACGCCATATCTGTCTAAACGGGTGTGAACGAAATGACCAGTCATACAGTAAGACCATAACCGGCGCTGTCACCATCACTTCCTTGCTTGCCATGCCCAAGGCACAGGAACTTACTGCGGCGATTACCCAGCCGGTTCGCCCCTGCTCGGCGCGAATTGCAGCATACAGGGTAAGCAGATAGAACAAAGCCATGATCAATTCAGTTCGCTGGATGATGTAGTTAACGCATTCGGACTGCATTGGATGAACAAGCCACACCAGGCTGCAGAGCCCGGCCAGCCAGCCAGCTGATGGCTTGAACCTATCTTTCAGTGTTTCGCACAGCAATGTGCGATGGATGATTCCGTAAAGCACCAGGGCACATAAAATGTGGATAGTAATATTCACAACGTGATATCCGATGACATCCAATCCGCCAAACTGGTAATTGATCGCCAAGGACAGATTGATGATGGGTCGTCCTGAAACCGGCAGCTGCTTTGGTGGGTTTAGCGCTTGTAGGGGTGGCCAGAGCTGCCGAATGGTATGGTTCTGCTCGATGGCTTCCAGGTCATCATAGATGAACGGGCCATAAAGACTGTTTGCGTACGTGATCGACCCAACCACTACGAACAACAGGCAGATACTCAGTCGGCGTCTCATCAATAGCCCGCTATGCTGGTCCAAAAGGTCATAAATGATTCGTAGTCTGCAGATCTGCGGCGAGCAGGTCAAACCATTGATTGATATATTGCCCTGTTGTGGCAATAGCCGAGAAAAATATTTCCATGGCAATATTCACGGTCATTCTACCTGTCTATAACGAGTCCAAACGCCTTGATCATGTATTCAACGCCGTTCTGGAGTTTTCGGAGTGCCATCCGGATTACCAATTTGTGTTTGTCGACGATGGCTCGACCGACTCGACAGCCAATAGGCTTGACAATCTGATTAACGATCACCAATCCGGACAGATACAGCTGGTTTGCTTGTCTGTTAATGGCGGCAAGGGATCAGCGATCAAGTCCGCCCTGGCCCATTGTACGAGTGAGTACGTGTGTTTTACCGATGGGGATCTGGCCTATTCCCTCGACCATTTGTTACCATTGGCTGAGGCCCTTAAGGCCCATGATGTCGTGATTGGCTCTCGCAACCTCGCCAAGACCAGCCAGCGGAATATTAGCATGACCCGAAGGGTCCTGGGTTGGGGATTCAACCGCCTTGTGAGGGTTATCCTGCAGATACCGTACGATGATACCCAAGCAGGTCTTAAAGGCTTTCGTTTCAACGCGGCTCAACGGCTTTTTGATCGGCTTTATCTGATGAATTTTTCATTTGATGCTGAGTTGATTTTCCTGGCGAGAAAATATCAGATGCGTATTGATCAGATTCCCGTACACGTGAGCCGATTTCATTCGTATAAGCACTCGAGTCTAAAACTCTATTGGGAACCGATCCGGATGTTCTTTGATCTGATACACATCAGGCTTAATAGCCTGCGGGGCAGGTATGATTAACCGTATTCTTTTGACCTTTGATGTCGAAGAATTTGACATTCCCCAGGAATACGGCCGTGACATAGAGGCCCAAGAGCAGATTTCTGTGACCGCAGACGGACTGCAGACGGTTCTCGAACTGCTTGACCAATTGCATATCACCGCGACTTTTTTTACGACGGCACACTTTGCACTCAGCCAGCCGGATCTCATGAAGCAGGTTGCTCGAAAGCATGAGGTGGCATCTCACGGCTACTACCACACTTCATTTGAATTAAAGGATCTGGCCAAATCACGTCAGGTTCTTGAACAGGTGGCCGGCACTCGTGTGGTTGGGTTCCGCCGGCCGCGGTTCGCAGAAACTGATTGTGCGGCAATACGAGAAGCCGGTTACAGATACGCTAGTAGTGAGAATCCAATCTGGTTGCCAGGACGTTACAACAACCTTCTTAAGCCGCGCAGGGTTTATAGGGTTGGTGAGTTATTACAGATTCCTGTATCCGCGTCCCCGTACATTCGGTTTCCGTTGTTCTGGTTGGCTTTTAAAAATGCGCCATTGCCCCTGGTCAAGTTCTTTTCCTGGCAGACATTGGTGCACGACGGCTATCTCAATCTTCTTTTCCATCCGTGGGAGTTTGCCGACATCAGCGGTTATAATCTACCCTCATACGTGACGCGTCATGATGGACGGACGATGTCGATGCGGCTTCAGTCGTATTTGAGGTGGCTGGTGGGGGAAGGACAGTTCTGTCAGTGTGCTGATTTTGAAAGGGAATTTCCCCAAGGTGATCGGGCCTAGCGGATTTCTTATTTCAGCTGGGAGATTGGCATGCATCCTATATTAAGTTATTAAGCCTTAAGTCAAGACTTCGCCATTT
Organism: Phycisphaeraceae bacterium; assembly: GCA_002716625.1. Lineage (GTDB taxonomy): Bacteria > Planctomycetota > Phycisphaerae > Phycisphaerales > Phycisphaeraceae > UBA6626. The sequence goes on along the minus strand of PBAS01000041.1, from coordinate 5,205 downwards.
TTCGAAGAACCGTGTGCAGAATGCCGCCGTTGCGATAATACGTCACTTCAACGGGCGTATCGATCCTGCACATGGTATCGAAGATGGTTTTATTCCCATTGGTTGGATCTGTGGCGATCACTTGGATGTTTTGCCTTGGTTGAACGGTGTCATTAACAGCGATATCAAAAAATTCATGTCCGGAAAGGCCAAGCGAGTCAGCAGTTTGTCCATCTCGATAACACAGTGGCAAAACACCCATACCGACCAGATTCGAGCGGTGGATCCGTTCGAACGATTCGGCAATGACCGCCTTGACCCCCAGCAGAAATGTGCCTTTTGCCGCCCAATCTCGTGAGGATCCCATTCCATAATCTTTTCCAGCAAGCACGATCAATGGGACCTTGCTTTTGTGGTACACCATTGCCGCGTCATAGATTGTCGTAATTTGATTGGTGTCATTATCTGTATCATCCGCGAAGCAAGTCGTGAAGCCGCCTTCAGTTCCTGGAGCCAGTTGATTACGGACGCGGATATTGGCAAATGTGCCGCGTGTCATAACCCGGTCGTTGCCACGGCGCGAACCATAGCTGTTAAACAAAGCCAGTGATACGCCATTATCCGTCAGGTACTGACCGGCAGGCGAATCCTTGACAATCGAACCTGCCGGGCTGATATGGTCCGTGGTGACCGAGTCGCCAAATTTGGCCAGACAGCGGGCGGCACGGATTTCGGTGATAGTGTTGGGTTGCGGTTTCAGATCCACGAAGAATGGAGGCTCTTGAATATACGTGCTGGATTGTTTCCATTCGTATAGATTGCCGGTCGTGGCCTTGATGGCCTTCCAATCATCCGAGCCTTCAAAGACCGAGGCATACTGGGTTACAAACTGGTCCTGGCCGATGGATTGTGATGTGACCTGTTCGACTTCTTGTTGCGAGGGCCAGATATCCTTTAGGTATACATTATTGCCCAATGGATCCTGGCCGATCGGATCCTTGGTGAGGTCAATGTCAACGGTTCCGGCAATGGCGTAGGCCACCACAAGTGGTGGGCTGGCCAGGTAGTTGGCCTTTACGTGGGGGTTGACTCGACCCTCGAAATTACGGTTGCCAGAAAGGACCGCGGCAACGACAAGATCGCCGGTTTGAACCCCATTGGCAATGGGTTCAGGTAGCGGACCGGAGTTTCCGATACATGTCGTACAGCCATAGCCCACCAAGTGAAACCCTAATGCTTCAAGGTCGTCCATCAACGCAGCACGCGTGAGGTATTCAGTTACAACTTTCGATCCCGGCGCAAGCGATGTTTTGACCCAAGGCTTGCTCTGAAGACCACGCGCTCGCGCCTTTTGTGCCAGCAGCCCCGCACCAACCATGACCTGCGGATTCGATGTATTCGTGCAACTAGTAATTGCAGCAATGACAACGGCGCCTTGTTGAAGCGAAAAATTTTGCCCGTTGTATTCTGTTTCTACACCTTCTGCTTGTGGATCGAGTGTTGCTGTGGCGGCCGGTTGTGTGGTGGATTTTGGCGGGCAGCCAAAGGTTTTATCTAGGTCGCTTATCCACTGGCTCTGCATGGCATTCAACTCAATGTGATCTTGTGGTCGTTTGGGACCTGCCAGCGCCGGTTGTACTTGCGAGACATCCAGTTCAAGTACATCGCTGTATACCACTTCGTTATGGTCATTGCGCCACAGTCCCTGTTCCCGGCAGTAGAGCTCCACTGTTTCGATTAATGCAGGATCACGGCCGGTGAGTTGCAGGTATTCAATGGACCGTTCATCGACCGGGAAAAAACCGATGGTGGCACCATATTCAGGTGCCATATTTGCAATGGTCGCCCGGTTGGCCAGCGGCATCTGTGCTAGGCCATCACCGAAAAACTCGACAAACTTGCCAACTACACCATGGGCACGCAGCATCTGTGTGAGTTGAAGTACCAGATCGGTTGCCGTTGCGCCCGGATTTAGAGCCCCCGTCAATCGAACGCCAACCACCTCCGGAATGAGCATATAAATCGGCTGGCCGAGCATCACAGCCTCGGCCTCAATACCTCCAACGCCCCAGCCGACGATACCAAGGCCATTGATCATGGTGGTGTGCGAATCGGTACCGACTAGGGAGTCCGGGTAGAGGGCCCCATTGTAGTCCCATACGACCGTTGAAAGATACTCAAGGTTAACCTGGTGCACGATTCCCGTCGCCGGTGGTACTACCCGGAAATTGTCAAACGCCTGCTGTCCCCACTTGAGAAATTCATAGCGTTCCTGGTTGCGTTCAAATTCTTTTTCCCCATTGATTGTCAACGCTTCTCCGCTGGCATATGCATCGACCTGAACAGAGTGGTCGATGACCAAATCACAGGCCACCAGTGGATTGACTTTTTCAGATGATTCGGCACGTCCGGTCATCCGTACGATTGCCGAGCGCATGGCCGCCAGATCAACGACTGCGGGAACCCCGGTAAAATCCTGTAGAACAACACGCCCCGGCTTGAACGGGACTTCAGTTTCGCCCACATTCGCCGCGTTGTAGCTGGCCAAGGCTTTCACGGCCTCTTCGGTGACAACAAAGCCATCAAGGTTTCGAAGCGCAGCTTCGAGAAGCACCTTGATGCAATACGGAAGCTGCGTGATAGAGCCCAGGTCGCCTAGGGCATCGAGCCGGTGAATCTTGCGCTTGCCGAGTGGGGTCTCAAGCGTCTGGCAAGCATGAAATGAATCGGCCATCCTGGTCCTTTCTTTTCTGCTGTTCGCACGGGTATTTTCGCAAGCGAAGGTGGCGAGAACCGGGCCTCTTTGTATTCCAGGAAACGGCAGCCGCCTTGACGCTATTGATGTTGCCCATCCTAGCATTCTGCGGGTGTTATTTCATGCCGCAGGGCCAGATCCCAATGCATGGGAATGGTCCGTAATCTACAGCCGAACACGTTCTTGGAAAAGTGACCTTTGGAATTCATCAGGGTTGTTCTAGCCTTTGCTGGCTACTGGGGAGCTAAACTTGTGAAGTAGTTGTCGACTTGCCGCGAGGATAAGCCCGGCAAGCATGAATGCGATGAGGATGGAGAAGTATTCATAGTCATTCAGGGATACCAGCAACAACAGCCGTCGGCCGGTGCACATGACAAATATGCCCAGGATCCCGATGAGTGGTACCCACCGTGGTGCCTGCCCTTGGTTGCTATTTGGATCCGGATGATTGCCAATGACCACAAGTAACATCGGAACCGTGAGCAACAAGTAGTGTGGCCAAGCAACTTGGGGTGTGAGAATGGGGATCACGCCACCAAGGCCAACGGCATAAGCCACAATGGTCGCATCCAACGTGGCTGTGGATGAGTTGGCTGTAGTAATGTGGCGTTGTTTCATCACGGCCATAGCCATGACAACTGTTGCGATGATAAGCAGTGCGATGGTCAGTGGCGCGGAAAGATTGAGCCCTACATACTCAAAAATGAGTCTTGCGATACTGATATTTCCGGTTTCAATGGCAAATGGTTCCTGCTGAACCTGGCCGATTCGTGTAAACCAGGCAGGCCAGGTCTTCAACTGGCCCCAATAGAACCATGGGATGGCGATACTCACAAGCACGCCGATCAGGCACCCCCCCGTCTGTAACCCCAGGGTCATCCAGCGTCTTTGCAGTGTCCAACCAAGTGCCACAAGCACAGGAACCATGACAAGGTTTGGTTTGAACATGACAACAAGCCCGCACAAGATGCCGGGCAATATTTGTAGCAGGCGATTGTGATAGCGTATGGTCATCCAGAAGTAGATTCCGATCATTCCGGCTTGAAGCCGGTTGACATTGCCATCAATCACATCAAATCGGAAAGGCTCGAATAGAACGGTGAACAAGGCAACTATTAGCAGTCCAGCAGTCCAGGTGAACCCCAACGCTTGGCCCAGCAGGAGTAATCCTGTGATGTAAATGATTAATGAAGCGAGACTGAACCGCTTGAAATCTCGCTCAAAATTCCCAGAGAACAAGCTGCCCAGCCACATTGGCATGGCAGGAGTCGATGTTGCGGCCAAGTGGTTTTCGTAGAGTTGGTCACTGACTTTCACGACCTCAGTCAGGTGCCTGGAAGCTCCCGTTTGCTTGGCCATTGCATGGGCATTTTTGCCAATGGCCTTGCGATCATTGGGATCGTAGATATTGGTAAGCCCCGGGATCTGCCTTGCGTGGATCACAAGCCACTGCTGGTAGTAGTCGATACCACGTGCCTCATAAGTTGCAAGGAACTGGGACATTACCATTGCAGCAAGTACGGCGGGGATTACGAGTCTAGCGATCGGGTATTTCCAGGCCCCGTGAGACGATGTGGGAATGGTTGCGGCGTGACGCGTTCCAGTTGCCATGGCGATCAGTGGTTAAGATGAAAGGCTCTGTGGCGGCCTTTGGATCAATGGTTTGATCAATTACAGGTTATTCTATCAGCATGTATCACATCGGCATGTGTCAGTAGCATTGGTTAAATCAACGAGATAGATATGGCATTAATTTTTCTTGGCCACCGGGCAATCCCAGCCCAGTCAGTTGCAGCCCCCTACCGGCCACCTGAATGACGTCATCTACATCGCTTCAGCAGGACGTGAGCCCTTTCACCATGCGGCCTACCGTTCGGCCAGCCGCATTGTGGCGGCGAATCGCATGCATTTTACCAGCCGACAAGCTGCCTTGGATGCCGGCCATTGTCCATGCAAGAAGTGCAAGCCGTAGTTGAACTACACCATTAGATTATTGCCAACTATGCTATCGCTACGGTAAAATCTCCTTGTAACCTTGCGGGTGTAATTCAGTGGTAGAATGCCAGCTTCCCAAGCTGGACGTCGTGGGTTCGAATCCCATCACCCGCTTTTTCGCATGTCGTCGCATCAGCTCGCACTTCGTCGCTAACTCTCGCAGATTCCAAGTGGTTAGAGTCTTCTGATTGTTGATGGGCCATTGTGTCTTGGTCGCTTGCTGTCGCATGGAATTGCACTGATTCGCGCACTAACTATGCGCTGGGGAATATGCGGGGGGTCTGGGGGCACTTCGACCGTAGCGATGCAGCCCTGTTGTGCCGTTCGACGCGTTGGCAGATCACAGATGAAGACCGGGGAAAGATCAAGCGCAAGCTGATCGATGCCCTGGAACTCGCAACTAGACCGCGCGATATCGCATCACTGTCTAAAGCGTTGATTGCCTGTGAAGCTCAGAACCAACGCGACGATCTTCT
>PBAS01000040.1 GCA_002716625.1 Phycisphaeraceae bacterium | reverse complement strand
GCAACTTCGACAACCTCCTTGATGTGGGACGTGACAGTTTCCAGGACCTTAAACAGGATCTCATTGATGATCTGCTTGACCATGGGTTTACTGCCCAGTCCATCATGTCGCAGGGAAACAATAACCACACCCCCTATGCTAATATTATTGCCAACAGTACTGCAGGCGGCAGTCTCACAGAGGTATTGCAAGCAGGTATCAATATGGGATCTAAATACACTGTTGTTAATGATGTGGCCGCCGGTGGCTACAGCGAACTGGACATCCTCACCGCCGCAATAGATACCAACCACGGCGCAGCTAGCTTTGCCGGTGAACTTGCCGTGTCCGGCCATGCACAACTTGCTGACATCCTATCTGCACTGACATCCTTGGAGGCCGATGACCCTGATCTGCCGACCAATGGCATGATTGACATGGTGAAGAACGGCGCGGACGGAAATGGCGGCACGACTCCAAACATCAGCGCAACAACCCTGCTGAACATTGAAGACCTCGGCGTCAGTTTTGCCGGCGAATTCGCAACGGCGAGTATTTCACTCAAGGAATACGGCAACTTCGACAACCTCCTTGATGTGGGACGTGACAGTTTCCAGGACCTTAAACAGGATCTCATTGATGATCTGCTTGACCATGGGTTTACTGCCCAGTCCATCATGTCACAGGGAAACAATAACCACACCCCCTATGCCAATGAACTTGTACATGGCGGCATCGATATTTCGGATGTCATACTTGCCGGCATGAAACTTGGTCACGAAGGACAAACAGTCAGTACTCTTATTGCAAGTGGTATTTCCGAGTTGAATATCCTTTCTGCGCAAGGTGCAGATTTTGCTCCCACCATTATGATTAATGGTGGGAGCGCCCATAAGATACTTGCCGCCAGCCAGTTACTTGGGGTTGAGGGCGAGGTCATTAAAAACTTTGAAGAGCATAATATCAGTTGGCGAATGCTATTGGTCCCCGGCGATGCGAACTATGATGGCACCGTGGATGTCGAAGATCTAGGAATTCTTGGTGCAAACTTCAAAAAGCTTGCAGCCCAATGGTCTCTGGGTAATTTTAATGTGGATCTCGTAGTGGACGTGGCTGACTTGGGTATCATTGGTGCCAATTGGACTTCTGATTGAAGTAGGCCGGCTTAACACAAAGCCGGGACAAGATATGGAGGGCGATGACGTAATGGCTATTTATCACAAGCTGACGACAAAACACCAGGGAACAGGTCTGGCAATTAATATCCCCCGCTGGTTGATTATTTGTTTCTTTTATTGCAGTTTATTCCAGGGCATCACAACCGTATCTGCTGATGTCCATCCCGATCTGGTTGAGTCCCATATCACCAATTTGGATCTGGTGCACGAAATATCAAAGTTCCGCTCTGGAGCTGGCCATGATTTCACCTATTTTCGTGAAGAGCTTCCAGAAGAAGCGGTGGAGGCGATAGGAGACATCGACAATTTTTTTGCAACGGATCAATCCGAACCGCCTAGTAGTATGAAGCATTACTATTCACCCTATGCCCTACATAAACAAGAGCATGGGGACAACACGACGATTCCCATTTATGCCCCCTTCAATGGAACGATCACTCGTGTCACCGAGGAGGTGCGCGAGGCTGATCCTGCTATCGTAAATAAACGTGTTGAAATCACCTCCAGCAGCAACGCGAACTATATCGCCGTACTGTTCCACATTAATCTCGATAACGCATTTCCACAGATCTTTAATGATTATCCATCGATTCCTGGAATCTGGACACACCAGAATGACGACGAGGCATACAGCACGAGGACCGTTCAGGCCGGGGATTTTCTTGGCTATGCCGACATGCGACTGTCAAATGATTTTGATGTTGCCGTGCTTTTTAATGATACCGATGACGACAGGTGGATATCACCGTTCGACCTCATGCCGGATTCTTTATTTTCCGCCTATGAAGCACGAGGCGTTGATCGCGCAGATACTTCCTTAAGCAAAACATATCGCCAGTCCTATCCGGTCACCTGGTGGGGCATGAGAAATGATGATGATTGGCTCACACTGAACGTAGTACCGGAGCCAGCCACGCTGTGGGCCTACACCATCATCGCAATCATGGTTGGTCGCAGGCGTCAACCATTCAATAATTCATGGTCAGGCAACAGGTCCAAGGGAACCCTAGTGCGCGGTCCAGCCGCCATCGACAAAAAGGGTGGTACCAGTAACATAACTTGAAGCATCGCTGGCAAGAAAGATTGCAGCTCCCTCAATTTCGTGCAACTCTGCCCAGCGAGCCAGTGGTACGGCGCCGACAATGAATTTCTTGGTCTCTTCCTTATCAGCAATCGGTATGTTCATTGGCGTCAGGAATGGGCCCGGACACAAAGCATTGACAGTGATGCCGTCACCAGCACACTCAAGCGCAAGCGTCTTGGCCATCATTGCCACGGCACCTTTACTCGATGCATAAGGCGTGCGATATGCAACGCCGACGGCACTAAGCACACTGCCGAGGGCGATAATCCTGCCATACTTGGCCTTTTTCATGTGCGGCACGACAGCTCGACAGCAAAGCCACACGCCGGTCACATTCACATTCATGACTTCTTGGAATTCACCCGGTGTAAGCTTGTCGATTTCTCCGCGAATATTAATCCCGGCATTGGCAATCAAGATATCGATCTTGCCTAGATCTCCTATCGTTTGGCTTACAAGATTTTCTACTTCCGCTTCATTACTCACGTCGCATTCATATGCGCGTACTGGCCGACCACATTCATTTGACAGTTGCGATGCCGCCTGGTCAGCTTCCTCACCATGGCGACTACAGATCGCCACATCCGCACCTGCTGACAATAAACCACTTGCCATGTTGTAACCAAGTCCTTTTGAACCACCGGTGATCAGTGCAACACGACCATCGAGGCGAAACAGTTCAATTCCTGGCATGTTTGAAACTCCCGGGAACTTGCATCCCCATGCATGGATAAGGACAAATTAGCTGGCATACACATAATACAAGCGGCTAATCCTGCCCATGGCATCCACTGGATCCGGTCTTAATTAACAAAGGATTCAACTCATGTGCTATCTCGCCTGCAATATCAATAGGATCACGTATCTTATTCATTTGGTCCGCGCATGAGACGGTGATCCATGTGCCATCACCTTGCGACCCTGCTGCCAGTGATTGGTAAACAGATCGGCAATCGCCTAGGTAGGTCAAGTCAGATTCGTGCAAATCTTCCACCTGATCACTGTACGAATGCTTGCCGCGTGCCCGCACAAGACGATTGGCATAATCAACCGGTAGGTCTAAGAAAACATTGATATCAGGCCGGGGCAATTCGTACACCTCGTATTCCAGTCGACAAATCCATTCGAGCATTTCATTGCGATGAGCTGCTAGCACCTTGGCGGCCTGATACGCCATATTCGATGCAGTATAGCGATCGGTGATAACCAGGTCATTGGCCTGAAGAAGTTCAAGAAGTTCCGATCTCTTCTCGTACCGATCGCCTGCAAAGAGCATCGCCGCCATCTGTACCGGTACGGTTTTCAGATCACCAAACTTACCATTAAGGTAATCCGCAATCGCACCACCAAAAAAAGTTTCGTCGTAACAAGGGAATTTGATCGTGGCAACCGAATAGCCTTCCTCCTTCAGATGAAGACCCAGTTGCTTGGTCTGCGTAGTCTTCCCAGAGCCGTCAATACCTTCGACTGCAATAAAAATAGTTATACCTTCCGAAATTCTTGCCTATGACACGAGCTTGATACACCACAAGCACGATTCATGCCCGATCGCTCAATCAACCTATTTATCCTGCCTGTATTCAGAGTCAAAACTACGCCCCATTCAAGACACTGCTAGATACCAAAGCCTAAAAGCATCTTCAACATAAAACGGAGAGGGTGGGATTCGAACCCACGGTGACGCAGAACGCCACACCGGTTTTCGAGACCGGCACCTTAAGCCGCTCGGACACCTCTCCAGAACTCTATAACCTTATCGTCAGGATCAAATTTCACTTCGTCAACTCCCGCCCAAAAATGCCAAGGTCAACGATCTACCCGCGAGCAGGTATTCAACCACCAAACCGCATGGCTAGCAGGTGACCATCCGCATCCGTCCCAATCGCGGATCCATCGTCGGCGATCGCCAGGCCACTGATAATGGGGGCGGAAAGAGCGACTCGAGCTACCAGTTTCAATGACTTGCCCTGCAGAATATTCATATAACCATCACCTGACGGCACCCATGCTAGTTCGCCTTGAATGGCCGGTGTGCCCATGCAGGACCTTTCTTTGTGACGGTAGGGAACGAAATGGCGTTGCTCAATACCAAAGCTACGGAAGGCCAGTTTGCGCCCATTTCGAATCGAGTAGCGGCCTACTCCTTCAGAGGTGCCGCCAAGCAACCCATCCTGAAATGGAATAAACCCGGAAATAATGGCGGTCCGTGAAACCCTTTTGGACCATAGCAACTTTCCTGTTTTAATTTTAAAACAGCATAAATATCCAGCCGAACCGCCTACGAAGCATTGGCCCTGATCGGTAGTAATATGCGCGCGAAGTCCACTTCGACCCGGCTCTGCTATGGTACGAATGACCCGACCGGTAGTCACATCAAACACGTAGCCCGTTCTCCCCAACATCAGGATGCGACTGCCGTCAGCAACGGGACCCAGAAATCGACCCATCGCATCGGATGCACTCACGCCACCTTCATCCCAACACCACCGTTTTCGCCCAGTCCGTAGTGACAGACATGTCAGATAACTGCTCGTGCCAATCACTACATGGTTATTGATGACTAGTGGTTTGGTGTAAACCCATCGATTATATGGATGTTCACTTTCGTACTCCCAAATCTTTTTGCCATCGCTCTTTCGCAAACACGCCACGCCACCGATATGCGTCACCGCAATCAAGCAATCGCGCCAAGCCGTAATGGGCGCCTCGACCGATTCTCCCAAACGTCGTTTCCACTTCACGCTTGCATTGGTGCGGTCAAATGCAATCACACCACCCTCTGTTCCTTGTGATTCGTCAACACAACCCGCAAATACCGTATCATCAACCACACAGGGCACTGCCCTGCGTGCAAGCAAGTCCGTTTTTGATCGCCAGGCAATTTCGATTGGTGATGACCGTGAAACAACCGTCGGCCGAAATCCCCGCAACCGCATGGATCGACTCGTGGGTTTGCCGCGGGATGTGAACCTGATCGCACGGCCATGCATATCGCTGATGTCGATATTCCCCATTGCCGGCGTTCCAGTAGAAAACACGCGGATTTTTCCATCATGCATCAGACGGTTGCTATGAAAATGGCCATGGAGCCAGCTGTCCACTCGGTAGCGGCGAAAGACCCCCACATTGAATGGGTATGGATGCTTGTGGCAGCAAACAGTAACCGGCATTTTCCGCCCAAACCGCCGCAAGTCCTCGGCAATAAAGGCGTCCTGCATTTTCTTGGTCTCCTCATCGATGAACTTACTCTCCACCATCATGCTGATGAAGTGGCGACCACCCCAGTGCCATGAGTAATAAGGCGGCGCAACGAACTTCGTGAAGTACATAGCATTAAAATTGCCCGCCCCGTTGGTCACACGCTCTACGTTGCCGTCATGGCCTCCAAAAACAGGGAAAACCGGCACTTCCAGATCTGCAAATACACGCGCAGCTGCCCTTAACTTGGCCGGCTCGCCCCAATCAGTCAGATCACCGGTATGTATCACAAAGTCAACGCCACCAGCCTCGTCAATCAACTGCCGAATGACACGACCCATCCTTGCAGCGGATGGAATATTGGACTGACCATCAGCTGGTAATTTCTTGAACCACGAACCAAAGTGTTTATGGATACGCGGATCCATCTTACCGCCGCCGACATGGGTATCGGTAATGTGCAGCGCGGTAAAACTCCGACCGGGCCGACGACCCATCTTCTTAAGTTTAAAATCCGTATTGGCCAAATGGGCTGGTCCATGTACGCTGGATGACCAAAACGGAGTTGTACAGCGGTACCCGTCTGGGGGAATGATGAAGACAAACCGATGCTTGCCCGTGATAAAAGGCAGCTCATAGGTGTTATCTGTTGACACCTCCACAATCTGTTCACCGTTGCTCACATGACATCCATGCCGAAACCTTGCTCCCAGCCAACGAATATGACCGGTCACAACTGATTCATCGGCGGTTTTTGCAGTTCGGGCAGGTGTATTTCTTATGGCCATAATGGTTTCATGCAACCAGTTGTCATGTGGATTGGAAACAGTGAATCAATTGGCTGCAATCCCTTCGTATTGTATGGTTTTGGTAAACCGAAATGATACATGAATTACTTCTTTAAGTGCCGTGTTTTCATAGGGACAATATTTATTGACCTCAACTATAGATCTCCAGGTTCGCGTAGATACCTGCATTGTGCCACCAATCGTATCGCCGTATCCTTAAAATCATAGCCAGCAATTCATTTCCTCAACAAATGGATTGAGATTTAAATGAAAGGAAGCGGATCATGCCAAATTACGTAAAAATCGCGAACAAGCCGGACATTTCCTAAGGGTGTGGACAATGTATAGAAATTCAGGGCAAACGAATTGCCCTGTTTCGCATTGATGACGAGTTTCATGCAATCGACGACATGTGTACGCACGATGATGCACCATTAAGCGAAGGATCAATCGAAGGCGATGAGGTCGTGTGTCCGTGGCATGCCGCAACGTTTAACCTGAAAACCGGAAAGTGCACAGGCCCACCGGCCGATGCAGATGTGACCACCTACCCTGTTCGTGTAGTGGGGAACGATATCGAAATCGAACTCTAGAGTGACCCGAAAACCTGGAGGGGAGAGCCAAACCCAAAGGCGTGATGTTATGGAATCTTTTTGCCATGAGGATCTGTCTGGGGCTGATTGGTCCGCTCAGCAAGCTGGTTCTGCATGGCGGCATCAGTGATATGCTCCAACTGTTCTGCCGGCTCGTGTACATGGTCAGAAGCCAAGTGAAGGTGCTTCTGCAGAAAGCTTTCCCATAAACGGTGGGACCGAATCAAATGACGGCCCGCTCGTCTACCTTGATTGGTTAGGTGAAGCTGGCCACTACGATGCTCAATGTAACCACGCCGGGCCAGGCTGCTCACTGCCAAGGTGGATAGAACTGGGCCCACACCGAGGATGCCTTGAAGCAGTGCAGGAGTTGTACTTAATTCGTGAGAAGGCGGCAGTTCCTCAAGCCGATAGAGAAGCCCCAGTACGTCCTCACGCACAATGCGTAACTGCAATATACACCGATGGAAGACCTTGCTGAGTACACCGTGCCGCGGTGCCAGCAGCCAAACCGCGACAAAGATCAAACCGGCACAGAATGCCATCATGCCCGCGGTGCTGGTGCCACCAAATCCGAACCAGGTCGGCACCGTAACGGCACTGACATGGCCAAATATGGCCGCCAGAATGGCCAATAGAACACTCCAACACATCATAAAAGACAGCCGATCAGTCAGCAGATAGGCTGTAGCTGGTGGAACAATGAGCATGGCAATGACCAGAATACTCCCGACCGTTTCAAAAGCAGCCACCGTGGTCACCGCGGTCATGGTCATAAGCAGGTAGTGCATCACATTAGCATTAATCCCAAGCGTGGTGCTCAGCGCGGGGTCAAAGGCACTGACCTTGAATTCCTTATACAAAACCACAATTAATAGAAGATTGAAAATACCTGCCCCACCGTTGATGATGGCAGCTCGGGGAAGATTCATTCCCATCCAGGTGATCTGATCAAAATAGGATGCTTCTATCGCCCCATACAGCACGCAGTCAGGATCGATCTCCACATGATCGATGGCCTGTCTCATCAGAACCAGTCCCATTGCAAAAAGACTCGTAAACACAATCCCCATGGACGCCCCGATCTCCGTACGACCCAGGGACCCGACAAGTTGAATGAGCAGGGCCGTCACCAAGCCAATCACTACCGCACCGACAAACATGGTGGCTGGATCACGACGATGTGTCACCAAGAAAGCAATTGCCAAGCCGGCCAGAACCGTATGGCTGATCGCATCGCCCATCATGCTCATCTTGCGAAGCACCAACAACGTTCCGGGCAATGCACAGGCAGCAGCGCATAAACTGCCGACGATGACAATCCATGTATCAAGAATAGACCATTGTGTCATGCTGTAACCCCATTAACATCCGTTGGAGCCACGGACAGATGATGCGGACTGGGTGGCATCGGATCTGATTTGACCTTCCCAGAAAGAATCTGCTCTAAATGAACAATCATGTCATGGCCCAGAATATGTTCAATCTCATCTGCATCACGATCCACATGGCTTGGTGCAATATCAGCGTAATGAATGAGATAGGTTTCCCAAAGCCTGTGGTTACGTACAACACGTTCAGCTTCGCGTAACCCGTGATCCGTAAGCGCAACCCCACTGTTGCCTGACACCAGTAGCTTGCCCCGACATGCGGACCTGATCAAACGGCTCAACTGATTAATCGACCAAGACCGAACCTTAACCAGTTCCCCGAGGGGAGCGGTGACATTCGCTACTGTATTTCCCGACGAAACTTTCTTCTCCGCCATTTCTGAACACTCATACACTGCACGCAACAAATGTTGAATTGCCACCCGCCGGCCAAGGCGTTTCTGTGCAACTGTACGGGCCACGACGCCACGTTTTGGACCACACGCCACACTCACAATGAAAGCACCGCTACACACCAAGACTATCACCGGACCTGTCGGCATTCTCGGCACAAGAGCACTGATTGTTGCGCCAAGGTAGCCGCCTACCATGCCAATGACCGCTGATATGATTACCATCCGGGCAAGATGCTCCGTCCAAAAACGTGCTGCGGCAGACGGAATAATCAACATGGCGACAGCAAGCACAAGCCCAACTGACTGCAAGGCAATGACTGTCACCCCAACGACAAGGACCATCAGAACCATATCCAGCGTGATCACTGACCATCCTTGTGACCTGGCATAGCCCTGATCAAAGCAGAGCAATGTCAGTTCCTTAAACAACACGAGACATGACAGGGATATCACCAAGGCGGCAATCAAAATGGTCCAGGCATCAACCGGAAGCATCGACGCGGCCTTGCCGAATATAAATCGATTCAGTCCCGCAGCATGCCCCAAGGGCATTTGCTGAATGAGGTTGAGAAGCGACAGGCCAACACCAAAAAATACGCTTAAAACAATTCCCAATGCCGCATCATCTTTCAGCCGTGTCGTGTGCCGGATCACCAGAATCGCCCCCACCCCAAGGCCACCAAAGATAAAGGCACCGAGTAACAAACCCGCCAATTGTTTCCCATCGCCCCCCAGCTTTGCCATGATGATAAAAGCAATGGCAATACCCGGAAGTGTTGCATGACTCAGCGCGTCGGCAGTCAGTGATCTCTTGCGCAGAAGAAGAAACGTGCCAATGGTCCCGCAGGCCAATCCCAGGCACGCCACACCCAAGACCACCACGCGTGTATTAAAATCTCTCAAGGTGAGCACGCGTAGAAACTGCTCTGCGGATGGCCAATGAATGGAGGAATCCGCTATTGAATTGACAGGCCGTATCGAGCGCCCGGGGTTGCCACTCGCCTGATCAGATGCAACTGCGATCTGGGTGCCATGCAGGATGGATAACACCGCCAGTAACATAAAGATTTGTCTGCGCAAGTTGGTCCGCACGGTGTAACAATCCAAATTATCTCGCCTGACGCGCAAATAGTTCGGCCGCCTCATTAAGCAATGTCAGTCGACCACCGTAGGTTTTCTTCAGGTTCTCCGGCGTAAACACTTCGCCAACAGGTCCATGTGTGACCACACGCATATTAAGAAAGATCAGGTAATCGAAGTACTCGGAAACCGTTTGCAGGTCATGATGAACAACCAACACCGTTTTGCCAGCATCCTTCAACCGACGCAGCACTTCAACGATGGCCTTTTCTGTCGCCACATCCACGCTGGCAAAAGGCTCATCCATGAAATAAAGCTGCGCATCTTGAGCTAATGCACGAGCCAGAAAGACCCTCTGCTGCTGGCCGCCGGACAGCTGGCTGATCTGCCGCTTGGCATAATCGGCCATACCCACGATATCAAGGGCTTCATAAGCCGCCGTCCGGTGTCGCTTCGTCACCGGGCGGCACCAACCAATTGTGCCGTACCGACCCATGGCAACCACATCTAATGCATTAACTGGAAAATCCCAATCCACCGATTCCCGCTGCGGTACATAGCCGACCAAGTGACGCTGCTTGCGATACGGCTTACCAAACACCAACACGCGACCAGATGCTTTGGGAACTAGATCCAAAGTGGCCTTAATGAGTGTTGTTTTCCCCGCACCATTGGGACCGATGATGCCGATCAAACGGCCGGATGGCACATCCAGATCAACGTCCCACAACACCGGCTTTCGATGGTAAGCCACGGTCATGTCATGGATTGACAACGGCGCCGTGACTGGATGCTCGTCACCGGTTGCAATATGCGATCGGTTTTGCCCGATCGGAGAGGAAACACCTGAAGCGCCGGGTTGACCCGTACTAATGGTCATCGCTCTTGAGTTTTCCCTTCATCCCACCTGGCTTGGCATGGCCACCCAATGCGCGGGCAATCGTCGTGGCATTATGATCAATCATCCCAAAATACGTACCCTCGTAGGTTCCCGATGGTCCCATCGCATCTGAAAACAACTTGCCACCAATCACCACGTGATGGCCGCGATTCTTAGCCCCTTCGATAAGTGCCCTGACATTCTTATCCGACACACTGGTTTCAATAAATACCGCTTGAATGTTGCGATCAATGATGAAATCAATGATGTGGTTAATATCACTAATCCCTGCTTCTGATTCCGTGGAGATCCCCTGGACCCCACGCACTTCTATGCCATATGCACGTGCAAAATAGTTAAATGCGTCATGAGCGGTGATTAAGACACGCTGGGCTTGGGGGATTGAGGCAATAACATTTTTAACATATTGGTGTAGGCCGGTAAGTTTCTTGAGATAGGCCTGACAGTTGGCCCGGTAGTATTCACCATTGTCAGGATCCTCTTGGGTCAACGCCTCCCGCACGGCCTCAACGCACTTGGACCACGCAACCACATCCATCCAAACATGCGGATCCCAGTGACCGGAAAATTCAGGCGGTTCCAGAAGGAACTCCTGATCAATGGATTCCGTCACGGGGTAGACGGACTTACCCAAGCGAGCAGCCTTGAAAAACGTGTCTGCCATGCGGCCCTCAAGCATCAGGCCATTAAAAAATATGCAATCGCTGGCCAAAACCTTGCGCACATCCGCCGCATTTGGTTTGTATAGATGCGGATCGATGCCCTCACCCATGAGACCCACAACCTGGGCCTTATCGCCAGCAACTGCCTTAACGATGTCGGTCACCATGCCCGTGGTGGTGATGACCTTGTATGGATCGGAGCGTGTCGCCGAGGCCACTGGCATCGCAATACCTGCCACCATTCCAAGCATGAGCCATCCGGCAATTCTGCTATAGAAAAAGTTCATGTCCGATCGTCCCTGATACCCCATCTGACACTGCCTCCCGGCTTACACCGGAATTTTGGATAGACAAAATAAAAATTTTCAACTATAAAAGTATAGCTGCCTCCTCATGGCGGTCAAACATTCCGGTTGACTTCGCGGCCGGCCCCAGAATATGGTCTCATAGAAGCTAGAACCATGGCCAGTGCAACCGTCGAAGACTATCTAAAACATATTTATCTCCTTGAGCAGGCGGATATGGACAACCCCGTGGCAATGGGTCGCCTCGCGACAACTGTTGGGGTCGCACCTGGAACTGCCACGGCAATGATCAAAACACTCGCCAACGCACACTTGGTGGACTATGAACCGCGAGGGGGAGTACGCCTTACCTCAACCGGCCAGCAGATGGCCCTGCACGTGGTACGGAGGCACAGGCTGGTCGAATTGCTACTGGTTGAAGTTCTCAGCCTTGACTGGTCGCTGGTTCATCATGAAGCAGAGCAACTCGAACATGCAATCTCAGATATTGTTCTTGAAAAAATTGATGCATTACTGGGATATCCGACTGTTGACCCACACGGAGATCCCATCCCAACCGCCAAGGGACACTTGAAATACGTACAACCTGTCAGCCTGACCGACTGCAAACCGGGACAACAAGGGCGCATTGCACGGGTAAGTGACCAAGACACCCAGTTTCTACAGTTCGCCGAACGACATCGCCTTACCCCGGGAATGGGAATCACCATCGATGCCTATGACAAATATGGTGATGCCGTAACCGTTTCGCCTAAACATTGCGACTCAGTCACTTTGGGGACCAACGCAGCGTCCAAGATCTTTGTCGCACTTTCCAAGAAATCGTAAACGTCACTATTTACCGATCAGGGCGGATGTTTGCTTTGGTGATATCACGCGGCTTGAGAGTCGTTGCGTGACCATCACAAAACAAAAAATTTGCCGATGTGTTGCTGTATTGCCGCCAGCGGATCAGCCCTGCTGCAGCCAATGAATCTTCGTTTGGACCAGGCGCAATGGGCTGGCCATTATCGACAGCCGTGGGATCATAATAAACCGGCCTACTCTGCTCATCCCAGAGACTGTGCTGATCGATATTTACAGCAGTTGCATTTACATTGTTTCCTGGTGGCACCTGCGAACCATCCATAACCAAAACAACCTGGGTCGGCCTGACCAACTGACCGGCACGATAATGAGTCAATGAGGTTCGGGTCGCATCCACGAGGATGATAGGATGGCCGGTGTAATGGATCGAACCGCCATCAACGGCAGCACTGGGGTCACGGAAAATACTACTTATTTCATACTGCACCACGGCTTGCCGATTTGATGGCCTCTTGGATAAGTGACCATTAATGATCCAAGCCCAGTTTGTATCTTCGCCACTCATCTTCGGGAATAAATCCTGCCGCCAACCTGTGGGGTATGTCCCCTTATAATCCGCGAGGTAGGAACTAAAACCGCGACCGATTTGGCTCAGGTTGGAAAGCCCCGCAAACGTGCGAGAATGTATGCGGGCATTGTGCAGTGCAGGCAGAACCACCCCCAACAAAATGGATATCACCGCGATGACCACCAGTAATTCAATGAGCGTGAACCCACTGCCATCTTGGTTGACTTGTCTCGTAACCATCAAAGATATTCTAGGAGTTGAGACCCACTAATGATGGAGTTATTTACTGACTGGCTTAATCCTGTAGAGATCGGCTTAATTGGCCTGGTCGCTGGCGTGCTGGGAGGGATGCTGGGCGTTGGAGGCAGCGTCATCATAATCCCCGGCATGACGATTGTTCTTGGATATGACCAACACCTGTATCAAGCGGCGGCCATGGTGGCCAACGTAGCCGTGTCCATTCCAGCAACGATGCGGCATTATAAGGCCGGGGCCGTGATGGCACCTGTACTCAAAAAGCTGTTACCCGTGGCGTTAATTACCGTGCTCGCCGGCGTGGCGATCAGCAACCTCCCCGTATTCGCCGGTGCTGATGGCGGTAAATGGCTGGGCCGAATCCTTGCTTTGTTTTTGCTATACGTCATCTACGAAAATGTGCGTCGGCTTCGAACAAATCAAGAACCGTTAGCCGGAACACCGGTGCTAACGTTAGGCCGAACCACCACCGTGGGAAGTGCCATGGGCTTAACGGCAGGACTTCTTGGTATCGGTGGCGGCGCCCTAGCGGTACCACTGCAACAGGTCGTCATGAAGCTTCCGCTCCGCAACTGCATTGCAAACAGTGCCGCCATTATCTGTATTAGCGCAACGATTGGATCCATCTATAAGATCGCCACGCTCTATCAGCACGATGTCGCGTGGACCGATGGGCTTCTTTTTGGGTTCATGCTCGCGCCCACTGCATGGATTGGTGGCCGCTTTGGCGCGATCCTCACTCATCGCCTGCCGCTTCGGCAGGTCCGGATCGCTTTTATTGCCTTGATGATCGTCGCCACCTGGCGGATGGCTGCACTACCATGGTCGTAAATCAAACGGCGAATGTTCATAAATACCTGTATAAACGCCGAAAAATGAACTGGTGGCACCTAAAGACCGGACCAAGCCGCCAAGAGGGCACTTTTGGCACGCCAGTTGCCCATGGAAACAACACTGCAGACCACCAAATTTTGCAATACTATGACCCGCCGCCATTAAGGAGTTTGATGATGACCCAATTTATCAACAATGCCAAGACCGCTGCATTTTTGGGATTGATGTTCGCGTTTTTGCTCCTGATTGGCTCTAGATTTGGTACCGGTGGACTGACCATTGCATTCCTACTCGGTGGAATGATGAATATCATCGCCTACTTTTGTAGTGACAAGATTGCCTTGTCCGCGATGCGTGCCCAGCAAGTCGATGAAAGCACTGCACCTGACTTGGTCACCATGGTTCAACGTTTAGCCAATAACGCCAACCTACCCATGCCACGTGTATATATCTGTCCCCAGGATGCACCCAACGCATTTGCCACTGGCCGCAACCCTTCAAAAGCCGCAGTAGCTGTTACTCACGGTGCACTTCGCCTTCTTTCCTATGAGGAGCTTGAAGGCGTCATGGCGCACGAACTGGCCCATGTCAAGAATCGTGACACACTCATCAGCTGTGTAGCGGCAACGATTGCCGGTGTAATCAGCTATCTTGGCTGGATAATGCTCTGGTTTGGCGGAAGTGACAGCCGTGATGGCAATCCGCTCCTTGGCCTGCTCCTTGTCATCTTCGGACCCATTGCGGCAGCCCTTATCCAGATGGCCATTAGCCGTAGCCGTGAATTTGTTGCCGATGCTGACGCCGCCTCAATTGCTGGCACACCCGCTGGTTTGATTAGTGCCCTCCAAAAGCTTGACGCGGCATCGCAGCGTATTCCACTCCACGATGGGCGCCTGGAAACCCAGAATCACATGTTTATCGTGCAGCCGTTTAGTGGTAAGTCATTGGGGAAATTATTCTCCACACATCCGCCAACAGCTCAGCGCGTTGCGAAGTTACGTGATCTAGGCTAATCAGAACCAGCTGGTCGAACTACCGAATCACGGGTCGCCACAGCAGGACCTGCGAACTGCCGTAATAAATGCACTGCCCCGATTCTCATAATTCTCAAACTGGTCCCAAGAGGCACAACCTGGACTAAGTAACACAATGTCGCCGGAATTGGCATTTGCAATTGCCTGATCTACTGCCCGATCCAGGGTCCCGCAGCAGAACACCTTGGCACCACCATCTTGTTGCTCGCAAAGCCGGGCAATTGCAGGACCCGTTGCGCCGACTGTGTAAACACTTTGACAATGGGAGGAGGCACAGGATGCTAGGTGCTTCAGCTCAACACCTTTGTCGTAGCCACCCAGAATGACATGCAAACACTGTTTGGAAAAACTCTCCATCGCCGCAATGGCGGACTGCGGTGTGGTAGCTTTTGAATCATTGTAAAACTCAATCCCGCCAAATATGCCGACCCGGTGCAGGCGATGGGGTAAACCAATAAAGGTGCTTATACCCTGTTGAATCTGATCATCCCGAACACCTGCCCGACTTGCGGCGTTGGAGGCAATCATCGCGTTAATACGTTGGTGGCCGCACAGCGATGCAAAAGGACCACCTGCTGATGAGTCGCATGGTTCACCGAGAAGAACCACACCCTCAGATTCCAGGCGGTGACCAAGTTGGCTCGAAAAGTGGTTGATATCCTGTTGCCGCAGGACAGCACAATCATCCTCGGACTGATACTTCACGATCGCCTGCTTAGCCTGCACATAATCTTCAAATGTGCCGTGTCGATCAAGATGATTTGGCCAGATGTTTGTAATGACCGCGATATGCGGTGACCATTGGTCTTCACTCAGACCCTGGAGCATAAAACTGGATAGCTCCAGCACGACCCAATCACACGCATCAATCTGATCTAGGTCGGTCAAAAGCGATCCACCAAGATTGCCACCGACATGAACACGGGGTGCCGGTTCATACTGTTGCGGCAGGGCCAATATATGGCCAATCATCGCTGTGACTGTTGATTTACCGGCTGACCCCGTAACACCAATGGTACGTAAACGTTCCGGTAACCGATCAACCAACAAACGAATCTCGCTTGTCATGGCCACACCAGCATCTCCGGCCGCCTGTAGATAGGGGTTTTGCTGTGGGTCAACCGCTGGATTGATAACTACGAGGTCTGCATCGGTAAAGTCTTTCGTGACGTGGGAACCCAAACGAATATCAATGGATAGATCATCGAGTTCATTAATACTCTGGCGTAGTTGTTCTTCGGATGCGGTATCCGTCACCAGGACATCGGCACCTTCACCGACCAAATAACGCGTGACACCCACGCCCCCACCAAATCGGCCAAGACCCATGACCACAACACGCTTGTCGCAGAGTTGGTGCACCTGTAGATTCCAGGTTTCGTGTAGATTATTCTTCTTGACGGATTTCCAACGGGGTATCCAGCGTGTAAATATCTTGATCTAGCTGATACGAAACAATCTTTACACCACTGGGAACTGAAAAGTAAAGATGAACAATATCATTTTCACCTGGATTTTGCGGTAATTGACGTGCATATCGGATTTCACCGAACTCTTCAAAATGAAATACCAGCGTTTTGCCTTGCTTAACCCAAACGTAACCAATCGGGAAATGCTGGTCACCTTGATGATCAGTAATCCAGATTGGGCCTAGGCTGGCAGCCAACGCGCGTGCTCTGCCCAGCAATGTATGCAGTCTCTGCTCGGCAAGCCGAACTCGGACCACCACCTGCCCCGGTGGCGCGTAGACACGGTGGCATTTCAAGTGCTTGGGGACCCGGCCCCGCGGCAATCGCACCTCACCCTTGCCAAAATGCATCTTCTGCTCTGTAAACGTCAAGAAGGTGTCTGCCTTTTCAATGTTAATCAATGTATACAATTCATCCGTAACCTCGATCTCCTTGGGCTTCTTGGTTGCCTTCTTGCCCGATTGCTTGGTCAGTTTCGATGACTGTCTTTTCCTGCTTGATTTCTTGGTGGTCTTTTTTGGTGGCTTGATCTTCCCTAGGGCCTGCTTGACGATGCGGGGCTCATCTTGGCACTCGGCAACGGGGGGTAATTTCAAACGCAACTGACGCACCAACATGTAGGATGGGGCCTCGCCATCGGGCAGAACATACACCCAGCGGATGATCTGCGGCTTCGTGTTAGCCGACACCAGCCCATCACGAAGCGAATCGATCGGTTCAAACCATGGGTGGCCATTGATGTCAGTCTCAACAAAAGCCACGGGGAAATGCATATTCATACGGACCTGACGGCCCATGCCTGACTTGGCGAACAGTCGAACCTGTGGTATAGCAAATCGAAGTATTCTGTCAGAATCAAAAGGTGGCACTTTAAAGTAAACTGTCGTCTCAACAATCACTAGTTGCTTGGCCTGGATTTCATCAAGCCCCTTAATCGCCATCGCTTTCTGGAGACCGTCGATGACCCCCTGATCAAACTTGGTTGCATCCAACGGCATGGAGTGCTTTAGGCAACGGCTAAAAGCAATAGAATCCCTGACGGCAGTAACCATCTCACCACCATCTGCACGAATTCTGAACAACCATGACTGACGGGCCAATTCAGGCATGTATTGGCTCAGGGACTCGCCCCCATAAAACCCACCGCCCGACAGCCGCGTAAAGAAGGCGGCCGTCATGCCATCAACCGGCGGCCACAGCCTATGGTGATCCTCAATGTGGCCTGCTTGGCTAATCGTCAGAGGTTTATACTGGCCAAACGAAAAGTCTAGAGGTAGAAAGCCCAAGCCAATCACGGTAAGCCCAGCAGTCAAAATCCCCGAACACAGTCCGCAGACACCTCCACCAATCGCGTTTGCAAGCAGGGTGTGGTCAACATCCAAACGTATGAACTTATCTGTCAGAAATCGCAGGGCAACCATGTAAAGTATAAATGGACCTAGTAACCATATGCCCCATGCATATTCAGGCTTCATCGCAAAGCCGAACTGAAAGACCAACGGCTCCCAGAAAGCAATGGCCAATGATCCTGCCACGATCGTTGTTACCAAATGCAACACCGCGCGGAACACGCCATAGTGCGACCACATGTAGGTCATGAAGATCAGGAAGATGACGACCAGAACTTGAGTCATGAGATTACGGGTTAATAGGTTCCTGTTTAGTGACCTTCAGGCCGCCGGATGTAAGTCAACGTTTATCTGTAGCCAGCGATCGGTTGACTTCACTGACACTCGTCATGCCTTCAACTGCTTTGAGTAATGCAACCTCCTGAAGATAAACCATCTTTCGCCGTCGAAGATGAGCGCGAAATTGATTCAACTGGCCCGTTGCCAACATACCACGAGCTTCATCATCAAGCACCATCACTTCGAAAACTCCGATTCGGCCACGATATCCGATTCCATGGCACTCCGGGCACGGTCGTGTACGATCCTTGCTCACCATGACTTTGCCAGAATGCTTGAAAAGTTGTGGAACTCGATCGCTTGGTAGATTAAGCTTCTTGAGGATGGACGTATCCGGCTTGTAAGCCACACGGCAGGTCTGGCAGATCCTGCGTACCAAGCGCTGCGAAACAATGGCGCCCAGGGCAGATGCCGCTTGCTTCGTATCCCCCACTGCTTTGAGCCAGACCTTCAAGGCCCCAAATGTTTCATCGGCCCGCAAGCCCAGATAAAACCTCGTATCACTGGCATTCTCGGCGACAAGCCTTGCCTGCGATGGGTCAGTCAACCGACTTAACATGATAACCGCCGGCTCAGCCCGCAGAAGGGCCGCAAGACGACGTTCAACCGTTCCTGCATCGGTACCCGGTTCTATCTCCTCTTGAGAAACACCCTCTAAGTCAACCTCGATCTCATCCTCAAGGGTAACAACATTCTGCGTATAAGGATCATGGTGACTGACCAAACTGCCAAGCGTTGATGTCAAACCCTGGTGCGATGGACAAGCGACAAGAACAACATGTTTAAGATCATCAAGAACTACCGACAGCTGAGCATACTGCGAATTAAGAAAACCAAGATTCTCTGGCCGCATCAACGAAAGCTGCTGCCGGTCAATTTCAACCACCAGGGAAAGACCACGCGTTGTCCCAG
The DNA here is from genome assembly GCA_002716625.1 of Phycisphaeraceae bacterium. GTDB lineage: Bacteria > Planctomycetota > Phycisphaerae > Phycisphaerales > Phycisphaeraceae > UBA6626. Next base: position 1,632 of record PBAS01000040.1, on the reverse strand, counting down.
AGTAGATCACGGTCAACTCGTGTTCACCATAATCACCAGCGTGGATCTTCGTCGTCCCGCGTTGGCGACGACGACGCTCCGAAAGATCCATACCTGCATGCTCACGCATATACCCGATCAGCGCAACTGCTGTCTTAGGGTCAACCTCTGGCAATGGATAGCTCACGCCATCCACACGCACCGCAACAGATGCTTTGTGTGATTCTGCAACCACATCAATTCTTTCCGCCTGTCGCGGAAGGGCAAAACCCAAAAGCTGCTCGAGCACACCATGCGCCGCAACATGAAGGTCGTCTCCCGTAGGCACCTCCTTTAACTCGCCATCAGCTTTCATCATCCTCACAACAGCTTGTTTCTGGGCTCGAGCTTGATCCCGGGCATTCATTTTCTGTCGCCACGAATCCATAGACAACCGCCACTGCACGGCAGCCGGCACCTTCGTATTGCGAAAGATGGTGTAGCCACTGAACGCCATGGCACAAAGGACGAGCATAGCTGGTAGTCCAAGCCAGAAGAAGGGAATCATCAAGCCGATCACAATTGCGACCACCCAACTACCAAGGTGAATCAACTCCCAAGTGCGGCGCATTGCCAACCCATAGCGAACCGCATCAGCCGAAATGAATGCGAGGGCCCACCCCCAAGCAGAAACAACAAGCAAAAACAGAATCGGCTTGAACACGCTCATCAAGTATGCCGGATGAGCAGTATCGCCGGTAGCGATGGCAAGGAAGGTCATCTACTTGACTTTCGCATCATAAGGACCAGTGCAAGGGCCATCATCGTAAGCCTTTTATCAAGGGGCAACAATTACACCTTCTACTCGGTTTCAATACCCCTAAGGCGCATGGCGAATTCTTCAGGTCTCGGCGCAAGTTCCCTGGCCACCCGCGGATCAACCAGATGGCGATCAACAAGATCAATCAAGCTGTCATTAAAAGATTGCATCCCAGATGCACGCTGTTCCTTGATCACACTATCCAGCTCATGTTCACGACCGGCAAGGATGAACTTGCGCGTCGGCGAACTTTGCATCAGAACCTCGACCGCTGGCACAACTTGGGCATCCTGGTGCAGTGTGGGAACAAGCTTCTGGCAAATGAATGCCTGCATGTGGAACGCCAGTAAATGGCGAACTGCACTCTGCTCGTGTTCGGAGAAAAACTCGTAGATACGAGCAAATGCCTGAGATGTGCTGGCGGCATGAAGAGTCACGAAAACAAGTTGCCCAGTTTCAGCCGCCTGAAGACATACTTCAAACGTTTCCTTATCTCTTACCTCCCCAATCAATACAACATCAGGACCCTCGCGCATCATTGATTTCAAACCGGTCTGAAAGTTGGGGACATCAATCCCGATCTCCCGCTGATTAATCAATGCTTTAGCATCGGAGAAAAGAAATTCAATCGGGTCTTCAATCGTCAAAATATGACAGGCCCGTTCCAGATTAATCTGCTGCAGCATTGCCGCGATCGTGGTGCTCTTGCCACTACCCGTTGTGCCGCATACAAGAACCAGCCCTTGACGTTTGGCCGCAATCTTACCGAGACTCTTTGGCAGATAAAGTTCTTCGTAACCAAGAATTTCCGGGTTGATACGGCGGGCGGCCAAAGCGCATCGCCCGCGTGTCCG
>PBAS01000039.1 GCA_002716625.1 Phycisphaeraceae bacterium | reverse complement strand
TGAAATTGATGATGTGTTTGCTTCTCTGGCAGACAACCAATTTGCTATTCGCAAAGGTATAAGGTGCAGTGCGTATGGTGGTATCTCAATATTTACAGAACCCAGATTTAAAAGCTCATTCCCGCCATAGGGTGATTGTACAATTTTCTCCCCTCGCATCATTTTATGTCTAATTACCTGCGGCTTAACCTGTGGATTCTTTCGATATACCACTTTTTCCTTGCCGGTTGTTGGGTCAAACTCCTTGAATTCCTGCAATTCAGTCATGAACGGGTTTCCTGTCATATTCGCAACATGTGCCATGTCCTCGCCCGGGATCACGGGGATAGGGGTGGGGGTGTACTCTGAGACATTTTTCATGCCGCACTCCCGGATGAACCCCTCGGCTACGCTTCCGCTGACATCTCGAACCTCATATGGCGATAACTGATAGATCTCCCCCTCGTCAGTGTAGTGCGTTTGCAGCACATCTGTGCGATTCATAATAGACACAATCTTGCGCCTCTTAAGACTCTGTAACTTGGAATTCATAAATATCCTCCTCAAAGCCATCTTGGCTTATTCTTGGCACCCCACCCTCGATGGGCCTGCCTCTTGTTATGTCGCTCCAAAAGCGGAGTCGAATTTGGTGGTGTCTTGCAACCCACTGCTGCGGCGCAACCTCATCGGCCACTTGCCTCAGAAGGATTGCCGCTGCCCAAGCAATGACATGCCTATGCCTTCTTGGAACGAGATATGGTTCATCGGAATCATTGATAAGCGATGATGGCTCAGGCATGTAGGTAACGCTTAGGGTTTTCGTTTTGGTCGGGCCGGTCGTTTTACTCCAGGCAAGACGGTTGTGGTCCTCGAGCTTAAGGGGTTGGTCCGTGCTCTCGCATTTTATGTTTATAATGTTTTTACCGGCTATACTGTCAGGCAGGGTGAGAACTCTTTGCTTTTCAGGCCAAATTACGTTCTGGGTATGATGAAACCATCTTCGGTCACCCTCCTCAATGGCGGCAGACACCTCGTCAAGATATGACTCATTGATAGCCATGTCGATCTGCGATTTTGAAAAGTCGCTGTCTAGTTGGCCTTCATTAAAATTTAAAATGAAAGCCACCTTCTCTCTAATCTGAGAGAGGTCGAATTTTTTCGCCATTTACTTTACCAAGTTCGGCGCTTTGTGCATGAAAACATCTGAGAGGTTTTGGTGCTCTTTTCCTGACAGTTTATCTTTCACTGAGTCAGGCATGTGCTTCCTTGCTACATAGCGCGGCTTATCAACGCTTTTTTGAGACTGCTTGAATAGCTCAGTCCCAAGTTCATGCGATATTGATTCTGCCATTGATTCATAATCTCGACCTCGCTGAATGTTTACTTCATCGAGCCTTTCCTGAATCGGCGTAATCCATCGCTTCAACAATGGTATCACCTTGCCGCCAAATACGTCCTCTTTGCTTACGTTGGAAATCCAAACCGGGGTATAAATCAGAGGGTCAAAGCTTGACCCAAAGAGTGGACCCTGGTCCTGCCAACGCTCACAGATTGTCCTATCAGCGGCTCTCTTTTTCAAGAGTTGCACCAGAGCGAAGGAACCCTTATTAAGGTCTTCGTCTGGCGACTCTCGGTCTTCGCCAACCCACCCCAACCTAGCGTCAGGGTGGATTCGCTCAACTTCTTTAGTAATCCACTCAGGAGGGTGCATTAGTATGCGCTTGAATGACTCGAAGAGAGTCCAACAATCTTTCCTGAAGTGTTACGTTTCTCAATGAACATTTCCATCATTTCAAAACAAGATGCACGATAAATTAATTTCTCGTCGCTTGCTCTAAAAATAGAACCACCCTTGCCATTCTTACGCCATGCTAACTCGTGCTGGACTAAGCGAGTTAATTCGCTTGGGTCCAAGAAGTACATGGTGCCGTAAGGACAGTCAGGGTCTGTTACAATCTTGATAGAACCTAATGAGGATTGGAATTTAACCGCAGCAAGACCGGTGGTCTTGGTGTCGGGTGTAATTCTCAATTGTCCCTCATATAACTCTTCAACATCCAAACAGTTCCAAACGTTCGTTAGAACAGTCATGCCGTGCAAATTGCCAGCACCTTCCTGCTTTAACATCGCAAGCATTTCGCGGAAATGCCGTGCCTGTAGGTCTCCCGGCAAGCCAGTGCCTGAATCAACGGGAACACGCAAAACAGGGCTGCTGTAGTGCGGGTAGTCTGCCACGTTCAGTGTTTGAAATGGAACAGCAGAGTCATCGATCATCTTATCGAGACCTTGGAAAACTCTACCCTTGGCACAGTTGTCACCGGTGCCCCAATAAATTTCATCGCCTGTTGCAATGGTCTCTCCAGACTCGAGGCTCAATCCTGAGATTTTCACCGTAGCCTTGCCATTAGCATCAAGAGCACGATCAACCTTGTCACAGACGAACGATCCCTTTAAAGCGCCAGATTCGCCTGGCCCATATACAGAAAAGTCCTTAGAAGCCCAAAGACCTCGACCGTCATCAACGCTGATAGCGCCATCGCTACCGTCAGCATCTTCGCCAACAGTACACATTTTACCAGATCCGTCACGGGTAAAGTTAAAATTTTCTAATTTACGGATGCCTTCCATTAGGCCGCGCAATTCAGAGTTCACCACCGAAATGGCACTCTGCTTGTCGGTGATGGCACGTAACGCACCATCGGTAACCTGAACGGTCCCTGAAAGGAATGTACGATACGCCTTAATGCGACCGTATGTTTGCTTGCTTGCATCTGGCAAGGGAGCACCATCGTAAGTACCGGGGTTGATACTTCCGCTGGGTTGTAGATGAACTACCTTCTCCACATGCTCTTCACCTTTCCATTGCATCTTCCCTTTTGGGATCTTCCGTGCAACGGAGGTCATATTTAATGTTTTGGTTACTTTTGGCAGATACTTGATAAAAGACGCTCCAAAATCACCTATGCTGACTCCAGCCATTTAAATCTCCTAAATCTAATCCAAGCTTGGCATTCCAGCGACTGCCCAATCGAGTTCGTCGCGAAAGCCATTGCTTCGTAATTGTTCAAAACTGGGAGAGCCATCACCCTCGACATTTGAACGACCACTTGGACTCGGTGCCTCAGTAGCCATGGAGGCATTTCGTTTTGCCTTCAATGACTTTCCTTGGCGCGAAAGTTCCGTCTTTGCATATTGCAGTGCCGTTCGTTTTGCCATTTTCGCAGAGTCGGTCGCATTAGACCCGGTCAACCATTGAAACATCATCGTAATTGTCGATAATCCCTCTTGTAGGTCCTTGGGTACGTCATCGGCCTCACCAGCGAAGAACACCTCTCGAGTTGCAGTGTCTGCCTCTCGTATATATTCCTGCTTCTGTGCCGCTGCCTGTGCTTCCTGCTGCTGCTCGGTCATGCTGTTTTTTAACGCATCAAACTCTTTCTTTAACGTAGCGAGTTCCGGGTTTAATTTTCCCATAGCATCATTAATGACGCTATTTTTGAATTCATCGGCAGGGTCTTGATATTCTTCTTGCTGCTGCTGCTGCCGCTGCACATTCAACGCCTCAAGAAATTTATTTTGCATTTCCTGTTGCTGTTGTTGCATCGCCTGCATCTGCTGCTGCAATTGAAGATTTGTTTCCTGCGAGGACTTTAAATCCGTGCTTAGTCCACGTATGCGTTTTTGGGCTCGACTTTCTTGTGGTGCTTCTTGCTGCTCCTCTTTGTTTTCGGTTTTAACCTCATCAATACCCTCTTCATTGAGGATGCTGTCAAGGGCAGATAGCGCATCACTAAATTCGTCGGCTGATTCGCTCTCTGCTGCTTCTTGCGGCGAACTATCCTCTTGGACCTCTTGGCTACTCTCCTCCGTGACAAACTCGTCACCGGACTCAACAATATCGCCAGTTATCTCAGATTCTGTTGTTGCCTCTTCACTCATAATTCCTCCATTGCTTGGATTACGTCCAGCAGACGATTAAAATAACGGTTACGCCGCTCAGTCGAAAATTTTTCTATTCTATCGTATTTCCATTGGTTAATCCATACCCAACGTCCCTATGGGCTCGGTCGTGTCGTCCCAAGTGTGGTGGATGAGTGCGGCGGCAATATCGATTGCGGTATCCAGGTCTATTTCGATGTCCATTTGACCATTATATTTTGCCGTCTTTACTCGCTCTACCATGTATTTTCTTGCGTCATCCAGAGTCATTTAGCCCTCGTGCATCGGTCCCGGTCGAGCCAACGACTCTCCTGCCGAATCTGCCTGCTGCACCATCTGCTGCGCGGAACTGCCATCGCTCGGAACCATACCGCCATCCTGTTGTGGTTGCTGTTGTTGTTGCTGACCCATGCCATTAGGCATTATGTCGGCATCTAAGGGAGTTGGCTGCATTACTGAAACGTACCCCATCCACAGTTGCGCGACTTGCTCAACAAGCTGTTGCGGGGCAGATCTTCCTGCCCCCCTTAGCCAAACCAAGAGCTCTTCCGCTGCCACCCTGGCATCATCCCACGGTTTAGGCGTAATCATTTCGCCAGAAGCTATAATTTCAGGGACTTGCGAGAAGTATGATCGTTCTGAACCATCTGTATCAACTGCCGTGCCTGGCATTTGAATTCCGGCCATTTGAGAGAATGCTTTTATGTCTAGAGTGCCTGTTGCTGGGTCGGTGAAAATGCCGCTCTGTAAGAGTCGTTCTGCCTGACCGAGCCTTATTGCCGAGTTGGTTGAAAGCGAATCGGATTCGTTGAGGGCAATGTCCCATCCGCTTTTGAGGGAGGCATCTTTCCACGTAAAATTATGCAGCTTGTCTTTTCCCAATATCGACCAAGTTCGGTTCTCATCATAGTATGTTTGAGCCATCACAAGGATTGCCCTATGTAACTCTTTCCACTCTTCGATATTTTCAACAATGACACCGGTCATTGATTCTTGAGACTGAGAGTCCAGTATGGCGGCATATCGCCCAGACTCTCCGCTCTTCCCTGTCATCCCTAGTTCGTGCTCAGTCACAGACGCTGCCTTACGAACAGCCTCCTCTAACCGCTCCAGTTCGGCATATACATAATTTGGAAAGCCCGGAACCTCGAGATAGCGTACTTCACCGGCATGTGCCTTATATTTTATAATTTCACCGGCAGTGGTGTTCATTCTGTCGGCACTTATTCCCGAACCAAACGGCACCTTCAGCTTCGGGTTGTTGGTGAGTTCCCTGTTTTTCTTAACCTGTGTGAGTAAGTGATTTCGTTCGTCCTGAATCTTGTAGCACGACGAAATGAATGGTTGACCCCAGAAGTCACTTGGGTTGGGGTCGAATCGATGAAAGTAGAATGGCAACCTGCCTAGCTCATGGTACGGAGATGGCTGCTCTGAAAGAATCATGCCGCCTGTGGAAAAAATCAAACGACCGTCTGGAAACTGCTCAGTCGGCACTTCGTGCCATTCATAAAGAAACGTGTAGTCGTGCAGCGGAGAGATATCGTCTTCCATAAAGTGGGATTCATATATGCCATCATCTGCTGAAATATATTCTGCCTTGTGAGGGAACCTTCTTCGGACCTCGCTGACGGGGATGGCTTTTTTGACCACACACCATCGCATCTTTTCTGGGTCGCGCACTCCGGGCTCAGGCAAAAAGTCGCCAACATCGTGCAATATAACTCTTAGGTCACCCTCGTTAATCTCTTTAAGGAGGGGTGCCGGTTCACCAACAATGCCCTCGGACATCATAGACATGGTGCATTGGGGGCATTCCTGCTCTGCGTCCTCACGCTCGGCGCTATAGCCACAAGGCTCACACCAAGAGACTATTCGTCCCGAATCCTTGTCCCATGCCACCTGAAAAACCGCAGTTCCGGCCCATGCCAGTTGCTTCTGTGCCTTTAGATATTTAAGTCTTAGCTTTTCTTTTCGGGTGATGTAGTCGAGAAAGCTCTCGCTTGCCTGCGAAGCTTTGAGGTCGGATTGGTCGTCCGTTCTTGGGAGCACCGTGCAGCTTGGGATTACCCGGGCCAGTTTTCCAACAAGAGCCCGAGCAATTGGCCTGATGATGTTTTCCTCTGAGCCGGTGTTCTCTTTTTTGAATTTAACGAGATCACCGGTAATGGAGTTTTTTGCCAAAACATAATCACCGTTGTAATAACATCTGCCTAGTTCCCATGTCTGTTCTATGGTGGTCCTATCCTGTGTGGCCTCATTAAGACGGGCATCAAGTCTACCTAAGAGCTTTTTCTCTTCGTCGCTTGGGGAATATTTTTTTGCCGGGGAGGTTCCCTCGAGAACCCCAATAGAATCTTTATTTTCTGATTCTTCCATTATTTACCTTGAAAGTTCATGGAACTGAGGACCCTGGAAAGTGTGGCTTTTTTCATTGTGTCCTTGGTTGGCTTAAACTGAGCCTTGCGAAATGGGAACATCCTCTCGTCTAGTGCCGACTTGAGAGAGTCCTCATTGACCTTTGGCTTCTGAGGATTTAGCATGTCCTGCAAGGAGAATCCCTTGATCATTAATAACCCCCAACAATTTCGTATTTGATGCCATCATCCAGCGTGACCGTTTTAGCGTCATCGGGAAGTGGTTCCTTATGCTTTTTCACACGCTCAACAAGCTCGAGGTTGCCAACCTCTTGCTCCTTAAGAAGGTCACGAAGTTCATCAATGCTCTTTTGCATTACACTGAACGCTTGGTTTACTTCTTCCTCTGCTGCTGCATGCAGCTTGTTAACGCGAGCAACAGCAATAAGAGACAATGTTACCAAAAAAACCAGCAAATAGATACTAACTGTCATTTCCACCTCTTAGTTCTTGTCTTAGATCGTCCCAGACTTCTCGGTCCTCTGCCGAGATTTGTGGCTTTGGGGAAACAGCCCTTTCTGCCTTTACTGCCTGTTCAACATCAAACACCGGGTACACTTTTGCTGCAAAAACCCCAAGAAAAAGAGCAACAACAAGGTCATCATGTGCTCCACCGGTCCCCGTGAACTTTACACTTTGCCCACTGGGGGTCATTTCTTGACCATAAGTTCCGAGTTGCTCGAGAGTCTCAAAGCAGGGGATGTTTATGGTGCAAGTGTGAGTAATTCTATCGTATATTGTTTTCTGCAAAACCGAAACCATTAAACCCTTCGTAGACACATTTGTGTCGAGTCCAAACTGGGAATCCAAACCGTGCATAACTGCGGCGGGTGAGTTACTGTCTCTGAAGAGATTCCAGTACCCAAACTCCTTTATTCGTTGAATTGTGGCATCACCTGGCCCCCTACGCTCTGGAACGAGAAGTGCGGAATTATAGTAAAGACCTAATTTAATTAGCTCTTCTGCGTAGCTAAGGGAGTTGATCCACCCGTGGTAAGACGCGACCATTTCAAAGCGTATGTCCATTGAATTCATTCGCTTCATCTTTAATACGATTGCCGCAGAGGCATCTCTGTTGGTCAGACCAAACGCAACATCAGCGCCTATAATATATTGCTCTCCGGGGACTGGTTCTTCCCACACCCTGATAGCCCCATCCTTTACCTTTTTAAACTCAGGGACCGTTTTTTCGGTGGCATCTATCATTTTTTCTTGGTCAAGAAGCAACTCCCCTCTGCGCGGCTTTACTGCTTTCACGGACATCTCGTGTAGCGTTTGAAGATGGAAAACCGCACTTTCCGAAAACGCAGCAGGCCGCCCATATACCCTTGCTTCGATTTCTGGGGCCGACATCATATTGCACGAAGCATCGATTCGAGGCTTGGGAACAAGCCCTGCGGAATATTGGTCGATCGTGTGCAGGGATACGATTGGTTGATCCGTTCCGGGTACAAGATTCTTTGGTGGTCCCGCCATGTCTAACAACGTAAGCTCTTGATGCTCCCAAGCAGCCTTGCCTTGTAGAGGGGTCCCCGTCACGATAAGGGACGAATGCGGAACAGTCTCGAGACGCTTCATGGTTTCGCCAAAGAACTCATGGCGAATGTGCTCATCATAGTGAGCGAGACCAAACTGCCCACCCATGATAGGACTTGGACCCTCGCCATCAGAGAACAGGATTACTGAGGCTTTTGGGTGAGGGCAACTCTGAGCAAGGCCCTTCTCCGCACACTCTGGACACGCTATCTGAAGGAGTTTCTTCCGCTCGTCATAGTGGTAAAACCATTTTCCACCGACAGGAAACATGGGACTAAGAGGGTTGCCTGTCTCGCCGCTTAAAAACTTTCTCTCAAAAACAGCCTTTGAATATTTTGAGAAGTTTACACCAACAATAAATGTCGCATTTGGCGCGGGAGGTAGCGGGTGTGGCCTGAATGGGTGATGGTTTGTGAGATGAAAATAGTGCTCGGCAAATCCAGAAACGGTTTTCGATATCCGGTTCCCGCCACGGAAGTAGCGGATAAGGGCAGGAGATGCGTGAAATCCTTCAGCCACACTATGGGCTGGCCTGTAGAGCACCATCGGGTCTGCGCTAACAATATCGGAAAAATCGTCCCTAAGTTTTCTTAGAGCAAGAACAAAATCCTTCAGCCAAGCGCACTCTTCACGCTCCCGTGCAGGCCACTCCTTGAGTGCATCTCGCACCAAATCGGAATAGTCGAGGAAGTTTGTAGTGGTGAGGTCCTGTCCCTCTAGCCCTGCCCCCTTAAGAATATCCCCGCAGTGCGCTATCACGCTGCTGTACTGGATCTATTTCTCTCCGAAAATAAGAATCTCGACGGGAACGTCTTGGCCAACCCCTTCAACAGCAATGACGGAATCATCCTGCACAGATGCAAGAATCATAAAACGCTCCGGTGGAACCAGGGACTGGCCCAACTGTTCTGCCTTTATTTCCTGCATAACCGGTGTTGTTCCATCGGCCTCAAATACAGGGTCACCATTTGCATCGACCGTTTGCTCCTCTGTCGGGCCGGTCCAGACAACCTTAACGTTGCCTGTTATGCCTCTGTTGCGAACAACAAGTGACTCAATGTTTTTCATGCCACCAAGGTCCAAGAGTATTGCCCCTGGGTGGGTATCTGAATCGGCCACAGGGTCACCGTTGGCATCATATTCAATCTGAGTTGCATCGAGCTTCTCGGTCATAAACGCCTTGGCGCTGAACGTGCTCTCCATGCCACCAGAGTATCCAATTTGCCCATCGCTGAAGTCAGAACTTGAACTTTCATCGATGGTGAACCGAATCCTTACATGGCTATTGTCTGTTGCTGTTGACATTAATCCTCCATTGGCCCTATCCCTCGAGCCCAGTCCGAAACCAGAACCCTAACTTCAGATGCTTCCTGAAGACCGGCGATTTTGGACGCAGAAATTCGCGCACTCATGGATAGGTCGTTATTTGAAATATTGCCAAATTTATTGGCGAGAGAAGTAAAATTGTCGTTCATTCTAGTCGCGTCTATAACTTCGCCATCGGCAAAAGTATGCACATATGGGACCGGGTCTATCTCCTCGCCCGTCTCCGTTGTTGTGCCGCCCACGGTAATCACCGGAAGGGCAGACACGCTATAGGGGATTGTTGCGGTGACTCCGTTGTCGCTAGTAACCGTGATTGTCCCGTCGAAGGCATCGGCAAAATTTACCACCCCACCACCAGAAACATGCACTGCTGCCATATTGTTTGAAATAAATTCGCAAGCGTTTGTTACATTCGCCTGAATGCCGGTGTCGTAGGTTGCGACGACAGTTATGGAAACTGCCGGGTCGGCCACTACTGCCGTTATCGTGTCGGGATACAGGGTTAGGGAGGTTATGGTCGGGTCACCCTGCTGAATGATTAGCGACTGGGTCCAGTCGTAGCTAAATCGCTCGAGGATGCCTAAGTCAAACTCCTCCCAATCAGGTTCCACAAATGGCATTTAGTTTTTTCCCTTGAGTTCTTTAAAAGTTTTCGCGGCTTGCACTGTGCTGTTTTCTGCAAGCGTGTGACGCGAATTATTCCAGTTTAACATTTTTTCAACGTCATCTCCATCTATATCGACTTTCAGGTTTAGCATGGTTCTTTTACTGTCGAGGAGTCCCGCTGACTTCATGGCAAGCTCCAGGGTTCGACGGTCTTCGGTTGTAAATGCTATTGTACCTTCCTCCATCGCTTGGCACTTAGCCAATAGGTAGGTTTGCTCCTCAACCGGGTTGTTTCTGGGCATTGTCATCAGTTCGACAACGGTATACCCCCGTTCAGTCAGAATTTCGGCCATATCCTGCTCGAGACCCCTCACGAAAACGGTTCTGGCAACCCCATCGGTGATGAGGGGAAACGCACTTAGAAGATCTACAGGCATCTAAAATTGTTACATATTTGTGGTAGTGATTCAAACCCAAATCGTGTGCAGATAGGTCGTATTACACTTTAGATGGGACCCAGAGGTCTTCTCGTGGAGGTGGGTGGTGGTAGTGGTGTTGTATATCATGAAGGTCGTACCAAATATAAGGGGTTTGTTCTGTTTAGTGAGGTATAGTAGCTTAGTGACATATGTATAACATCAAGGGTTACGAGTACTTACAAAGCTAAGAGGTAATCCGTTACAGGTATACGTGCCCAATGGCTCTATCTCTGGGCCTTGACCGCTCTAACATGCTTACGGATCAGACATAACACCCAATTAGTGGCGGGAACCCTCCCCCTCTTTAGTGAGGGGGATGAACCCCTTCCACAACAAATTAGGAGTTATTATGACATACCGAGTAACAGTGTATCCAGGTTTGGTGGCCAAGGCCAAGAAGCACAAGACATTTGCGAAAGCGCAACAGTACGATTGGGGGTTTGGCTGGCTAGTCAAGTCACCAACGCTTACTGCTCTTCACCAACGCCTGGACAAGCTCCAGTGGTTGAAGAAGCCTCTACTGCAACAAGTAACCGTTAGCAAGCTTACACCTAAGCGCATTCCACAACAGTAAGGGAACAAAATGTTTAGTCAGAAGATAGCAGAGTTTAATAGAAACAAAAGGAGAATGAAATGGAAGAGCAAGCCTATGAGAACAACTGTGATGCCTGGAGTAACTACGGTTGCACCGAGCAAAGCAAACAAAGGAGCACCTGTCCAAGTTGCTCCACGGAACATGAAGGACCGTGCGTTGTGTGCGTGTTCAAACAACAAGAAGGAGAATTAAAATGAATAGCCAAAGGGTAATAATAATACAGAGACTGAACCGGGAGTTCAAGGAATGGGTTGTCTATGAGGACGGCACGTATGTGCGCGGAGAAAGGAGAGAGATGCCCATGAAACACCTTAATGATGTCATCGGGGAAGAGCAGGACAACGGAAACATTGTCTGGCTGGAGACTGAGATTTATTACCGTGAACGAGAGAAATACCTGAACAGGATTATAAGGCATCTTGAGATGAAACAATTTATTGAGGGAGGGCAAACAGCCATCTGCCCTACTGCGGAGGACTATGTGGAATATGTAGACCTGCGCCTAGAGAAACTACAACAGGAGGGACTTCATAATGAGCTATAAAGTCACAGAAGAGCAAGCACAACAAGCGATAGTTCAATGCTTTGTCGCAATGAGGAGACTCCAGACAGAGCAAGCAATCACGGAGGCAATGATGTCTCCATATAAGAAGAAGGAATGGGAGGACAAACATGAGTTTTATGAGAAGCAATTAGCACAGTTAAAAATCAAGTTTCCACAATTTTGGAAGAAGGAGAAGTAAGATGAATAACCCAATAACAAAATGTCAACGCAAGGCAGTCAAGGCATTGTGGGTTCGCCACGGCAATGGTGACACCTACAAGCAGTTCCGGCGAAAGTTTTCGTTCGGAGTAGGTAATGCCTACATCGGCGCAGTAATTAACAACGTGTACTACGGCATCGAGCCTGATGGACACACTCACACATAAGGAGAAGTAAATGAAAACAATCATCCATGTTAACCAGCACATCATTAAGAAGAACATAAAACAAGGAACAGAAGAGCCCTGCCTGACGGTTAAGGATTATAAAGACAACCGATATGCCAACAGGGTGGTGATTCTGGATAAAGATAGAAATGAGGTAGCTAGAGTAGTCTACAGCCCACACAAGCCGCTATCCTGCGGTGCAAGGTGTTGGATAGAAACCCAAAGCAAGGTCATCACAGCTTAAAGAAAGGAGAAAGCATATGGATAACCTATTCCTAGCAATCGCACTCGCTGATTGCCTGACAAAAATAATAATAATCTTATCTTAACTAAAACTAATCAACAATTCGGCGCAGAAACATCCTACAATGAATAGTTGCGTCAAAATGGAGGAAACAATGACAAATTTAATTAACACATCAGCCAAGGCAATGCTCAACCCTGCAACACTCAGCGAGGTCATGGGTGTGCCTGTTCCACCAAGGACAGACACATACATGCCGGTGCCGCACGGGGACATTATCGAATATGTCTCAACGGACTTAGCCGATATGCTCCCTGAGTTTACACTGGAGAGCAACACCTTCGGACTGTCAAGGGATGGAGCTTGCCTGTTTGGAATGGCATCGTTCAAGGGAGGCGATGGCTATGCCGGACCGTCCATTGCATTCCGCAACAGCTATGACAAATCCATAAGCGTAGGCTTTGCGTTTGGAGCTCAGGTGTTTGTTTGTGCTAACGGCATGTTCACTGGAGACATTGTCGTAGCAAAGAAGCATACGCTGAATGTCTGGCAGTCAGTCAAACAGTTAGTCCAAGGCTCAGTTGACAGGGTCGGAGCGTCATACACAAAGATGCTCAAGGACATCGATGACATGAGAGCCATACAGATGAGAGACTGCAATGCGTATGAGATTCTTGGCAGGTTGCGCGGTAACAATGTGCTTTCAGCCAGAGTCTTTGAGAAGTCTCTCAAGGAATGGCATGAGCCAGCATATGATGAGCATAAGGACGGAAGCGCATTGCAGTTATACAATGCATGTACTGAGGGGCTCAAACTTGAAAGCCAGCCCGACCGTGCAATGAAGAAGCGCATCGGTCTTCATGATGACTTTATGAGTATGGTTCGGTGGGACTACCCCAGTCACTGCCTATCTTAATAGCAATCACCAATAAAATAAAAACCAACGGCGCATCGTGCAGCAATGCATCGGTGCGCCATTAAACAGGATAAGAAGTGCAACATCAGAATTATTTGCGAAGGCAGTCTATGAGGCTAACAAAGGAGTTTAAGATGACAATTTATTTAAGTGAAGACCAAAAGGGTAACCTGAGCCCTGAGTGTGAGCGAAGCAAATGCTTTGCAGCAATCAGCAAAAGAAAGTTCATCGATGACGATGACATTAAACATATACGCGCACTGGGATTCACCGTGCGCATTAATAAGGAGGAGAAGTAAGATGACACATAAACACATGCACACAATTGATGCCTTTGGGGCCGATGGGCTTGAAATAATCATTCAGGGTAAAGACGGGAGAGGCAGGCCTTTCTCGGTATCCTTTGTCTCCATTGAATTCTTACAGTACGTAGAGACGGACCAAATAAAAGAAAAGCTAATTGAATACATAAAAGCAATATAACAAAACAAAAACCCAAAACATTTAGGAGATTATTATGAGATTACCCATTATCGACGACGTACAGGTGCGTCAAAATACTAAGAGGATTCATCAAGAGATGGAACGACCTTGGATCATGCCAATCAGGGTGGCATGGGAGATGGCCCATGGTCTTGGTCTAGGTAAACAGCACAAGCTTTTATCTAAGGCCTCTACAAAAATGGCTAAAAGCAACAGGAACGAGGTGCGCTCCTATGATGCAGCGATTTACATGGCGGCGCATATGAGCAGCGGGCTTGCTAATGCTTGCTCTGGTGCAGATGACTGCATCAACCCATGCATCGTGTACACGGGAAGAAGTATGTTGCACAATGGACCACAAAAAACCTACGCCAAGCGTTTGTACATGCTCATCTACTGGCCCAATGTCTTCTTCACCCTTCTCTACAGGGAACTTGAAGCGCATTGGAGGGCAGCGCAGCGCAGAGGTGCCATCCCTGCCGTGCGCCTCAACGGCACCACTGACATCCCCTGGGAAAAAGTGGCACCGTGGCTCTTTAAAGACTTTCCCACCATCCAGTTTCACGATTACACGAAGGTGTACTCGCGGCTGGACCGCAAGAAGCTACCAGATAACTACTATCTGACTTTTAGCGAATCATCCTCAAACCATCACAGAGCTAAAGAAGCCCTGGAGCGTGGTTGGAATGTTTCTTTCTGTAGCGATGTCATGCCTAGAACATGGCATGGGTTTCCTGTCACGGACGGCGATCATCACGATAGCCGATATCTCGACCCCAGAGGGCATGCGGTTTGGCTTAGTCCAAAGCGCCCCAATAATGGTTTCGATATTAGAACAAGTGAATTCGTGGCGTGGATAGATACACCATATGCCTTATTCAACCAAGGAGGATTGAAATGAAGAAGCAATTCACACTTAGCAAATTTGAAATAAAAAATAGAGGCTTGAGTCCGCGAGATGCCTGTAGTCTGGCGGCTGAGATTTTGGGGGTTGATGACATCTGTATTGAAAGTATCGAGCCATACAACCCACAAGACCCGTGCTGGGATGATGAAGACCTTTACGGGACGTTCAGCATAGGCTGGAGCGGCGATGATCAAATAAGGGGAGACTCAAGGGACATGAGCTTCTCTTACTGGATAAAATTTTGCGCGGGAGTTGGAGGTTTCCCCCTGTTAGATGTTTTTGATGACATCGAAATTGGCGAGACTTCGCTGGGGGAGGTCATGCAAAGCAATCCAGAGTTGTGGAAGTTACTGTTTTTTGCGGTGTGTGATTTCGTTCAAGATGTAATCGACAGTGGAAATCTGCCGGATGCATATCGTGACCACATTGTCGGCTTAATCAGCGACATGGGCGATGGAAGCACAAAAGCAAAACCACAAATAAGGGACATCATATTTTAAAGGAGGATTGAAATGTATTGTGAGAAGTGTGGTTCAAATCTTGAACCAAAGAATTTAAAGTTCTGCAAACTGTGCGACCGCACCTTGGAGCATCGTCATGTGAGGATGGTCCGAAGGGAGTGGGAGGAAGGTGATTTAGCCAAGGGGGTAATGATGATACTCCCAGGACCCTATGTCATCGACCCAAAGGTGCTGAAATACATCAGTGAAACGGAGGTTGGTAAATACCTCGTTTTCGAGGATATAAAGCCGCATGTGAAAGGAGCGTTGCTCGTAAGCAATGCCGTCGAGCAAGCCGCTTTACTTAAGTTTAAATTACCTCGGGACACAATATGTATGCTGAATTGTCTCTAGTCTGCATCGGATATGGAGGGGCCTCGCGCCCCTTCACTCCCCTCTCCTATATAATACCCAAGCTCTTTGAGAAGCCGGATGCCCTCGGAGGCTCCGTCGACCACGTAGGTCAACCACCCCACCTCCTCTAGCCCCCTGAGCCACTTCTGCTGGTGAAGGCTTACTACACGCCTGCCTCTCCTCCTCTTCATTTCAATTGCCACACCACACGCCTGCGCTCTCCTCGGCGGCGGCGTAAAAATCAAAAGGTCTGGCACCCCTGCCGAAACACCCATTCGTTTAGCCCTGGCACCAGTCACCTTCGACTTAATGAGACCGTTGGGGGGATGTGTAAACAAAACGTTATTGCGCCTGAGCCACCTGACAACTGCTGTTTGCTCCTGTTCTTCACTTGGGGTCATAAAAACCCTCACCATAAATCAGCCACTTAAACAGGAACGGATTCAGCCTCGAGAATAACATCAGCCCCTTGGTGGTCTGCTCGGTTAAATTCTCGTTGTTTGTTTCGATTTTCTCCTCCCCTAACCCCACGCCTGCAAAAATGATATGCAGGCACTCATGCAAAAGGGTTTCACGGAGCATCGGCAGCGGGGCATCGGTATTTATTCTGACGACACGCTCGTCAAAATCAACATAACCAAACATTTTTTCAGATTCGATTTCGAGACCAGCACTGTATCGTATCTCGAAAACCGCCCACCCCGCATCTATAGTTTTGGGGAGCGTCATTAACCATTCTAACACATTTTTCCGGCAAAAAAATCTGAACTGACAAGACCCGCATCAACAATTTCAACCACTTACCAAAATCTTGTCGGTTCAGATTCAAAAAGGGGTAAGGCTGATTTTTTATAGGGACGATTCCAGCCCCAAACTGAGCGATATGTATAATATGTGTTTGAACTGACAAGATTCTTATAACCTATTGATATCATTACATACGACCTTGACAGTTCAGATTGTCACTTTTGAACTGACAAGGTTCGCGCCAAAAGAAAAAGGTTTGTATTAATGGGGGGTTGAAAAAGCGTCAGATTATTGACGCACTGCGTAACAGTCGTAGAGAATGCCCTGCTCCATGGCCCAGGAGTCACCGTCACTGCACTCAATTGTAGGGCTGTATAGGGCAGTGTAGAGCTCCACATACGCACAATCCTCGCTCGGGTAATCCCTGGCACCTGACAGTCGCGCCTCTGGAATCTCCTCCACGCACTGTGCCGCGCACAGGGTTGGCTCAACGCGCTCCGACACGCATCTTTTTATTTCCCAGCAGTGGTTCGAGCAAAGCACTTCTTTTGGCAACTCGCACCCAACCAAAAACAAACAAAACAAAAACCTAACCACCAACCGGCTCTTTCTTCTTTTTGGCCTCGAGAAGAACAGGTGCAATACCAAGCCAAGAATATCGTGTCTTAGATTTTACAGTGACACGGTCCTTGGTAAAGCCTTTTGCTTCCATGTCCCCGGAAATTTTGCGACCACCAACGAGGTCGAGCCCATTGCTTTTCAGCCACGAGCGGTATCCCGTTTGAAAATCACTAACGGCGATGCTCTTGTCCTTGTTGTTCTTGTCAACATCAAGCCAAGCATACATCTCGGTTCTCTGCTGTTCTTCGAGGGTTTTCCCGTGAGCAGTGGCCTCTTCGAGATAGCCCTCAAGCGGGTCGCACACACCGCGCCATTTCTTTGTCTCTTCCTTGGAGCTTTCAGGAGGCTGAAGTCCCGCCCTGTACCAATCTTGGCACCCCTGGAAAATCCAGTTGAATATTCCACTAAGCTCATATGTCTCCAGAATATAAGGCAGGTCGTTGTCCCTATCCTCTTCTGGGATTGTCAGATTGAATGGGATTTTATGAATTCGTCTCCAGGTTCCGTGGTCGGACCCTTCGATGTGCGGGAGTGAGTTCGCGCTTAGAAATAATTTTAGCGTAGGCGTGAATTCCCAAAAATCCTCGCGCATTCGCCTAGCCACCATCGCTTCTCCACCCGTCACCTGTTTCAGTAGCTGTTCGGCCAGCCGCTTGTCTTTGCCTTCGATTTCAGTGCTTGCTACAAAACGCGCACCACAAAGTCGCGCCACCCCCGTTGGGTGTGCGTCTCCTCCATTGGTCACAAACAAGTTAGGCGCACAGGTTTGCGAATAATCACCAAGCATATGGTGTATGACATTGATAAGCGTCGATTTACCATTGCATCCAAATCCATGGAGAAAAAAGTAACATTGCTCGTGCGTGTGTCCGGTTAAGGCATACCCAAAAATCCGGCGCACAAACTCGATAAGCTCTCTGTCTCCGCAGAGCACCTCACTAATAAACTTGTCCCATCTCGGCGCAACAACATCAGGGTCAAACTCTACCCGCGCCATCTTAGTAAGGAGGTCGGCTGGCGAGTGGTCGCGCAGTTCCCCTGTTTTTAAGTCGAAGGTGCCATTTTTAAGGTTAAGCAGGTCCGGCTTTTGGTCGAGTTCTTCGTACCCCACAGGAATACCTTCATAAGACCGCGCTAGTCGCTCGATTGCGTGGAGCTTCGTCGTGCTCCCGCTTCGCGCCCACCACTTATGAACTGCCTCTCTTTTTTCGCGTTCCTCATCCGTGAGGTCCGGCGCAGCAGCCCACTTCTGCGACCAGTGATATTTGCGGCGAACGATGACAGACATCCAGCGAATAATTTGACCAGTGATGTCGGTCCTCCACCGTTGTCCGTCCCAGATGAGCCACTTTCCCCATTCCGGCACATATCGCATGTGCTCCCCATGTGCCTTAACTAATAAATCAACATTCGACAAATCCGTACATTGCATTATGCAATCATCCTCCACCCAAAATTCCGTGATTGATTTCTATAAGCACTCTCCAACTTCTGCTGAAGTTCGCGCTCGTCCCAAGGTGGCGAACACCTTCGATTCCAGTCTAAAAGGGCTGGCCAAAACTCGTCCATACTTACACCAAAATCACACCCAACCTTGCATGCCTTGTACGTCTGGAGACTTCCTCCATCTCCCTCTACGGCAATTGCCATCTTCGCCAGATACTGTTCGGCTCTCGCCCCAGCGCACCCTCGATTTTTTGTTGTATTCTCTCGCGCCAAAAAAACAGGCTTAGGAGTCAGAACAAGGCCAAATCCAATAATGATTTCGTCGAGAGTGTATCGCCGCACAGGCGCTTTCACATTAGTGCGCAGTCGTGTATGGCAATCGTCACCAAGTCGAGTCGTCGCAGTCTTATTGTAGCGCAGTCCGGCAGGTCGCACCAGTTGTGTCGCAAGATTTACCGCTTCATCCGTTTGAAATTTTCGCGCCAATGCCTTTTGTGCCAGCCTCCACTCGGTGATATTCTCTCCAGGGTCGAGTAGCCAATAGATGTGCCATCCATTTCCGGTCTCAACAGCAAAGTGAGGTTGCATTTTAAAATCGTGCTTTGCGCGATGCCCGGACTTATAATCGACATCAATAAAGCAGGCGTGATATGTGTCGATGCCCTCGGTAGTGCGCTCCGTGCCGGTGTTGATGCACATGTGTACATCGTAGCCAGCCAACTCGAGTTTGCCTATATTCTGTATTTGGTCATCAAGTGTGCCTCTAAATTTTCGCACCGAGTTGTCCCTGTGCCTCTTCGCAAACCACTCCCTGACCGTTTCATCTTTGGTCAGCAGCCCATAATATCGTCTGAATACGTCTTCCTGCATCGCTTTTCCCTCCTTTTAGTCCCCTTGGCCATACCCCAAACACCTCTCGGAACCGGTGTGAGGCCCATCCAACATCGTTGCGCTTCTTTAAGCATTCTCTTAGAAAAAACTCGTATTCCCTTTGCTTGTCTTCCCGTGACGCAATTTTTGGCGGGAAACAGACCCACTGCCTCGTACACCCACGCTCACATTTTAGTAGGTGCCAGTATGAGCCCCACTTTGCCCTGCGGTGGACAGTCTCCCCGCACCCTCGCGCACATCGTTTGATCTGAGCAAATCCATCATCAAGCAATTCAACCAGTTCCGAATCGCTTTCCTCGACTCCAGGAATCATTTCGCGAAACGGCATGTTGCAATCAGCACACACCTTGTCCCTTACGCTGCCGACCGACCCGCACCAGTCACATATACGAAGATTTGTGCGCTTTCTCTTGCCCTTTTTCTCAAGTCCCGATTCGAGTGAAAACGAGCGGTGGTCCTGTGGCTTGCCGTGCTCACGCACGCATCCGGCATGGTCGAGGATGATAGGTTTATCCTTGCCCTTAAGCGGTCGCAGGACTCTGCCGACCATTTGCAAGTAGAGACCCGTGCTCATCGTTGGTCTGGCGAGTACGCACACGCTCAAAGAAGGCAGGTCCCAACCCTCTGTGAGCACACCAACATTACAGACCACATTCACCCGACCCTCTCTCAAGTCGGTGAGGATCTTGACCCTCTCCTTTAGAGGCGTTGTACCGTCAAGGTGTGCTGCGCTTATACCCACATCAAGAAATGCACGGGTCAGGGCTTTTGAATGTTTAATATTACAGGCATATACAACGGTGGGTCTGGATTTGGCATAGTCGAGCCAGTGTTCCACGATTCGGCCCGACAAAAACACCATCGACTCGGCGGCATCATCCATGTCGAAATCGCGACCCTTGCGCTTGAGTTTGTCGTAGTCAATTTTTGACGGTGCCATAATTCGGGGGGTTGCGATGAATCCCTCGTCCATTAGCCCTCTTGGCGTTGCGACGACGACCATCTCGTCAAAAACCTCCGAGAGCCCTTTACCATCTGACCTATAAGGGGTCGCGGTTAGGCCAAGCACACTTGCGCCCGGATGTGCCTCAAGAATTTTCTTGTACGAATTTCCTACAGCCCGATGCGCCTCATCAATAACGATAAGCCCAAGACCGTCAATTGATTGACGCTTACACATTTTTTGCACGGAACCCACAACCACCTGATTGTCTGGGACGGTTTTGCCGACAATGCCCACATCAAGCCCTGCTTGTCGGAGTCGCTCCGCAGCCTGTTCAATAAGCTCTATTCTGTGTGCTAAAAACAGCACCCGGACCCCCAACATGTGAACCAGACGAGTCGCAATGACCGTCTTCCCACTAGCCGTTGGCGCAACTAAAATTAAGTTGAGAATCCGGGTACTTAAGAGGGCATAAGCCCTCTCGATTGAACGTGTTTGATAGACTCTGCTCTGAAAAGTCGAATGCTGCGCCATACCCCCTTATACGCTCAGTCACTTTTTATTGCAAGTATTTTTTATACGCGCAGTCACTTTTTCGTCCCTGCATACACATGCAAATGCGGCTCAATAGCAGTATTGCCTCTGCCCCGGTCGTGATATAGTTATTACCGGGTGGTCGGGACTGGAGAGTGTTAAAATGAGTCGTTTGGATAGTGAGGTGTTATCCCGCAATATTCTGGCGCTAAGGGCCAAAAGCGGCTTAACGGTCAAGGCGTTTGCAGGGCGATGCGGCCTAGCCCCACAAACCATTTCGCGCATAGAAGACGGGGACATCAGGAACCCATCGATGCATGTCGTGTTCGCCTTGGCTGATGCGTTTGGCTATGATGTTGGTCAACTTTTCGGTCCCTTATATAAGGAAATCGAGCCAAAAATTCGTACGACCAAGCCTGCTACTGCATCAGGATTGGGCAGAACAATAGGTAGAAACCTGAAAGCCTATCGTGCGCTTAAAAAACTCACTCAACCCCAACTATCAAAACGGACCGGGGTCACCCAGTCCGACATCTCCAGGCTCGAGCGCATGAAAACCAGCAATCCGGGCGCAGGAGTGCTTCAGAAGTTGGCAGATGGGCTTGATGTCCCAATTTCGACGCTCCTGACTGATTCGAGCACCCCACCCCAAGCACTTCAAGAGCTATTTGACTCCCCTCTTGGTGCGCGTATATCAGATGTGGGTAAAATCGCGCTGACGGGGCATATACTGCCCTATACGGCAACTTCTGACCAGTGGTATGACATTTGGCGAGTCATGTGCTCAAAAATGTCTCAGTAAAAAGTACGTCTATATTCTCATTCACTATACTTTTATGTTGTGAAACACTTTACCGTTCGTTATAGTGACGGCATGGGTGATCTATCGAAGTTTATAATTCCAGCAGAGCAACTTGTCTTAAATCCTGGGAATTCCCCAGTCGAGCTAGGCTCCGGTGATACCGGAGGCATCACTGGCACATGCTCTTACTCCGACCCGCACAAAGTCAAGATGCGCTTGGAGGAGGGTTGGCAGGCTGACCTAAATCCGCACATCTCGAGGGGTAACAATCTCGAGGGCGATGAGGTGGCACCGGGTCGTTTCAATGGGCTCGGCGGCATGTATCAGGACTCGAATCCCGGCTGCGTTCTCGTTAAAGGCCAGCCTACGCTACACCCCCTGTTGCAATGGATGAGAGCCACCTGCGATTTCATCCGCACCGATCTTGATGAGCCGATCAATATTGAAGTCAAATGCCCCAGCGGCTTTGGATTCAAGAATTACACGAACAACCCGACCTATTATGGCCAATGCCAGTGGCAGATGGCTGTAACGGGCCTCAAGAAGACGCAGTTTTGCGTGTTCAACGGCAACTCAGGCTTGCTCGAGGTCGTGCATGAGTGGGACGCAGACCCAGAGGTCCAGTACGCACTTATCGAGACAGGATACAATTTTCTGACCCGTCACATCATTGGCGATGAGCCTATTCCTATGACAGGGTCGAGGGCATGTACCGAGTTCATCACAGAGCGATATCCAGCGTCAAAGGGTGACTCGCTTATCGATGCAGGCGCAGAGTCCTCTGCTGTTATACAGGACTTGATTCGCGCCAAGGGGGATAAGGATGACGCTGAAGAGCGTATTCGCCTTGCACAGAATTTGCTCAAGGAGACCATCGGACCCCGTGCCGGTATAGAAGGGGAGTTCGGGAAGATCCTGTGGAAAACATCTGAGCGAAAAACGGTTGATTACAAGTCCCTCACCAAGGATTTAAAAATCGATGCAGGAACGATAAAGAAATACACAAAGACTAAATCATACCGGACATTTCGGTCCTTTTTCAACGGAGACGCAGCATGACGGCACTGGTGAGAATAAAGAATGTAATGGAATCAAAAATGTCGGCATTTGAAGAGGCGTTGCCTTTGTCAGCAGCAGGACATGTCAATCCGCAGGCGATTGTGTTTTCTGCGCTCTCGACCATTTCAGACTCGCCCCAATTGCAACAATGCACTACCGGCTCGATAGCCCAGACCGTGCTCCGCGCTACCGAATGCGGTCTGCGTTTTGGCGAACTCGCATACATGGTGCCGTTCAGAGGCACTGCTAAAATGATCATCTCTTACAAGGGACTGATTCACCTTGCTCAACGCCACGGACTGATCAAACATGCCGCCACTTCGCCTTACTACAAGAACGAAGTGGAACAAGGTAAACTCAAAATTTTTCGCGGCGGCAACCCGGATGTCCAGCACGAAATTATAGCAATCGATGAAGAGCGCGGCCCCCTAGCTGGCGTATATTGTATAGCCACACTCCCTGACGGTCTCAGGCACGTAGAGCCTATGACTGTAGTGGACCTTGAGAAATTTAGGTCTAAAATTAAATCTGGTAATTCGCCAGTTTGGCGAAATCACACATTAGCGATGTATCGTAAAACATGCGTTAGACAAGCAGCAAATTATTGGCCGACGAACCCGGACTTTGAGCAGGCATTGAAAACGGATGACGCAGCTACTTACGGGGATTTTGGGGCTCCGACAACTGCACCATCTGAGGACATCAGAGCACCGTTCCTTAAGCAGACCATCGCTTCACCCATCGACGATCTGTCACCGGGGGACGGTGTCTCCTAATGCGCGAAGACCTGATGACCATATCGCAAGCTGCGGAGTATCTCGGGGTGTCGGAATCATACCTCTATCGCCGTGTTGACCCGCCAAAATTTAAACTTGGTCGTAGAAATTTTTACAAGCAAGAGGCACTTGATGCGTACATCGACGCTAAGGCCCGGATGGCTGCTAAGTGATCAAAAAACTAATAAGACACGGTAAAAAAACCAAATTCTATTATTTGGTGTTTACTGCCATTGTGGGTGGCGAAAAGAAAAAGTTCGAGTTTTCTACGCGCATGACGAAACGAAATCACGCAGTCAAAGTGGGTCGGTTAATGAGGGCGCTTTGGGAGGTTGAGAATGACGCTACTGCAAGCGACACTACTCCGGGAATAACTCTCGGTGAGTTGCGTGAGTGGGACGAAGGTAGGCGCGAAGGTGCGTCCGACTACCTCGGTCATCGGTCCATGTGGAATTCCATCGTTGGTTTTCATGGCAGTACTACTCCGCTGGTTGGATATGAACCAAAGGCGTTTTGGGAGGAGTATATCGAGATGCGGTCGGAAACGACTCAGCCTCAAACCTGGAGACGCGAAACAGCCAAGCTTAAACTTGTCATAGAAGAAGCGATGCGAAGGTGCGTTAGTGAAGGGGACGACACGGGGCTCTTGCAGTTGCGGTCCCTGATGACGTTTTACCCCACCAAAATCAAGTCGGCTAAATCCACCAGCGAACTGCGCGGGAAAATACACCCGCCGATTGTTGTTGAGCGATTTCTTGCAGCATTGCCAGAGCACTGGCGAAATCAGTATGTATTTGCCCGAAACACGGGCATTCGTGCCGTCGAGCTTAGAAGAATGACATACGACTGTATTAAGATGGACTCAAACGGCAATTGGTTTGCCGTGCTCAAGGAGCAGGACACGAAAAGCAAGGAATCCCGCTCCGTGCCTCTGAATAACGCTGCAATGAAAGCACTCCGCTCTCAGCGAGACCTGCACCCCACCAGCAAACACATTTGGTGCGATTGGGATGGGCCAGTAATCAAGGCGGCTACCCAAGAGGCAGGATATGACAGGATGATCTACCTGCGAGATTGTAGGCATTTCTTCGCAACACAAGCTACGCTTCTCTCTGGAGACCCAAAGGCAGTCCGAGACATTCTCGGGCACAAGGACCTGAAGATGACCGAGCGTTACCTCCACTCAGATGCTATTCGACGCAGGCAGGTTGTACTCTCGATCACCGATGATGAAGTGAATGATGACATACACCCGGAAGGTAACGAAACCACCACTCAGCTTTCGCTGACCTCTAACTTGTTTAAATCGTTTGATTCTGTGCTCAAGGAGGAAAGTTGACTAAGCTAAGAGCGCTGACCAATAACTGTAACTAACTGTTTTTATGTGCAGGTGTCAATTTTCATCTGCACAAAAATGTCAACAATATTAAGGCCCCGTTAATGCTGGATGGTAAAGCTTGTCGAACGTGCAAGGCGAAAAAGCCTTTTACGGCATATCATAAGTGCTCAAACAATCCTGATGGACTCCAGTATTCTTGCAAGCCGTGTAGGAACGCATCCCGTCGAGCCGCCTATGCAAAAAACCCCGAAAAAGAAAAGGCGCGACAGAAGAAAATACGAGATACGAGCGCTCAGAAACGGGCCGCCCGGAAATTAATCAATTCGTCCAAAACTCTTGGCCTTATTGAACACCCGGACCATTGCCAGCTATGTGGTGTTGTTGGTGCGGTCGAGGGTCATCACCCCGACTATGATGAGCCACACACGGTTATTTGGTTGTGTCGTCCATGTCATCTGCGCCACCATCACCAGGAACAAATCGTACAAAAAATCCGTCACCTTGAGCCAAAGGGCAGGCTCGGCAGGCAGGTGATTGGAACACTGAGAGACATTCATGAAAATTATACAACGTTACAAAAAAGAGCTTTGTCTAAGTCAGTCAGAATTCCAAATTCTAAGGGAAGCATATCGCGGAAGAAGGATGGAGCGTGATGCGTTCGAGAGTTTAGTCTGGGTCAAGGAGATTTTTCCTGGAGCCAGAATTATAGAGTGTAAAAACATTAATGAAGGAGTAAATGAAAATGGGAACAGTGAACAAAGTTCAGATTTTAGGAAATTTAGGACACGATGTCGAGTTGGTGACGACCAACTCAGGCAAGAGCGTAGCGAACCTGCGAGTGGCAACAAGTTTCAAGGACAACACCCAGTGGCACAACGTGGTTCTGTGGGAGAAAGACGCACACGCGGCGAACAACTATCTCTCGAAGGGATCTCCGGTGTACATTGACGGTCGCTTAGAAACCGATAAATATGTGGACAAGGATGGAATTGAAAAATATTCTACAAAAATTATTTGTAGCAACCTCACCCTTATCGGTGGTGGTGGAAATGGTAAGTTTGGCGAGACCGGTGGGGACACGTTAGGTCAAGTGCTTAATGAGGACGAAACACCATTCTAAGGGATGCTATGAAATACTGGGTCTATGTGTTTCATCCTGACCTCGAGCCAAAACTGCAAGAGGTCGGACATGTAGATGCCGACGATGGGGAGTCTGCTCACGGGCAGGCTCTCCATAAGTTCGGTCGGCCCGAGCGCAGAACAACACTTATTGTTCAGAACCATCGCGAAGAAAATCCGGCATCTTATGAAGAGAAGCGTGAAAATGCACTGCAGCTTATTAGCCGATCAACCGGCTCATATCACTAACCACCGACACGAGAACAACCAAATGGCAGCGAAAAAACAGATGACCAAGGTACGAATTGCAGGTCTGGCAAAAACAGCCCGGTCTCTTCTGGAGGATGCGGATTGCGATTTGGCCACATTTAAACACGAAATACGATGGATAGAACTATACAGGTCTTTAATCGAATCGATTGATCGATTTGTTGATTTTTTATCGATGGATGCGGGTCGTTTGGACGACGAGGACCGGCTGATGCTGGAACAGTTAGAATCAATTTTGGGGGTATTGAAAAAATGAGTGGATGGATTTTGTTTTGTATTTGCAGTTTATATTTCGTTCTGGGCCTAGCAACGGCTATTGACCACCATCTGAACAGCTAATTTCTTTAACGATGGTGTTGAGGTCATCGAGCATTGAGCGATGACGATGACTCAGAAAAAATGATGTACCCCCTGTGGGATCGGTCGCATCTTCCCATTCGTAAGGGCTGAGTGAGAACATGTAAACAACAACATCGTTTTGAAAACAAACGTCACCGCCACCCGCAATGCTCTGGGGTGGCGAGGAATAGGTTTGACCCGGCTCGTCCGTAAAACCAACATAGATTTTATGCGCGTTAGGGTTGAACTCAAGCAAGTCACCGCTGCAAACCGCATGAATTGCGTCAATGGATGCCTCTTCTGCGCCGTTTAGGTCGGGGTCTAGAGCAGAAATAAGTGCTGAAAATGGACCAAAATCGGCCAAAATTTCCAAATGCGTTGGATTGGTGGCGGCGATATTGACCAGCGCAAACTCATGCTGAGGAGAGGAAAATTGAGAAACAAACGAATCAAGGGCAAGGCTGAGATTATCGATATAAGTGCTCATCGACCCAGAGTAATCAACACCAAAAACAATCTGCCATTTGTCGAGTTGATTTGTGTCTTGGCTATAGACCTGACCATCGCAATCGGCATCTTGGCCGCATACTGTTTCTCTCTTTGGGCCTTGCTCTGAGACGCAGGTCATCTCTCCCGTGCCTTCTGGGTCACAATGCCAGTACCCTGGATGACAGTGGCCGGTTGCCTGATTGACTAGCGTTATAGGGTCGTAGCTATAACAAAGTGTAAGCTCAGAAATGGCAATGTCATCCACAAGTCCCGAGCAATCGTTGTCGAGCCCGTCACAAGATGTCTCTGTACTTTCGTAAGTATCAGGCTTCTCGCAGACCCATCCATTTTCGCCATCGCAATAAACATGGCTCGAAGCACATACCCCCTTGAGCGTGTCGCAGGCATCCTTTCTCCTGTCGATCGTCGCATAAACTTCATCGGTGACTCCATCACAGTCATCATCGATACCGTTGCAGGTTTCGCTAACGCTGCCAACATCACCAACACAGTCATCGAGTTCGCAGGTCTCCTCATTGGAGTAGATAGGGGTGCCTTCGGCGCAAGCACCTACTCCTGCATTACCATTCTCCTCATAGCACGAGGACGGGCACACGAGCGACAGGTTTGTGTCGCTGCAACCCAAAAAAAATAGAACTGGAAGAAGTCGCTTTATAGCAGGATTCCTTTTTCTTTTTTCGGTGGTGGTTCATTTTCGTTTTTGACCGCAACCGGGCAGAGGAATTGAAGCTTCGACCTCACGGTTTGCTTGCTGCTCTGAACAACATCCTGCCCGATGATGTTGCCCAGATTATCGAGCTCCATCGTCGTGACCTGCTTATGCTCAATTTCTATATAATTGCGAGTGCAAAGGAGAGCGCCGCTATGAGCGCACCCATTAAGGCCAAAAATCGCAGCCAAGAAAAAGGGGACCGTGTTCATTTAAATTTATCAATTCCGTCCTCAAGTTTGCCGTTGAAATATAGGTTGGTTTCGTGGAGGGTGATGCCCTGAATTATGGCAGAGAGCATTGCATTTGTGCCGGGTCGTGATGTTCCTTGTTTGAGGTTTGAAGGATTAGAGGCAAAGAATAACTCAACCAAAACAACAGGGGCGTTGTAGCCTTCAATACATGCGTATGCATCTTTGGTCCAATCATCGCTTTGCGCCAGATAGCTTTTTGATTTGGTGCGTTTTAACCCTCTTGGAGCACAGTCCATTATCTTCGATCCAATCTCCTCGCCAACAGCATCGACATGAAAACACATCAACCCTCCAACATCGGCCCTCTGATGTGCGTTAACGTGAATTGAAATAACGAGGTCGGCACCCCACTCGTTTGCAAATCGGGCTCGGTCTGGATTATTAATGTAAGAGTCTTGTTCTCTTGAAAGGGCTACATCAAAGTCCTTGTAGAAGTTGTGCAGGGCATTCTTAAGTTTTGTCGCGAACGCGAGGGTGTATGTTTTTTCTTGGATGTTTCCGACTTTTGTGCCGGTGTTTCGTCCCCCGTGTCCGGGGTCGAGATATACACGCATACTTGGGAACCCGCTCGGTCCTCCGGGTTATCCCAAGTATAGCATCAAATGCAATGATATGGCTAGGACAAGCGAGAGGACAAACAACGGTCCATTAATTTTTTGCGCTTTGTGCCCTAGCCACTCAATCATTATACATTTTTAAAGTAGTCAACAGAGACAACTGGATCGCTGACCAGTCCACTGCTGACCTCCACGGCCAGTCTGTCACCAGCGGCTGCTGCCATCGGGGAGGCTAAATCGCCACCCTTATAGCTTGTGCCCTGGCTTACAGAGATGGTCTCCTCTGCTTTGACCGCGCCAGCATCATCAATGAGTTTGATTTTGATTTCTGCCGCAGCGCCAGTTGTAGCGCCAAGTCCGATGGAGTAACCCTTGACTGTGTGATCCGCGCTAAATCTTGCACTGTTGCTGTTGGAAGGGATCGCGGAACCGCTTGATTTCAGGTGCATATATGAAACCCATCCGTTCTCGGTGAAATCTTGTGACTTGTGTTCAAGGACGAGTGCCGCTCTGGCATTGTCCTGAACAATTTTTTCCGCAGCGAGAGCTGCCGCTGCCGCTTGTTCAGCCGCCACTATCGCCGCTGCCGCTGTGGCACGATCAGTATCTGCGGTTGCTACGATAGCATCCCGTGCAGTTTGGTTAGCTGTTGCTGCTGCGCTATCCGCTGCCGCTCTAGCCGCCTCTTCCGTGACCAGGTCTGCCGCAACTGCTGCCGTGGCTGCTGCCGCCGTGGCCGCATTGGCTGTGTCTGCGGAAGCGAGGGCTGCTTCAGCCTGATCGCTTGCCAATTCGTTCGCCGCAACGTCTGCGATGATCAAATTTCGAGCCGCCAATGCATCTGCGACTGCCTGCGCCAGTGCGCTTGTTTGTGCTGCGTCTTTCGTTGTCAGGTCACTTGCAACAGCGGCGATTGCTGCGTCAGCATCCGATTCGTTTTGGCTTACGTCACTCGCCAAGGTTGAAATTGCACTTTGACGATCGGCTATCTCCTGAGAGATTGCCGCCGCATTTGCCGCAATGTCCGATTCGTTCTCGGCAATCTGAGCGAAAGCACTTCCCGCTGCCGCTGCACCAAAATTTGATTGGTATGTTGCCATACCACCACTGCCTATGAGTGCGTCACCGCCAGCCGCTAAACCGCTAGCATTCAACTCTAAATAATCCTTAACGCTTGTTGCACCAAGTGTCGAGTACAGTGCATTCAAATATGGTTCGCTTGCGCCAACACTGACGGCAATTTCATCACCCTCAAGCTGAGAAATCGCGGTCGCATTTGCAGTTGCATCGGATTGAGCCGCAGTGATAAGTGCAGCGTGTGCATCTTTGTCAGCGGTGTGAGTGTTCTGCATTTGCAGGAGTGTACTCGCTGTAGAACTGTCACTGGCCTGAAACGCTGTCACAATCTCTGCCAACGAATCCAAACTGGCTGGGTCTGTATTGGACAGCATGTTGTCAACACGCGCATCAACGGCGCTGATGTCGGAACTTAATTGCTGGTCAGCAGCAATTCGCGCAGATGCTTCAGCCGTGATCGAACTGGTGTTCGCGGTTGCTGCGGTTGAAATTCCCGCTGCCTGAGTCTCCAGAATTTGCAGAAGACCAGGGTTGTTCGATGAGCCAGGGTTAGAGATGTTTAGCAACGTATTGTTGATCGTTGAAACTTCTGCTGGCAAGTCACCCTCGAGATCGTCAATTCGCGACTCGTGATCTGCCTTGGAAACCTGCAAGGCACTGATGTCGGCCTTTATGGAGGTATCCTCATCTTCGAGAGCTTTGATGTCACCCTTGACGGTGTTCGGAGTGGATGCATTGCCAATGTCGGCAACAAGTGCGTCATGTGCGCTCTTGTTGTCCTCGGCCAAATCGATCAACGAGTCCGACCCAACCGACAATCCCGCTCCGGCTAATATAGCCTTGTAGCCCTGCACCCCGTTGGGATAAAACAGCAACTCCGCGCCAGCCTGAATATTGGCGGCGTTAAAAGCCTCCGCAGCCTGCGCTCGATCTGACTCGACTTTTACGCTGTTGGCGACGGAGCCAGGGACGCTGTCGGCCCCTTTAAGGGTAGTAATTTCGGATTCGTTTGAATCCGCTTTGCTTTGAGCCGCACTCTCTGCTCCACGAGCGATCGTTGCTTCTGCCGCGACTGCTGCTGAAATAGAGCCCGCCCCTGCACCCTCGATTGTATCGAGTCGTGCGCTTGCGGCGGCATCATCTGATTCCAAATCGGAAAGCTTTTTGGTCGATCCGTCTTTTAGCGTGTTAAGAGCGGCATCGCTGTAGTCTTTAGCATCTTGTTCGGCTTTCGCAACAGAACCAGCGGCTGAACCTTCGATGACCCCAAGTCGTGACTCGTGGTCGGTGCTCTTTGTCTCTTCACTCGAAAGTCTGGTGGCGTGACCTGTCAGGGTCGCACTAAGGTCGTTTCCTAAGAGACTTACGGAATCTGTTTCGACGCTATTGGCCTTGAATGACCCAACAACTTCGGCTTCTGCCATGACTACCTGTTGGTCTGCGAGGTCGGCGGTCATTAATTCCTCACTTTGGAATGGCACTGCTAAATTGGCTGAGGTGCTGTATGAATCGGCGGCGGCCCGCTTCATCAAGAGGACTGAGCTTTCTAAGAGGGCAAGCAAAACCTTACTTCCGCGCACTTCGCTACTGCTGACTAAAATTCTCTCACCAGCCGCAGCATCAAGCGATTCTTCATCGCTACAGCTTACGAGCAAGCCATCGGTTTCGGATTCGGGAATCAGCAATCCAAGATCGCTAATGAGGACATCGCCGCCGCCTGCGGGGGCTTTCAAGTAAAGGCGTTTCGCCATGGGATTATTCTCCTGTTGTGGTTGTGGTGTTGACGCGACACTCCAGTCAAAATCGTCAACGATGTATTGCAAGTCAAATGATGAAAAATCGTCTGGCACAACATGTGCCGTTGAGGCAGGCCAGGTGCCTGCCGAAAAATCCTCTACAAACTCTAATGATGTTGGGGATGAAAAATCGTCCGGTACAACATGCGCCGTTGACGCAGGCCAGGTGCCCGATGAGAAATCTTCAACAAAAGAGAGATCGGATTGCGTCCAATCGACGTTCATGTCCTATACTCCTGGTTGAGGATTAAACGGTGTCGCTTTTGATTCTGCACTCAAAGCGGCCAATGGTAACCTGTGGCTGGTAGGCTTGCTCGTCACGATTGCTGTGGCCACGCTCGGCATCCCGCCAGTAAAAGCCGCTGACTGCTTCGGTTGCATCACCAGCGCTGTTTGTCAGGCTGCCCTCGATAGGGTCACCAGATGCCCAGTTAACGCCACCATCGACAACACCATTGCCGTCATAGTCGAACATTTTTTGCCATGTATCGGTTTTTTCGCTCTGCGCGAAGTTTGACGCATCTTCCCAAGCGGCCTCTGTTGTTGGGTAAGGAATATTTTTCTTACTTTGATATCCCTTTACCTTCACCTTTTTCAGGCCCGAGTCCGTGTAGATCGTGATATCCATACGAATGTGTTGCCAATCCGACGCATTTTTAACTGCGAAATCATCGCCTTGGTCGATGTTCGACGGCAAACCGTTGCCGTGTTGCTCGTTGCGACCCAATCTGAATTCGGAGTGGCGATTGTCCTTGAAGTTTACTCGCTGCATCGAAACGCCCTGCATGTCATCTTCCATCACATCAGAGTCACTGTAGCCTGCGGTGCTGTTTGCGTCTGCCATCGCTTGCAGTCGGGCCTTGTCTGCGAACGCAAACAGACCGATGTCACCGGGGTTTGTGCTGTTCGCGCCGTCTTGGTGATTCTGGAAACTCAATCGAAGAGAAATAGAGTCACCTTCGATTCCAGAGAATCCCGCCTTGGTCAGGCAGTAGAATGCTGCGATGCCTTTTCTTGGTGACGGTGAGCCCTTGATGAAAAGTCGGCGTGCTTTCGCATTGCCTGGATCTAGATATGAATCCACCTCTTCGCTATATGCGGGGTGGCTGGCATTGGTAATAAGCGTGAAGTCGCTAGCTGGCATGTTTTTTTCCTTTTTTTAAGTGGTGGCGCTTCCTGCGACCCAGCCCAGCTCAACTGCTGCGACCGGGTTCACCACTCTCGCGCCTTTACAAAATATTTTTATCGATTTATTATCCTGTCCTGTCGGCAAATCTAAATCTGCATTCACCGTCTGTACTTGGCCTGCAACAATTGTCAGGCTGGCAAGTACCGTCATATCTTCGGATTGAATCTCAAAAACACAATCTTCATTCACAGGCCCGGAGATCATCGCCGCAAGGCCCGTTAAGACACATTCGTGACGAAGTGGGTATCCCGAGTTTGAGGAAATTACTCCGCTTACGTCCAGAAACATATTGTACACATCGTCGGCTCGACCTGCAACAAATTGTTTTCGATTTAACGACAACAGCTTGGATCGACCAGCATCCCACTTGTAGATGTCTTCGCCATGAGAGATCAAATTTCCAGATTCAATTTCTTCTTGCGTGAGCGCGGAAAGATCACTGCCGTCAAGCACTCCACCGTCACCCGCGCCTGAAATCATCGATGGAATTGGTGGTCGCACAAGTTCGGGGATAGCCGATATATGTCCCGTAGATGTCAGACTCGTGAACGAGTCGCTAACATCGACTGCTTTCGCTGCGGGAATGTTTGCAGTGCTTACCTTCAACTTCATTAGATGCTCTGATCCAGAATTTTGACCTCAAAATTTGTGACACCGATTCGCCCATAGCCGTAAATATCTGAGCTGGGATAATTCCATGCATCCTTCATCCCGAACCCACAAACGCTACCCTGCCCGTTCACAGGATTACCAACAGCGATCCCCTCAATGCTTGGTGAATCGGGTTGATTGAACACCTCGTCCCAGGTTTTATCAATTTCGTGCATCGCAATTTTATCGGCAGGGTCGGCAACTGGCGCTGGAGAGGGGTCTGTTGGCGAGACTCTCGTGTAGTCCTGCCAAGCCTCCTCATTGAGAGGATGATAATTCCTGAC
>PBAS01000038.1 GCA_002716625.1 Phycisphaeraceae bacterium | reverse complement strand
TTAATGGTGGAAACACCTACGCGGACTCGACAAGCGTGACGCTGACGCTTGCTTCCACGGGTGCCTCCCAGATGCGGTTCAAGAACGAATCGGACGGGACTTATACATCCTACGAGTCCTACGCAACCTCGAAATCCTGGACGCTGGGGAGCGGCGACGGAACCAAAACGGTCTATGTGCAGTTCAAGGATACCGCGGGCAATACGGCTACTGCGGTGATCGATGCAATCACACTCGACTCGCTAGCACCGGTGAGCAACAGTATTTCGATTAATGGTGGAAACACCTACACGGACTCCACGAGTGTGACGCTGACGCTTGCTTCCACGGGTGCCTCCCAGATGCGGTTCAAGAACGAATCGGGCAGTTACACGTCGTGGGAACCTTACGCCACCTCGAAGCCCTGGTCCCTGCTTGATACCCAGGGAACCCGGACGGTTTTCGTGCAGTTCAAGGATGTTGCGGGCAATATGGCTACTGTGGTGAGCGACGCAATCACTTTTGATATCAACGATCTTCCCACCGGCACGGTAACGATCGATGGTGTGCCAGAAGAAGACCAGGTTCTGACGGCGAGTAATGATCTGGCGGACGAGGATGGTTTGGGGTCAATCATTTACCAATGGCATCGTGATGGTGTAGCGATCGACGGCGCCACCTCGTCCACCTACACATTGACGCAGGAAAATGTGGGTTCACAGATCACCGTGATGGCCAGCTATACCGATGGTGGAGGTAAGGCCGAAAGTATGACCTCAGATGCAACAGCAACAGTGGCGAACGTCAATGATCTTCCCACCGGCACGGTAACGATCGATGGTGTGCCAGAAGAAGACCAAACTCTTACTGCAAGCAACACTTTGTCTGATGACGATGGCCTGGGGCCAATCAATTACCAGTGGGTAAGGGGAGATTACCTGCATGGCAGTATCACCGCGTGGGGGGATCCTGGCAATGGCGGTAGCGGCGCTCCGGTCGACGGCGGCTATACGCAAATCGTTGGAAACCACTCCGCCTTCGCCGCTTTGAAAGAAGACGGCAGTATCACCGCATGGGGGGATGCTGATCGGGGCGGCAGCGGCGAGCCGACAGACAATGGCTATACCCAAATCGTTGGGAACAACTATGCCTTCGCCGCTTTGAAAGAAGACGGCAGTATCACCGCATGGGGGAGCAGTTATGAGGGTGGCAGCGGTGCTCCTGCCGGCAACGGTTATACACAAATTGTTTCGCGCAACGTTGCCTTTGCCGCCTTGAGATCCGATGGCAGTATTACTCAGTGGGGCCCGAGTGTGTCTGGCAGTAGCGGCGTTCCGGCGGGCAACGGTTACACAAAAATCTTTTCGAATAACTCAGCCTTCGCCGCTTTGAAATCTGATGGTAGTATCGCCGCATGGGGTGGGCCAATTACTGGTGGCAGCGGTGCTCCGGACGGCAGCGGTTATACACAAATCATCTCGAATGACTCAGCCTTCGCCGCTTTGAAATCTGATGGTAGTATCGCCGCATGGGGGTATAGTTCTCATGGCGGCTACGGCGAGCCGACAGACAGCGGCTATACGAAAATATTTTCGAATAACGTCGCCTTCGCCGCCTTGAAACCTGATGGCAGTATCACGGCTTGGGGTTCATCCGGTGGTGGAGGCAGTGGCGCTCCTACTGGCAATGGCTATACGCAAGTCGTTGGAAATTACAATGCGTTCGCCGGCTTGAAAGAAGACGGCAGTATCACCGCATGGGGGAATAGTTCTTATGGCAGCAGTGGTGCTCCGACCGACAGGGGCTATACACAAATCGTTTCGACTTTCAGTGCCTTCGCCGCCATTAAAGAAGATGGCAGTATCACCGCATGGGGGAATAGTTCGACAGGCGGCAGCGGCGCTCCGGCCGACAACGGGTATCTTTTGCAAGTCTTTTCGAATACATATGCCTTCGCGGCCATTAAAGTGGCCCCTGATGTAGTCGCAACATCGTCCACCTATACACCGACCCAGGCGGATGTGGGTACACAGATTACTGTGACAGCAATCTATACCGATGGATATGGCACCCCGGAATCCTTCAGTTCAGATCCAACAGTCTCGGTTGAGAACGTCAATGATCTTCCCACCGGCACGGTGACTATCGAAGGTGTGGTGAAAGAAGATCAAATTCTCACGGTCGCCCACAACCTGGCAGATGAAGATGGACTAGGCTTGTTTAGTTATCAATGGCGTCGTGACGGTTTAGCCATTGATGGGGCAACCTCATCGACTTATACGTTGATGCAGGACGATGTGAACAGCAAGACCGCAGTGGTCATGAGCTATACCGATGGGTATGGCAGCGCTGAATCTGTCACGTCAGATCCAATAGGTCCCGTATATTCGAATATCCCCAGCCAATTGACTGGCCACCTGGTGTATCCGGGGGTGGCGGTCATTGTTGAAACTCAAACAGTGGACCTGTCCGGTTTTACCTTTGTCGCATCGGCCCTTGTGGTTGAAGCGAGTGGCACGCTGACTGGCTACGGTTCGGTTTCAGCACCTGTGTCTGGAAACGGAACCATTGAACTTATCGGTGGCAACATGTCACTTGGTGACCTGAACGATCCGTCCGGTTTTGATTTTGACGGAACCCTAAAACTCAACGGTCATACCGCAGTCCTGCAGGATTCAGATGTGGCTGGTTTGGGTATGACAACCGCGTTGGGTAACGGTGGGACTCTTATTGCCACCAATGACCTTGTACTTGGTGAAGGGCGTCAAATTAATGGTTCAGGAGAAATCATCAGTCGCACATTGGATAACCAGGGTTCAATTCACGTGATAGGCGGAAGCCTGATCATTCGAGGTAATCTAAGTGGTAGTGGTGACTTCCCCGAAAATGGCGAGGTGGTGATCCTTGGCGATTATCAACCAGGTAATAGTCCGGCGGTGATTGATTTTGGTGGTGATGTTGCTTTTGGATCCAGTGCCAACCTGGTACTTGAAATCAACGGAGCAGAACCTGGCAGTGGATATGATCAATTGAATATTGCCGGCGATCTTGGTGCGGGTGGAACCCTCGAAATCGTCCTTGGTGAAGGTTATGCCCCGGTGGGTGGTGAATCATTTAACCTGTTGAACTTCGGTTCGATTTCCGGTGTGTTTTCACAGGTCACGTTCAGTGGCCAGCCGCTGAACGATGGCCTGCTGTGGGATGATTCGAGACTTTACAGTGATGGCAGTGTCAGTGTTACATCTCAAGCCCTGCCCCCGGTAATCACGCTTGTCGGTGATGCGAACATGACACTGGAGGCCAGCCGAACTGGTCACTACATGGATTTGGGTGCAACATGTACCAGTAATGTTGACGGTAACCTGAACCACGCCGTGGAGGTTTCCGGACAGATTGTCGATATGCGGGTCCCGGGCACCTATACAATCCAGTACAACTGTACAGACCTTACCGGGCAGTCCGCGCAACCGGCAACAAGAAATATTGAAGTTAAAGACACCATGCCGCCAGTGATCACGCTGTCACTTGAAGATATCGTGATCCATGTTGGGGATAATACGCATACAGGCCTGGGGGGTGAAACAAATATCAATGAATCGCAACCTCAACCGACCAGTGAGAACGCGGTGGGTAAGGCGTTTCGGTTGGTGAGCCCCATCTATCGACAGCACGATCTTTCGTACACCCAGCCCGATGGCAGTGCGGTCAAGAGCCGCCAGGACTGGACCATGAAGTTGGCGGCGAATTCAATTGAGGTGATCCTGCCAGTCGCCACGGCTTGGGACCGGGTTGATGACTCGGTTGAGGTCACCGTAACGATTTATCTGGTTGACCTCGATGGTGATGGGCAAACAAGCGTGCAGTCACAGGTCGACTTGACTCGGCGTAGTACGTACCTGTTCAAGTATGACGTCCAGGATCAAAGTGGTAATCATGCGGAACAGGTGGTGTTCGCGTTGATACTCAATGACTTGGAGTCACCGTCGATCAGCCTGGCTGGTGGGCTGACGCAGGTTGTTGAGGCCGGGTCAGACTGGGAACTGGGCCAATCGACAGCCCATGACAATATGGATGGTGATCTGACCGACCAGATCCGCTATGCAGTTCACGATGTTGCAACCCAAGCAGAACTTGGATCCGATCTGTCCTATGCTGATGCGGCAGCGCTGGTTGACACGATGACACTGGGCAAATTCCTGGTCACGGTCGTGGTCAGTGATGCTGCAGGTATTTATGGCACTAACAGTGTCAACAATACCGCCCAAAAATATCAAGCCGTAGAGGTACGGGACACCATGCCGCCAGTGATCATCGCCTTGCCGGTCTTGGAACTGGATGAAGACGATACAATTCATATGACCGGGCCGGATCTTGCAGCTTATGCCAGTGATCAATATGCATTGCCATCTAATCTTGAGTTCCGGATCGTCAATTTCAGTGATATTGATTCCGAGTTTGGGTTGACCATTGGAATGGATTTATCGAGTGGCAGTTTTGCGTCTCGAACAGATACCACGCTGCATGTTCACCCATCACCCGATTTCAGTGGGACCACGACGGTCAGTATCGAGGCCCGCGATTCAAGTGGTAACGTCAGCAATCTTCAGTCATTTGTCTCGGCCATTACGCCGGTTGTTGATTTGGTACCCGGTGACG
Organism: Phycisphaeraceae bacterium; assembly: GCA_002716625.1. Classification (GTDB taxonomy): domain Bacteria; phylum Planctomycetota; class Phycisphaerae; order Phycisphaerales; family Phycisphaeraceae; genus UBA6626. The sequence goes on along the minus strand of PBAS01000038.1, from coordinate 19,037 downwards.
CAAACCAGGACGGCGTGGTTGACATTGCGGACCTTGGGATCGTGGGCGCCAACTTCAACAAGACCTCTGTTGAATGGTCACAGGGAGATTTCAACGGTGATGAGAAAGTAGATATCGCTGACCTTGGCATCATCGGTGCCAACTGGACGGCGGCGGATTCTGCAGTTATCCTGTACGCCACATCCAATCCAAGAACTTCAATGCTTCATGCGCAAGGTGAATCTGGGCGATCCAACCGACTTGATTTGGCAACACTGCTCCAGCAGGACGACCAAAACGAACTGGCGCACATCCTCCCTCGAGGCTCATTCAATCCTGCGATAACGGGGATCTGGGGCTCGGAACCGATTGTTAAGGTTCTGTCAAGAAAGTAAATGCTTTTAAAGGCCAACGTCCAGGCAGTAAGCTCTTGACATATTAAAATAATTGTTATGATGTGGATGTGCAAGATTCCAATCTGCTTTGAGTCAGGTGGAATAATCATCGAGCGGAGGGTTGGCTTCCGTCACCATAAGGTTTTGCATTGTGGTGGTGTAATTGTCTATGCGAGCGAGAAGGTGTGGAGTTGAGTCTCATTTATTTTCTTCGTCGGTTCATCAGGGATAAGCAAAAGCATGTCGCCGTTCAGTTTGATGCTCATCACTGGCCCGGGTTGCAGCCGCTTGAGCCGCGTCTGCTGCTGTCCGGTTCCGGTTTTGTTGATACGGAGATCGACGAAAGCCTTGACGACCACGTCATCAATGTTTCCTTAATTGATACACCTGAAAAACTCGAACAACCTTTTGACTATGCCGGGCAGTCAGTCAACCAGATAACTGGTGACGACGACGAAAATGAACTGGAGGGAACATCTGGTAATGACATCTTGGCCGGTGGACTGGATGATGACACGCTTAACGGAATGGGAGGCGACGATATCCTCAAGGGTGAAGAAGACGATGATGTCTATCTCTTTGGTGATGGGTGGGGAGTCGATACGGTTGTTGAGGTTGCCGATGAAGGTACCGACACGCTGGATTTCACCCTGGTTACCCGTGACTTGGATTTTGTGATTAATGGCACGCAGTCAGTGACCATCAATGATGATGTTGGGAACTCAACAGTTGCCAGCAATATCGAAATGTTAATTGGCGGCCAAGGTGAGAATACTCTCGATTACACATCATTCGAAAGTGGTATCACCGTCGATCTTGAAGAGGGAACGATCGAGGGCGATTTAGAGGTGTTAGGCATCGAGAATCTCAAGGGCTCAAACTATAACGATACCATCACCGGAAACAACCAGAACAATCGTATCGAGGGAGGTCTTGGTAACGATACCCAAACTGGCGGCCTTGGAGATGACGTTTACATTTTTGGTGATGGATGGGGCATTGAAACAATTATTGAGGAGGCCGGCCAAGATTCAGGTCAGGGTTTTGACACACTTGATTTTTCTGCGGTAACGATGGACCTTGATTTCAGCATAGATACTGAAGGAATCCTGACCGTTGCCGACACTGTTAACAGCAGTAACAGAGTGACTGCATCAAATGTCGAACATCTAATTGGTGGCAAAGGCATAAATACGCTGGATTACTCAGCTTATTTGGGCGGGGACGCTTCAGTAGGTTTAGATGACGCAACCGGTATTTATGTCGACTTGCACAGCGGTACCGCGACGTTATTTGCCTCTATCCTCGGCTTTCAGAATGTTACTGGAACTGTCAACGACGACACGATCTTCGGCAATACAGAGTCAAATGCTCTCAACGGGCTGGATGGTGACGACTTTATTGGTGGTTTTGGGGGAAACGATACGCTTCACGCTGGTTCTGGTGACGGTGATACGCTCGAAGAACGCCAGAATACAGACATGGTACTCACAAACACATACCTGACAGTTGGTAGCGAAGAGAAAGCGATCTCTAATATCTCTGGTTTTGAATTTGCCAATCTCATTGGTGGGACTGCCCCTAATACACTTGATGCATCTGGGTTTGGCGGTTCAGTGTTTCTCGATGGTGGTTCAGAAACTTATTTGGTTGACTTGGCACCAGATGGGCTAGGTACTACCGATGGCCGCATTATTGATCTTTTGGAACATGCGTCGACAACCCAACTTTCTGATCTGAATAATGGTGATGGCGTGGGAGCCATTTCCGGGAATGACTTCCAAATTCTCTTCACGGATGGCACAACAACCGTTGATATCGATATCTCAGCCGCCGAGACGGTGCAAGAGCTACTGGATGTGATCACTGAGGCAGCCGACTTTGTCGAAGAGGATCGGCTGTTCGCAACGATCGCTGATAGCCGTGAAACAATTTTATTGGTTGATACCGGCGAAGGTGAGTTGGATATTGAAGTTAAAGCGCTACAAGACTCTCCTGCTGCCGCAGACTTGGGGATTTCTGGTTTTGGTTATGGCGATTCTATCTTGGGAAAACCGCGCCTTGCGGACATTCAAGATGATCTCCAGATCGTACTCACTGATGACACAAAACTGAATTTTGACCTGAGTGGAACCGAAACACTTCAGGAAGTATTGGCCATTCTGAATGAAGCAGATTCCCGCCTGCTCGCCACTATTCACGAGGATGGTGCCCGACTGCGTCTTTCCGATAACGCAGCTGGCAACGGAAATCTATTGGCAAAGAACCGCAATGGTTCTCTGGCTGGTACGCGACTTGGAATCGCCAAACACGGAACCGGTGGCGTGCTTGTCGGCGATCCAATTGTTTCCGGCGAGATCACCCTAGATGGTCGCAATGATCACGATATGTTAATTGGTACCAATCAGGATGATGAATTCACCGGCGCTGGTGGAAATGACACAATAACCGGCAACGGCGGAATCGATACCATTGATGAGTTCCGCGATGCCGACTTCGTTCTCACTAATGATCAATTGGTGATTGGTGGTAATGAAACCGATACGCTCGTCGGGATTGATCAAGCGGTACTTACTGGCGGCCCATCGAGCAATAACCTCAATGCTGCACAATTTACAGCTGGAACTGTCAACCTCGACGGAGCCGGCGGAGATGATGAACTGGCTGGGGGTTCAAGGGATGATCTGCTGACCGGTGGCGCCGGAGTTGATGCCATTGACGGCGGGGTAGGTACTGACACTATTGTCGAATCAGGGGATGTGCGGTTCCTCTTGACCAACGACACGCTTGATATGGCAGATGGCCCGAATGAAGTGGTTTCGATCACGGTCCCATCTGAAATAACAGCTGGCAGTTTTACGCTGACATACAACGGCCATACAACACGGGCTATTGAACATGATGCAACCTCGATGGACCTGAAATCTGCACTGGGGGCATTGCCAAACCTCAACAGTGAGAACATTCAGGTCCGAAGTACTGGAAATGACTCAGAATCTACCTGGGCGGTGACGTTCGTTAACAACAGCGGCGGATTGGACCAGCCAGACATTTTACTTGCCGAGCAGAATATTGTCGGGGAACACAACATTCAGATCGAGACGACGATTCAAGGCTCAACGGGAATCAACACTCTTTGGAGTATTGAAAAGGCAGTATTCACGGGGGGAGACAGCGGCAATCAGATGGACGGTTCTGGCTTTTCGGGTTCCGTAACTTTCTTTGGTGAAGCGGGCGATGACATCCTGATCGGGGGAGCTGGGGGTGATTTGATCGAGGGTGGTCCTGGCAATGACTTGATTACTGGAAAAGGTGGAAGCGACAGCCTTGCAGGAGATGACGGCGACGATGTGATTATTGAACAAAGTGATGGCAGTATGATCACGTTGACCAATCAAACGCTAACAATTATTGATGGCGCTGCTCCTGGTACCGAAACGGATTTTTTGAGTGGGTTTGAATATGCAAATCTGACCGGCGGGAACTCCTCAAACGAGATAAACGCTTCCCTCTTTACCGGCCTTTCCCTCGATACAGAGGTGGGTCAACTCGACGGGGGTAACGGGCTTGGCAACATTGTAGGGGAATTGACATCATTGATAGATTTAGAAGGTGCCACGTTGCTCTCTGACCTTCGGCAGGGTGCGGGGATTCGTGTTGTCACGGGTAGTGACCTCCGAATCACACTCACTGATGGCAGTGAAATCGTTGTCGACCTAAGTGGAGCAACAACTCTTCAAGATGTGTTTGATGCAATCAAAGTTGCTGATACCAATGAAAGGCTGAGCCGGGTATCTCTTGATGATAATGGAACTGCCATACAGCTTGTGGACACACAGCAGGGAGCCTTAGATCTAACGGTGTCATCCCTGAATTCCTCGAACGCAGCAGCAGACCTGGGTATTGAGGGGCCGGGACATGGGCCGAATCTTCAAGGGGATGCCATATCTGATTTCGACAGTGAGTTGCAAGTCCGCTTAACCAACGGGGTATTGGTAAATGTCGACCTTGATATCGTTGAAACAGTACAGGATATTCTAGATATTATCACAGATTCACATGAGGATTTGACCGCAACATTCAATAGTTCCGGAAGTGCGATTATTCTGGATGACACTACCGGGGATGATGGATCTCTGGAAGTAAAAGGGCTAAATAGTTCAAGGGCTGCTTCCATATTGGGAATTGAGACAGCGGCTCCAGAATCTAGCCGATCGACAATCACTGGTACCAGCATCGCAATAGCTAGTGTCATCATCAATGGAAAGGCAGGAATCGACCATATCACAGGAACTGCTGGCAATGATATCCTGACGGGTGGCGAAGGGGATGATGTTATTAATGGTGGCATGGGAGTAGATGAAATCATTGAAACCCGTGATGCCGACTTCGTCCTAACCAATGATTACTTGTTCGTTGGGACTGATGAAACTGACCAGCTGATTAAAATTAATACTGCCAGCTTGACTGGCGGCCAAAATGTCAACACTTTAGACGCCTCGGAGTTTACCGGTGGTCCTGTCAAGCTCAGCACGGGTGGTGGACTCGATACCCTGGTCGGCAGCAACCAGGATGACATGTTCGTTGTTGATGTTCATGGCCTCAATACCCCGGACGCGACAGACGAATCCACACAAATTGTTGTTGCAGTAGGCCAAAGCAGCGCTGATCGTATTATTATTCAAGGCAGTGGCCCGATCCTGACTCAAGATGACATGAACTGGGTCAAATTGGAGTGCCCACTCGAATGCACAGAGTTTGTCTATACCGTTGACCAGGAAGTTTATGACAATAGCTCCAGTTTTACGGTGAACACCCCGATTACCACCCATGGCAAAAACATTCGCATTGAAGCCCCACTGATAATAATTAATTCCGACATTGATTCACGGACGGCTGACGGTACCAAGGCTGGCGATATTACGTTGCAAGGCGAACGCATCACCATTGACAATGGGGCAACTCTAAATGCTAAGGCGACGGCTACCAATGGCGACATCTCCATTCAAGCCTATGGCAACAAGAGTTTCCTGACAGATTTCAAGGACGATGGTGGATTCTTCGGTTTCATAAACCATGACAACATTAAGGTCGACATAACAATTGGTGACGCCACAATTAATGGTGGGCGAGTTGATATTCGGGCTACGGCGGATGCGGACCACTATTTCCAACCAAGTAATCAGGCTGACAATTCGCTTGAAAACCTTCTACGAAACATGGGCACTGGCCTGCTGGAAGGGTTTCTTGAAAGAATGGAGAACACATCGGTATATGTTGCTGTCTCCGTAACACATGCAGAAGCAACCATTGAACTAGGCAGTAATCCAAGTTCAAAGACAATAATCGAAGCTGATTCTCTGTACGTCAAGTCACGCGCGATTACAGCCACTAGTTCCATACCAACCTACGGAGGCAATTTCCCTGCTGCGATCGCAATTTCCACAACTATTAGCAGTGTTAATATCAGGAACGTCAATATTGAGACTGCCGCAGACATGCAGGTCCATGCGGATTCCAGGCAGCACATCACTGCAAAAACAAACTTTCCGAAAAAGGCATACTTAGACAGACTCCATAAGAAGGCGGTAGAAAAAGCGGCACAATCAATAAATATATTTGCTGGGAAAAACAAGAAGTATTCGTCAGGTTTTGCGTTTAGTTCCCTGGAATCTTCTACCACTGCCCATATCCATGATGCGGCAGTATTGAATGTCCATGGAGATCTTGCGGTCTCGGCAACCTCTCAGGATACGACAACCGCCATGGCCAAAGCGAAGGTGGGTAAAGGTGGTCGATTGGGTATCGCAGTTGCCATTGGCCTGGAAGGAGGTGCTGCCACCGCCACCTTAAATGGTACTATTACAGTTGGCGGTGATATCGATGTTCTTGCCAACCATAACCAATCCTCTTCAGGACAATATGAAAATCACTTTTCCTTAAAAAACAAGAACAAGGTTCATGCAACAACTACAGTCGGCATCAAATCGTATAACTTTAAAACACTAAAGCATAAATTGCGTCGGTATTCACGCGTTTTGGGATATGGCGAAAACTATAGAACTCGCCTGATTGGCGACACGATTGGTGCGTGGATTAGTGACAAATTATTCCAAAGCGACTCGGACAGTTCTTCAAAAAAGAAAACAAAAAAAACCAAGAAAAAGAAAAGCACGCCACAGGCCGGCTCTGCGGTTGCAGTACATGTCGACGCTAATACAGCAACAGCACAAATTGGTGACATTAATGCCGGTGGGAATACTGTTGTTACCGCGGGCGAGAAAATCCATGTTGTGTCCACTACCAAGAATCGGCCGAATATTACGGCAGCCGCCACCACAATCTATCAACAGCAAAAGAAAAGGCACCGTGCGCCAGTCGGAATTGCCATGGCGGTGCCGGTGGGGATTTATTCTGGCCGTGCCAATGCCTATCTGAATGAATCAGTAACTGTGGATGCTGGCGAATCTCTTACCGTAAAGGCTAATGCGTTAAACGAAATCGACCCACTTGGCCTGTGGGGGATAAACTTAATCGCCCCGTTCTTGCAATCAACTCCATCCGATGGAGCCCTATCTCAAGTAACTGACAGTGTTAGCCGTGGGCTCTCTGTTGTTAGTCTGCTACGGACTTACCTGAACAACAATCTTGGTCTTGACAACCATCTTGTGGATGCATGGAGCCAGGCGATTGCACAAAATCAGAAAAAGCTCAGCTTCGCTGCAGCAATTAATTATCTTTCGCTTGACTATGAATCCGAAGCCTTGATTCGTGACGGAGCCAAGATTAATCAAGATTTGAGTCTTCAAGGTGAGAGTGATCAACAATTTGTTATTGTTGAAGCAAATACTATCAGCCATATTATTGGCCTTGGTGGGAACTTTAAGACCTTTACTAAATCCTCCAAAGAAAAATATAACTCCTGGAAACTTTCCAATCTCAAAAAAACACATCGAGGATACCGGGATGAAACTGGAAGTGCAGTTGGAATCACGGCAACCATCTTAGATTTCAATAACCGTGCCATCGCCCAAGTGGAGGACAATGTCACGCTTTATGCTGATAGTCTAACGGTCACCGCCGATACCGAGGTGTTCGGGATTATGATTGGCGCGTCGGGCGGAAGCGCAGGGAATTTTGGATTCAATGGTGTGGTCATGGTAAGCGCCGTGACAAACACCACAATCGCGCAAGTCAGCGACGGCGCAAATGTGATCATTGGTAACAATCCCATTGGTTTAAGTGGCTCCAGTGTTGTAATCCAAGCCCACGACAATACGGTTCTAGTAACTATCGGGGGGGCATTAACGACCTCTGAACGAGGTGGGGTCGGGGGTTCGGTTTCATACAACAATGTTACTCGAACAACCGAAGCATTGATTGGACATCTGGAAGATACAGTTGATTCGACGTCGGTAATGGGAAGTTTTGCGGCTGATGGCGACATATCAATTTCGGCAGATAATTCTGGGTTTGTAGGTTCTTTTGGGGTTGCCGGAGCAAAATCCGCCAATAAACCGCCGCCCAAATCAAAACGTAAAGCTCATAAAGCCCACAAAAACATAAACACTGCAATTGGCGTCTCAGTTGGAGTTGGTTTCAACGAAATTAATGACACGACTCGTTCCTATATTCTCAGGCAGAGCATTGACGCCGGTGGCAATATCCAACTCACAGCCACAAATAACACCACCCTTGAGGCCTTTTCCATTGGTGGAACTTATTCCAAGGGTAAAAACAACAGTATTGCCCTGGCTGGTGCCGGGGCCGGTAATAAAGCCAACTCCATAGTGGAGAGCTTTATCTCCAACAGCAATATCAATACTAATTCCGGAACTGTATCCTTGGCCGCTTACGATAACTCAGGTATTTATGCTCAGTCAGGATCCTTTTCAGTTGCCAAAAACAGTTCTGAACCGGGTACTGATTCGACGGGGGCCCGATCTGGTTCGGTTGGTTTATCGGTAACAATTAATGAGGTAGGTCAGCAGCAACCTCATGCCATTAAGGCCTATATCGATAATTCAACGGTTACAGCAGGCGGTGGTGTGTCACTGACCGCTCAAGCCCCGCTTGATGTTCATGTGCTTGCAGTTGGCGGCTCACTATCAAGTGCAAGTGGTTCAACCAGTATCGGTAATACCACTCTCGCTGGAACCGCAGCTGGGGCCTATGCAGAAAATACGATCGCTACTGCCGTTGAAAGCTCTATTAGTGGTAACAGTACGATCAATACCAAGATAGGTAATGGCGGTGTCAGCCTGACTGCCATTTCTGGGGATATGCAGTCACGAGCGGATGCCTTTGGAGTTGCGGCAGCCCATGCAACCGGGGGCACACAGAATTCTGGTGGACTAGCAGTTGGGTTTGGGTTGGCCTTTAATACGCTGGCGGGAACTTCCAAAGCGTATATCGATTCTTCAATCGTTGATAGTGGTGGATCCGTTACTCTTTCCGCCGATTCAAAACCCGACATTAACGCCTTGGCAATCGGAATTGCTGCTTCTATGGCCCGCGGTACAGGAACCACGGGATCTTTGGCTGGTGCCGGGTCCGTCGCCAAAAACGTTGTCAACAACAAGATTGAAACGTATATCTCCGATAGCCGAAATGTTGACAACCCCGGCGTTACCGGCACGACCTTGTCTCTAACGGCTAACGATCAATCAGATGTTCGGGCTGATGCTGGTGGTTTTTCCCTTGCCTGGGCTGATGCCGAAGCGGGAACCGGTACTGGTTTATCACTGGGAGTCGGCGCAGGCATTGCCATCAATGAGGTGGGGGTTGGTTCCGGCAGCCACGTAAAGTCATCTGTTGTTAATTCTGATCTTCAGGTGGCGGGAGATGCTGGACTTGCCACAACCTCAGCCGTCAAGCTCGAATCACTGGCCCTGGCTGGAGCTGGTGCTGGGGCAAAAGGCTCGGCAAAAGGAAGTGGTGTTGCATTGGGTGTTGCGGCAGCAGTAGCGGAGAATACCCTCAAACAGAATATAGAAACGAGTCTGGTCAACAATAGCGATATCACAACAACCAATTCTGGAAATATCTCGCTTACAGCTACCGATAGTTCAGAAATCACCGCTGATGGTGGTGGTGTTGCCATTTCATTAGCCAGGGGGGATCCCGATGCGAGTTACGGTGCATCTACAAGAGCCGCCTCTGGCTCCGTCGGCGCGTCGGTTTCGAGTAATACAATCGGCGTAAACAAAGACGATCGCCATCAGGTCCAAGCGTTCGTTGACAAGACGTCAACTCTCAATGCCGACGGTACGGTCTGGATTACGGCAACTTCTTCGCCGAACATTGATTCATCATCGATTGCTGGAGCGATCGCACTAAGCTCTGCCAATAGATCTCTTGCGATGTCTGGCACTGGCGCTGCCTCTTACAACAATATTTACGTTGAGACCATCGCTTCAGCTGGCGATGCGACCAGTAGCGACAACGTGGGGCCCGGACAAATACTGGCAGGCGATTCGATAAACATTCATGCGAGTGATAATTCCACCATCAACTCCGTGGCGATTGGCGCCAGCGCGAGTTATGCGAGCGGCAGTGACACTGGTTCTAAAGCTTACTCGGTTGCGATCGGTGTTACGATCTCTGAAAACACCATTTATGCTGACACGCAGGCTTTTGTTGCCAACATGAACGAGGTCACAGCGACCAACGGTGATATTGTTGTCAAAGCGGATATCCCTGCCAAAGCGGATGAAGTCACCTCCATTAAATCGCTGGCGGTTGCTGTCGCTATTGCCATGATGTCTGGTGAGAAAGGAGTCAACCTGAGTGGTGGTGGCGTTAAGTCCACAAATTCTCTTTTACGCAAAGTCCTTGCTTTTATTAGTCACACGATAAGTGTCAATGCCACCTTGGGTACGATCAAGGGCAATGCAACTGACCACTCAAAAGTGAAAGCTGAGGTTGGGGCAGGTGCCATCGGGAGCGTGGGCATTGGCATTGCCGTCGCCCGCAACTTCCTGGGTTGGGAGAATGGCGCTGATTCCTGGCTATCTGACGACTCCACCCAAGGAACCGACGAGATCAAGGCCTGGATCAGTGATTCCACGGTGAGGGCTCAACACGTGGAATTTCTTGCAGGTGAACACGCTAACATCACTGCGCATGTTGGGGCTGCTTCTGGCGGATTGGCTTATGGTAGTGACGGATTCTCGATCAACGCTGCAGGAGTAGGCTCGGTCAATCAGATCTCAACCGGGGTAAAAGCCTTTATTAGAAGTACTTCAATTATAGCAACCGGTAATGTAGGACTTGAAGCCAAGGATGAATCGGCCATCCAAGCTGATGCAACTGGCGTCGCTATTGCAGCTAGTTTTGTAGACGATTCAACGGCAACACTATCAATTGGTGTCTCGATCGCAAAAAACCAGATCGACAATGACGTTGAGGCCTACCTTGACGAAGTCGCTACGTTTACTGTTACAGGTGATCTGGAGATTGCGGCTACAGAATCAGCGACCATCGAATCCGTTGCCGTGGCGGCTTCACTCAGCGTTAGCTTCAGCAAAGACGCATCATCACTTGCCTTATCCGGTGGAGGAGCCGAAGCCGCCAACCATATTCTTGGAAAGGCAAACGCTTACATAAACAATGCAACAATTGTTGTCAGTGGGAATCTGTCTCTTGCTGCAGAAAACATGTCGGATATTGACGCCAGCATTGTTGCCGTAGCCGTCAGTGTTGGGGCCAGCAAAGACAAGGGCCTGGGATTGGCGATTGGGGCAGCAGTTGCCAACAACCTAGTTGGCTGGACACTTGAAGAAACCGAAAATGCCCTCCAAGTAAAGGCCTATATTAAAGACTCCAGTCTTACCACCGCGGGTTCACATTCCCAAACCTCTAATTCCCGTCAAGAGATTGACGCCTTTGTGGGAGCGGGAGGAGTGGGTGTTGCCGTGGCAAAAAATGGTATTGGCCTTGCGGGAGCAGGGTCAGGCGTGAGTGCCGATAACCGTATTGCGGTTGATGTGGAATCGTATATCGATGGTGATGGCGCCATCGGTATTTCAGCCGGGAATATCAGCCTGACTGCAAATGATTCCTCACGGATTTCGGCCGTTTCCGGAGCAGCTTCAATTTCATTTTCCTATGCCAAGTCAACCAGTGTGAACTTGTCGATTGGCGTCACACTGGCCCACAACGAAATATCGAACGAGGTCGAAGCTTTCATTGTTAATGCTGATGATGTAAGAGCCACCAATGGCCAAATTAATATCACTGCGACTTCCTGGGGTACCCCTAGTAATTCGCAAACAATGGACCTGGGTGATCATGGACTGTCTATCGCTGATCTGGATCAGGCAGGTAAAGGTGACGGTGAAGATCACAGTACCACCCTCGAAAAGATCAAGGCCGCACTGAACTTGGGAGGCGATCGTCGTATTTGGCGAGATGCAGTTTTGACCAGTGAGTCCGGCACCGAAGACTTAACGACAGGTGATCTTGTTGAACTTGCCAGTGATTACGATACCAACAAGGGCATGCCGGGGTACACCTACCAATTCGTTGGTGCCGCCACAACAAATATCAACCTCGCAATTGAAGATTACACCGATACAGATAGATGGAAACTTGTCTATGCCAAACCACAATTATCGACCGTAACGGCCGGTGAAGAGTGGAACCTGGTAGCTCCTGATGGCAGTTCGTATTCACTCACGCTTGAAGATGGCGATCAAGTTACCGTTGTTCAAAATGCCATCGATTCCGTTGCGATTGCCGCTTCTTTGGCCATTGCTCTGGGTAAAATAGCGATCAGTTTAAGTGGCGCGGGTGCCGAATCTACCAACGTAATCCTCACCAGGACGAATGTCTATATTGACAACAGCAGTATAACCAGCCTGCTCGGCGTCGAACTGCTGGGTCAAAGTGATGCGAATATCCTGGCCACCGTGGTTGCCGCAACCCTTGCGGGAAGTTTTGGGAAAAACGTCGGCATCGGCGCATCCATCGGCGCCGCCGTTGCAAACAATTACATAGGCTACGATGCTGATGGCAACATGCAATTGGCAGCTATCCAGGCATTCGTTAAAGACTCCGATGTCGAGGTCACTCAAGGCGACCTTCTTCTCACAGCCAGGGCCAATCAATCCATATCAGCCACCGTGTTCGCTGGCTCGGTTGCAATATCGGCATCAAAAATCGGAGTTGCACTAAGTGGCTCAGGCGTATCGGCCGAAAACAAAATCGGGGTCGATGTAAAAGCGTATATCGAAGGGATTAAGAGCAACGGAATCCATGCAAGAAAAATCATTCTACTGGCAGAGGACACCACCACCATCAACGCGCTTGCTGGGGCGGCTTCGATCGCCGCGTCCTGTGGGAAAATTGGAATAAGTGTTGGTATCGGGGTCAGTCTCGCCACGAATACCATCTCTTCTGATGTGAACGCTTATGTACTTACGGCTACTGGCTTAGGTGTCAACACCACCTCGGGTGACCTTGAAATCAAAGCTAAAAATAATGCCGTCATCGACGCTGTCTCGTTTGCTGCATCCTTGGCTGTTGCCGTGGGCAAGATCGCAATCAGTTTGAGTGGTGCTGGCGCAGAGGCCACCAACGTGATTCTTGGAAGCACGCTGGCTTATATCAAAGACAGTCTAGTTGATGTTGAAGGCGCACTTGACATTGATGCTGCCAATTCATCGACAATTAATGCCAGTATCGTTGGCGTGGCTGCTTCACTTGCGGTCGGGAAGATAGGGGTGGGGATTGCTATTGGTGTTGCGATTGCTCGAAACTTCATCGGATGGAAAAACGAGGAGAGTGCCAAGCTTGCAGCGGGTATAAAGAAATTAGACGACAATGTTACACAGTTGGTAAAAGGCCAAACAAGAGTACATATCACTGATGGCGCCCGGGCCGGCGATGTATATAAATATGTAGGAAACACCTATACCGATCTCACTGGTATTATGCTCGTTCATCAGGATTACGGGAACCCCAGTCTCTGGAGCCTGGAAAGTCGCACCGCCGATTCAGCGGACGTTCATGCATTCATCGAAACTTCAGATGTCGAGGTAACGGGTGCATTAACCGTCAATGCGTTGGGCAATCAGACCATTAACGCCACTATTGTGGCTGCGTCAGCAGCCCTCTCGGGTGGCAAGATTGGTGTCGCGCTCAGCGGTGCCGGGGCAAGCTCGGATAATATTATTTCAGTTGATATACGGGCCTATATAGATGGGGTTAACTCTGTGTCTGATAGGGTGGTTGCGGATAGCATTACCATCTCCGCCCAGGACACCTCTACAATTGATGCTGATGCAATTGGCGCGGCTCTTGCCGCTTCGTTTGGTAAACTCGGTGTTTCAATTGCCATTGGTGTGTCGATCGCAAACAATAAGATTACCAACGCCGTTCAGGCTTACATTAAAAATGCTGACTGGGTTGCGACAACCGGCCTCACCGCCGAAACCGGGAATATTCAAATTACTGCTTTGGAAAAGGCCACGGTTGACGCGGATTCGGTAGCGGCTTCGTTGGCCGCCTCTTTTGGCATGGTTGCCGTCTCGCTAAGTGGAGCCGGGGCAGATTCGACGAATGTCATTGCCAACGACGTTGAGGCTTATATTTCCAATAGCACTGTGGAATCTGATGCTGGTGATGTGAATGTGCAAGCCCGTAGTGAAAGCACAATTACTGCTTTTGTCGGCGCGGTCGCTGCGGCGGTGTCCGGTGGCAAAGTCGCCGCCGCCGGTGCGATCGGCGTATCATTAGGCCGGAACTTGATTGGCTATAAAGAAAAGGATGGAGCTGGGTTGCAGAACAAGGTTCTGGCCTACATCAGTGACAATTCCATAGTAACTGTTGGTGCTATTACATCTAAGGCTAAATACATCTCAGATCCAAACCCTGCGGTGAACGATGGTGAGATCCTTGTAAGTCTCGGGGATACAGTACGGGTTATTGATGGGCATGCCGCAGGAGGAACAGCAGGGAAGGTTTACCGTTACATCGTTGCTACTGAGCAAAGTGTCGACCTTGAGACACAGGACTATACGTCGGCATCCTGGGAGGAAATTAAGGCAAGTGATGTTCTGGTGGAAGCCATTCTGGTAGACCGCTCATCCAACACCTCATTTTCAGGTTCGGTTGCCCTCGCCGTGGGAATTGGCGCTGCGGCTGCGGGTGCCGGTGCTGAAGCAACGACGAAACTTGGTAGTAAGGTGGAAGCCTATATCAAGGACAGCACAGTCATCGCAAGCGGTGATATTACCGTTGAGGCTGATGGTGATTCGAAGATTGTCAAATCGACTGCCACTGGGGTTGCCGTTGCGGTCAGCCTGGCAGGCATTTCGGTAAGTGCATCCATCGTTGATAACCTTATTGCCAATACGGTCATGGCCTACATTGAGGCAAATAATTCCGCTCATACACTCGCAGCCAGTGGAGCAGTTGCGATCAAGGCCAACCAATCCCAAGCTCGAATTGAAGAAAGTAACGCTGTAACCGCTTCGGTTGCAGCAGGTTTATTTGCCGTCAGTGGCGGCGGCGTTGACATTGACCACAAGATCGACAACACCATATCTGCCTCTATTTCCGGGCCCACCAACTCTCCCACCGACATCATGGTCAGCGGTGGGGACATCTCAATCGAAGCCCTTGAAAATGCATATCTTTCGGCCGATGCAGTTAACGTCACCGTGGCATTCGGCCTTGGTGCCGCCATCGGCGTTTCACTGCTTGATGTCGAGATAAGCAGTGATATACAGGCCCAGGTGGATGAAACTAATATTGATGGTACCCGTCTCCTGGTTCATGCTGACTCGGTGGCCAATATCGGTGAAAACGCTACAGCCGGCATATCTGCTTCCCTAGTCGGAGCAGTCGGAAATCATGCCAAGTCCTATCTCAAGACCAAGGTGACGGCTTCAATAGATCGATCCACGGTCACTATTACGGGTGATGTGGACGTAAAGGCAACAGCCCAGAACACCGCCCGGGCTTCAGCGCAAGGTGGTGCCATGGGGGCAATTGCGGTTGGAGCAATGATTGCGGAAATCAATCTTGGCCGAGCGGAACCAATTTACGAGATTGAAGCTCGTGTAGGTGACCGGACGACACTTACGGCTCGAATGCTTGCCATCAAATCAACAAGTACAGACGATTTGCTTGCGGATAGCATTGCGGCCGGTGGGGGGGCAATCGCGGCAGCTGGTGCTCAAGCTGATATTAATTCAAACTTGGCCACACTGAGTAAAATCGGTGACAACGTCACGATAAATGTCCAAACACTCAACATCCAATCAAGACACACACAAGATGTTGACTCCAGCGCAGATAGCTACTCCTTAGCTATTGCCAGCGGCAGTGGTGCCGGCGCTCAGAATCAACTGTTCAGCAAGGCTGATGTCGACATTGGCACAGACTCCAATGTGACGGCGAATGACATTTCTATTGTTGCCAGTAACACCCTGACCAAGGACGAGTACAAGGACAGTAGTAATCTTCGTTCCGGTTCGGCAGCACTCGCCAACATTTCGGTGCTTCTCAGTGAAACGGAAATCGGTACCAGTAGTAACCCCTTCCGGTCTCGGGTTGATATCGGCACTGGCACGACACTAGCGGTCAAGGGAACCACTGCAACTCCAGGTACATTCAAGATTCAAAGCACGAATAATGTCACCGCTCACGATGGGGTTCGGATCGAAACGGTCAGCGGTTTCGGCGTCAATGCCGGTATCTCCCGGATTCATACTGACACAGATGCCTTGATTAACGTATCTGGAGCGACTCTCAAAAACGATACGGGTGATATCTACCTGACCACCAAGACGGATACTGCAGCGCGACCAAGCGCCAACCTATTCGTTGTCAGCCTTGTTTCAGGCAATGGTGGAGAGGCGGATGCCGACATCAAGCCCACCAATACTGTGACACTCCACGACGCAACGGTTCAAGCCCGTAATGTGTTTGCCTATGCCGGGCGTAGTAACCTTTCCGTTGATAACCAACTCGAAACTTATGCAAATATAGAGATGACGACCGTGGGATTTCTTGGCATCAGCATTCCCGTACCTAGGTCAAACATTACGGAAACAAACACGGTCGAAGTGTCTGGTACGACTAGTATTCAGGCTCTTCAAAATGTCAATTTCGTTGCCAAAAAGGGACCGGGTGGTGAGTATCGTACCCAGGCAAAAGGCACCGCGATGAATATTGCCCTACCGCCATACGCAATCCCTATGGGGGCCATCGCTGAAGAAAATGACACAAGTAACAATGATGTAAATATTGCCCCAGGCGCCGAGGTGATCGCTGGTGTCAATAACTATAGCCTCGTACATATCCTGCCTTTTAAGGTTAGTGGCGCCCCATATGGGATTACCGCCGACCGCATAAATGACGGCTCTAGTGTTCTTGGCCAGGGTGAAAAACAAGCCCTCAACCTTTCCGGTGATCTGGAATACGAGTACCGATATCTTGACGCGCCGTCATCTTTCTACGCCAGTGGTGATCCCAAGCAACAGGCGTTGGCAGATGCTATTGCCAATAAGTTCTATGTAATCAAGCCCAAGTCACTCCCAATGCCTGTCCTCAGCTATCGCAATGTGGGGAACATGTTGGCCGAACAGCGAACACAGGTTCTAGGTTGGATGGCAAGTCACGCTGGCGATGCTGAAGCCCTCGCCCGTTACCAGATTCAGCTTGATGAAATTGATGAGTCAATTGACGCGCTTGGCCTGACCGAAACGATAACCGCTGGTGGCCAAGAAATAACGGTGGTTAAAAATGAGCTTGACCTACTGCTTATCACGCTGCCGGATATTTACGCGGCGCCTGGATCTGTGTTTATTGATGCAGATGGTGCGACCACCACAACGTACGAAACCTTGAAAACAGAGGGCACCTTAAAAGCCCGTGCCGGCGCAGGTGTCGAGGTGCTTAACAAAAGTCTATTTGCGATGGAGGTCAAAGGCGTCACCATTGCAGATAGCAAAAAGGTCGTAATAAGCAATGGCCAGTACACGGTACTCCATCCCGGCAACATCTATGTAAACAATGATCTGGTAGGAACCGGAACCGGCAGTTCGGACGACGAAAAGAAAATCGTTATTACGCAAGATGCATTTTTGACGTCTGCTTATGACGTTGATAGTGAAATTATTCCTGATATAGACCAGGACGTCTACATTGCTGGCGATATCAAAAATGAAAATGGTGCGATTACTATTGATAACCGTGAGGGCAGCATCAGTTCCTCCGGTGATATCCGCGGTGAATCCGTCAATATTCTTTCTGCCAAAGATTTCAGCCTAAACACCGATGGTTGGAATCACACCAATCGGGACCCCCGGCAATATATTGATTACGATCCATACCGGACTGCCGTGTACAATGAGGCCGGCACGACCAAAAGTGTTATTCACTCGCAGGCCACCGACGTTAATGGTCTTAACGCCGCTATTAATCAGGATGAATCTCGGATTCTTGCTCTTGGTGACATTAAAATCACCGCGCGTTATCTCAATGTAAATGGATTGATCCAAAGTGGAACTGACCAGGTTGGAATCGAGATTTCTAAAGACTTCAATCCTGGCGAGACGGTCTCCTTCCGAGACGCCCAGGGAAACACCCTGCCAGGTATCAGTTTTATCACCTCAACGTATAACTCCAATAGTGATCTTGGCGTTGCGTTGAAAAATGGGGACACGGTGCAAGTTGCAAGTGGGCACGGCGCTGGAGGAACACCGGGTAAGATTTATCGTTACTTGGGGTCAGACCGCGACGACGCTGACCTAGCGAACGAAGACTTCAGTTCCGGATTATCCTGGGCAGAACTCCTGGTCAGTAATATTCCGGTTGATGGCTACTTTGACGCTGTAACCAATAAGGTGGTTATTGAGGATATCGTTCCCGCTGGCGGGCAAATTACCATTGCGGGCCAGATCCTCAGTACGGGCAATGGCCGCCTTAGAGCTGCGCATGGTTACACCAGCCTTGAGGTAAACAACCGAAGCGACTGGCCCCTGGTGATTAACAAGGTTGATCTTTCCAAAGAGCGAGACGGGACGATTACGATTATTGAATCGGGTGGCACTGCACCCAAGAAGACAGTTTACACGACCAACGGAACTGGGATTACAAAACGTACCTATAGTGGAGCCATCGACAATTCAGTAAATATCAATAACGGCCAGGTGGTCGAAGTGGTCACAGGTGCAAATGGAGGCGGTAATGTTGGTGATCATTATGAATTTATTGCTCCCGACACCGATCCGGAGGCAATTCTGCTGAGTACTGAAGATTATTCAAATACTCTTCGCTGGAAACATCTTGGAAGGCTTGATTCCGAACAGAAAGAAAGTCGCGGGGCCATTGAAAGCGATCTTGTTTCCCCCAGGATTGCATACACGCAAACCATTGATCCAGTTGAATCCACAGGTAACCGAACCACCTATAACACGATCCCTGGCCTGGTTTATAACTGGGTAGAAGGGCAGGAAAAGACCAAGGTAACCACCACTAAGTATGAAAACAATTCCTTTAATCTTCTTGGTTTTGACTGGGATGGATTGGTTGCGGACGACTATTACGCGTGGAGCAACAGCGTCTTTCGTGATTCGATGCCACTATTGGAATCTGAAGCCCGAGCGCTTACCGATGAAAGCACCCCCCTTCATTATGCAGCGGGTAATG
>PBAS01000037.1 GCA_002716625.1 Phycisphaeraceae bacterium | reverse complement strand
GCTATTTCAGGTATGGGTTCAATCGACGCAATGACTGGCAGACCCTTTCGAGATTCGGTGGTGGCGTTCTTAACAATAAGGGCGCTCATGAGATTGATATGGTATTGCAACTAATGGGTGCGCCTGTGGTTGAGGTGATGGGTGATTTGCAGCAGATTGCCGCCCCAGGTGATGCCGAAGATCATTGCAAGGCTTTTTTGCGGGCGGCGAATGGTTGTACGGCGGATTTGGAGTTTTCAGATGCACAGAATATTGGCGCCGTTCCAGCCAGTTGGGTGCTGTGTGGATCATGTGGCACGGTGGTTACCTCCAAAAGGATGTCAACGGTCCGTTTCTTTGATCCCGACCGGGCTGCACCAATCGAAGTGAATTCTGGGGCTGCAGAGGGACGTCTTTACGGCAATAACGATGTATTGCCATGGCAGGAAAAGACCATGGTGGCAGAAGGGCCGAATGTTGGCACGTTTTATGACAATGTTGTCGGGGTTCTTCAAGAAGGTGAGCCAATGCGTGTGACCGTCGAATCAGTACGGGAAACCATTCGTGTTATGGCTGTAATTCGAAAGGGCACGTCATTTGGTCGGCGAAGGTGAAAGTTGAGCATGGGGCATTGCCAAGGAATCAGAGTCGCATCGAATACCTGATTGATTATCCACAGCATCTGGAAACAGTTGCACAATGGGAGTATACGCAGTGGCAGTTACTGCACCCCGGAAGCGTGATGCACGGTTGGGTTAATGCACTACGTAGGAAACTGGGCCGGTCCCAGATCCCCTTGACCTTGGTGATGATGGATGGTGATGAGCCGATT
Source organism: Phycisphaeraceae bacterium (assembly GCA_002716625.1). GTDB lineage: Bacteria > Planctomycetota > Phycisphaerae > Phycisphaerales > Phycisphaeraceae > UBA6626. The sequence continues at coordinate 15,216 of PBAS01000037.1, read as the reverse complement.
GGCGCCATCAGTTTGATTGTAAATGGCAATCCACGTCGGGTGGATTTGACGCCTTGGTTAGCCAGTTTGTACGTCGAACCATCATGGCGAGGCAAAGGGCTGGGGCAGGCATTGATGACCCGTGGTGCCCGGGAAGCCAAGGCACTGGGCTATGAAATGGTCTACCTGGAAACCACAGAAACCCAGCAACTTTTTTATGCAAAATTTGGCTGGAAGTTAATTGATCGGATCTTGGAACAGGGCCAAGAATCGCTGATCATGGCAAAGCAATTAAGGCGCACAGATCCTACCCCGGATTAATCTGCAGATTAATCCGCCTACATGCTCAATGGCATGGGGAGCTTGGTGCATACCGCTGCTGGCTACCGTTGTTTGGCCTCCAGCGATTGGTATTAGCCTGTCTGAACCTCTTATTTGACCTCGACCTCGGCGCCCTGTTCCTTGAGCTTCTCGGCCAGTGCATCGGCCTCTTCCTTGGGAAGCCCTTCCTTGACAGGCTGGGGTGCACCGTCAACCAGTTCCTTGGCCTCTTTGAGACCGAGGCTAGTTACTTCGCGCACAACCTTGATGACCTGTATTTTCTTGCCGCCGGCAGCGGTCAAGATGACATCGAACTCGGTCTTCTCTTCTTCACCACCGTCGTCGCCCCCTGCTGCTGGGCCAGCCATCATAACGGCACCCCCTGCGGCAGGTTCTAGCCCATAGGTTTCCTTAAGGTATTCTTTAAGGTCGACGGCCTGTTTAAGGGACAAGCCTGCGATCTTATCGCCAAGGTCTTTGATCTCTGCGTCGAACTCTGTTGCCGCAGGTGCTTCGGCTGTTGCTTCGTCTGCTGCCATGATGATTTCGCTCCAAATTTGTTCGTGCATCCAAGAGGTGATTGACCGTCAATCATTTAATCCCTGAAGGACCAGTTAGATGCCACGTATTTCTTGTTCCTTTTAGATCTTGAATTAGCGTCCTTTTCTGCCTGGTTGATGTATTAAGCGGCCGAGGCCTTGGCGATCGTTTCACCTTTTTCAAGTTTTTCTTCCAAGGTACTCAAGATAGAGGCAATTGCAGATCCGGCACTAGTTGCCGTGGCAATGACCTGTCCGCCAGCGTCGAGGATGGTGCCGATGATCTGTGCTTGGGCTTCTTCACGGGTTGGGTATTTACTTAGGTCTTCGACTTGTTCTGGGCCGAACACCTCGCCTTCCATCAAGGCGCCCTTGAACGAGAGCTTGATCTGCTTGGCCTGGTCGATGAGCGCCCGTGCGACTTGAACTGCGCTATCACTGCCATAGGCCAGGGCACATGACCCATCAAGAAACTGGGTCATGTTTTCCAGCCCGGTTCCTTCCCATGCACGTTTAGCCAAACTGTTTTTGACGACGGTGATTTTGATCTGTTGCTCGGCGAGATTAATACGAAGTGCATTGTTATCGTTTGACTTGATGCCGCGCAGATCGACCAGTATGCCACTATCAAGGCCGTCGAAACGGTGGCGATAGGTGTTCACGATAAGGTTTTTTACCGGCTTGCTCATGATTCAACTCCCTGGCAGGAAACTCTCCATCGGGGGGCAGACCAGCCATGTATTTGCCACCGTGTGTAAATGATCAGGTGACGACCGGGACACCTGGACTCATTGTGGCTGAAAGCGTGATCTTCTTAACATAGACCCCCTTGGCTGCTGGTGGTCTCATTCTGATGATCGTGTCGATCAACGTATTGGCATTGTCAACCAACTTATTTGCCTCGAAACCGACCTTGCCAATTGCTGCGTGAATATTTCCGCCTGCATCAGTCTTGAATTCGACCTTTCCGGCAGAGTATTCTGTTACCGCAGTTACCACGTCTTTCGTGACGGTACCACTTTTAGGTGACGGCATCAGCCCTTTGGGGCCCAAAGTCCGGCCTAATCGACTTACAACTCGCATCATGTCAGGACTGGCAACCGCAACGTCAAAATCAAGCCAGCCACCCTCGATTTTTTTAACCAGGTCCTCGCCACCCGCTTCAACAGCCCCTGCCTGTTTGGCCGGTTCGATATTATCGTCGGTGCAGAAGGCAATGACCTTTCGTGCCGCACCAATTCCATGTGGCAAGGCAATGGAACCACGAACCCTTTGGTCATCCTGTTTGGGGTTAATTCCCAAATGCACGCATAATTCAATGGACTGATCAAACTTCGTTTTCTTGAATGATTGAACCTTTTCAACTGCCTTATCAATGGCCAAGGGCTCTTGGATTTCGAGGGATTCTTCGTCGCTGCGATAGCGTCTGCTACGTTTACGCATGCCCATCCCTTTCGTTGCCGGTTCAGTTCTTCGGTCTAGTAAATTCCTGATGGCGCGGCTATAAAAATCATTACAACGCGGCCACGGATTACGCTTCTTCCATTCCCTTGATCGTTACACCCATGGACCTGGCTGTGCCGGCAATGGTTGCCATGGCCGCCTCAAGGGTGTGACTGGGTAGCTCTTTCATTTTCTCTTTGGCAATATCCTCAAGTTGCTGTTGAGTGATGGTGCCAACCTTTTCCTTGTTTGGGACACCCGACCCCTTTTCAATTCCTGCTGCATCTTTGATTAGTACTGCTGCCGGTGGGCTTTTAACCTCAAAGTCAAAACTGCGGTCAGCGTAGACTGTAATGATGCATCCAACGACCTTACCGTTTAATGGACGCGTGCGTTCATTAAACTGTTGGATAAACTGGCCGGGGTTTACGCCGTGGGCCCCCAGGGCCGGTCCGATGGGTGGTGCGGGTGTAGCGGAGCCACCAGGGGCTTGGATCTTAAATTGGGATGCAATGGGCTTCTTGGCCATGATTGATTGTAAGTCCTATCAACGAATCGAGCCGGATACCTTAACGAAGGTATCTGGTATCGGCAAGCGACGGGCGACGCTCTTTAGTCTGGGATGGGGGCATGAATTGGTAAAAAAAAAGCCAGATGGGCAATGTTGGCGGTCAGCCGCCTATTTGGCTTATCAAGACCTCCAAGGCCGTCAAAGCGTGATTTCATGGTCAGATCCAGGGGCTGGTTGGCAATCCACCATCGGGAAATTAGCAGAAGAATCCCCCATTTATCGCCTGTAGCCTACTAAAATATGGTCTTTGACCCCCATCACATACTGGCAGACGATGGTCCGATCGCACGGCGGCTAGGAGCAAAATTCGAGTATCGCCCTCAGCAGGCTCAGATGATTGACGCGGTACGCCGCACGATGAATCAGGGTGGAACACTGCTTGTTGAAGCGGGAACGGGTGTTGGTAAATCATTCGGCTATCTGCTGCCCACCATCGAGCAGGTGCTGCGGCGTGGCAATGCCGAGGGCCGGTCACCCCAGAGGGTCATCATCTCAACGCACACCATCGCACTTCAAGAGCAACTGGTCGAGAAAGATATACCGTTGTTGCAATCTGTCATCGATGATGAATTCTCGGCCGTCTTGGTTAAGGGCAGAGGCAACTATCTGTCGGTGCGACGACTACAACTAGCATCACAGCGTCAAGATCAGTTGTTTATAGAGCCCCAAGCCCTTCGTACTTTACATGCGATCGAGGATTGGGCCTATGGGACCACCGATGGTTCCTTGTCCACTCTGGGACCGCTTGAACGTCCGGCGGTTTGGGATCGGGTAATGAGTGATTCTGGCAACTGCATGGGTCGGCGATGCCCAACATTCAACCAATGTTTCTACCAAGCGGCACGGCAGCGAATGGAACATGGGGACCTGTTGGTGGTCAACCATGCGTTGTTCTTTTCGGATCTAGCATTACGTGCGGCGGGCGTTGGTTTCCTGCCACCCTACGACCACGTGATTTTTGATGAAGCCCATAAGATCGAGGAAGTGGCCGGTGAGCACTTTGGCTTGCGGGTCAGTGAATCAACCGTGCGTTTTCTACTCAACAGCATTCACCCTCGTCGCACGGATAAAGGATTTCTACAAAGTTTGGCTGGGAAATCAGATATGCAGGCCATCAAAAGAGCGGAACATGCCGCGAAGGTGGCCGAACAGGTTTCGGACCATTTTTTCACATCTTTATGGGAGTATCATTGTTAGCGGCATGGTGGGAGCGGACGTATTCGTGAAGCAGATATCGTAGATAATCAATTGAGTGAAGCACTCAATGATGTGTCACTTTCTCTCAAGCTTTTGAAAGGCACCACCTCCGATGAGCCTGATCGGTTTGAACTGTCCGGGTATGCAGGCCGATTTGAAGCGGCGGCGGTGCAATTAGATGCACTGGTTACGCAGTCACAGGATGGCAGCGTGTACTGGTTGGAAGCCAGCAAATCACGGGCGTCCCGTCGCGTTGCTCTGTGTTGTGTACCGATTGATGTGGGCCCGATACTACGCCAGCACTTATTCGAGGCGGTTGGACGGGAAGGACAGCCGTTAAGTGTTGTCCTTACCTCAGCCACGTTAGCCACTGGTGGGCGTAGTGAAGAGGATTCTATTGATCATGATTGTTTCGCACATATCTGCAGCCGCTTGGACTGTTCTGATGCGCAAACCCTCCAGCTAGGCTCCCCGTTCGATTATCTTCGTCAAGCTGAACTGGTTGTGGTGTCTGGTCTGCCAGACCCCAACGACCGTTTTTTTGTCGATCTGCTTTGTCCCAAGATTTTTGAATATATCCAAACCGCTAATGGCGGCGTTTTTGTGTTATTTACCAGTTACAGATTACTACGTAGTGTTGCACAGCAGCTTGGTCCAAGAATTCAGGACCTTGGTTTGACATTGCTCATTCAGGGTGATGGCGAACAGCGAAGTGTTCTGCTGGATCGTTTTCGACACGACCAAAATGCAGTATTGCTGGGCACAGACAGCTTTTGGCAGGGTGTTGATGTGCAGGGCGATGCATTGCGGTGTGTGATCATTCCCCGCTTGCCTTTTACGGTACCCGACCGACCCTTGATCGAGGCGAAGATGGATCAGATCAAGTTACGTGGCGGCAATCCATTTATGGAGTATTCATTGCCGGAGGCAATTTTGAAATTCAAACAGGGTTTTGGTCGACTTATCCGGTCTAAGGATGATCGTGGTCGAGTTGTGGTGCTGGATAGCCGGATTGTGACCAAGGCCTATGGCCGACAGTTCATCGAGGCTTTGCCGTCACTGCCAATCAGCCATGAACATGGTATTTCACCAACTGCATTAGATTAGGTATATGCAAGTGCCTAGGCGTTTTCTTGTGTTATGTACCGCCAACCGTTGCCGTTCACAGATGGCTGAAGGTTGGTTGCGGCATTTTTCCTGCGGCCGTTTCGAGATCTTTAGTGCCGGCATTGATCCCACGGGTGTTCACCCATTGGCGGTGCAGGTAATGGCAGAGCGTGGAGTTGATCTATCGGGATATACATCCAATCGCATCGAACAGTTCGTGGATCAGCCATTTGATGTCGTAATCACGGTTTGTGATCAGGCTCAAGAAGCTTGTCCGATTTTCCCATTGGCCCATCGAGTGATTCACCGAGCATTTGAGGATCCGGACCAATCCACACTGGCTGTACAGGAACGGGCCGCAGTCTTTCGGCGGATTCGTGATGAGATTCACGATTGGGCCTTTAGATTTGTTGAAGTTGAAATTGGCCCCAAGGGGGCCCCGGTTCATGGTCCGCATGGGTGCGCCTGCTAGGAAACAGGTCATATCCGTAGAGCAGGAAATGTCGTCTGCTTATTGAGATATTCCCAGGCAGATCCCCGCAAACTTCCAGTCCGCGAGGGTTACAAAAACAACCTGTTGGTGGTATCGGACCGATTAACACAGAAGGTAATGCCCGGAGAGGCACAGAGCGATGATGCGACCAACTGTTTTACGTAAGCGAGGATGTAATGAATAATAGAATGGTTCACCGGGCTGGGAGCCTGCTGCTGCTAATGGTTTTCCTACTCATGAATGGGGGGTGCTCACCCATGTACTATGGGAGTGTTCGGCCCTCGACGGCGGAGTCTCGGATCGAAGCGGAATTGGTTACCCGAGCCGAATTGGTTCGGGTGGATACCAGCCCATTTCCGCATGGGCGGTTCGCCTTTCGGCGTGGGGCAGACCATTTACTGGTTATCACGCGGATCACCTCGTTTGCCACAGATGGGAGCGGTAATCTTCACAGGCGGCAGGACGCGATTAAGGAGCGGGTCTGGATTACGATTCCTTTCGGAGCCCCCATGGGCCATGAACTGTCTTTGGAAAAACTGGAACAGATGTTCAATGCTGGATACGACCGGGAGGCACGCCAGGATGGAGATGTGGGCTATCTCATTCGGCCAAACAAGACGACAGGTCGTGTGTCACTTGATGAATTAGGATTCGAGAAAGCCATCGTGACAATTTCTGCCCGGATTGCACCTCGAGGTATTTCCACGTTTGAGATCCATGAAGAGCTTGAAGTACCGGTCACCATGGATGGGATTCACGCCACGATGGTGGTTGAAGAAAAGGTTTATCATCACGATCCGGCAGACGGGCGGCGTATCAACCGACAGACGCCAGTGTTGCCGATGGGTTTTGATCCAGCCGGATCGGATGAAGCGGCTGGTGGTGAGGGTGGCGACAACACGCAGCCACAGAGCCGGGTCGCCAAGTGAACGACCCTGTATACCAGTGGCATGGCATGTGGGATTACATCGAGCCGGTTCTTTTTGGCGACTGATCAGCGTCGGATCCACCGCCGAGCAGTCCAGAGGCGGGGCTAGGTTCGAGGCTTAGGCCGAACAGATGGCGCCGCCGTTGCTAACGATGGTGGCATCCTAACCCCATGTAGTCGCCAAGTTCGCACACGGTCATGCCGATCTCGACCTCGATGGTGCGCCCGACTTGGCGTATGTCACTGAGTGCCGAAGAACGTCGTCCGAGACCGCCAGTATGAGGCGTGGAACCGCTCGATTGCGGGTCAGCCGTCAAGGCCAAATTTAGCGGTATCACCGAGGTGTTCGGCAATTCGGATAAGTTGGTTGTACTTTGCGTTGCGGTCGGACCTGCAGGGCGCTCCCGTCTTAATCTGCCCACAATTGGTCGCAACTGCCAGATCGGCAATGGTGGCATCTTCGCTTTCACCGCTTCGGTGGCTCATCACGGCACGGTAGCCATGACGCATTGCCATATTCACGGCTTCGAAGGTTTCACTTAGCGTCCCGATTTGGTTGACTTTAACCAAAATCGCGTTGCCACAATTTTCCTTGATACCCCTGGCCAGAAACTTTGGATTGGTCACGAACAGATCATCACCGACCAACTGCGTCTTCTCCCCCAACGCGTTTGTTAATTTGGCCCATCCAGACCAATCATTTTCCGCCAGTCCATCTTCGATAGATTGAATGGGATACTTGCTACACCATGAGGCCCAATACTCAATCATGTCTTCAGATCTGAGCACCTTCTTCGGGTCTGATTTGAAAAAGACATAACCCTGTTGGGTTTTGTCATACATTTCACTGGTTGCAGGGTCCAAGGCAATAAACACTTGGCTGCCTAGTTCATACCCTGCTTTCTCCACGGCTTCAGCAATGACTCGCAGTGCGTCTTCATTATCTTTAAGGTCTGGTGCAAAGCCGCCTTCATCACCGACAGCAGTGGAAAGACCTTTTTTTGCCAAGACACTTTTCAGCGTATGGTAAACTTCTACACCGCAGCAGACGGCTTCTGCGAAGTTGTCAAACCCCACGGGTTGGATCATGAACTCTTGAAAATCAACGTTGTTGTCCGCATGTTTGCCGCCGTTGAGGATATTCATCATGGGGACTGGAAGTGTTTTGGCCGTGGTGCCGCCAAGGTAACGGAACAGCGGCAAGTTAACGGCATCCGCCGCAGCATGTGCAGCGGCTAGCGAGACGGCAAGAATGGCATTCGCGCCGAGTTTGGCTTTGTTGGGCGTTCCATCCAGTTCGATCATGATGGAATCAATTTCCAACTGGTCGCGCACATCGATTCCAGCGAGTGCGGGTCCAATCTCCTGATCGATATTGGACACCGCCTGCCCGACCGCTTTGCCAAGGTAGGTCTCGCAACTGGAATCACGTAGTTCAACCGCTTCGTTTTCGCCCGTACTAGCTCCGCTGGGCACGATTGCTCGTCCAATCGAGCCGTTGATAAGGTGAACTTCAGCTTCTACGGTTGGATTGCCACGGCTGTCAAGGACTTGGCGGCCAAGGACCCATTCAATCTCAAATGACATAATGATTATCCGCGTTTACGTTGTGGTACTGGTTCTGCCGTTCGCAGGTTTTAACTGTGTAAGTGCACAATGAAAGGTTTGAAGTGGGGCTAATATGATCGAATATTGACACTACGCCCCATTCGACGTCGACGACTGATCAACTTGCGGCCTGACTTGGTCCGCATTCGGGCGCGAAATCCTAATTTCCGGATGCGCTTGCGCAAACTACGTCGTTTGGGATAATGCGTAGACATCCACAGAACTCCTTGGCGAACCCCATGTTTCTCCCGGTATGCACTACATCTAACCGTCAGTCAATTCTGACGAACTGTGCCTTGTAAAGGGCGTTATTGACCAAGTCGACCGCACGAATCGTAATGACGTGGGCACCCGGCGTTAGGTCGGGAATTGTAATGATGATGTCCTCGGCTGTCGAATCGTAGATTAGGTCTGTGGGAGAAACCATATGCCAGTCATCATGTGAGTCAATGGCCCAATGAACCTCTTTGATGGGTGATAACGCATCACGTACCGAGGCTTTCACGGTGACATGGTTGTCCACGATTTGAATGGGGTGGGGAGCGATCCATTGTGGTGGTGTGTTGTCGATCAGGATGGGGTCACTTAGTCGGGTGGCGGTGCGGGCTAGGTGGGGGGCGTTGTCCTTGCGGTCTGAGGCGTTGACTTTCAGTATATAACGACCATCAGGCATACGATTCGTATTCCATTTATAGGCCGATGTAGACAGGTCCTCGGCAATCAATATCCACTTGTCTGAGCCGGCTAGCTGACACTCAATTGTAAAGATCAATTGATCACCATTATCGTCGCGGGCCTTCCAGAGCAGGTTGAGGTCAGATTCGTGTTTTGAGATCGTGGCGTTTATCTTTGGCTTGCCTTTTGATTGCGTGGTACCTCCGGGTTGTTTGCCGGGGTATCGTGCTTGGAATTCAGTGATCCTGGGTTTCAGGTTCGGCAGTACATAAGTGATCTGTATCCGATCAACTACTGGAGATGCATGCTCGTGACCATTTAGTCCGAGTCGGTATTGAAAAAAACGTGCGTTTGGTGCATCGATACGTACTCGTTGTGGTGTCGATGGTGGAACTTGCGGATCATGGTTCAGGGTGATAACCGGTGACCAATGAGACCAAGCGGCTCGTTCAGGATCTTCAACATTACCTGATCGCACTTCGACAGCCATTGATGTGTCCGGTGGGATCTTTGCCGTGACATGCATGGTGCCCCACTGGCTTACATGGCTGGCATCAAGGACTTGGCTGGTGTATTGGCCTTGGCCGGCGAAACCACGATGGAGTTCAACGACCATGGCGGGGTTGGCTGTTGCTGCAAGTAATCGATCGCCTTCGGCAAAGATGGTAGGAACCTGTTGTGCGTTGAGTGCGGTGAGAATGGTGGTCTCTTCAGCGTCCGGATCAAGATGAAAGATCTGCCCCTCATTGCCGGTGGCAACTATCAGGCGACCATGGTCTTCAAGAATCTTGAGAACCATGACCGACTCACGGAATATTTCGGAGACGAAGTGATCTGTGCCGATTCGATAAATGGCATTACCTGGTTTCCGCCTTGTTTGGGGTCGTTTGTTCCGTTTCTTGGATGTCGTGGACGAGGAAGCCCGTGTGGGGTTGGATGCCTGAGACTCTGGCGTGGAGTGCGGGGGTTGGTCACTTATGGCAGTTTTGCGTGCTTCTGTAAGCCAGGCGTCTGTGACTTGTCTTAGTTCGTTGTATTGTTCAGTGGAGGGCGCGCCATTTTTGGCTGGTATGCTTTGTGTTTTGTGGTTGGAGTTCTGTTTCTGAAGTGCAGGGCTGTCGCTGGCGAGGTCATTTGTTGTGGTGGAGTGGGAAGTGCCTTTTATATCGGGGGTATTTGATGATTTTGTAAGGGTTGGTGAAGCGGATAGGGGTTTGTTTTGTTCCTGCCGGTCCCCATTATTCTGATCTTGACCCCGATGTGGACGACCGGTTTCTTTTCTGGCTTCGCCCTTGAGTCGTCCATGCTTGGCTTGATCGGCATCGGCTGTTCCTGCATATACCGTACCGTTATCGAGTACAAGTAACGCAGCGATCTCCGGTTCTGCCGCGTCATAGAGAACATAAGGATCAGCATCCTGATCTGGATTTAAGCGGTATATGAGACCATCGATGTCAGTTCCAGTGTAAACGTGACCTTGGGCATCACGTCCGAGGCACAGAAGGTTTTTCTGAGCCGTATCAAGCAGGACTTTGACCCGTGGATCATGGTGGTCTTGGTCTGCGGGGGCTGGATGACTCAAATCAATCCGAAGTAACTTTCCATCGGTGCCTGTGGCGACATATATGATTTGGTTATCCACGATGACATCCCAGATGTAGCGAATGCCTTCCAACTCGATGAGTATTTCCGTGTTGTCTCCGTCCAACACGGCAAGTCGGCTGGTTGAACCACTGATGGCCATCAGTAGTTGCCCCTGGTAAACATCGAGCGCAAAGATCTGTTCTGATGCAAGTGTAAATACTGTGTCAAATGAATCATTTTGGTGGCGCAGGAGTTTCGCTTCCGGTCCAGCCGCGAGATAGATTTCCTCGTCGACGGTTTGCAGGTCATAGATGACGGTTGCCTTTCTGGGTGTCCGACCGATCGTTTTAACCTGTGGGGCCAACTTCAGATCGCCGAGGTTGGTAACCATGGTGTGGTCAAGTTCGCCGGTTGCGAAGTCCGCTTCAGTAGTATGAATCCATCGGGTGGGTTGAATGGCGGAGATTTCAGTGGTCCAGCCAGCGGCCAGCAAGCATGCGTATATGGCCATTAATCGAAGCGATATGGCGGGATCGTCCGGTATGTGGTTCATGGACTAACCTTGTCTGTTGAGTACCGTGTCACGTTGGCTGTTGGTAAGCTAGTGACGTTCAAGTGAACGATTAATCTGAACATTGAATTTCAGTTGTCCTGTGGTTACGAGGTCCATCGGTACGACCATTTCAATCCATTCTTTGTAGGCAGTGGTCAGTGTACTGGTATTGGTTGCGAGCATTGCCCGGCGGCTAGATGGTAAGCCGGGCAATTCTTGCCGGCCCACGGCCAGTTCACTGTCTGGCATATCAAGCAGTACATAGAGCATGTCGTCACGCGCCTCCATAATCCTTTTTGTCGTGGCAAATAGCTCGTCCCCATTGGTTGTCAAACGCAGGTGCGAGCGATTTGCCAGCAGTTTGCGGATATAGGTCGGTCCGTCGGTGATGGTCAACTTCAGTTTCCCTTCCGGGACATTTGGTGGAATGGTCAGTTCCAACCGCTTGTCAATCGGCGGGTGGTTTACCTGTTGCAGTCGGATGGTCATTCCCAGGGTCTCGCCAGGGGCAAGTTCATCGTGATCAAGTCTGGCTCCAAGAATCACGGCAAGTTGCACTGTATCAGTGACTGAGGTCTCGAGCTCTACGGATTCGAGCATGATTTGTTCATGTGCGTTTTGTGTTAGCGCTGCAATAGGGCCCATTAGGGCGAAGCCTACGGCGATGGGCGAACCATAGGGCATCTGTTGGTTGATCTCCAGGACTCGATCGCCGGCGAATCGTAATTTGCCATTTAGCCGCACGGTGTTGTCGCTTGGTAATCGCTGAACGGCCATCATGCTTTCGGCGGCACAGATTGCAGCGGCAAGAGCAGTGAATCTCTCATGTTTGACCAGTTGGAACTGGTAAGCTTCTGGAGTTTGTTCGAGAACATCGGTGGAAATGGTCATGGTGGCGGTTTCATACTTGCCATCGTGCCGACCTACGACGGCACTGTTCTCATCGCGTACAAGGCCACCCATTAAGTCAATTGAGCCGCCGACTTTAAAGCTGCCTGATTGGGCTGGCATCACGAAATGGACATATCCGCTGGCGATGGGAAGTGTTTGTGGTCCTTGGCCTTCCATCGCATGGCCAAAGGCAAGGATGTCACCTGCGTCTGTGATGTGTGTGACAGTGCCCGATGCAGATAGTTCCATATCACCATAGGCCAACGGGATGCTCAATACGCTTCCGGGCTGAAGGGATGCCGACTCGCGATTAATCCATGCAGGTGGCGTTCCTGCAAGTGTGCTGCTTGCGGCGACAAGTTTCACCGATGATCGGTTCAAGAGCGGTTGTAGTGCATCAGCTAGGTCTGGTGAGCGTAATGCCAGTGGTAGGAGCATGGGCACCACCTTGCCCTCGGCTAAACCAATAAGGGTGGTGGGGACTGCGGTTTGTTGGTGCGATTCGTGTTCGGATCCGGTTGCGGTCACAAGTTGTGCAAGAGCCGCATTACGCCATGTATTGTGGCGGGGTAAACCTTGTGAATCGCAGATGTTCATGATGGTCTGCAGTGTAGATGCTGCAGACTGTGAGGTGGTCTTGTCTTGTTTAGAATCGGTGCGACTGGCGACATCGATCATCTGTTCGATGGGCTGGACGCCGACGTAGCACTGTTTGGACCCAAGAAATCCGAAAGCGAAGGCGCCGATCAGATCTCCACCGCGGCCCAACTCGTGTATTTCGTCATCGCGCCATAGGTAAATTGGCGAACCACTCATTCCCTGGACCGGTCCCAACTGGCTCATTCGTCCGTCCGGACAACGAATCCATATTGCGCCGCGCTTGACTCCGCCCGACCCAAGACCGAGAAAAAAGTTCCTGGTTACGGACACTACCTCGACGGCAAACGGTTCGATGCGTGTTCCTTGAAACACACTGAGGCCATAGCCTTTCATCCCGACACGCACTTCATCAATCGGCATGATTTGCGGTGCGGCTTGCGCTATGGCGGCCATGAAGGGCGCTACGCTTAAGACGCAGATCCATCGTGGAGTATGCGGCATGCCCCAAGCCTAGTGAAGCATCAGATCGATGACAAGGGGGGTGACATACTGGACATGGACAATGGGCAGTCCCTATTATCCCCGTTAGTGAGGATCTGGTGCGGCAGATTATGATAATCCCAATACCCGGTTGTGACTGGTTGGTTTGTGCCGGGTGCCATCATTCGTGAGGGCATTGTTAATAAGTGGATACTGACAATAATCTTGGATACAAATTCCGTAATCAGCAATTGCTAAACGAGGCGCTGACCCATGCCTCCAGTGCGGGTCACCGCCTTGAGAGCAACGAGCGAATGGAATTTTTCGGGGATGCCGTCCTTGGCTACGTCGTCTGCGAATACCTATTTGCCAACTATCCCGAGATGCTCGAAGGGGAAATGACCAAAATCAAGAGTGCGGTGGTAAGCCGTCGTGTCTGTGCGCAGGTCAGTCAAGAGTTGGATCTGTGTTCATTGCTTAATCTGGGTAAGGGTATGGCCTCGAGCGCCGCCCTGCCGCCCAGTGTGGCTGCAGCCGTGTTTGAGTCGGTGATTGCTGCAATCTGTCTTGATAGTGATATTGAGACAGCTCGTGCATTCATCCTCAAGCATATCCGACCCTACATCGACGAAGCGGCCTCTTCGACCCACCAGAGCAATTTCAAGAGTGTATTGCAGCAATATGCTCAAAAACAACTGCCAATGATTCCGGTTTACACACTGCTCGACGAGAAAGGCCCCGACCACTCGAAGGCGTTTGAAGTGTGTGTTTACTTAGATGGCCGCAAATTTCCTTCTGCCTGGGCCAATTCCAAGAAAGAGGCTGAGCAGAGAGCGGCTTTCGAGGCGTTGCGTGAGATGGGGTTGGTGACCATCGATGAAGCGGGACAGGTGACCGTGCGCGATCTGATCACCCCGCCGGATTAGCTGAGTTCCGAGATCTTTTTCAGGACTTCTGCATCGTGCTTCGGTACTTTTACCTTCTCCCAACGGTGCACGATTTTTCCCGCCGGATTGATGAGGTAAGTCGTACGGACGACTCCCATATAACTGCGTCCGTACATGCTCTTGCGTTGCCACACACCGTATTTGGTGCAGATGGTCTTTTGCTCATCAGCCAGAAGTGTAAAGGTTAAATTGTATTTGTCTGCGAATTTGAGATGTGATTCAGGGGGATCGGGGCTCACTCCAAGGATGACGGCACTCGTGTTTTTGAACTGTGGCAACTCGCCTTGAAACTGGCACGCCTGTTTGGTGCATCCTGATGTGTCATCTTTTGGGTAAAAATAAAGTACAACCCAATTACCGCGATAATCCCGGAGGCGGTGAGTTTTGCCTAACTGATCCGGAAGGGAAAAATCGGGCGCGGACTTGGAGACCTCCAAGAGCGGTTTATCAGTTGTTTTGGTAGCCATAATGCGTTCTCTATTGAACTCGCGTGCGGTTAGTGGCCGACTATCATACAACATCTGCTCCGGCAAATCGAAGTTGTAGTCGTTGTAGTGCCGGATCTTCATGGCCGGTTTGCCCAGTGATACTTGGATCTAAATATCATGCCAGATAACGCAAAACGGGCTTTGATTACGGGAATTACCGGCCAAGACGGGTCGTATCTTGCGGAATTTCTACTCGCCAAGGGCTATGATGTTCACGGATTGATCCGGCGATCCAGCAATTTTAATACGGCTCGGATCGATCACATCTATCGTGATCCACATGCAGCCGACGGGCGGCTTTCGCTTCATTATGCTGATCTGACAGACGCTAATGGTATGACCAAGCTTTTGCGCCAGATCGAACCAACTGAGATTTACAATTTGGCAGCTCAAAGTCATGTTCGCGTCAGCTTCGACCAACCGACATATACCGCGGATGTGACCGCAGTTGGTGCATTGAAACTTCTTGAAGCTGTTCGGGATTTCCGGGATCAGACGCGGGGTCAGCCTCGTTACTACCAGGCATCAAGTTCAGAGATGTTTGGCAAGGTTGTTGAAACACCGCAGCGGGAGACTACCCCCTTTTATCCTCGCAGTCCTTACGGTGTCGCGAAGGTTTACGCACATTGGATCACCGTCAATTACCGTGAAAGTTATGGTGTTCATGCTTCTTGCGGAATCCTGTTTAATCATGAAAGTCCACGGCGTGGCGAGACTTTCGTGACCCGCAAGATCACCCGGGCAGTTGGGCGAATCAAACACGGTTTGCAGGGCAAGATCTATTTGGGCAATTTAGACGCTAAACGCGATTG
>PBAS01000036.1 GCA_002716625.1 Phycisphaeraceae bacterium | reverse complement strand
ATGGTCGTAAAGCAAAGGGACGTTGGCAAGCTGGGGAGTCATCAGCCTGATCATCAAATCTGAATCCATGCAACGGGATTGGACCAGGTGGCCACAGGCCCATCGGCTCAGGCGGAGAAATGCTCATGAGTTTGTTTCGAATCAATAGTAATGTGAACTCTATGTTGGCGCAGCGAGTTCTGACGCAGCACAATCGAAGCCTGAACAAGTCGCTTGAACAATTAAGTACCGGCTATCGAATTAATCGAGGTGGCGATGATCCCGCCGGTCTGGTTGCCAGTGAGAGCCTTAGGTCTGAAATGGTTTCGATGTCCGCCGCCATTACCAATGCAGAGCGGGCTGGACACATTGCAAGCGTAATGGAAGGTGGCTTGCAGGAAGTTGGGGGCCTTTTGCAGGAGGTTCAGGGCTTGATCGCTGCAAACAGTTCTACGGGGGGCTTGAGCCATGAGGAAAAACAAGCCAACCAGTTGCAAATCGATCAGATTCTTCAGTCAATCGACCGGATCGCCTCTGCAACAACCTTTAACGGTATTAAACTTCTTAATGGTTCACAGGATTTCCACGTGACCAACATCAATTCGAATGTCACGGACTATTCGGTCAACAGCGCCAAATTGAAACAGGGTGAAATGTTGGATGTTGACATGATTGTCATGGACTCAGCTCAACGTGGGACCCTCTTTCTCAATTTCATGGTGGATCATGTCATGGCGGGTGGTTCTGGTCTGGAGGAAAAATTTACCGTCGAAGTGGCGGGAGCCAAGGGGACGCGCGAATTTTCTTTTAGTTCCGGTACCCCTTTGGCATCAGTGGCTGAGGCAATAAATCTGTTTGAAGATGGACTGGGTGTGGTTGCCAAGGTCAGCGGTAGTTATGTCAAGCTTCAATCGGCGGAATTCGGGTCAGATCAGTTTGTGTCAATTAACGTGACAGCGACGCCTTCGGGCCTGGTGGGTTCGGTGGATAAGAGTTCGGCGGATGATACGAATACCCTTTTGGGTGCGGACAGGCAGTTTATCTCCATGACGGGACCGATCCATGACAAGGGTCGGGATATCTCCGCAGTTATCAACGGGGTGGCTGCCCGTGGCAGGGGTTTGACTGCTTCAATTAGTTCTGATGCCCTTGATATGAGCGTTTCCTTGGACGGTAATTCTGCAGCCGCCCAGACAGTCGGAAGCCTGGAGTTGTTTCGTGTGGCCAATGGCGGAATGGTTTTTAATATAGGCCCTGAAGTCAATATCAACAGCCAGATCCGTCTGGGTATCGGAAGCATTGCATCCAGGAATCTGGGCGATGCCATGAATGGTCGCCTTGATGAATTGGGGTCTGGCGGTTTGTTTGATGTTGGCAGCGGGAAACTCGATGACGCTCAACAAATCGTCAGTTCGGCGATTGATGAGGTCGCTCAAATGCAAGGTCGTATTGGTGGTTTTCAAAAGTACGTGGTTCAGTCCTCAATTAATTCATTCGGGGTCGCATTGGAGAATCTGACTGCGGCTGAGAGTGCGATTCGCGATACGGACTTTGCGCAGGCGACAGCTGATTTGACCCGGCATCAGGTTTTATCCCAGGTGGCAGTGAGTGTTCTGGCAATTGCAAATTCACAAGCCCAGGCAGTTCTCGCTTTACTTTGACTAATGAGTCTGCGGTTGCTACTCGGGGCAAATTAAGAAGACCGGGTCGGCGATCAATCATATCAATGGCTTTAACAAGTTGCCACGACCTGGGTGGTAGGTTTTGTTCTTGCTGGTATTAGGTGTAAACCTAGTATTTTGGGCTAATCGGTCAGGTCATAAACTCTTAATGCTTACCTTTTGGTCTGTTTTTTTCCAGTTAGAGGAAACGTGCCAATCCGGTATTTGAGCGATCGTCTGTCCGATAAGAGGTGGCCGATTGTCAAAAGTATTGAAACACATCTTTAAGCACCGAACAAATTGACTTTAGCGTATCAGACCTTGAGGGCCTTGGTGGGCTTGCGTGGGGTCCGACTGGACGCTTGTCGATGAATATGCCGCAGTGGTTGGAAACCAACTCGCAGATGTATTGAGAGTCTGCGGACATGAGTTCTATAGATTCTCATGAATAAGAAGTTTCTGTGATGAGTCGAATCAATACCAATCTTCCATCGCTGATAGCTCAGCGTGTTCTGGCCAGCCAGAATAAGACACTAGCAGGATCGCTGGAACGCTTGAGCACCGGCTTGGCGATTAACCGTGGCAGTGACAACCCGGCTGGCTTGATTGCGAGTGAAGGACTTCGGTCGGACAAGGTGTCGATTGCGGCAGCCATTGGGAATGCGGAACGTGCTGACCAGGTCATCAATATTACTGAAGGGGGTCTCCATGAGATTAATGAACTGCTCATGCATATACAGGGTCTGGTGACCGAGTCAGCTAATGATGCAAGCTTAAGTGCCGCAGAACGCAACGCCAATCAACTGCAGGTTGATGCAATCATTCAGGCAATTGATCGTATTTCAGCTACGACAAGTTTTCAGGATACAAAACTCCTAAATGGGGCTTTGGATTATACGGTTGTTAATCAAGACGCTGCAGTGGCAGCTACTCAAATCAACAGTGCAAAACTTGTTATTGGCAAGACGCGTGATGTGAGTGCTGTGGTGACTGCCTCGGCCCAGCGTGGCGTGTTGTTTTTGTCTGCCAATAACAATTCGCTGGCTTTAAATAACACGGGTGCCAATTTTACGTTTGAAATTGCCGGCACAAAGGGGACACGTGAATTTGCTTTTGCAAGTGGGGTCTCGCTGGCAAATATGCGGGATGTCATCAACGGTGTTGCCGGTGCGACTGGTGTTGAGGCATCCGTGTTTGGGACGGCGATCCGACTCAAGAGCGAGGCGTATGGTTCATCGGAATTCGTGTCAGTTAAGGTGATTGACGATGCGGGGATCAATGCCGGTGGTGGCGGTGCAACGGCGGGGATTTACGGTGCGGCATCAACAGACGAGGATGTTCCGAGGGTTATCGCCAACACCCTTTTCAGTGCGGCAGATCGATCCAATGCGATCAGGGATTCAGGGCAGGACATATCGGCGATTATCAACGGTATCGTTGCGGTTGGTGACGGGAAGGTGACATCGGTTAAATCCGAGTTGTTAGATCTGGATATCGAGTTTACCAATGCGGGAGCAACTTCATTGGCCACGATTGACGCCTATACAATTCAAGGGGGTGGGGCCAAATTCCTGATTGGTCCCAGTGTTGATATCAATAACGAGGTGGCAATTGGCATCGGGAATATGGCGGCTCGTTCGCTGGGTAAATACGGTGTTGGGTTTATCGATGATCTTGGGACAGGCAAGAATTATGCGGTTGGAAATGGTGATTTGGTCACCGCGCAGGCCATCGTTGACCATGCGATTATGCAGGTGTCAAAACTTCGGGGCAGGCTGGGTGCTTTTCAAAAAAATACTATTGGCTCATCTGTTCGGACCCTGGGGATTGCCTTTGAAAATATCAGTGCGGCTGAAAGCTTGATTCGGGATACGGATTTTGCTTCAGAAACCGCACGGTTAACCCGTGCCCAGGTTCTTGTCAGTGCTGCAACCAACGTTCTGGCGATTGCAAACACGCAGCCGCAATCCGTCTTGGCCCTTATTGGATAATAGGAAAAACTGGGCGTCCGTGTTCGCGCGGGCATCCGATCACTGATGCAAAAGCGGCGGCCAGATGGCTGCCGCTTTTGTTTTGCCTGTTCCATTAATAACGAGTTTTCTAATGGTTATGAGCCATGCATTATGAATTTCAGGTGGGTTTTGAATTGTCGAGGGGTTGGGGGGGGCTTGTCGATGGTTCCAATGTAGCTGTACGTCGCGAATACGATATGCTGTTCCCGTTGCGAATCGGTTCTATGGAAGTTCAATGGCAGAATTATCCATGACACGCCGGCAGATGGTTCTGGCCGGAATTGGCCTTACAGTCTCTGGTTGTACCCAGCGGGCTGTGAGTATTGTTGATCGGCCCGGTCCACCTTGGCCGGTCATCGGGGTGCGGCCCCGGGTGTTACGTGAAGTTGATGTTGGATCCTCTCAACTGCCGGTTCCAGAACCCAGAGGCAAAACACTTGTTGCCATTTCGCGGTCTGCTTGGGCCAAGAGCGGGCCGATTCGCCGGAGACTTAGGCCCATGGGGAAAGTTGGGCGAATCACGGTTCATCATGAGGGCTGGAAGCCATTTTGGCATAATGATTTTAATCGGACCGCGATACGTCTTGAAGCAATTCGAAAATCTCATTTGGATCGTTTGGGTGCAGGCGATATTGGTTATCACTGGATCATTGATCGGGCTGGTAAGGTGTATGGTGGTCGGGATCCGGGTTTTCAGGGTGCTCACGTGCGTGGTCATAATGAAAACAATCTTGGCGTGATGGTTCTTGGTAATTTTGATAAACAATCACCTACTGACGCGCAGTATCGTGCCCTCCATGCGACGTTGGGGACGCTGATGCAAAAGTATTCTATTTCTAGTCAATCGGTGTACACCCACCAGGAACTGGTCCCGACATTATGTCCCGGAGTCGCGTTGCAGCAGCACATGGAGCATGTCGTCAGGCGTGGGGTGATCAGCTGATTCTTACCCATTGACCTGGGCCATCGTCAGGCTCGCTTCCATCGGAATTAGGTTTGTGACTGATGGTGTCTGCGGAGTGTTGGGACGCGGTCATTGAAGACTAACATTCCTGCTAAAGGTTGCATACAATGCCGGGATGTCAACCAAGCCCCCTCCCCCGATTGATTGCGACAAGGATGTCAGCCTGTCAGAGGAGTTGGTGGGTGGACTGGAAGCCGTTCTGATCAGTACCGATCGTCCGGTCCCATCAGCAAAGCTAGCGGAATTGCTTGGCGCTGGGTCTGCTAAGGCAATCAATGCGGCGATAGAGCAACTGAACGATTCATACAAAAAGCATGGCCGTAGCTTCCGCGTTGAACAGGTTGCCGGTGGGTGGCAGATTGTGACGTTGCCGCAATATGCAAAACTTATCGCGGCGACGCAGCGTAATCGCCAGCAAACACGCCTCAGCCCAGCCGCCTTAGAGGCACTGGCGATTATTGCCTACAAGCAGCCGGTGCTGCGTGCGGAGATCGAGGCGATTCGTGGTGTCAGCAGTGGTGAGATATTACGCGGTCTAATGGATCGTGCTTTGGTCAAGATTGTCGGTCGGGCCGAAGAACTTGGACGTCCGATGCTCTACGGGACAACGAAATCATTTCTGGAGTTGTTTGGGTTGGCAAGTCTCAAGGATCTTCCCAAGCCAGAAGAACTCAAGTTGAATCTTTGAGCCGGTTCTTCCGGTGTCTTGTTGCCGCATGCTTGTTGTAAAGAATGATTATGGCAGTCAACTGTATGGTGTCTGCAGTGCGCAATTACGGGTTGGCCGATAGGTGGCGGATCCGTTGTAGGGAATGATCATTGGTTGGCAGGCTGTGTGTTTGAAGTGTTTTGCCCAATCGTGTGGGTCATAGTTCCGCTCAACAAAACAATCATAATGCGCGGGTACCGCCGTCTGCAGGCCCAGTTTTACGGCCATTTCTGCGCTGCCCTTAAAAAAGGGGAATTCGCCTTCATTGGGGTGCGTAGTTAGCAGTCCAAGTTGTGGCTGGAGGCTTCTGATTGGTTCAGTTAACTGTTCGTGGTCAGCAAAGTTGTTGATTGGATCGCCTGAAATGTAAACACGGATATCGCCTAGAGCCACGACGAATCCAAGGTGTTGGATGTCTGGAGCCTTGATGCCAGCCCCGGGATTGCCGCCAGGTGGTTTGGACCATACGGCATGTATTGTCAGGTTATCGATGGGCAGGCTTTGTCCTGCGGTAATGGTATGGACGCGATCAGGCGGGATGCCAGAGTGGGTGATTTCCGCAGCGCTTTCCGGTGCCCCCATATAGCGGGTGTTCTTCGGTCCGGCATCGATACGCGCAATTGATTCAATACAGGTATGATCGCCATGATTGTGGGTTAGCAGGACCCAATCAGCAGGTAGGGTGCTTTCATCTAGTGGGGACTGGGGGTGGATGAAAGTATGTGCGGGTCTTTCATGGGGAAAGAAAGGGTCAATCAGGATCATAATTCCCGACGAAGATTTGATCGCAAAACTACTCTGTCCAAACCAATGAAGTCCGATCGCACCATCTGGAATTTCAAGGCTTTCAAACGGATGCATGGGGGTTCTTTCGCCGTTGTGTGGGTTAGTTCCCGGCAGTGACCATTTTCGTTGAGTCTAGGCGGCTAGCCAGCCATGGGCAATGGGTGTGGGTGGTTTAGATGACCGATCCTTGGTGATTGGGCCGTGTTGCTCAGGGGCATTCCATGGTTTGCGGGTCATCCGGGGAGGTCGAGCGGTGGCCTTGATTATGGTGCTGGTCGTATCAAATCGTCTCTTGCCGCAAATGAGGGCACGTCGGGGTTGGGGTGAATGCTGTGTGGGTGCGATTGAGGCAGTTGCTTTTTGAAATTGATATTACATTTTATTGACGGGTAATGGCGATTTTGTTAAAAGCGATTGTTGATCATTTGGCTGGTGATGATAGGTGTCAAATCTTGGTCTCGTCTTGCCTGCGATTCTGCAACTTAACTAAACCGTTCGACGAAATGGTCCGTTAAATGATTTCATGGGGTTCGGTGGTCGATTATAAAACGCCGTTTGAGATTCCTGCTGCGGCTATTGCGTCAATCATTGGTTTTCAGTGAATTGAAAGGGTGAGCCATGTTTGGGCTCGGAAAACACGACGAAACTGTCTTGTTGGAAGCTGTTTGGGCGTGTGACAAAATTAAGGTCAAGCAGGTACTGCTTAAAAAGGTTGAATTGGTAAATTCAAGTTCTTCCAAAAGCATCTGCCGGACTCATCCGGAATTTAATGAAGGGGACACGGCGCTGCACCTGGCGAGCCGAAAAGGGGATCTTGAAATCATCAAATTTCTTCTGTCACTCAAGGCTATGGTGGACGCGGGAAATGCTGACGGCAAGACGCCCTTGCATTATGCGGCAAGCTCCGGCGGCGATGAAATCGTGGACATGCTGATGGAAGCGGATGCGGATGCGGATGCCAAGGATCACCATGGCCGTACGCCTTTATACGAGGCGGTTGCCGCCGGTGGTGTCAGTTGCGTCCATCGCTTACTGGGTAAGGGCGCTTATTCTGATGCGGCCGATAAAGATGGCGACACCCCGTTGCACGCAGCGGTCAGGATTGGCTCTGAGCCGATCGCCCGCGCGTTACTTACGGCTGGTGCTAAGATCAACGCTAGTGATGAACAAGATCGCACGCCTTTGCACTTGGTTGCCATCAACGCGGATCATGGGGTGGCCAATAATGCCTCAGATGCGCAGGTTACAGCCAGTCGCAAGAAGAGCATGATGCTGGCTAAATTGCTTGTCACACGTGGTGCCAATGTCAACGCCTTGGACCGTCATGGTGATACGCCATTGGATTTGCTGATGTATTTGGAGGGGAAAATAGAATCTGATCCGCTTGTCGATATGCTTCGTTCCCATGGGGGGCATTGGGTTCGGTATCGCAATAAGGAACCAAGTAAGCTTACGCCCGCTCACACGCCCAGCCAGGATACGATGGCGGGTGATGAATTTAAAAAATCTGCATCCGATGCGGCAGTAGCTACGCGGGTCAAGCAGGTAGAGGCTGACGCGACCATCGAGCTTGGGCAAACCGCCGTGGTGATTGGCCGGGAACTCAATTGCACGATTCGCTATCACAGCCTGACCCTTTCGCGGCGTCACGCCCAGATTGAACCCACCGGCGATGGTTTCGTGATCGTGGATCTTGGGTCACGTAATGGTGTAATCATTAATGGTGAAAAGATTGACGGGCGGCATTTTCTCCAGGCAGGTGATGTGATTACCCTTGGTGCGTATGAATTTGAATTTGACGGCAACTCCCTCACCCCGATCACCGGGGAGCTTTCAACAGAAGATCTGGAGCGTGAACGTCGTCGGTGATGATTAGTGGTGCGTTTGGGGACAGCTGTGCCGGTGACGCCGGCCCGTTGATTTGGGGAACAATGGAAGCTCGGAATTTGCTAACATGCTGCGGTGGGTTTTTAGTCTTGAGGTAGGCAAGCTGTGTGCGGCATAACCGGATTATTGATTAAGCGTGAAGACCTAAGGCCATCCCTTGGTGCGATGATGACGCCAATGTTTGTGTGTATGGCAGCACGCGGCTCAGATTCAGGCGGAATGGCTGTCTTTGACCAACCGGTCGTGATGCCCCATAGGCGTTTGAGTTTATTTGCATCTGATCACCAGTACGATTGGTCGAAACTCCTAGATTCCCTGAGGCGAGATTTTGACGCCGATTCGGCTGGTTCCGCCATGCAAGCAGTGGCGAATTACGCTTCCCTGTCAACATCCATTGAGCCGGCAAGGTTTAAACCATGGCTTGCCGATGCCCATCCCATGGTGCATTTGGTGTCAGCGGGTAGATGCATGGCCATCTATAAGGATATGGGTGAGCCGGAGGAAATTGCTGACCGATATGAATTTGAGCGTATGAGGGGCAGTCATTGCGTTGGGCATACACGCATGGCAACGGAATCTGATGTGACGCCCGTGCATTCTCACCCTTTTTCAGCTGGCGAAGATTTCTGCCTGGTTCATAATGGATCGCTATCTAATCCCTATATGCTTCGACGTTTACTTGAGACTCAAGGATTGGTTTTCGAAACGGATAATGACACCGAAGCCGCATGCCGGTTCATTGAATGGCGTTTACGTTGCGGTGACAGTCTCGAGGATGCCTTGGGTGAGTGTTTCGAACGCCTAGACGGTTTTTATACGCTGCTCATGGCAACTTCGGACACGTTTACCCTTGTACGTGACGCTTTTGCCTGCAAGCCTGCAGTTGTGGCTGAAACAGATGATTATGTGGCGATTAGTAGCGAATACCGTTCGCTGACGCACCTGCCCGGCATATCAAACGCCAACCTGTTTGAACCACACCCCGAGGAAATTTACTCTTGGCAAGTGAATATGCCAGCACCGAACTAGACTTGGCGCAGATGTCCTTGCGCCAGGTTAATGATTATCTACACCATCAGGTTTCCGCTGGTCAAGGTGGGGGTGTTGATATCACCAACCCTGCTGGCCAACATAGTATTGCAGTCGGTCTTGATGGCGAAGTCCGTGTGGACATACATGGCCATGCGGGTTACTACGCGGCAGCGATGAACAAAGGCGCGCAGGTCACGGTTCATGGTAACGTCGAACGTGGTGTGGCAGAGAATATGATGTCAGGCTTAGTGCGTGTGAAGGGCAATGCATCGCAATGCGCCGGGGCATCGGCGCGGGGTGGACTGTTGGTAGTCGAGGGTGATGCCTCCAGCCGCTGTGGTATCTCCATGAAGGGGTGCGATATCGTGGTCGGTGGCTCCGTGGGACATGTGTCGGGCTTTATGGGGCAACTGGGGCATTTGGTTGTATGTGGCGATGCGGCGGAGGGTTTGGGTGATTCTCTTTACGAGGCTGTGATTTATGTTCGTGGTCAGATTGCCGGCCTCGGTGCCGATGCTAGGCAGGAGGAGATGGCAGAGGATGATTTTCGCCTTGTCGCTGTTTTGCTTGAACATGCGGGCTTGGGTTATGACGCCAAGCAGTTCAAAAAGGTGGCGTCAGCAAGACAGCTTTATCATTGGAATGCTTTGCAGTCGGATAGCTACCGTTGATCAGATATTTTTCCAGTCATGATGGGTGTGATGGTGTTAACTGAAGAAAAAGCCAATTTTGAAGAAAGTTATACGATCAGCCCGCAGATGATCCAGTACATTCAGCAGGCTGCGCAGCGTGGGGTGTATGATATTCGGGGAATGGGTGCCAAGCGTGTGGTCCCTGATTTTGATGACCTTGTATTTCTCACCGCTTCAATGTCTCGTTATCCCCTTGAAGGTTATCGCGAAAAATGCCAGACCACGACGATTCTGGGCGGCCAGCATGCCAAGCAGCCGATTGAACTTGATATTCCAATCACCATTGCGGGCATGAGCTTTGGCGCATTGTCTGCCAATGCAAAAGAAGCCATTGGTCGAGCGGCCACGGCAATGGGGACATCGACCACCACTGGGGACGGTGGGATGACTTCGGAGGAACGTCAGTCATCAAAAACGCTGGTCTACCAATGCCTGCCCTCCCGTTACGGCTTTAATCCTGACGATCTGCGCCAGGCAGATGCGATTGAAGTGGTCGTCGGCCAGGGCGCCAAGCCTGGTGGTGGGGGCATGCTGCTGGGCTTGAAGATCAATGATCGGGTTGCCGCCATGCGGGACCTACCGGCAGGAATTGATCAACGTTCGGCGTGCCGACATCCGGATTGGACCGGTCCAGACGATCTTGCCATCAAGATTGAACAACTCCGTGAACTGACGGACTGGCGTATCCCTGTATTTGTGAAGATTGGCGCCTCGCGCACCCTCAACGATGTGAAACTTGCGGTCAAGGCCGGCGCTGATGTGATTGTGCTCGATGGGATGCAGGGCGGTACCGGCGCCACCCAGCAGGTGTTTATTGAACATGCAGGTATTCCCACGCTGCCAGCTTTACGGCAAGCGGTTGAGGCCCTGGAGGACATTAATG
The DNA here is from genome assembly GCA_002716625.1 of Phycisphaeraceae bacterium. GTDB lineage: Bacteria > Planctomycetota > Phycisphaerae > Phycisphaerales > Phycisphaeraceae > UBA6626. Next base: position 13,544 of record PBAS01000036.1, on the reverse strand, counting down.
CGGTGGGGAAGGTCCAATTGGTGATTTCGGGTGGGATTCGTTCTGGCGCTGATGTCGCCAAGGCATTGGCAATGGGTGCTGATGCGGTATCAATCGGACAGAGTGTTCTTTTGGCACTGGGTTGCAATGCATCCACTCCTGCCGATGGTGAAAAGCAATCGCGGGATGTGTCAGAAGACTACAAGCAGTTGGGAACGCAGGCTGGGGCCTGTCATCATTGCCATACTGGCCTGTGCCCAGTTGGGGTGACCACGCAGGATGCTGAGTTACAGTCTCGGCTGGAGGTCGAGGAAGGTGCTCGCCGGGTCAAAAATTATCTGGAAGTGTTGACCATGGAACTGACCACCTTGGCCCGGGCGTGTGGCAAGTCAAATGTCCATCATCTCGAACGTGAGGACCTGGTGGCGTTGACCGTGGAGGCGGCGGCGATGGCCAAACTGCCGCTGGCCGGAACCGACTGGATTCCCGGGTGCGATCGTCCATAATGGCAGTTGCATAATCGGCTGGAGGGGTGCAGGCCAACGGTTTTAACCGGTTACAACAGGTAATCATTTGAGTTAAACCATTCATCCATGTTGCTGAGTAGGAACAAGAAATGACAGATCGTGCGCAAATTAATGAACAGATTAAGCAGGATGGTATCGAGTTTATTCTGGTTGAATTTGTTGACATGCATGGTGTGGCGAAGGTCAAGATGGTGCCTGCGGCATGTCTGGATGATGTGATTGATGTCGGTGCCGGTTTTGCTGGTGCTGCGGTTTGGGGGTTGGGCCAGGGGCCGCATTCCCATGACATGCTGGCCCGCATCGATCTTGACAGCTATACGCCCTTGCCATGGTTGGATAATACAGCACGATTTGCAGCTGATTTGTATGTTGATGACGAGCCCTATCCTTACTGTACGCGAGTAAACTTGAAGCGTGTTCTTTCTGACTTACGTCAATCGGGTTATATATTCAACGTGGGAATGGAGCCGGAACATTTTCTGGTCACCCGTCAGGCGGATGGTTCAATTGAGCCTTGGGATCCGGATCGTGTCGACTCCCTGGCTAAGCCGTGCTATGACTTTCGGTCAATGGCGCCTGCAATGGCATATCTGCAGGAACTGACCCAGGCATTGAATAGTCTTGGGTGGGGCGTATACCAAACAGATCATGAAGATGCCAATGGCCAATATGAGGTGAACTTTGATTACGCCGACGCCTTGACGACCGCTGACCGCATCATTTTCTTCAAGATGGCCACTTCGCAAATCGCCAAGAATTATGGCGCCATTGCAACCCACATGCCCAAGCCCTTCAGTGATCGTACGGGCAGTGGTCTTCATGTGCATTACCACCTGGCTGATGTCCAGCACGGTAACACCATGTTTTCAGATGAATCCGATAATCGGGGCTTGGGATGTTCGCAATTGGCCTACCACTTTATCGGTGGTGTGATTCATCATGCCCGGGCACTTTGTGCGGTAACCAGCCCCACGGTGAATTGTTATAAACGACTGCAACTAGGCGAAGGCCTCTATTCAAGTCGTTCGGGTTTTACCTGGACGCCCGCGTTTATTACATACGGTGATAACAACCGGACGCAAATGATCCGTACTGCCGGCCCAGGCCATTTTGAAGACCGCACGGTGTCCGCTGGGTGCAATCCTTATCTCGCCTTGGCTGCATATGTTGCAGCAGGGATGGACGGTATTGTGCAGAAGATGAATCCCGGCGAGCCCAACCTCGGAAACATGTACGAGCGGTCATTTGCAGAGGTGACAGGTTCTGGAATCAGGATCTTACCCCAGTCTCTGCAGGAATCGCTTGAGGAACTGCGCGGCGATGATGTGATCAAGGCGGCCTTGGGGCCAATTGCAGATGAGTTTATTGATATCAAAACCAAGGAGTGGCAGGCCTGTGAGCAGCAGATCACCCCGTGGGAACTCAATCAGTATCTCACATTCTTTTAATATGAATTACCTTTTCATCTACACTTTGCTTGGCGCTATCCCAACTTCACCAAAGCGGTATCCTCATCGGGTGCTTGCACGCAGCCACATCTAAGGTAATACGGTCTGGCTACGGATCGGTCGTGTCGGGTATGTAGCCCGTGATCGACCGGCTTTTGTTTGCGCTGTCGAGTGCGGTCTCTACCAGTACAAGTTGAGTGATCTGAGTAATTTGAATGCCATACCGCCTTTTGAAATTTGCGCTTGCCAAGGAATATCCCGAGCCACGGATGTTTCATTCGCCAGAGGTGCTGAAAGATGAATACGACGTGGTGATCATTGGTGGGGGAGGTCATGGACTTGCTGCAGCGTACTACCTGGCCATGAATCATGGTATTACCAATGTTGCTGTATTGGAGAAAAGTTATATTGGGAGCGGTGGAACGGGGAGGAATACAGCCATTATCCGTTCCAACTATCTCACTCCGGAAGGCTGTCGTTTCTATAACACCAGTATTGAACTGTTCAAGGATTTGTCACGAACCCTTGACCTGAATCTGTTTTATTCCCAGCGCGGTCATTTTACCCTGGCCCATTCGCCCGCATCCTTGAATACCCAGCGATGGCGTGCAGAGGTCAATAAGCAGGTGGGGGTTGACAGCAGGATTGTGGATCCTGCTTTTATCGGGGATCGATTGCCGCAACTGGACCTGGCATGTGGCGGGCATCTGCCTCCGGTCTGCGGAGCTCTTTATCATCCGCCGGGTGCGATTGCGAGGCATGACGCAGTGGCTTGGGCTTATGCGCGTGGTGCGGCTGGTCAGGGTGTGGATATTCACCAGCAGACATCGGTGACGGATATTGAGGTTCGGGACGACCATGTGGCTGGTGTCCATACGGACAAGGGGTTTATCAAAACGCGCAAGGTCTTGTCCGCGGTTGCCGGCTGGACGACCAGTATCACCCCGATGGTCGGGTTGCGTACGCCGCTGGTGGTTCATCCGTTGCAGGCCATGGTGACCGAACCGCTTAAGCCATGGCTGGATCACATTGTGGTGTCTGCCACGCTGCACCTTTATGTCAGTCAATCATCTCGAGGTGAATTGGTGACCGGCGCATCATTGGATCCCTATGAGCTTATTTCAACCCGGTCCACACTTGGTTTTGCCGAGCAGCTTGCCGGTCACTTGATCGATTTGTTCCCCTGCGTGTCACAGATCAATGTATTGCGACAATGGGCGGGGTTGTGTGATATGACACCGGACTTTTCTCCGATCATGGGCAAAACACCTGTCAAGGGGTTTTACCTTGATGCCGGCTGGGGTACATGGGGTTTCAAGGCCACGCCGGTGTCCGGTATGACGATGGCTTATACCATTGCGCATGATGTAGACCACGCGTTGATCAAACCATTTAACCTTGACCGTTATGCGCAGTTCAGACTTGTTGGGGAAAAGGGTGCCGCGGCAGTGGGGCATTAATAGTGTGAGGTGCAAACATGAAGATCATTTGTTGCCCTGTTAACGGTCCTCGTCCCTTGCAGGAATTCCGCTTTGGCGGCGAGGTGCGGTTCATGCCGGACCCAGGCGATTCAAGCGATGAGCAATGGGCTGACTACGTATTTAATCGCAGTGGTGAACCGGGTGTCAAGCGCGAGTGGTGGTACCACATTGCCAGTGGAACCTGGTTTGTGGCGGAACGTAATACGGTGACCGACGAGTTTGTTCGTACGTATCTTTATGAAGATCAACCTGCTGATGAATAGACGCCTGCCCCCTCAACCCAACGAGTTGATCGATCGTAATCAGCTAGTCACTTTTCGGTTTGAAGGCCATGCCTTGACTGGATATTACGGCGACACGTTATCCAGCGCGTTGTATGCAAATGGTGTAAGAATGATGGGCCGTAGTTTTAAATATCATCGCCCTCGTTCGATCTACAGCCTCGCCGGACATGATGCCAACGTTATTGTTGAGGATGTGGGCGGCCATCGCACAAATCTAAGGGGTGACAGGCTACTGATCGAGCCGGGGTTGGATGTATTGGCTGTCAATACATCGGGATCTCTTGCCCGTGACCGGATGCGGATAACCGAGTGTTTTAGCGCCATGATGCCGGTTGGTTTTTATTACAAGGCCTTTCATACCCCAAGATCATTGTTCCCAATATACGAACGGATGATGAGAAGGGCTGCGGGTTTGGGGCGAATCAATCCAAATGGCGTAGCATTGAACACGCCGAAAGATTATGGCTTTTGCGAACTCTTGGTTATTGGTGCCGGTCCGGCGGGGCTGTGCGCTGCAGTTGGTGCTGCCGAGCAGGGCGTGGACGTGTTGTTGGTCGATGATCAGCCTCGGCCAGGTGGTAGTTTCAACTGGCAGTTGATGCACGGCGATGCTGTTGAGCATAGGCGTAAACTTCTTACAGATATCCGTCGCCATCAGAATATCACTGTCCGACTTGGAACTCAGGCGGCAGGTTGTTATTCGGATTCCTGGGTTGCGCTAGTGGATGATCAGCATTTGACCAAGCTTCGTGCGCAGGCAGTTGTTTTTGCTACCGGTTGTTATGAACAGCCTGCAGTATTCGCCAATAACGATCTTCCGGGCATTATGCTGGCGTCCGCAGCCCAGCGGTTGATCCACCTTTATGCAATCAAGCCCTTTGACCGTGCGGTGGTATTGACTGCCAATGATGACGGCTATCGTTCAGCCCTGGACCTGTCTGGTGCGGGGGTTGAGGTGGCTGCAGTCTTGGATTTGAGATCCAACCCGCAGCCCACGGAATTGTCCGCACGATTGGTTGATTCGGGTGTGAGGCTTCTGTTGGGGCATTCGATCTATGAAGCGGAACCAACGCGGGGTAAGCAGGGGGTCCAGCGGATTGTGGCCTGTCCTGTTGATCCAGAGGGACATGGGGATCCATCGTGCGCAACGGTTATCGAGTGTGATGGTGTGGCGGTCAGTGTGGGTTGGATGCCGGCATCCGGATTAGTCAGCCAGGCAGGGGGTGGTTTTCGGTATGCCGCCGAGATTGAACAGTTGGTTCCCGATTCGCTGCCTAGCAACTGCTTTGCCGCCGGTCGTCTCAACGGGGTGTTTGACCTTCCTGATCAACTGGCAGATGGAACTCGTACTGGGCAAGCGGCGGCCGCTTATCTGGGGAAGTTCAGTGGCGAACCGGGAAGGCCTGTTGATCGCAATGGTCCGGTTTTTAGTCACCCCTATCCGATCGTGGTCAACGGTAGAAAAAAAAGCTTTGTTGATCTGGATGAAGACCTGCATCTCAAGGACTTCATTAATGCCCACCAGGAAGGTTACGATAGCATTGAGTTGCTCAAGCGTTACACCACGGTTGGCATGGGACCAAGCCAGGGAAAACTGGCAAACATGAATGCTGTTCGGCTTCTGGCCAAACTCACAGGTCGGTCAATCGCGCAGACCGGGACAACAACATCCAGGCCCTTTCACCAGCCGGTTGCTTTAAGCCATCTTGCTGGCCGGCGATTCACGCCAGTTCGTCGCACGCCGCTTCATGCCTGGCACGAGGAGTCCGGGGCGGTATGGATGCATGCCGGGGATTGGTTGCGGCCGGATTATTATCAAATCAATGGTCAGGATCGTGGCGATTGTATTCTGGGCGAAGCTGAAAATGTACGCCAGAACGTGGGTGTGATCGACGTCAGCACCTTGGGTAAAGTTCATGTGTGTGGGCCGGATGCCGCGGGATTTCTTGAACGGATTTATACGGGGCGTTATGTCGGTCAAGCCAAGGGCCGGCTGCGGTATGTGCTTGCTTGTGATGAAACCGGCGTGATTATCGAAGATGGTGTGGCGGCCCGGCTTGCCGACGAACATTTTTATGTGACCACAACATCTTCAGGGGCCGGCGCGTTTTACCAGGAAATGCAGCGGTGGCAGATCCTTTGGGGAATGAATGTTGTATTAAGTAATGTGACTGGCCAGATGGTGGCAATGAATATTGCCGGCCCCCGCGCTCGGCAGGTTCTTGCAGACCTGGCGGATATTGATATCAGTGCCGATGCATTCGGTTATCTCGGCGTTTTCCAGGGGACGGTTGCCCAGGTGCCGGCGATTGTGATGCGGGTTGGTTTCGCGGGGGAATTGGGTTATGAAATTCACGTCCCGGCAAGCCAAGGGCTTTACCTGTGGCGGAAGATCATGCAGGCTGGTGGTGGTCATGGGATCAGGCCTTTTGGTGTGGAGGCCCAGCGATTGCTGCGGCTTGAAAAGGGGCACCTGATCGTGTCGCAGGATACTGATGCATTAACTACGCCGTATGAAGCAAATTGTTCATGGGCAATGGGTCGTGACAAGTCGTTTTACGTCGGTCAGCGTAGCCTGCAGATCCTGCAGAATCAATCGCAGGAAAGAGTGCTCACCGGCCTCTGTTTTGATGATGGATTTGCCGGGTCATTGCCCAAGGAATCGCATCTGATTTTTGATGGCCCGCAGATTGTTGGGCGGGTGACAAGTATTGCGCCGCGGACTACGCTTGGTTATCCGATTGCACTGGCTTTTGTCCATCCGGAATCAAATGTTGCAGGCGAACCGGTGATGATTCGAGTGGATGACGGCTCAATGATAAGGGCGACTGTAACGTCACCACCATTTTATGACAGTGAAAACGCCAGGCAGGGATAACATGGCACTTGTAGATCGAGTTTATAGTCCAGTTCATGATGTCCAGGTGGCATTGGGTGTCCATTGGGCTCCGCTGGGTGCGGGGCATATCGCCTTGCGAGTTGGTTCTCTTGAAGATGACCGGACAGCAAGTGGTGATTTGTCGCTTTGTGATGTGAGTATCCTTCCAAAATTAGGGCTAAAGGGGGGCAGTGCCGACCAGTGGCTACTTGATCGGGGAGTCGAGGCGCCGATTGCCAAGTTCAGCACGTCGGCTTTGGATGATGGCGGTTTTTGTGTGAACCTGTCTGGGTATGAGTATTTCCTGGAAAGTGGGCTGGCTGGTTCTGTGGTGATGTCGCTGTCAGAGGACCTGCCGATGACGCAGGATGGTGTCTACCGGGTAGAGCGGCAGGATGCTGCGTTTGTGTTGAGCGGAAAGCGAGCCGGCAAGGTTCTTGCGCAAGTTTGTGCCCTTGACTTTGCGGAATTGACATCGGGTGATGTGGTGTTGACTGGGGTGGCGGGTGTTTCATGCATGATCTTGCGGCAAGGCGAATCATCCTATCCCCATGCCTGTTTTCGGCTTTGGTGTGACTCCAGCTTGGCCTGTTATTTGTGGGGGATTCTCGTTCAGGTTACTGCGGATCTGGATGGGTGTGTGGTGGGTGCTGCTGCGCATTATCCACAACTGGCTGAAAAAATGATTGGTGATTCCTAGTATTCAAGAGATAGATTGCCCGGTTCAGGACTATATTTTGATGCGGGCTAAGGGCGGTTGGTTGCCGTGCAGCAACTTATAGAGCTTATGGGAACAAAAGGTAGATTTTAGAACTGGTTGGAGTTTTGGCTTGTCGAGTGATCCTCGCAATCTTTTGGTTATTCTTTCTGACCAGCATAATCGTGACACGCTTGGTTGTTATGGGCATCCTGTTGTCCGCACACCAAACCTTGATGCCTTGGCTCGTCGTGGTACGCGTTTTTCCTCGGCCTATTGCAATTGTCCGATCAGCGTGCCGTCGCGGGCGTCTTTTGCTACGGGGCAATTCGTTCACCGGATCGGCGCATGGGATAATGCATTTCCCTATCACGGTCAGGTCCCAAGCTGGGCGCATCACCTGACATCCCACGGTCATCAAGTCGTGTCCATTGGCAAGTTGCACCACCGTCGGGATGATGACCGTGATGGGTTCAGTGAAAAGCGGATTCCGCTTAACGTGGTTGACGGGATTGGTGATTTGCTTGGTGCGATTCGTGATGACCCACCACGACGGCCCGGTCGTCGTGACGGTGTGATCCAAGCCGGTCCAGGTCAATCAACATATCTTGATTATGACGTTCGCATTGCAGATCAGGCAAGCACGTGGTTGCAACAGGCTGCCGGTGCCCGGCATGACAAGCCATGGGTTCTTTTCGTCTCGTTTGTTTGTCCACACCCGCCGTTTATTGCGCCGCCCGATCTTTTTGAATCGTATATGGCCTGTGATTTTGAACTGCCGGTTCAAAATTCTCCTGATGAGCGTCCCAAGCATCCTGCCCTTGAGACGTTGCGGCACATCATGGATTACATCGAGCCATTTACCCCCGAACAAATTCACCGGGTGACCGCCGCCTATTACGGGACTTGTACACATCTGGATCAACAGGTCGGCAAAGTGCTTGACAGATTGGAGCAGACGGGGCTTGGCGACTCGACGCGTGTGATTTATGCAACAGATCATGGTGAAAGCATGGGTAGACGGGGCTTGTGGGGAAAATTCACTCTTTACGAAGAATCAGCAGCCGTGCCGTTTCTTATTGCCGGGCCGGATGTGCCTGAGGGGCATATGTCCAACGAGCCGGTCACGCTGGTGGATTGCTTTCCGACGATCTGTGATTTTGTCGGCACGCCGGCAGCATCGCGGGATTATGATCTTTGCGGCCAAAGCTTATGGCCGGTTCTTGAAGGCCAAAGTCTTGGGCGGTGTGCCTTTAGTGAATATCATGCAGTGGGGTTTACTGACGCAAGCTTCATGGTCCGTAATGATGAATACAAATTGATCCACTGGGTTAATGCACCTGCGCAGCTGTTCAATATTATCCATGATCCTAATGAACTCCACGACCTATCGGAAGATCAAAACCACGCCAGTGCCCTGGAGCTGATGCAGGGCGAACTGCGTTCGATTCTTGATCCGCAGGCGATAGATGCGCGGGCTAAGAGTGATCAGCGGCGGCTGATTGCTCAGTATGGAGGGCGTCAGGCGGTTCTGGCGCGTGGTACATTTGCCAATTCACCTGTTCCAGGTGAAACGCCGAAATTTCTTGCAACGGATGATATCTCTTGATGCGTAGTGCTGGAGTTTCCGGGTACAGCCGCCTTGGCCGCGACTCGTCAGGGTCTGGTTGTGACTGTTAGGGTATTTGTGTGGCGTTTTTATTTCTTGATTTCGCCTATATCAGGGTAATAATTTAGCAGTAGCGAACCATTTAATATGGTTGGCGATTGTTTGTGCATTATTTGGGCGTATACCCCGCCTGGAGTTCGAAAATGATCAGGTCAACCGTATCGGTACTAGCCGTGCTAGTGCTTATGGGATGGTGTTGCATACCGGTGTTCGGTGCCATTGATATTGTGTTCGATTATTCTTTGGATACGGCAACCGGTAACTTTTTTGATCCAGGGACATCAGGCGGCCAGGCCGCCCGTGCCCGTTTGGAAGATGCAGCAGGTTTTTATGAAAGCCGGTTTCTCGATGAATTAGGCGCGATCGAGCCGGGGCCGAGTGGCTTTGGATTTGATAATACGTGGGAGGGTATCATTCTGCACCCGGGCACCGGTGCGGTCCAGAACTTCAATGATGTCACAATCCCTGCCGGTCGTATCACGGTCTGGGTTGGTGCATTTGATCTGCCTGGCAGTTTGTTGGGGCATGGCGGTCCTGGTGGTTTTAACGCCTCGGGTTCGGAGGTGTTTCTTGATTCGCTGGGTCGTGGCCAGGCCAATACACGCAGCCCCAATGCCACGGATGTGGCACCGTGGGGTGGCTCAATTGCCTTTGATGCCGATCGTAACTGGCATTTTGGTGCGACCCGCAGCGGCTTATCAGGGAAGGTGGATTTTCTGAGTACCACCATCCATGAATTGGGGCATGTACTGGGCTTTGGAGCCACCGATTCATTTGATGATCAGATCAATATGTCGTCCGGCACATTTTCGGGATCAGCTTCAACTGCAGTCAACGGTGGAATTAATCCGGGGTTGTTTCCTGATGACGAAAGCCATTGGTCCATGGGCACTCAAAGTGACGGGGCCGAGGCTATGATGAACCCGGTAAATACCATCGGGTTGCGTGTGCTGCCGACATCCTTGGATTATGCCGCCTTTGATGATATTGGTTGGGAGCTTTCTGAATTGCCGAGTTCTGCCATCTGGGTTGGAGGTGACCCTGGAATTCCTTTTAATTGGGTGACGGGCAGGAACTGGGAGCAGCACTTTATTGCCCGGTCAACTGACGTAGCATTGTTTTCCGATGTCGCAGCGTCATACGAGGTGAGCCTGGACGGTGATTGGAATGTGGGATCAATTACATTTTCCGGCCAATCGAACTATACGATCAGTACGGGTGCAAATACGCTTGTCCTTGAAACCGGTGATGTGACTCTGTCTGCAGATGCGGCGACACATACGATTGATGGGGTGATTGCGCTGAACGCAAGCGGCGATTTTGATGTCGGCGCTGAGGGTACGCTTGTGATTGACGGGAGCATTGTGGGTAACTGGCCCATCACGAAAACATCTTCTGGAACACTGCAACTTAATGCGGCGAACAGTTATTCGGGTGATACGGTCGTGATGGGCGGTGAGGTGCTTGTTGCCAATGGTTCAGGCTCCGCGACGGGCAGTGGTTCGGTTACGGTCAAGTCGGGCGCGGTTCTGGCTGGAGATGGTACGGTTGGGGGTTCGGTCATGATTGATGATGGTGGATTGCTTTCACCAGGTTTTAGTCGCGGCGTCCTATTGATCAACGATGATTTGGTATTAAGTGGCACCGCCGCAGTCAATGTCGAACTGCAGGCCCCATCGTCTGTGACTCTCACGCCGGTGGGAGGGGTGGATTTTGACCAGTTGGTCGTTGGCGGTCATGCCTCGCTTGGCGGCTCACTTCACCTGGCGCTGGTGGATGGTTATCTACCTGATGAAGGCGATGAGTTCCCGGTTCTTGTCGCTGGCTCACGATCGGGTGAGTTTGACGGCATTTCGGATGTTTCGATGCCAGGGTCGACGGCGCTTGTCCCATTGTACGATTACGATGGCATCGTCGGATTGACTCTTAAGGTTGCACACCTAGGGGACGCGAACTTCGACAGCGTTGTCGACGTGATGGACCTAGGAATCCTGGGTGCGAACTTTAATTTACCGGGTCGTGAATGGACTGACGGCGACTTTAATGGTGATGGCATCACAGACGTTGGGGACCTTGGAGTACTGGGCGCCAACTGGACTGCTGCTGAAAGCCTTGTCAAGGCACCTGCCTGGCGGTCGCTTGGTTTGGGGCATGCGGTTCCCGAGCCGGCAACCATGATTGTTTGTGGCGTTGGTTTTTCATTGTTCAGCATGCGGCGTCGTTCATTGTGATGAATGTATTCGGTGGGGAGAAGGCCCATGATTAATTTATTGCACCGCCGTAGCGTGCGGGCGGTCATGGTTGGGTTTCTTGTCATGCTGGCCACGTCGGCTTCCTGGTCCCAGACGACATATGATTTCACCGGGTTGGTTACTGGTGGTTCATTTGGAACAATTGGTAACTGGACGCCGGTGGGAATACCGGAACTGATGGACACGGCACGGTTTTCTCTTGATCAGGCATACAGTGTTGGTTTTATGTCTTCGCCGTCACATGAAGAATTAATTGTGAACAACGGCGATGTGACATTCCAGCCGCAGACCATGTTGGAGGACCTGGGCCTTGTCTACGGCATTTCGGGTGGCGGTACGATTGATGGCGGACAATTAACCATAGAAGGAATTGACACCGAGGATCTGGTGGTAAAGGTTCATGGCCCTATGGTGGTAGGTGATGTGGCCAATGGGGTTCTCGGTGTTAATAGTGGTGGTCACGTTCAGGTTATGAATGATCTTACGCTTGGCTCTGAGGAAAGCTCAAGCGGTGTGTTAACGGTTCAGGGCACTGGTGCAATAGTCCAGACGATGACCTTTGATGACAGCCTATATGTCGGATTCCATGGTGACGGTACGTTGGATGTTCTTGGCGGCGGGGAAGTTCGCGTTGGGGGTACTGTGGGTATTGCGAACATCGGTAATGCTACTGGCACAGTGACGGTTGATGGTCCCGGTTCGCGCCTGTACGCGACCAATGGGATATCGACACTAGACGTGGGCTTCGGTGGCAGTGGCGGTGTGTTGAATATAGCCAATGGCGGCCATGTGGAGGTTGCAAATGCCCGGGTCGGGTCTATGGTCGGAGGTCACGGTGCAGTTGATGTTGATGGCATCGGTTCGGCGTTGATGGTGGCCAACCGGCTTGTTGTAGGGGCTGCTTCTTCGGTAGAGGAACTGTCGTCTTTCGGCAGTGTCACCATCGGCCCGGGTGCCGTGGTTGGGGTGGCTGCCGAGACTCGGTTGAATAAGGGCAGTCAATTAACCATTAAGGGCGGTACACTTTCAACAAGTAAATTATTGGATAAGGGTGGTGATTTTAATTGGGATGGCGGGACAGTGGTGCTTGATGACCCCGATGGTTACCTGGTGGGAACTGGGGACTATCAATTAGAGGATAATCAACTGGCCTTGGCGCCTTCGCAATCTCTAACGGTGACCGGGGATCTACATGTTCCCTATTCGCGTGGTCTTATGTTGACTGGAGGTGATCTGAAGGTTGGTAGTGCGCGGGTAGGAGGTTCAGGCCTGCTCCAACTTTTTGGTGGTCATCATGACCTTGGTGATGGTCTTATGAACTACGGGTTGCTGGCTTTAGAGAATGCGGTGATTGACGGTCCGGTTGTTGGGGCCAGTGGTTCCGCGATTTCGGTATTGGGCGATATTCAATTCAATGAATTAGTCAGTGGTTTGGGCGAGATCGAAGGTTCGGGTACAGCATTGTTTGATGGCGGTCACAGTCCGGGCCATGGCCCGGCGGATATTTCCATCGCTAGTAGCGTTGGATATGGGGCTGGTAATACCCTTACGATTGAATTGGCGGGAAACATGCCTGGTTATTATGACCGCCTGGTTATTGGCCAAAAGGTGGTGTTGGATGGTGTCATACGGGTTGAATTATTGGATGGCTATTTGCCTGGGGTGGGCGACCAATTCGAAGTGATTAGTGCAGCGTTACGTGACGGTGTGTTTTCCCGGGTGGCTGGTACGGAGGTAACCCCGGAGATTACCTTGGTTCCGCTGTACGACTTTGGTGGGAATATCGGTTTCACGCTAAAGGCTGGAATTCAAGGTGACGCCAATTTTGATGGGCTGATCGATATTACTGATCTGGGTATTGCTGGCGCTAACTTCAACATGACTGGCCGTGAATGGGATGATGGCGATTTTAATTTTGATGGTGTAACCGACGTGGATGATCTGGGCGTCATTGGTGCCGCTTGGAGTCAGATCCAGGGATTATCGCCTGGGCCGTTGTCAGGTGGTGACGGTTCTTCGGTCGTGGTACCCGAGCCGGGGACATTTGCATGTGTTGGTATGTGGTTATTCCTTGCCTCCATTTTTTGTCGTATTCATAGATGATCATGTTAAACGCAGGGTGGTTGGTAGGGAGGTGATCCTGCAAGCGTCTGCCGTGTGTGCTGGTGATGGGTTCTGTGGGGCATGTGGCTTGGTATGCTAAATCAACCACGAGGGGTAGAGGTGTATTTGTTTTGTGTCCAATCCGTGGTTGATTGACATAATAAGGATTTGCGAAGGCCATCATGCGGGCGTACATTTACCACGGCTACGGGGCGTAGCGCAGCTT
>PBAS01000035.1 GCA_002716625.1 Phycisphaeraceae bacterium | reverse complement strand
TTTACGATCCCGATGAGAAGCTATTCAAGCTCTACTACCTGGCCCAAGATCCCAGCTTCAGAAAAGCGTACCCCGAACTCAAGTGGGATTGCCGTGTGGCTTACGCCGTCTCGACCGACTGCCGGAATTGGCAGAAGCCGGAATTGGGCCTAGTGGAGTGGCGCGGATCAAAGGCCAACAATCTGATTGCGATGTCCCATCCCGTGGGTGGCGCGCCGTTGGAGAACGTATTTAAGAACCCGTTGGACGAAGGTCCCGCACGCCGATATCTCGCGCTGGGTATGGGGCGGCACCTCAAGCAACCCGGGGAACGCAGCATCGTCCATCCGGGCGGACCGCCCGAGCACGAGAATCCACGGATGACGGGATTATTCATCTATGACTCCCCGGACGGTCTTACTTGGACCCGGCGCAGCGGAAAACAGTTGTGCAACGCGATCGTCATGGACGGACTAAATATCCACGGATTCGACGAGGATCTGCAAGCCTGGATTCTGTGGCCCCGCGCCCGCTATCAGCCGACCCCCAGTCAGAAGTATCGCACGATTGGTGTGAGCATCACGCGCGATCTGGAACGAATCCCTTACCCGCAGATGGCAATAGCTCCAGATGAGCACGATCCACCGGAAGTGGACTTTGACCGCATGACGACGATCAAGGTGCCCGGCGGCTATGTCGGAATGTTGCGCTTGGGCCGGTACGTGGTGGATCCGGTCAAGGGCAAACAGGCATATCCCTTTGAGTGCCAACTGGCCTTCAGCCGTGACGCGCGTGTCTGGTCCCGCCCCGCTGGTCGCGATTCGTATCTGACCTGCGGCCCGCCCGGCAGTTTCGACGATCATTCGGTGTGCCCGGCCAACCCGATGCAGGTTGGCGACGACATCTATATCCTAGACAGCTCCAACACCGTTGTACCCGACGGCGCACGCATCGGACTGTTCACCTTGAAGCGTGACCGTTGGGCGGCTATCGAGCCCATTGGTGGTTTGCCCGGCACATTGCAGACCCGGCCGACTTACTTGGCCAATCAAACCCTGACGGTCAACGCGGATGCCAGCAGTGGTTCCATCACCGCCGAACTGGTCGACGTACTGACCAATCAACCCTTACCAGGCTATTCGCTGGCCGACTGCGACCCTTTTGCCGGGGACTCACTTGGCCACGCCATGACATGGAACGGCCAGGCACGAATTCCCGCGGAACTCATTGGCGAGGCCTACAGCGAAGGCTTGCCGGGCAGGGTCGTGTTGATCCGCTTCCACCTCGAGCGTGCCCGCCTGTTCTCCTTCTCCTGCTGAACCGCCGCTTGCCGGGCTCGCACCGCCCGCGTCATCGTTGCTTATCTTAGCGTGGAGTCGTAATAAACTACGCTTGCAGTCGAAGTCGCAGCTGCTGTATTCATGATGATGTCTCTCCTATTTGGGTGGTACAATGGGATTAAATAAAACATGAAAACATGTAGCCATACTGGCCCGTCCGGTGACCGGCCTGCCGCATGCACATTTTGAACTAGGACTTTAAGATCATGGCCGAAACTTCGCTTTACGATCGCTTGGGACTGTCCACGTCGTTCATGCCCTGTAACGGGGAGAGCTTTCATGATGCAGTCGATCAGGCCTACGAAGCGGGATGGAGGACCATCGAGATTGCGCCGACAAAGCATCTCGGCCTAACAGGCCACCCGCACCTGCGATGCGGGGTGGGCTTTGAGTTTGACGAGATTTCGCCATCTGAGCGCAACCGCATCATTTCGTCCGTAACCCGGTTTCCACTTCGTACGGTTCACGGCGCACAAGCCGACCTGAATCTGGCCTCCCGCAATGCGGGAATCCGACGCGAATCCATGCGGCAGTGCATATTGTCGGCGGAGTTCGCCCGGGACATCGGCGCATGGGGCGTGACCTATCACCTGGGAGTTCCTCGGCCGGGCCAGGGCGCCGAAGACAGCAAGTTTGCCGTGCAACACAATATCGAAGCGGGCAAGCAACTGGCCCAGTTCGCCGAGAAGCATAACCTGCGCATGGGTTTTGAGCATGCCGGAACCTGGCCCGACCCGGGGCCGATGATGGAAATCCTCGAAGGTATCGGCAGCCAGCAGTTCGGATTTCATTTTGATGTAGGCCATGCATGGCTGGCACCTCCCTGCGACCCCATGGCATGGCTAGAACTGCTGGCCAACCGCCTCGTGATGGTACATCTGCACGGAACGTTCTATCGCCCTGATCGGGGGTTCGAAAACCATGGTTCACTCGAAAGTGATGACTGTACGGATTTATCCGCACTGCTTGAGAAAATTGATGGCCATGCGTACAAGGGCCCCATGGTTTTTGAAATCCTCTCACCCACGATTAGTGACTATCTGCAACGGGCTGAAAAGAGCAGGGAGATTCTGCTGAATATTGACGAAGCACAACGCGGCAAGGTGCGAAACGAACCATCCGCAGCGCCCGAATCGAAGTTGAACCCACCTGTTTCCACTGCGGCGGGGATCGCAGATCGGATCCGCAAGATCCGATTGCTGATATTCGATTTCGATGGGGTCTTCACCGACAACCGGGTCCAAGTCAATCAAGAGGGGACGGAAAGCGTGTCGTGCTGGCGAGGGGATGGCTTGGGCGTGAACCGATTACGCGCGTTGGGGATCGACATGGCCATCGTCTCTACGGAAACCAACCCGGTTGTTGCGGCCCGCGGCCGCAAGCAGGGTATCCGATGCATTCAAGGTGTTGACGACAAGCTGGCGGAGTTGAACCGTATCGCAGATGAATCATCACTTTCAATGGATCAACTGGCCTTCATGGGCAACGACATCAATGATCTGTCCGCACTCCGCGCCGTTGCCTTGCCGATCGTGGTCAAAGACGCACATCCTGATGTGCTACCCCATGCCGTGTACTGCACGGATGCCCGGGGTGGCTACGGCGCGGTGCGCGAAGTATGTGACCTGTTTGCCGAAGTGCTGGAATCACGGTAGCCCAACCGGAGAAAAAATCATGCTGGAATCTCTTGATGGTCGTACGGCGATGGTAACCGGAGCCGGTGGGGGGATCGGTTTGGCCATCACGTCAACACTTGCACGGTGTGGTGCGCACGTGGTCATGGCGGGGCGTCAACTCGACAGCTTGGAACGGGCCCGCACAACTCTCCATGAGCAGGGTATCGGGCACGAAAACTTCTCTTTACTGACCATGGACCTATCGCGCAGCGACGAGATCGATCGTGTCTTGGCGAAAGGCGGCAACCGGTTGGATACGGTCGATATCCTCGTCAATAACGCCGGAATCATGCTTCCCGAAGGTTCATTCCTCGACAGGGATTGGTCCGTCTGGCAGCAAATCCTTCAGATCAACTTCACGGCGCCTGCTCGTCTATGTCACTCATTTGCCCGAGGAATGGTGGACCGGCGGTGGGGAAGAATCATTAATATCGCTTCGATCGCTGGGCTTGGGGGAGCAAAACGAGGCGTGGAATACGGTACATCCAAGGCCGCCCTGATTGGTATGACACGAAACCTTGCCGTTGAACTCGCCTCCGCCAGTGTCACAGTCAATGCCGTGGCTCCCGGGAAAGCGGAAACGATCGCCATGAGCCAGCGAAAAGAAACGGCCAAGTATCAAAAGCGGTTGCAGAGCGTACCCACGGGTCGATTCGTAACGCCACAAGAAGTCGCCTACGTCGTGGCGTTTCTTGCGTCTGCCCAAGCGTCCCAGATCACAGGCCAGGTTGTCCCGGTTGACGGCGGAGAAATCGCAGCTGGGCCATACGCAGCGCGTCTACCAAACGCTGATGAATAGCTCTCTCAACGCTATCGAAACGGACGTGGCATCATGAAACGTGCTTGTGACCCAGGCAAGCACAAGCCACGGCAGATGAGCCTGGCAAACAACATATTGCACCCCCTGAAAAGGTGAGTCGATCCAGTGTTGGCAGCTTCAGCTTGGAAGTAATGGTGATGCAGGCGTCTTAGTTAACCCAGTCGAGCGGTGCGATCCGCACGCCCTTCAAATCTGGCAGCAACGCTGCAATGTAGTATCGCCCCTTGTCTACTATTATCTCTGGTGCGGCCACGGGTAGCGTTCCCACACACAACCCATCATCATCAACCCCGAAGTTCAATGGATCAGGCGAAATGTATTGCGTGTTGAGATTATCCAAGCCGTATCTCTGATTACGGAACAGGCAGTATCGCCCATTGATCGCCACAACAAAAGGACATTCGCAGTCTACCCCAGCCCATGTTTCCCCAGTTGCTGCACCCCCAGCACACACAACGATGGGATCACTCCATTCCATTAGATCGGCTGAAGTCCGGCAGAACACGGCCGCTGCTGGCTGCGCATTTGTCTTGTTGCCGGTGTAATAGCAATAGTAGACACCATCGACTTTAAGAACCATCGCATCACGAGTGTTTTCGTAAGGACCGGAGAAAAGATCAGGCTGATTGTTCTTACCTAGAACACGTTCGAAAGACTTCCCATCGGTGCTACGAGCAAGGCAGATCCGATTCCAATCTCCGTAGAACATGTAGTAGATACCATTGTCTTTGATCACATGCGGAGCCTGAAGGCCTCCGTCGGTCTCACCCAGATCAACCTGCGCCTCCATGGCAATGCCCCGTGGCTCCCAATGTTTCTGCCGCAAGTCTGCCCCTTCCCACCTATAAAGCAGTCGCGTCTGCCCACCACACGCAGTATGACGGATACACGACCACAATTGCCAGCTGCCGTCTTCAGCCTGCCATACAGCAAAATCAACAGGTTGCTGTTCTGCAGTCGTGTACTGCCCAAGATCGGGATCACCGGCCACCTGCCACCAATCTCCACTTAGTTGGGGTTGCATACGATTGATTCCTGTTCATGATGTACTTGTATTTAGCTGAACTGCGTAATGCATTGCATCGCGCAGTTTTCTGCAGGATAACACTCCTGCCCCCATAGGTCATAAAGACCCACTCGCAAGTACACTATACCCAATATTGGAACGTGATCACCTAGTCCATACCGCGGGGATTCTGCATGGCAATGCGTTTACTAAACCATGCAGGTTGATACAACACGGCCAATCAATTGGCTCGGCTAGATACACCGATTAACCAGTCAAGCGTAAACATCGCCAAGACAAGTTTTCCGCGGCCACTCGTTGGACGTTCTGCTTCGTAGAAGCATCCGATTTGACCGTTCGGTATCCTGACCAAGCACGAATATGCCGCGGGTCCCTGGTAAATGGTCATGGCAACAGGCCAGGTTCGGCAGCCATCAAAACTAAGACATACCGTCATCCTCACCATTGGTCAGCCAATCGAGCGATACGGTTGCGAACATCAGCTTGCCTCTTCCACTTGTTGGTAGCTCGGCTTCGTAGAAACAACCAATACGCGCATCAGGCAATTGCACCAAACAGGAATAAGCGGCGAATCCTGGATTGATCGTCTTGGCGATGGGCCATGTCTTGGCCTCGTCATCGCTAAGGCGAATGGTCATTTGTTTACGCTGTCGGCCACCAGGGTAACCGTCACTGACGGGCTTCGTCTCCAAGCTGGATGGGTTAGCAAAAAGGATGTGACTTTTCCCTTGAGTTGCCTCTTCGGTGTAACGCAAGATGCTCGCCTGGCAGACTGTATCAGTAAGTCCTCGGGCACTCTGCTTTGCCGCCCAGGTCATGCCGCGATCTTGGCTGATGGCATGAGCACGGCAAAATCCGGAACCACCGCCAGGAAGAATCGGGCGGCCCCGATCATCGAGTCCGATCTCGCCACGGGCCACAGCCCGTGGCAGCGTCTCGTCGCGCATGTTCAATAATATTGTGCCGTCGGCTAGTTCCACCACAGCAGATTCACTGCAATGCGGGCCAACACTACCACCTATATGCCAAGTCTGGCCATGGTTGTCGCTATAGATAACATGCGACTCATAGATCTTCGTTTCAGCAACGCCATGGTAGCACGGCACCAAGAGGCGCCCGTCACGGAGCTGGATTCCCACGCCGGGGCCAGTGCCGTAACCAGTCCAATCAGATTTCTTGACCCGAGCTGTCATGTTGGTCGGATCCGACCACGTCTCGCCATCATCATGACTATGCATCATCCAACAAGTACGCGTTCCGCGGGCCGTCCGGTCCATGATCGCCTTGGATCTATCCTCCCGGTAATTGCGGCAGAAGGCCATCCAGATCGTGCCTGTTTCCTGATCCACTAACGGACAAGGGTTGCCCATGGTGTCGCGACCATCACTGGCAATAATACGAACCGGCTCCCATGTCCGCCCTAAGTCAAAGCTGCGTTTCATACATAAATCTATCTGGCCAGCATCAAAATGATTGTTCTTTCGCCCCTCACAAAAGGCCAGAAGGTTACCGGATTGCGTTGCAATGATTGCAGGAATTCGAAACAAGTGGTAACCGCACTCACCAGGGCAGAATAAATCCTGTTGTACAAATGACATGTGCCACCCAGCCGGTATGCCGGAAATTATCCGTACCCAATCAACATCACTTCCAAACTGTCCACAAGCGTAACGTAAATCACAGGACCGGCAATCTCGCCACCGCCATGGCTCCGATACAGAGGTAATCATGAGGCCCTGCTACCGATCAATCCCATGGTGGCTCCAAGGACGGGCGTTTGCCACCAGATACTGTTGGTCTAATATGTCTGCCCGGCTTGGGCATCCTAGATCATTCAATGACAGAGAAAGGAAGGCGTGGCAATGCCAGAACGTGCAAAAATTGCGATCATCGGCGGCGGGAACGTGGGTGCCAGTTGTGCCCTATGGGCAGCAAGCAAGGAACTGGGAGATATCGTCGTACTCGATATCCCACAAGCTGAAGGCTTGGTAAAGGGGAAGATGCTTGACTTAGCGCAGTGTGGACCCATTGAAAGATTTGATGCCGCGATCACAGGTACAGTTGATTACGCGGATATTGCAGATAGCGATGTCGTGGTCATCACGGCTGGATTACCACGCAAACCTGGCATGAGCCGCGATGATCTGGTCGCTACCAATGTCAAGATCGTTAAGCAGGTCAGTGAAAATATCAAGCAACATGCACCTGACTCGATTGTCATTGTGGTTTCCAACCCGCTCGATGCAATGGTTTATACCTGCTGGAAAGTCACCGGCTTCGATACAAACCGAATTGTTGGGCAGGCCGGGTGCCTTGATGTGGCTCGCTATAGAACATTCATTGCATGGGAACTGGGCGTCTCGGTCGAGGATGTAGCGGCACTCCTGCTGGGCGGGCACGGCGATGATATGGTGCCACTGCCGCGTTACACCTCTGTGCATGGCATCCCCGTATCACAGTTACTCAGTGAAGAAAAGATCACTGCCTGCGTTGAACGCGCCAAGGTCGGTGGTGGTGAAATTGTCAAGTTGATGGGAACGAGTGCTTACTATGCGCCGGGATCGGGCGTGATCCAAATGGTCGAGTCGATTGTTAAAGACAAGAAACGTATTCTTCCTTGCGCAGGTTACTGCCAAGGGCAGTATGGAATCGACGGACTATTTGTTGGGGTACCATGCGTACTGGGCGCTAGCGGCGTGGAACAGATCATCGAAATCGATCTCGACACCGAAGAACAAAAACTAATGGATGCATCTGCTAGTCACGTCAAGGAACTTGTTGAACTGGTTCAACAGCAAGAGACGCAGTTGGCTTAAAAGATACTTTTACCCTGCACCAAAATGAGGCCAGATGAAGCCTGTGCGACCACTAGCAAAGTGCCGCAAACGCAAGCAAGGTAAGCAAAAGGACCTTCTTGCGACGACCCACGTGCTCACGAGTTAATGCCAAAAATGCCAACATGTTGAAATCTCCCTGCTCGCGCTGCTTTCGAAAAATCGATCGTAGCAACAGGTCATCATCAACCGCCATGCCGCGAACACCCAGTCGCCGAGAATATCCATAAACTACTGATAAATATTAGGATATCACTCATGCCGGCTTCCCGACCCCAGTGCCAAATAGGCCGGATGTCACTTTCACGCGACATCTGCAGCCTCTTGCCGCTGCGTGCGGACATCAATCGCAAGTGGTTAGGGATATCAGTGGTTTTGCCCCTGATGCTGGCCATTGCCACCGTAGCCGGTGCCCAGAAAATCTACGCATCATCTCAGAGCTCGGCGCCACTTGTCGACTGGTCACACGTCAAGCGTGGCTATCGATATACCGAGCGCTGGGTGACGGCTGGACGTTCTGATAATCAACCACCAATCCATGTATCTGGTTTGCTTGGCGCACATATCACCTTGCGGCACCGTGGCTGGACAATCGGGCATGGCCAGATCACAAAAGAAGAACTTGATACAGAAAATTCAGAATTTCAAAACCTTACGCAGGCCTTGCAATCAGCAACTGAACGTGCATTAAATAATGTGGCAAAAAGCCTGCGCCGCCGCAGCGGCGAGTATGGCCCAGATCACCGCCAGATGCCCAATGTCTCTGAATTGGCGCCACACCTGACCGTTGATCTACAGGTCGCGCATCGCCTTGAAGACATCACGTGGTCTGCAAACCGCCATATGCACGGTATTAAACGTCAGTTTTCTGCCGGGTTTCATGGCCTGCGGCTTATGCCACCTGTAAATCACCCGCATGCACAACCTGCCTGGTCCTGGCCCGCAACCAACCTGGCAGGTAATCGGTCACCACGGCAACAGTTGGCTTTCCTATTCAAACAGTTTGGCCTTGGCCTTAAAGATGGTCTTGAATCCATCAACCGGCATGCCGGACCAAAACTGCAGCGGTTCGAAGTCATTCACCTGACACGCAATAACTCGACCCATCCAATCCAACACCTGATTCGAGGAAATATTGTCCTTCCTTCCCAGGCGTTGACCATGGCCACCATCGACTCCATGGCTGACCGCATGGCTACCTATCTGATTGCCAACCAGTACCCACAGGTGGCCGTAAATCAAGATGCTAAAACGGCTCCGGGCACACCGCCACCAGGAAGCTTTCAAGGCAGGTATGAACCAACCGCCGATCGTCTCACTCACCGGGTGGTTAAACCTGACCAGACTGCATTGATTGCCTATGCCCTAGCTCGCTATGCCAAGTTTTACACGCCAAGCAGTGGCAAAGCGCCAAGCGCTGCACGCAAAAGTTGCCGGCTTGCATTGCAGTACCTTGCAACCAAACAAGGCTCAAGCAAACTGGCTGTTGACCCTCGGGCGGTGGCCTTGGCCATCCTGGCAGTTTCACAGGCCCCCCATTTATCCGACCTCAAAACCATCCGTGATCGGTTCACCGAAATGCTTGTAAACCGATACGCACACCAACCGTTGTTTGATCAAGATCCCAAATCCAATGAGTTGGAATCAGCTGCTGTTGCAATCTCAGCCCTGGCCGAAATCTATAGCCGGACCAGAGACGAGACTGCAGAAAAAATGCTTCGAACTTTTTCCGGCCAACTATGGTCTAAATTGGCGCAACACCAACATGTTTCGGCGATGTGTTGGTCAATTGGCGCTCACCTGCGTATCCATCGTTTCACCCAACCCAGCCCATCGCAAACCGATCAACACCAACATCGAATCGACATGGTTCGCTCAATGGCAGATCGATTACTCCAACACCAGATCACTACCGCATCGCAACTCGGGCCAGAAGATGTCATTGGCGGATTCGACGATTCTTCTGCGCCACATCGACTGGCCCCCGCCCCCAACTGGCAGTCTGCCCACGCCCTACGATTACTTGCCGTGACGGCACGCACACCAGAACTTCTTTCCAATACCAGCAGGCTTGACCGCATCATTCAATGCACTTTAGCCGCTCGGTTTATCGCTCAACTCATGTACGATGAGCCCAGTTGTTTTTACATGCGAAATGCGCCAAGGGTTATTGGTGCAGTTCGGACAAGCCTCACGGACAATACGCTGGACATCACTCATACCGCAACTGGCCTGCTTGCGATCATTGAACTAAAACAGTCGCTCGTCGAATTAGCAGGAGTCGATTAGAACCAATCACGCTTAAAGCGCGTACTTTAGTAGGCACTATTACACTCATGGTCACACCACGTCCCATTGTGGTCTTAGGGCCGACCGCAGCCGGAAAAAGCGAGCTTGCGGTGGCGATTGGCGAGCACATCGGCGGGCAGATCATCAGTGCTGATTCAATGCAGGTCTACCGACATATGAATGTGGGTACGGCCAAACCATCGGTACAGTTACGCCGTAAAGTGACCCATCACCTAATTGATGTCATCGAGCCAGTTCAATGCTTCACCGTGGCCGACTGGCATCATCAAACCCAAATGCTTATCCCTGACCTACAGGGCCGCGGCATTCATCCCATCGTCGTTGGTGGGACCAACCTATATATAAAGGCGATGCTAGAAGGGCTGTTTGAAGGCCCACCAGCAAACCCACAGTTACGAGCTGAACTGGCCGAAGTGCACTGCAGCACATTACATCAACGTCTTGCCAAGGTGGATCCCACTTCTGCCCAACGCATCGATTCAAACGATCGGCGTCGCATGGTGCGAGCTATTGAAGTTTACCAGGCAACGGGTAAACCACTGAGCCAATGGCAAACACAGTGGAACCCACCACAACAGGGCACCGGGAGAGCAAACAGCCAATCGAATTCCCAAGACAACGCGTCTACCTATCGCCACAACCCATTCATCATCGGGCTCCAATGGTCCGTTGAAGGCATCAACCGTCGCATCAATGAGCGGGCCAAACAGATGTTCTTCCCCGAGCCTGATGGCATTGAAACTGAGTACAAAGAAACATTGATTGACGAAACCCGCCACCTGCTCAACGCGGACCTGCTTGGGCCACAATCACGTCAAGCACTTGGTTACAAACAAGTTATAGAATATTTAGAAGGGCGATCCACGGCTCAGCAAGCCTTTGAGCGAACCAAGATCATGACCCGGCGTATGGCCAAGATGCAGAGAACCTGGATGCGCCGTTTTGCCAATGTCCACTGGCTACCTTGCGACGACCGTGACACATCAAAAATCACCGACGAGGCCATTTCCACCTTAAGATCATTATAGAAAAAGACTTATGTTTTTCGCTTGACAACGGAAAGCAGTGATGGTCAAGTTAGCGGCCGATTTTGTGCATTACAGTGCCCTGAATGCCGATGGCCGATGAAAGTCCGCCATATGGCTGACTGATACCAATTGATGCAGATGGTGGCATGGCACCGGCGTGCTCTGCCCCAGTAGGTAAAGATGGCTAAAAAAAAGAAAATCCGATCCAAGTCGACCGGCCGCAAGGGCTCTGCTGCTGGCAAACATTTAGTCATCGTGGAAAGCCCCACCAAGGCCAAGACGATCAATAAGTACCTCGGCCGCGATTATGCCGTCATGGCGAGCGTTGGTCATGTGCGAGACTTATCTGCTGAAACCCGTACCAAATCCAAGCAAGCCCCGGATATCGATGGTCCCAAGGGGTGCCTCAAGGGCCTAGTCAAGGCGATCAAGAAAAAGTTCGATCCATCTGTGCCAGGGGTTGATATAGACAACGATTTTGAACCGACCTACGAAATCCTCAGCAATAAGAAGAAAACGGCCCAAGATCTCAAGCGGGCGGCGAAGGAAGCAAAGGACGTCTGGTTTGCCACTGACCTTGATCGCGAAGGCGAAGCCATCGCATGGCACTTGGCCGAATCGCTGGGCGTACCGACCAAACAAGCCAAGCGCGTTGTATTTAACGCAATTACTGCATCTGAAATTAAAAATGCGTTTTCCCATCCACGTCAAATTGATCAGAATAAAGTCGATGCCCAGCAGGCTCGGAGGATTCTTGATCGCTTGGTCGGCTTCACAGTCTCCCCTTTACTGTGGAACAAGATTGCTGGCGGCCTCAGCGCAGGCCGCGTCCAGTCAGTAGCAACTCGACTGGTGGTTAATCGTGAACGCGAGATAGACGCTTTCGTACCAACCGAATCGTGGAAGATTACTGCCAACTTTGCAACCCAGACCGACCAGACAACTCAACTGGCCGCAGATTGGAACAGTTGGATTAACCAACCTGACCAGGAGCGAACTATTAAGGAGCGACTGGGCTGGTTAAATGATCGCCAAGGTCTTTGCGCCGAGTTGGTTGAATGGTCAGGCAAACCCTTCAAACCAGGGAAAACCGACGCAGCTATAGCAGCCGCCCAACTATTCGGAACGCCGGAGAATGATGCAGACACAGGGATAGCCGACGCAGCTATAGCAGCCGCCCAACAGCTTGGGTATGTCATCGATGAAACCGAGGAAACCGAGGAAACCAAAGGCAAAGACCCTGCACGTCCTTTTGCGATTGTGCTTACACGCGATAAGAAAACCAAGGATGCCAAAGCCAAAGTCCCTGCACGCCACAAGCGGGTCCGCGGACATATTGACGGTGCGCCCCGCTTTGAAATTCGCTCCATCGAAACAAAACGGACAGCCAGCAAATCAGCGCCGCCTTTTATCACCAGCACACTCCAGCAGGCTGCGTCTAATCGATTTGGCTTCCCACTTCAACGAACTATGCGAATTGCCCAGCAGTTGTATGAAGGCGTTGATATCCATGGCAAAGAGGGGCAGACCGGTCTTATCACCTACATGCGAACGGACTCCACACACTTGGCAAGTGAAGCGGTGGAGATGGCGCGATACTACATAGGTGATGAATGGGGCAACCAATACCTGCCGGACAAACCCAACATCTATAAAACATCAAACAAGGCAGCGCAGGAGGCACATGAGGCGATCCGTCCCACCAACGTGAATATCACACCCAAGCGTGTCCGCAATGAATTGACCGATGAGCAATACAAGCTGTACCGCATGATCTGGGAACGATTTTTAGCCAGCCAGATGGCTCCGGCCCAATGGGATGCGACAACCGTTCTGATCGAAGGACAAATCGATGCCAAACCCGTGCTTAGATCAAACGGAAGAACCCTTGTATTTGATGGCCACTACAAGGCCGTTGGAATACCCAATCAAGACACCGCCATTCTGCCGCCACTGAATGATAAGCAAGAAATGGGCCTTTTTTCTCTGGATCCAACCCAGCAGTACACCAATCCACCACCCCGATTCAACGAGGCCTCGCTGCAGAAGAAACTGGAGGATGAACAGATCGGCCGACCCAGTACCTATGCGCAGATTATTGATACCATACAAAAGCGTGGGTACGTCCAACCCATAGCACCCGGTGATCGCCGCCTAAAGGCAACCGATTTGGGGGTCGTTACCACGGACTTTCTCACTGAGGGCCTTCCAATTCCATCGTTCATGGGTATTGACTATACGCGGGAGATGGAAGATAAGTTGGATAAGATTGAATCCGACAACCATAACTGGGTAAAGATGCTACATGACTTCTGGGGCCCATTTAAGCAGATCCTAAAAGACGCATTCGATATGCTGCATGTTAATTTGGCCACGAAAAAACCGGCCCCCCATACCTGCCCCAAATGTAAATCTCCTACCGAATATCGTTTTGGTAGGAACGGGTTCTTCCTTAGCTGTGAGGCATACACGGTACCGCCCCAATCCGTCACCCTAAAGCAATGCACTGACCTGAAGTTCCTGCTCTCCAAGGCCGTGGGTAAGGCACGACCAAAGATTATCAGTGAGGACAACATCTGGCGTGTGAGTTGGACCAAGCTGACGCCCAAGCAAAAGAAAGAATTCCAGGAGCTGTCCGACCAAATGCCTTCATCTTGTGAATATGCAGCTCCTATTGATGTCTGGGGCAATCCCATTGAACCACAGGTATGTGACATCATCTGCCCGATTTGCAGCGGGCCCATGACCAAGCGAGTTGGCCGATTCGGCCCGTTCCTGGGCTGCGCCAACTATCCAACCTGCAAGGGTATTGTGAATATTGACCCCAAGAAACACACGGTGAAGCTTCCCAAACCCCCGCCCTTGATGATCGACCTTACATGCTCGAAATGTGATAAACCGCTGAACATGAGACGATCCACAAGAGGACCGTGGCTTAGCTGTTCCGGCTTTCCAAAATGTCGTGGACGACTCGGATGGACCACGATCGAAGAAGATGAGCAGAAAAAACTTGAAAAAGCGCTACGGGAACACGAAGTGGCAAACCCACAGCTACCTATTATGAACACCCAGGGAGAAATCGTGGGAGAAGACTACATTCCCAAATGTCATGGATCTGATACCGATACCCCGGCGGCATCCACATTAGTGCCTTCAATGACGGATGTGGTGTACTGGCACCGCTCTTAATCTGATTCAATACAACCGGCTTGCAAACCATTACGTATGCTGCAGCTAATCAGAGCCCATGGCTTATTGCTGTTTGCGTTGCAATGAACTTGCCAGAAGGCTTATGATGATCTGTCAGCCAAAATTTTACAGATCTCATCGTTCGTGGGAAACCGACCCGTCTCATGTTTGCTGTAGATCAATTCACCATCGACTTTTACATCGAATATTCCACCTGACCCTTTGATCAGTTGCGATTTTGTTTCAAACTGACTTTCAATTGCATCCGCCAAACTAGCGGCTTGGGGAAGATAGTTTCAAGGGATGCAATAAGTAATGCTGATTTTCATGAAATGTTCTCCATAACCATCGGTTCTCATGGAATTGATTGAAATGCCATGCTCTCTGTTTGGATCAGAGCGGGCTAATCGCATTAAACCAACAATCAATATTGAAATACATCATACCTTCGACTCTCAGGATGATCTATCCATAAGCTTTAGACACTGAAAACAATAGGTACACAACCGCAAAGCCAAAGTAGGGACTCTGGTCACAACTCAATATCCGCCGTTGCCTTATCATGTCACCATTCGACCTAGTGCATCAAACCCCCACACCTCACATCAGCAATACCTGCCATGAACCCCTCACCTCAAAAGCCACGCCAATCACGCACGATGCGATGGGCTTCCATTGGAAGTCTGGTTTTGGCCCTGGTTGCTGCAGTCCATAGTCTTGATAAGCCCGTTGGTGGAGGCGACACCTTTGTCGCCATGGCATGCGGCCGACACATGCTCAACACCTGGCCACAAAATGATCCAAACCGCACATGGCAGATGAAATGCTTGGACCTGCTTGGCATCCATATTTCCAAGCAGGATCCATTCAGCCCCAATTCGCGTGCCCACACGGGTGCAAGTGATGGCATCAGCCGCTTGTTGGACGACACCTCCGCCCAGATCGGCTGGGTCAACCAAAACTGGCTGACGCATGTCGTGTACTACTTTGTGCAGTCCCAGTGGGGCCCCAATGCGATTGTTGCTCTCGTGTTCGTCCAAATCATTCTTCTCGTGCTGGCCATGTACGGTACCAGTCGAGTTCTAGGCACCCACCCGGTACTGAGCGCCGTGGTGGTGACCTATGGTTTACTGATTAGTCGAAACTTCATTGATCTACGGCCCAACACCACTTCCATCTTGCTCGCATCCGTCCTGATGCTCGTCTTGGCCTGCTGGAAGCACAAGCCCATAGTGCTGATCAGTTGCATCACACCCATCATGCTGGTCTGGTCCAATGTGCACGGTGGTTTCACGTTCGCGATCATGGTCTTGGCAATTGCTCTCACAACGTACATAGTCCAGAATTTTCTCCATCGGATTGGCGCAAAATGGCTAGTAGCCATCAGTAGCAGGCAACTGCTGGTACTGGCTGGCGGCTTCGTGATTTCAATCGTGGTTCCCGCCGTATTTAGCCCCTATGGCCAAGAAAATTTATTCCATGCGTTGCATATTGCCACAGGTGAAGACGGCAAGCTATGGCGGTTGGTGAGCGAATGGCAACCGCTTTATTTCCCAGGCGGTTTTGGCAAGAGCGCAAAAGTTCCCTATATGATTTTTCTCGGTCTGCTGGCCTGTGCCTGCATTGTGTCGGGGACCGGTTTCTTGCTGAAAAACAGTCCGCCTGAACTGGAAACTTCCGGGGCACCGCAAGTAATACCGCCCACGAAACACCTGGCGGGTCAACTGAAATATAACCCGCTACGGATTGACTTGGCACCCGTAGGCATCGCGCTCATGGTGATCAGCATGTCGATCCTGTCCCGCCGCTTTGTGGTTCTGGCCAGTGTGATCACAGCGCCCTATCTCGCGGCCGTACTGCAACAAGCACTGGTCATGACATGGGGCAATGGGCTTCAAGACCGACTATCCGATGCATGGCAGAAGCGATGGACGCCCCGATTTCATGGCGCCGTGCTTATCACCATCACCACCGCAGCCCTGGCAATGACAATCGTTACCACATCGTCGATCTGGAACGATTATTTCCGTGCATCCCTTAATGACCTGGAACACTACAGTGTGTTCGAGAGAAAGGTATCCATCACCAATCAACCCATCGAGGCAATCCAGTTTCTGGCGTCTAATGATCTGCACGGCACCGTGTTAACCGAATGGGTTGCCGGTGGGTACACGGTATTCCACCAGACACCTGACCCGAAAACCGGTCGGCCACGGTGCCAGGTATTCATAGATGGGCGGGCGCAGGCCGCCTATGAAACAGATCACTACCGTAGATGGGGGCAACTATGGGCAATTGCCAACAACTCGCAAGCATTAATCAAAACACTCAATCGTTCGCTTTCGCAACTTAATGTAAACCTCGTCATGCTAAAATACAGGAAGTCGCCCCGCTTCTGCGAAAAGCTTCTCGCATCGCCGAATTGGCTACCGGTGTTCATCAGCAACTACATGGTCTTTGCCCGGCTCGACGCACCCGAAAACCATATTTTATTCGATACACCTGGGCACAAATTGGTCTATACAGACCAATCAACTCGACAAATATCCCAGGCTTTCCAAAATCTGTTTTCACCAGATACCGAAAAAAGTGGGTGGGCCTTGCTTTCGCTCATGAATATGACTTCAGATCGTCATGCATTGCTGGTTCACACGGCGGTTTACCGGGCCGCGGTCCATATGAATAAAACCGAAGACCTAGCAGCCTATCTTCTTCGGGAAAGAACTGTGTACCAAGAAAAGATCCGCCGCAATGACCGCCGCGGGCGACTGCTGCACCTTTCTGCAGCCATCTCAGCCTGTACGCGTCTAATGAACCTTGCTAAAGAATTGAATAATGCCGATGACATTAGAAAATATCGTGATGAAGTAACAGGGTATCGACTGCTTGCTCATGATTTGAAGTAAGGCCACTCAGTACTGACCATGGAAAGCCTTTCAATATTTTTCCCGTGTCATAATGAACAGGACCACGTCGAGCACATGACCAGTGAGGCCCTACGCATCGCAGCCAGTTTGGTTGGCGATTATGAGGTGATCATTGTCGATGATGGAAGTACCGACCAGACACCAGTTATCGCAAAACACCTCGCTTCTGAAAACGACCATGTTAAGGTCATTCACCATCCAAAAAACAAGGGGTATGGTGCCGCATTAAAAACTGGTTTTTCTTGCGACTCGAAACAATGGGTGTTCTACACCGACGGTGATGGTCAATTTGATTTAAGTGAACTCACATCATTAATGGATCTAACCGAATCGCACGATGTCATCAGTTGCATCCGGATCAATCGCCAAGATCCGTTGTCCAGACGGCTAAACTCATGGGGCTGGAACCTGGCAATTCGCCTGTTGTGCGGGCTCAAGGTCAGGGACATCAACTGTGCATTCAAACTTTTTCGCAGGGAAGTGCTTGAACAAATCAAACTAGAAAGCAAGGGCGCATTAATCGATACCGAAGTGCTCCTGGCAGCTGAACATGCCGGCTTCCGGATCGCCCAAAGGGGGGTGCAGCACTACCCTCGCGGCGCCGGCAAACAAAGTGGCGGCAACCTGAAAGTCATCCTCCAGGCCTTCTGGGAACTGTTTAAGTTTTGCAACAGATCGAAACCCAAGAAGACAAGGCACAGGTGAAACTACAGGCAGTACCTTTCACCTGTTCTTTGGAGGATACCCAGGCTACTGTGGTGCCAAGTTGGTTGTACTAAAGGCAAACAACTTGCCCCGCTTGAGGATAAAACGGATGACCAATGGCTGGCATGATGTAGCGTCGGCCAAGGTTCTATTGCCTTTGTCACCTTGCCATACCACCTGATATTGCAATTTGTCCTGTTGTACCAGTTGGCTGCGGTCTCGCTCAAAACCCTCAATGGGATTTGATTGATACTGGACAACGGGACCACTTTCTTCAACCAGTTCAACTTGCAGGTCTGCAGGGTCTACATCGGCATTCACCATCAATGTGGATGGGTCAAAATGAAGTGGGCGTGTTTCCAATATCGCGTCATGAGCAGGATCCACTGGAGCCAGGCTCACGAAACGATCAACTGGAAGCGTCTTGATGTTGAATTCTCGGTCAGTTAGATACATTGTGTCATCCTTGACCACCAGTGCCCGAGTCCAAAATGGGGTAACCTCGCGGTCGAGAACAGGATGCCAATTCCAGCCATCACGGCTGGTCGCCATTTGATCTATCCATCGCCACTTTTTCTGATTGGTGTGATCCGGTGGTAAGCCAATATCCAGGACCGTCAGGAACCCCAAAATCAATCCTCCATATGCACATGCCTGGATATCATGATTCTGGACATAAGGCCAACCATCCGCTTCAGAAACCAGATTGATAGCCGCCTTGGGTGTCCAGTCATTAAAGTCCGTGCTATGGACCACCCCGGTCATACGAAAGTAATTAGATGGCTTGGGGTGATACGACTGGGCACGTGTAAAAGCAAAGTAACACCCTAGGTGGTCAACCCAGATCAGGCTAGGTGGCGTGTCACACTTGGTCTTGCTGATCCAATGCGGTTCACTCCAATGCAGACCATCAGATGACCATACCGTGTACAGACCGCGACCCGTTCGGTCTGGCGGTGTATTGCGCTTGCGAAAAATCGCCTTATAAGGTCGCGCCGGATCGTGTGGCGTTCGAATTACAAATACATGCATTCCCTCGCCAGAGGGGCTCAACACGATATTGGTCTTGGCGTGCCCGCCATATTGATACATATCCAACATGGGCTTATGCCAATGCAACGCATCATCGCTTTCAGCGTAGCAGATGTATCCACCGGTACCTTCCGTAACTTCCTCCAGCCCGCGGGAGGTGTAATACATTCGAAACTTGCCATAATCGGGATCCCATAACACCGTGGGGTGGGAAATTTTACCTGCCTCCCAAGGGTGCTCAGGCTTGACAACACCCTGTGCAGAAAAAGTGTGGGGCGTTTCTAATTTCCGCTCAAGATTAACCGTGGCACCAATGGCATAATCATCAAGGAACAGCTGTGGATCGGATGAAAGCCTGATGACAAACGGGTGATCCATCGTTTACGCTCCACGTACCGCACAGTACAAAGTCCCCCAAGAAACTAATCTCGAAAGTAGCGCCGGGATACCGTGCCCGACTGCTGGCTTCACTAACATTGATAATCTAATAATTTACCTTACGTTATCAATTATATCTCCAATGCATGCTTATGGGAGCGATGATAGAACACACATGCATACCCTGACTTGGCGATTTATTTGAATTCGGAGTAAAACGGACTTTCCCTCGCCTAGCACCGAGAAACAAAAACTGCTGTAACCCTTCCGGTTGGATAAAATACTTGGTGATTGGGCGAATCGTTTATGACGCAAATCAATAATCATGCCAAACCGGTTAACATCCTGTTCCTTCATTCCCACAATACAGGGCGATACATCCAGCCGATGGGGCACGCAGTGGCCACGAAGAATCTGCAGCAGCTCGCAGAGCAAGGTGTGCTATTTCGCCAAGCATTTTCGACGGCTCCAACTTGTTCACCCAGCCGCGCAAGCTTCATGACGGGACAGTTTCCACACGCGGCGGGGATGTTCGGCTTGGCGCATCGCGGGTTTGTCTTAGAACACCCGCAACATCACATCGCAAGATACCTTAGCTCCCAGGGCTATCAGACTGCACTGGCCGGCGTCGAGCATTCGGGGGCAAGTCCAACTGAAGCAGGGTATGACCTTGTCCTTTCCAATCTTGATCCCAACTACCCGGAAACTAAAAATGACCCGCTACCCGAGGAGAAGGCGGCAATGTATTTGAAGAAGGTTGGCGGCCAACCATTCTTTCTTTCTGTCGGACTCAACGAGACCCATCGGCCATTTTCAAAACCGCAACCCGACCGTCATCCACTAGAGGACTCTCGCTTTTGCCTGCCGCCGCGGCCGTTACCTGACGATCCTGTACTGCGGGCTGACATGGCAGCCTTCAAGGCTTCGGTGCGTCAAATGGATGAGTCATTCGGCCGGGTGCTGCGAGCACTGGACGATGCAAAGTTGTCCCAAAACACACTGGTATTCTGTTTCAGCGACCATGGCCTGCAGTTTCCGCGCAACATGTGCACTCTCAGTGATCACGGTATTGGGGTTTATCTCATTGTGCGTGGCCCGGGAGGGTTCGAAGGTGGCCAAGTTTGCGACCAGATGGCCAGTCTCATCGACTTGTTCGCAACGGCCTGTGATGTCCCAAATATCGCTCCACCGCCCTGGTTGCAAGGACAATCACTACGAAAACGGATCGATGGTTCCGGAAATGAATCGAAACAACAACGGTCTATCTTCGCCCAAATCAACTACCACGCGGCTTATGAGCCGGTCCGATGCGTGCGCACACAACGTTACAAGTACATCCGGCGATTCAGCCCGCAGGATACGGTGGTGCTGTCCAATATCGATGAATCTCCAGGCAAAACATTGCTGATCGATAAGGGCTGGTCTGATCGGCGGCACGAACCAGAATCACTTTATGACCTCGTCTTCGACCCAGACGAAGTCCATAACCTAGCCCAACAAGATGAATCCTGCGTGGTGTTGGATAACATGCGGCAAGAACTGGCACAGTGGATGATCGAGATGGAAGACCCATTACACCGTGGAGCAGTTGCGCCACCAAGTGGTGCGCAGCTCAACAGGCCCGATCAGCCATCTCCAAAATCACCAAAGTTCACTGCCACGTGAGACTAACACAAGATCTTTGCGAGGCTATTGTGAAAGACATTGAAAGGAGAATAGGTGGAATCAAACAGGCTGTTTGAAAAACTTTCCGCAGGTAAGTACTGCGGCGTGCCGGCGCG
The DNA here is from genome assembly GCA_002716625.1 of Phycisphaeraceae bacterium. GTDB lineage: Bacteria > Planctomycetota > Phycisphaerae > Phycisphaerales > Phycisphaeraceae > UBA6626. Next base: position 17,082 of record PBAS01000035.1, on the reverse strand, counting down.
CTCGCCCGAATTGGCCGTTAAGTGTAAATCTTTGGGCTATCAATTTCTCGGTGGTGGCAACGATGCAATATTTCTTCGCACGAGCGCAGCCAAGGCGTTGGAAGATCTAACTGGCGTACTGGGCCAATGAATTCAGCAACCCAAAAGGGCCAGCCAGCATCATGATCAACTTCCAAAAGTTGAGTTCTGAGTATCGTCGGATCCTAGAAGAGGACATACTCCGCTGGTGGCTTCACCATGCCGTTGACCACGAACACGGGGGCGTTCTCTCGTGCATCAAAGATAATGGCTCGGTGGTGAATGATGACAAATACGTATGGTCCCAGACACGGGCACTTTGGACGTTTTCCGCTGCATTCAACCGCATCCAGCCTAACCCGACGTACATGGCGGTTGCCGATCGCCTGTTCGAATTCCTCGTAAAACATGGTCGCAATGAGCATGGACGATGGCGATACCTGCTATCACGCCAGGGAGACTGCAAGCAGGACGCAACCAGTATCCAGACTGATGCCTTTGCCATTTGCGGCCTGGTTGAATATGCAAGGGCCACGAAGCGGCAGGAACCAGTTGACTTGGCCCGCCAGACCTATCAGTGCGTGCTGCATCATCTCAGGAACCCCGGTAGTTACGAAACAACACCCTATCCACTACCCGAGGGAACAAAAGCCCAACGCGTCAGCATGCAGTTTTCCCTCGCATTTTGGGAACTGGGCAAGTTACTAAACGATCAGGATATTTTGTCACAGGGCATGGCGCTGACGGATGATGTGTTAGATCATTTTCGCCAGCCAGACCAGCAGGCGATCGTAGAGTACCTGTCGCTGGATAATTCCTGCCTGCCCGCCCCTTTTGGCACACTGATGGGACCCGGCCATGGCATCGAAACTGCATGGTTCCAATTGGAGAATATCCGTCACCTTCAAGATACTGAGCGCAAACATAAAGCCATCGAGGTCATGCAGTGGAGCCTGGAAAGAGGATGGGATCAAAACTACGGAGGTCTTTTTCTGCATGTCGATCTGGCCGGTGGTGATCCTTTGCTGCCACACGCGAACAAGAAGCTGTCCTGGGTTCACTCTGAAGCTTTGTGCGGATTGCCCATGGCCTATGAAGCGTGCGGGGAATCGTGGACGATTGAATGGCACCAGCGCATAACTGACTGGACATTCAGGTCATTCCCAAATCCAGAACATGGCGAGTGGCACCATCGACTAGACCGCCAAGGGCAGCCCGTCGAAGAGGTCATTGCATTGCCGGTCAAAGATCCGTTTCACATCCCCCGAGGTTTAATCTACGCGGTTGAAACCTTCGATCGACTTTCATGGAGTGATGGGCACACCCAACAACCGCCGGAACTATGACGTCATGAAAACTGAAACGACAAACATCCATGCGCCTCTTATTGAATAGAGAAGTCAAGTTGCTATCTTGAAAATATCAGACTAGCTTAAATAAGTTCCTGTTCATTATGATGAATTTCAATACTGGCTTGCCATCACGAAAACTCGTTGAAGAAATCAAGCAGGATATTGCAGAAAAACATGACATCGACATACGCATCGAGTCAGGACTTATGGATGATGATTTCATCAGCGGACTGGTGCACTACCTAGAAAATCTTAAACGCCACCTGTCTGTACAGGTCAATCAGAATTGGCCAAAACGAGTTTTCTTCAGAAGAATTAAATACAAACAGCATTTTGAATCGCCGGTGGCGTTACGAAAGTTCTTGGCCAAGGCGAATGGGCGACTTGCTCCTACCAATAAATCGGAGTTGGCCATTGATATTGAACAGATCCCAAATCCAAGCGATTTAGGAAATACGATCCAAAATGCCCAAGCATCAAATATCGCCGACAAGATCGCTATTGGCAGCTGGTGCCTTGAAAGTGAAAGCCCTATCCGAATATTCAATAACGCCTTTTGGCACTACACGACCCCTATCATGCGTGCCATAGGGATTGACGATTACAGGGATATCATCAAAGGGTCTGTTGATGAGAACATGGAATTCGTCCATGCCAATGCCGCAAGTTTTTGGGAGGACGTCAAGGCCGCTCGGGCTTTATGCACTTGCGAATTATCGATTGGTGAATTTGGCGTAGCCAGTATCGATTATGCCCGCGATTTTATCAATGAATTGACTCGAATCGCAGCAGAAGATGGATTGGCGGATTATTTATATGATCTAACATTTGAGCTTGTCGACGAATCCGACACCTTGCGCAAAGAAGCCTTGGAGGCCTTTGCAAAAATAGGACCTGAAGATAAACGCCAATCCATAGCGAGCCATGAGATATTAAAGTACAAGGAAGTCTCACTTCGATTTTCTCATGTTGATATAACTGACCCATTGCAGCCGACACTTGAGAATAATCGACAGAAGCACCTGAGATTCCGTTTGACCAATGTCGCTGATAATTTAGAAGGCGATAAGCTTGCTATTATTGATGGAACACTTCAGAAGGTTGAAACTCAATTAACTATAACGCGAGGTTACTTATCCAAGCTGGCTTCAGAATATTCACGTCGCTATGGCGTAACCCTTGATATAGACCGATTGGTTATTGATCTCCAGCACATTGCACAGGTTGGCAGTCTTGGCTTTTTTATTGATCTCTATCGCAAGCAGTTCCAAGATCAAATGGGTGAAGATCTCAAAGGTGAAGATGCCTTTTTTAAATTCCTGCTTGACCTCTATGGCAATCCTGACAACCGAAGCGATGGACTGAAATTAGATCGGAATTACGTGGCGGTTGATGACATAGATGAACTAAACGATTTATTTCGCTGGCCAATTCTCCAAAAACTTGAGGCTCGCCTTGGTCGAAAGTTGCCAAATTTCGCCCAGATCATGGTCCACATTCTTAATGAATTTAACAGCGATGTATCCGTTCATGTCTCAAACCGTTTGATTGAAGGCGTTTTGCAGCTTATGTATCTCCTGCATCCCCAAGGCGTGATAGAGATTAATGATCTTCTCTTGGAGGACATCAAAGAGTACCACCAGATCACCCAAAGATATTCTAAAAAGTCCGGCAGAAAACTTTACCGAACCACCTTCAAGGGGCCCGCTAAGTATCACATGACTGTCGTAAACTGGGTTAACGGGCACTTCTTAAAGGCCATTGTCAAAACGGTATATCCAGATGCAAATGTAACGTTCAATACACTCGAAAGATTTGGAAAACCGAATATGTGCCAAATGCTTATTCGGCGCAACATTTAACGCCAGTTATTCATCTTGCCATTTAGGTTTTAGTGCCGTAGGGGGCTGACTGCGTTTCATCTAAAATCGCTTTAGCCCTTGGGAATTCCAGCATCGTATCAACCCCGGTGTTGGAAGAGCACGACAGTGGAGGCGCATAAAAGTAACAAATAAATGCTTTGGATTTCGAGATCACAAAGGCGTTGTACCTAGGTAGATCATTAGTTGAGTTTTGGCCTGATTAATGACGTGATAGATATAACATCGTCCAATCAACAAGGGTTGCGCGGGGCGCCCGCTTCAGTAAACCTCTATTTTGGCATCTTTTTCCACCGCGACTGAGGCGGTAAAACCTGTTAAATTGCTGTGAATATGTACATCACAAAAATCCCATTATGCGCCCTGCATCCCCTGTTAATGGCAACCGTTAAAAGATGGGATAAAACACCCGCGCAATCTTACAAAGGAAAATACCCATGGCTTGGATGCTAAGAGCAACTGATACCGTTCCCCTGGCCAACAGGCCGGCGTACGAGAAAAAAATAAATGAACTAATGGAAAGCCTCCCTGGAAAGTTTCAGCACAAGGGCTCCTACCGGGTCGCCTTCGGAAAATCACTGGAGTATATGCACCTAATCGAGTGCCCAACCTTGCACGACTATGAAAACGAACCCTATGAGACGTGGAAGCCGGTAGTGGATGCCTATGAAAGCGGACTGGCCACAGACAGCTGCTGGGAATGGCTACGGATTGTCCAGTAGCCATCATGGTCGAGATGAACAAACACCTGCCATGACAAGACCGTTGTGGACACATGGGAGCAATTCACTAGAAGTAGACACGCCAAGATCATTACAGAATTTAAAAGAAAGGTAAGATGAAGATGAAGACATGGGCGATCATAGCGGCAACCACCTTGGCGCTCTTGACTACGCAGACCTCGGTATACGGCTGGTATCCCTACGGCAAGCGGTATCAAAAGTGGCAGGAAAAAAATGGCTTCATGATGGCAGGAGTCCACAATACCCTGCCAGCTGACCACCTGCCTGAACGTCTTGCACATTTTAAAGCTGCGGGACTCAATACCCTGTTCACCATGGAACCGCATAATTCCCTCAAGTGGCACCAGGCCGCGCACGCGGCTGGTCTCCAATGGGCAACGGAACATCCAGAACGGTTCGTGTCGCCCAACTGGAAGGTCACCAACCCAGCCTCACCACTCAATGGGTTACAGGTCAACGAGATGTTCGCTCGTGTCCTTGATATGCCCGGTGCGACTTTCATCAAGGCCGGTGATGGCCCGAAGACCGAAGAGCATCTGGATAACATCGCGCAGTTCACCAAGTGGGTACGCACAAAGTTCCCTGATGTCCTCATGCTGACCTGCCTTTCCATCGAGCAGTTGGCCGCGTCGATCACCGACTACGATGAAGATCGCTACATCGCACAGACGCGGCCCGACGTTTTTGCATATTTCAAGTATCCGCTACGGATACACGATGAGTCCCCCCAGTTCCTTGCCCAGATGCGACGCGGCCGGGACGCCGCCCACCGACACCGCCTGCCGAACTGGATGTACGTGCAGACTTGGGAACAGCCGCCCATAAGGCGCGATGGCACACAGCGTGATGCCGATGGTTGGCTACGCCTTCCTGACGAAGCCGACGTTCGCTACCTGCTGTTCACCTTTCTTGCCCATGGGGGGAATGGCGTCATGTTCTACCTCTACTACGGCCATGATGGGACGGTCATGATGGAAGATACCGTAGCGGACGAAGCGCGTGACCCCGCAGACCGTCACCGCCTGGAGAACCTCGTGCCAACCCGGGCATGGCATGCCGTTCGGGATGTAGCGCCCGAGGTGCAAACGCTGTCTCGAGCCCTCCTTAACCTGAGGACCAAGAACCCGATCGGTTATGTGGGGGAGACGATTCCCGATGAATGCTCTGCCTTCAAGGGGCACGATCTTCTGGACTCGGTGGTCAACTTGGATAATCCTGGGGAAAGATTGCTCATCACATTTTTTGATGACAAGGCGGGCGAAGATTACTTCATGGTCGTGAACCTTGTCCATGGCCTTAACATGAGCAAGATGGACGGCTCACGAATGGTACGCCTTACGTTCGATACTGATGTTGAGAAAATCGAAAGATTAAACCGACTCACGGGACAAATCGAAACCTTGCAAACAAAGGTGGAAGGCGAATCACGTGTTCTGGATGTTCTTCTTCCCGGTGGTACGGGGGACCTGTTCAAGTGGTCGAATGGTAACCCCTGGAGCCTACGTCCGATGTGAACCACAGCCGTGCGAGGTAGAGACTAGGGATCCTTGCCATGCCGAAACCATGCAAAAAATTTCAGACACACCGCCACTTGCAAAAACGCTGGTCACGGATCGGAAGAAAGCTGGCGTTCTCGTGCAGTAGACGGCAGGAAGTGGTCCAATGGCGTTCTAGGACCATCCGCAAGCTCAAGCAATTGACCGGCTACAACACAATGCTGAGCGCAAGCCTTGCACCCAGAATTACCGAGGAAAAGATCTTTAAGGGGTACACACGCCAACGGATTGAGATCCAGACGGAGCCAGGAGTGGTCATGACCGTGTATGCCCTGATCCCTAAAGATCTCCCCGGACCCCATCAGGTGGTTATCGCGCCCCATGGCCATAGCAGCGGCGGAAAGCTTGCCGTCGCCGGTTGTCGGGAGATTCCAGAGATTGCGGCAACCATCGTTGAAAAAAATTACGATTACGGTTTGCAGTTTGTACGCGAAGGTTTCATGGTCTTTTGTCCAGATGCACGGGGCTTTGGTGAACGCCAAGAGGAGGCGGCAAAAGAAAGTATTCTCGAGCCTTCGTGCCGATGGCTCAGCAACATGGCTCTTCCGTTGGGGCAAACGGTGACAGGAATGTGGACATGGGATCTGCACAGGCTGATTGACTATGTTCAATCAAGGAAAGATTGCATTCCAGATCATATTGGCTGTGCAGGTCTGTCCGGCGGGGGATTGCAGACACTGTGGGCGTCTGCCCTGGACACGCGGATTCGATGTGCAGTGATCAGTGGGTACCTGTACGGATACAAGGAATCTCTCCTTGATTCGCACACCAACTGTTCATGCAACTACATACCACATTTATATGAATATGTTGACATGGGTGATATCGCGGCACTAATTGCGCCACGTCCATTGCTGGTTGAGACTGGGACAAAGGATCTTTTAAATGGGGCCAGCGGCCTTGGCAACGTGCGACCCCAAATACGCACAACCCGAAAGGCATATCGCCTGCTGAATGCCAACCGAATGCTAAAACATGACATCTTTGATGGCGACCACAGGTGGCATGGTGTCCATGCGATACCTTGGATGAAGCATCATCTTGATCAAAATAAAATATCCACGTCATAGTAATCACAAAACAATACACCAGGAATCCTAGATATTAGGCTGTGTGAAACTTGGTCTGCAGCGCGAGTCTTTGAAGACTGACTAGATAGGGTTGAGCGCTGCGAAGGTAAAAATTTTAATATCAATTAGAAAACTACTCTTGCATTATGCTAGGCAAGATATTTGGTGTGTTGTGGTGAAAGTTTGGCCTATTTGCCCACAGACCTGCGATCCAACTACTATCCTCTGCCAATTCACTGCCAGAGGGACTGTGGTTGGCAAAGATCGTAGCAAGTTCCTCGTAACCTCGGGATAAAACGCTTGCCAAGAATCTATCGCACAGGCAGAGATCACTACAGTCATGTCATTGCCGCCAGTTGCTTCGGCATCCAAGCGATCGGAATCGGCACCTATGCTTCATTTGGCGTTTTGTTCCATCCCCTGATCACTGAGTTTGGCTGGTCAAGGGCCACCATCGCCGGCGCTTCATCCATAGCTTTCTTTTTAATGGGGCTTCTCGGCATGGTTGTCGGCAGGCTAAATGACCGAATTGGACCACGAAAATTAATGACCGGCACTGCCGTTTGTTTCGGCCTGGGTTGTTTTCTCATGTCCAGACTTGAAACAGTTTGGCAGCTATACATTTTTTGGGGGATTATTTTTGGCGTCGGCTTGAGCTCCATTGATGTTATTGCCATGACGACGACCGCCCGATGGTTTGTCAAGAAAAGAGGTATGGTTACCGGTATTGTTAAAGTCGGCTCCGGAGCTGGGCAGATGGTCATCCCTTTCCTGATGAGTCTTCTCATCATCCGCTTGGGCTGGCGAAACGCCTGTGCAATCATTGGTATCAGTGTGATGACGGTCCTTGTTGTAATTGCTCAAATGATGAGACGTGACCCTGGCGTCATGGGGCTTTTGCCGGACGCAAATGAACTGGCCGAATCGAAAGATGCACCTTTGGCTGCCGAGGGCCTATCCCGCTGTGAAGCTGTAAACACCCGGTCATTCTGGATAATTTGCAGCGCCAATCTACTTCTTTGCTTTTCTCTCATGGCGATCATGGTGCACATTGTGCCATTTGCCATTGAAATCAAGATTCCTACAACTCAAGCTGCAGGGGTCCTCGCAACCATTGGCGGTGTGAGCATGGCAGGTCGATTTGCCAGCGGTCTTGCCATAGACCGTATCGGCAGCCAAAGAGTCATGATGGTTTGCGCCATGCTATTAATCACTGCACTTTTGTGGTTGCAAATTGCAACCACACCGTGGATGCTTTACCTGTTTGCCGCGATATATGGTGTTGCATTGGGAGGGTGTTTTACCGCTGTTTCCCCACTTGTCGCCGAACTATTCGGAATAAAGTCGCACGGCGCACTTTTTGGAATCGTTGCATTCATCGGAACCCTAGGCGGTGCGGTTGGCCCATTTTTGACAGGAAGCATTTTTGATTTCACTGGCCGATATGGTCCTGCCATATGGATCTGTGTATTGATGAGCGTGCTTGGTTTCGTGCTGATATCCATGCTTAAACCAGTGCCAAAAAAATAATGCGTTGGCGTGTACGTAACGCGACGACAAACAACAAGAAGACGGTAGAATTCGTGGCCAAGGCCTACGCAGTTAAAAGCGGTGGATTCAGTTGATCGGCGGCGCCTGGGCTAAGACCGGCGACTGCATATTCTTAAGGGGCAACACGAGTGCCCGCTGGCCTGATCCCCATCACAAAAGCTATCTCGATTCGTCGATCCTGGGTAACATATACCCCAACCGGACTCTACAATGAATCGCGTGCTGGGCATTGACGACCTTCAACGCGGGGATACGCCTTGACTGTTAATGACGTAGAACCAGCTGCCGGAATCCATATCGCCTATCCTGCCAACTGTTTTATTCATGGGCACAGAAATCGGCGTCCGCAATGAACGAAACAATCTCGTATCTAAAAGGCGAATTTGTACCCGAATCAAAATGCGTGCTTCCCATTTATGATCTTGGAATCGTGCTGGGCGCAGCTGTCACTGATTTCCTTCGGACCTTCCACACAGAGCCCTACCGAATCCAAGATCATGTGCAGCGGTTTTATCGATCCTGCAAGTATGCCCACATTGAACCGCCTGTTTGCATCGAGGAAAGCATCTCCATTTCAAAAACCTTGATTGAACATAACAGCAAGATTCACCCGGATCATGAAATAGGCCTCGTCTACTACATGACAGCCGGGGAAAATGCGGTTTACGCAGGGGGTGCGGGCCTGAATAATGCGCCCACACCCACCTATGTACAACACACATTCCCGATGCAGTTTCATTTATGGCGCAATATTTTTCTTCACGGCGCACAGTGTGTCACACCTACGCCTCGCCACTGGCCCCCACAATGCCTTTCTTCAAAGATCAAAAACCGAAACCGTCTGCACATGTGGATTGGCGAGCAGGAGATTCTGCAGAATAATCCTGACGCAATGGCCCTTTACCTTGACATTCACGGCAATATCACCGAAACCTGCGGTTCAAATTTTGTCATCTACCAAGATGGAAAAGTCATTTCACCACAACGCGCCAATATTCTCTGGGGCATCAGCCTAACCGTTCTTACCGAGATCTTGTCGGATATGAATATTCAATTCGAGGAACGGGACCTTCAACTCTACGATGTCATCAACGCCAATGAGGCGTGGATCCCTACGACACCATACTGCCTTGGGCCTGTAACCAGCATCAATGGAACTGCCATTGGAGATGGCAAACCTGGCCCGATGTGGCGGCAGATCCTGGATCACTGGAGCCGGATCGTGGACAAGGACATCTACGCAGAAACCGCGCAGGCGACACCCTAAAGAACCGCCCGTACAAACTTATTGACAGTTACAGCTATGGATAATTGCCCTGGATAAAGCCGAACCCTGGTACCGATCATCTCGTGTTTTTTTCAACCTCATGAGCTGGCTCGAAGAGCGTGGATATGAGCCTGCCGAAGCCAGAGCCGCAGACGGATCGGTTGATCTCTCATATTCGGCGGAAGTGCATCATGCATGTATGTCTTACCATCAGCCTGCCAAAATATCTGGTGATCAAGTGATTCCCCAGTCATCATGACGGACTTGTTGTGTTCGAAGCCTTTGATGGTCACACCATTAAAATCGGCAAGCTCCGCCCGAATCTGACCGGCCGCGCTGGTTGTCGCGTTGAGTAGAAGTCGGGCTTGAGGAAACTGCATAGGAACGAGTTCCACCATCGCTTCGTCCATCATGCGCTTGGGTTGCAATGCGACAAAGCGATCACGGGGCATTGTTGCCAGACCAATCTCCATCCCCTGCTTGATCCAGTCCGGGTCGTCGGGATCACACATTCGCCCATCACAGTAGATGTAAACCGTGTCGTCATGCTGCAACATTTGACTCGCGGTGGTGTAACCATGTGTCCCAAAACCCCCACGGTCCGCTTGCGCCATGAATAGGGATCGGTCAGCAACGCGGGTGAAATGAACACCATCACGGCTAGTAACCAATTGTATTTCACTTACCTGTGCACCTTCAAACAATCCTCCACCGCCTTCTTTACGACGTTCCGTTCCATGGACGTATTGCTGAATTTGGAACATCGAAAGCAAGCCAACGTAGATACCATCCAATCTGGTGACGCATAATTGCTGGATCTGTGCATCAGGATAGCCGTCGACATCATCTGTTCTCATCAGCTCTCGTGGCGGCCCCCAATGGACAAAGTCCGGCGATTCGACCAGGCGCGACCCGCGGATGCGTTGGCCGAAGGCATCCTCTATTGTCATTCGAACGTAAGCTTTAAACGTTTTGGTGATCGGATCCCAGACGACACTTTGCCCGCTGTCAGCTTTACCTGCAAAAGCAGGTCGTCCCATATCAGGCGACCAATGTATGCCATCGGGTGATTCAGCGGCGTATAACTGCCTGCCATGAATACCAAGTTCCGTGGCATTGGGCCGCCAATGTGGATACGAATCAAACAGCATGAGATACCGCCGCTGTGTATCGCTTTGGTCCGGGTTAATCAGTAGGCCCGGTCCATGAAGGTTGATTTGCGGACCCATAAGAATGTTGGTGCGTTCGTAGCCAGGCCAAGGGCGAACGTCCAGCATCGGTTTAGTCCAGGTGATTCCATCAGGACTTTCGGCATAGGCCATGACCTGCTGGTTGTAGTAATCTTCACCGTAAGCGTTGTACCACATTCGAAAGAGTTTCTTGTGGTCATCGTAGAGTACGCTACCGTAAATACAGGCATGGCCTGCCTCCCATGGATACTCCCGACGGACCACAGGATTACCTTCATAGAGTCGAGGGCGGGTTATCCGTCGACACATATTTCGTGTGTTGCTGATCATCTGGTCATCAAGAAAAAGTTCGAGGCCACTAAACTCCATATGATTCCCTTTCCCATCATGGGGATTGATCGGATCCTGCTTGCTGTTATGTAACAACAAGTACAAATTAGGCTTCTTCCCCAGTGTATCGAAGGCGCAAGATATGACCATTAGTATCTATGTCGTAGATAGATCCATAATGACCGGTACCATAAACACTACTAGAGGACAGAATCCACGCATGGCTACTTCCATAACGTGCAAACCGGTTGACACCCAATCGCTGCTCAAAGAAGATTCATCACCATGAATAAATAAGAAATAGAAGGGAGCTGCAGGTCACATGTTCAACCGCAGACTGACTGAGGACGAAAGGCAGCAGTGGGTGCGCGATGGCTACTTGATTATCAAGGGGGCGCTACCTCCGCAAGACGTGATCCAGTACACCCAGGCCGTGGACGAACTGTACGAACAGAATGTGCCGCCTGGCGAGAGGACCGATCCGAAAAAAGGGATGGGCTGCCGGAACCTGTTCGAACACAACGATCTATTTATCAAACTAATCGATCATCCCGGCACATTCGGTCTGATATTGGATCTTCTGGGCTCTTACATCCAATGCACGGTCTCACAAGTGATCGTGCGCGGCGTCGATCCCGAATCCACGGGGTACATCCACCCTGATGGGGGCGAGGCAATGGAGAAAATTCGCGTGAGCGAATCAAGCCTGCAGTTGCAAGTAAAAGTCATGTACTTTTTGACTGATCTACCGGAGCCCGACATGGGCAATTTCGTCGTCTTCCCCGGCAGCCACCTACGCCCGTGGCCAAAAGAGCGGTTACCGCTGGGCTCCGCCACGCCCGGAGCCGCACAATTGTGTGGGGCCGCTGGTGATGCGGTCATCTTCCCGCATGCCCTGTGGCACGGACCGGGGAAAAACCTGTCGGGAAAGGTCCGCAAGGTTCTGGTCTATCGTTACAACCAGCTGTTCATGCGTCCGTGGGACTACGAGGAAATCTCCCCGCAGGTGCTGGAAAGGTGCACTCCTCGCCAACGGCGACTTCTTGGGGATATGGGGGCACCCTGGCGCCCAGGAACCTACTACCGCCGCCCTACGCCCACGGAGCAGGAATCGCTGATGGAAGGTGTGTGAAGAGGAAGAGGCATGGCGGGAGGAGCAAAACGGGAGATGGAATTCGAACCCATAACATTCAGGCTTCACATCTTGACTGTGTTACACCCAAGTCACTTGTTGGCTTGAGCCTATAGACGAAATCGTATTATCTAAAACTCAGAGCAAGCCTCTTACATTTAAGACGAAACCCCAGACTGCTTCGGCAGTACATCTACTCTTGGATCCTCTCCTCTAGGTCCTCTAAAGAAAAAGGCGGGGATTGCTTGTGAAGCATTGAGTGACAATTGGGGCAGACAGGGCGTAGGTCATTCACAGGGTCAGGAACCGTTTCTCCTGTAAGCGCTAATGGATTTAAGTGATGAACGTGAATGAAGTCTTTGCCTATGGAACCGTACCTATCCTCAAAGTTCAGTCCACATACTTGGCAGGAGTATCCCCAGTGTTCTAAACACTGATCTCGGTACTTATTCTTTCTTTCATACTCTATTCCAAGAACCTTATTTTGCCTGCCTTCGGTACTGTTCTCATAAGAGCCTTCGTCTTCGGCAGGATCTACAAATACACTATTGATCTCTGTGTTAGCGGATGAGATTGTTATTAGGTCTTGCTCAAATGTGACTACAACTGAATCACCAATTCTGCCCAGATGTGTAAGATCGAGCTGTTTAGTCTGTTTCAGATCTATAACAGCTAAAATGTTGCCGTGATTGGCGACGCGAGAGACCTTTCGCTTTCCGGACTCATCTGACACCACCAAGATTGCACTGGGAGTTGAGGTAATACGGATTCGCTGTCCGCTAGCGAATCCGTATTTATTCATTACTCGATTCCAGAGGCAAATCCATGCTTGCCCCTTGTTCTTCATTATTTTCTGTTTTTGCTGAAGCATATTGAGACCATTGGTATTAACAGGTCGGGAAAAAGCGAGTGAAGGGGATCGAACCCACGGCATTCAGCTTGGGAAGCGGTCGAACATAATTACTATTAAATGGCCTCTTTCACAGTGATGCCAGATCGCTAAGTTCGACTAGCGGGCAGTCACGGTCGGCGATCATGCGATCCACTGCCGCGTCATCCTTGAACCCGATGCCCGTGATGATACAGACGACCATGTCGTCGGCCTTGATGTCCCCATGTTGAAGAGCCTTGACCGCACCGGCCAAGGCCGTCGCTCCGGCCGGTTCGCAGAAAATCCCCTCCTCCAAGGCCAACTGCTTCTGTACCGCCCACACTGAAGTATCACTGACGAGGTGCCCGGTACCCCCGGTGGCACGACATGCCGGAATCACTTCATCGGCATCGATCACCCAGGGAACCTGCAATCCGCTGACTTCTGATGTGCACTGGCATGCTCGCCCCTTGGCCAAGCCGTTCCGAAGCGGGCCTGCCATGGTGTCGTTTCCCTCTGGTTGAACACAATGCACAGCAGGCGAACGTTGTAAAAGGCTCCGACCAATAAGATCCTCAAACCCTTCCGCGATGGCGAGGGTTAATCCGCCACCTCCGGCTTGAACAAAAACGTGGTCGATGGCTCGACCGCCGTGACACTGCTCATTCAATTCGTAACTGATCGTCTTGACGCCTTCCATGCCAACCCGACAGAATCGGAATGCACTGATTTGCAACTGGGTACTGGCCGCATCGGCCTTCTGGCGAAGAATCGTGATCACGCCATCTGAGATCTTCGGGTCGCTTCCCATACCCCGCACACGGTAAAGATGAGCGCCGTAAGCCAACATCTGTTTCAACTTGCCTGCAGGTGCAGTTTCAACGATGGCGATATGGCAGTCGATCTGGGCTGCAGCACAATAGGCAGCCACCGCAGATCCCGTATTGCCGCTCGATGTTCCAATCGATTGATGCATGCCCCGGGCAACCATGTTTGAAATGGCGGCCGCAGCAAACCGATCCTTGTAAGAACCGGTTGGATTGGTGCTTTCCAACTTGAAATAAAGGTTTTTAAGGCCATGGGAGGAACCGAACTTCCGGGAGTGGAGTAGGGGGGTGTTCCCTTCCCCAAGCGTGATTTGATGCGGGGTCGGGGTTTCAGAGAAATATTCCGCCCATCGCCAAATGCTCATCGGAGATTCCTCCGTTTGTGATTTCTGGACGCATTATCTTGTTTTACGAGTCGGAGGCATCATACCACCACGTAATCACCATGGTAAAAAATCTCGATGAGTTGCTACTGCTCGATTCCCTGCCACGGTTCCAACGCCGGCAAATCCTCTGACAACTGACGGGCTCCGTCGGATACCATCAACACCACAGCGATATCCACCTGGCAAAATAAAAACCGGCACCACACATATTAAAAGTGCGTTCGGATGGTCGAGCATGTCTATAATTCAGTCCGTTGCGTGTGCTGAGCATACTTTTTGGCTTAACACTTCGGTCAACAGCATGCTGACGTCACCGAGGCAAACAAATCGGCAGCCTTGCTTTACCAGTGGCCCCGCATCACCGACTCGCCACATTGGCTTGCCTGCGGCATCGGCAGCACGACTAATTTTGTCCACAGCATCGACGAAGCCGACATGATCCTTGTCCATGTCTGCACCTATCGCCATGGACAGGTCATACGGCCCGATGCCGATCGCGGTGACAATTTCGTGCGCGGCCAATGCATCAACGTGCTCGAGCCCGGTACATGTCTCAATCTGTGGAATGATGATCACGTCGTTCTCGACCTGCTTCTGCCATATTCGCAGATGGTAGTCATCGACCCACCGGTTGCCCGCCCCGCCAGGCCGACGCCGACCGCGAGGCGGCAGGTAAATCGCGTCACGCACCTCGTCGAGTTGGGCCGCTGTCTCGACCGATGCCAGCACTAAACCGCACGGACCCAGATCCATCGCGAACCCCACTCCGCGGAAATCGTTGGTCGCCGTGCGGATCAGCACAGCAAAACCGGCGACCCGCCCCAATTGGCACACTTGCGCCACCATCGAAACGTCGTGCGCCCCGTGTTCAAGGTCCACGACCAAGTAGTCCAGGCCTGCGTCGATCGCCACCTCGATCAAATCGTGCCAGAGGTGGCTGGTCACCAACGCACCGACCGCGACCTCACCTTTTTCCAGTTTTTGCCGCATTGACCGGGCGGGTTGCATCGGGTCATGTCCTTTATTTTGAGGTCACCGTATTCACAATTCGTGGCGATCGGTTTTATCCGGTTTGTACTGCCGGTTCAAACCGCGAAACCGGTGCCCCCGACCCCAAGGGACGAGACACCCCGATCATCTCGACATAAGGCAGGTGCTTCAGGCAAGTCTGCATCTAACTGGTGGCATGGACGTACTACTGATCAATGTATGCACACGCCAATCTTGGCAAAGAACCCAAAGCCAACCGTGGGGCATCATGTGTGTTATATCAACTAGTTAACCGCAGCACTTCGTGCAGAGTGAAGGTGGCTTGCGCGGCGCAGCCGCTACCGCTAAATCGTTCGTCGTGTAGTTGACAGTTGTGCTCAAGATAAAAGGTCACCTGTCGCGAGACGGGGTTGCCGCCAACGGCGGCCGCGACGTTGCCCCAGAAAGTCCGACTCTTTAGCGCATGCCAAGCTGCCAACCCGCGCTCTCGATACGACCCATCGAGCCAACCCATCCTCGCCCCGTGCAAAAACGCGTACCCAAACCAAGCCGTATAGTGCAAGTTCACGTGCGTCCAAGGCCAGTTGATCATGGTATGAAACGAGCCGTCGTCGTCCTGGAATCGTGCAACGTCTTCAACCTGCTCCCGGTGGATGTCAAGGATGCGGGTCCGTTCGGGGTGGTGCGACGGGAAGAAGTCCAGAATCTGCGACAACCCGAATGTACTCCACCCGTGGCCGTGTCCTATGAAGCCCTGCTGCCCCTCGCGGCGGCTGGGGATGCCGTGCCAGTAGAGTCCGGTCCCCGGGTCCCGCAGGTTCTTTCGCTGCTCAATGATGCAGTGTGCGATGAGATCGGCCATCTCACTTTCGCGGTTCGCCAACTTCGCCGATGCCATGACAGGAAGATAGGTTCTCACCATCAGCTCGCCGTAGGAACCCATCTCCCCTTCCCGGGCTGAAACCGCCGCCTGTGTCTCCGGTGACATCGCACGATACGCGTGGCAGTAGCCAGCGCGGGACATTCGAAACGGGGACCAATCGGTGACATCCTTCAGCGCCAGACGGACGATGTCGCGGTACTTTGCGTCCCTCATGATGTCATGGAGACGTGCGACGGTCACGAGCGGCCCGAGATGGTGTTCGCGCAACGACCGGGGCTGCCGGGCAAGGACACGGTCGGTAAACTGGATTGCCCCGTCGAGCGAGGCGCGGTCGCCGGTGGCCTCATAATCGTCCAACATCGCTTTGCCCATGTTGAAACTAATATCGCTCCATTCGGTGCGGTGGGAGGAGCGGACCGTTTCCATGAACAACTCACGGATCTTGCCATCGCTTCGGGCTAGCATCCGTTCGCGCATGCGTGGGCTCGCCAGGGTGAGGTCGCCGGTCAAGAGCAGCGGCGATTCCAGGAGCTTGTGCGAACCGAGCGCCGCGGCGCCATATACCGCGAGCCATGTGCGCTCGTTGTCATGCAAGAACGTCATGACGAAGGAGTTGCTCCCGCGTTCGGTGTCGGGGCCGGAGTGGGGCCCATCAGGATGGGAGTAAAAATCTGGTGCCTCCAGATGAAAGCCTCGAAAACCCTTCAACTTTTTCTGGATGCGCTCAATGTCATCGTAGACCGCCAAGATCATCTTGATACCGTCGAGCGTCTCGGGGGGCTGTGTGGGCAAGACATCATCTGGACCGAAGGCCAGATCCACGCCCGCGTGGACCAGATAACCAACTGCCGCGCGTAGCTGCTGCGGTATTTGGGGTGGCGCTATAATCCAGAGCTCACCGGCGACAATCTTGGAACTCAAAGCGGCTCTCCTTCAGTTCAGTGCGTTATACAACCCCTCATGCTGTGCTGCCATACAGAAGCCCTTCATTGGCTGCTGCCACTTCGTTTAATTCCACCAGTGAATTCTGTAACGC
>PBAS01000034.1 GCA_002716625.1 Phycisphaeraceae bacterium | reverse complement strand
TTTATGCAGTCTATGAACTTGAATTGGTTCTGGATGATGGGAAGGTGACTTTATCCGTTGATGGCCAGGAAATGGTTGGGCACGACTTTAGCCAGTCGCTTGGTGGGTCAGTTGGATTGGGCGCTAAGCGTGCAGTGGTGCAATTCGATAATATCACTATTGATGTATTGGCAACAGCTGGGGTATGTGGTCCCCAAGGGCCCGGCACATCGGTACCCGGCGACTTTAACTGCGATAGTGTGGTGGATGTTTCGGATCTGGGTATCGTAGGTGCTAATTTCAACACGACACAAGTAACGTATGTCGATGGTGACGCTAACCTGGACAGCGTGGTAGATGTGGCGGATCTCGGCGTTGTGGGCGCGAACTGGAGTACAGTTCAGGCTACGTTGTTGTCACGATCGTTGCGTGTGGCTGGGTTGATAGGCGTATCCCCTTGGTCTGCAACCGTTGGTGTTCTTAATGTTTTCGAATCCGTCAATGGATTTCTTGTGACGGATGCGTCTGATGACTTCATTGGCCTCATTGAAAAAAACGACTGGTTTTTGAGGGGGGACCTTGCGGCGGACGGTATGCTTTAACTAAGATCCTTGCGATGGTGTCGTGGGCAGACATGTTGTGAAGGTCATTGAACCCTTCCCGCCGATAAAGGATTGGGGTGTGTTTCTGATTCCACAGTGCAATGGGAAATATTCTAAGATCATATGCCATGACAGATAAACTTGAAGGTGAACTGGTTGCTGGCGATGCGAAGGTGGCTTTGGTTGTAAGCCGAACTAATGGTTTCCTGACCAGCCACATGCAGTCGGCGGCCGAGAGTACTTGGACGCAGCTTGGTGGCGATTCTCAAGGCCTGACGATTGCCTGTGTCCCCGGTAGCCTTGAACTGGCTGTAACTGCTAAGAAACTAGCCGAAAGCGGTGGTTACGATGCGATAGTATGTCTTGGTTGTGTGATTCGTGGTGATACGGATCATTTCGATCATGTTTGCGAGCAGACGGCAAAGGGTATTCGTGAGGTGGGTACGAATACGGGCGTGCCCTGTATTTTTGGCGTAATTACGGCTAACAATCTTGATCAAGCACTCGATCGGGCTGGTGTCAAGCAGGGTAATGCCGGGCGCGAGGCCATGTTGGCTGCGGTTGAAATGGCTAACCTGATGCAGAAAGTGCAACAGGGTAATTAGGTATTATGATCTGCCGCTATGCCAACACAGCGTGACATACGAAGACTGGCGATGCAGATCTTGTATCAGATGGATATGACAGCCAATTCTGATGCTGAAAGGCTTGAAGATTTGATTGATGATACACACGATGGGCCTGCGGTTCGCAAGGAGGCGATGGGGTTGGCGGCTGCTGTTTGGTGTGACCATGAGGCGGCGGATATGGCGGCAACCAGTTTGGCGCCCAAGTGGCCTACGCATCGCCAGCCACCGGTGGACCGGGCGATCTTGAGGCTGGCTTATCATGAAATAAAAAGTGGTCGTACGCCAATCAAGGTTGCAATCAATGAGGCAGTTGAGTTGGCCAAAGGCTATTGCAGCAAAGAGAGCCCGCCCTTTATTAATGGCGTACTTGATAAGATGGCCAGGCAAATACAGTCACCACAACTGGACTCCCCAAAGCCAAGTCCTGACTGAATGAAGTCCAGTGACCCACGTTTTGAAGATGAACACAAGCGTGTGGGTTGAATCGCAATGGGTTTATTTAAAACCACGATCGGCAAACTGCGAAGCGGGCTGACACGAACTCGTCATGATTTTGGTGAGGAACTGCGGTCAATTCTACACGGCAAGCAATTGAGTCCTGAATTGCTTGGCCAGGCCGAGCAACTATTGATTCGAGCAGATGTGGGTGTCAGTACGGCATCTGAACTGCGCAAGGATATTGAGTCGGCATGGCAGCGACGTGAGATCGAGGCCGGGGACCAGGCGATTTCCTATCTACAGGAACTTTTGGCGGCATACTGGCCGCCCGAAGATCGACAATTGAACATGGCAACCGGCGGTAAGGGTCCCACGGCTATTTTAGTTGCTGGTGTCAACGGATCAGGCAAGACCACCAGTATCGCCAAAATTGCCAAAAGTCTTCGTGATGATGGCCATCGTGTTCTGCTTGCCGCGTGCGACACCTATCGCGCTGCTGCCGTCCAGCAACTTGAGGTGTGGTCCAAGCGATTGGGTGTGGAACTTATTAAGGGCAAACAGGGTGGAAAACCTTCCGCGGTGGCTTGGGATGCGGCCGAGGCCGCCATCGCCCGCAACATGGATATATTACTCGTCGACACCGCCGGTAGACTGCATACGCAGAAACACTTGATGGAGGAACTCACAAAGATACGAGACGTGATTGCAAGAAAAATCGAGGGTGCACCCCACGAGGTGATTCTTGTTTTGGATGCTACGACCGGTCAGAACGCAATCAAGCAGGCAGATCTATTTACGCAGGCGATTGACGTCAGTGGAATCTTTCTTGCCAAGTTGGATGGCACTGCTAAGGGTGGCATTGTGGTCGCGATCCGTGAACAACTCGATATCCCCGTCAAATTCATTGGTGTTGGTGAAACGCCTGACGATGTCGAGCCATTTGAACCTGGAAGATTCGTCAAGGCCATGTTTACAGCTTGACCCTGGATTGTTCTGCGTTGGAATGCTGAGTGAAATGATCTAGTGCTGTTTCGTGTGGTCACTTATCTTCAAGCACAATCTGGCCTAGAAAAACATCTTTTGGTGGTGTCCGTATGTATTGCTCGCTGATCCGGCGATACATTAAAGTCAGTTGCGATGGATTAAATCGGTTGTCCAACTTGTTTATCTGTTTAATGCACTTGTCAAAGTTGCCAGTGATGTATGTGTTAATCATTTCGTCCGTCCATGCCACAATGAGCTTTTGGTCATCCGTTGCGTCGTCCATTGGGCACACGGGCTCAAAGGTCATTACGCTTTGGGTCTTCCCTGCGACCTGTAGCCTGCCAATCGGTTTCAATAGAAGTTGATCCTCCACGAGCATGGCAGTGCGATAGTTCATGAGCGTTGAGGTTCCTGTAATCTTGTTGGCTGATTCCAGTCGAGCGGCAAGATTAACCACGTCACCCAGTACCGTGTAGTCACTAGCGTCTGGAGAGCCTGCGTCACCGACAACCATATTGCCACTGGCGATCCCCACGCGTGTGCTGACGCCCGGCAAACCACGATCAAGGAGTTTGGCGTTAAACGGGATCAGGGCCCGGTGCATATCAAGCGTTGTAAAGGTTGCATCTGTAGCATGGTGAGCATTGGCTTTGGGTGCACCATAGAAGAACATGATCCCATCGCCCAGAAACTTGTTTACATAGCCGTTGTGTTGTCGAATGATCGGTACCATTTGGTCCATATATTCGTTGAGAATGCCGACAGTGCGTTCACGTAGTTTTTCGGAAAGAGAGGTGAATCCAGCTAGGTCGGTGAACACGACCGTCATCTCGCGAATCTGTCCATCAAGATGTGCCTGTTCGGGATGTTCCAGGACATAGTCTACTAAAGCTGGGTCGACATAGCTTCGGAATCTCTGCGTGATTCGAGCGCGTTCGGCCCGCTCAGCAATAAATCGGTAAAGCGTGCATCCCGGCCACACGAGCATGATAGTGCTTATTGGGCCCGCTGTGCTGGTCGAAATATTCATGTAATCGAAGATGATGATTCCATCAACCAAAATATAGACGCCGCCAATGATCAGTGCCGCGATAACCGAGCGGAGAGGGGCCAAGCAAGCAACGACGATGGTTGTCAATAAGCCCAGCGTGATTGTGGTCAGGATCGTGACCCATGTCGGGGTTCGGGTCCAGAAGTCTTCGGTCATGATGCCATTGAAGATGGCGCCGTGGACAACAGATCCAGGGCAGCGTGGGTGTAATGGCGTTGCCACAAAGTCTGCAACAGCAGCTTTTGCCGTCCAGCCAATAATGGTTGCTCGGCCTTCAATTTGATGGCGTAGATCTGCGCGGGTCCGGATCAGTTGGTCTTTCAATACATTAATCTGTTTTAGGACTCGTGAAGACTCCAAGACAACGAGTTCCTTTTCAGTTAGATCGTTCCTGCTAAGGCCGTCAAGTTGGGATAGCCATCCGGAACTGTTG
Organism: Phycisphaeraceae bacterium; assembly: GCA_002716625.1. Lineage (GTDB taxonomy): Bacteria > Planctomycetota > Phycisphaerae > Phycisphaerales > Phycisphaeraceae > UBA6626. Next base: position 12,911 of record PBAS01000034.1, on the reverse strand, counting down.
ACCTCATGTTGGGTCCACTCAACAATCTGCTCCTGGGTTATATGATCCCCAGATGCCAAGGCATTGATGAACTGGTGTAATTTGGACGGGTCAAGGAGTTCCAAAAGACCCTTGATTGCATCATTGCGATCAGGTTCACTTGCCGCAATCTTGCGTTCTGTCGCAATGGCCATCCAGATAGAAGTGATGGGTAGATGGTGAGTGGATGGGCCGTACATCCAATCCCATCGGGTTGCCGGGCCTCGCCATGGAATGTCCATGAGCATGTTGACCGGCTGGTCTATTTGCGGCACAGAGCGCGAATAAACAGGAATGACGATCTCGCGTCCCTGTCCTGTAGGGATCACGACCTCTTTGGCCTTGAGTCGAATACTGTGGATGTCGACGTCGAGCATTTTACAGGCCAGCGCGAATCCAAGTTGAGGGTACAACTGCCCTTTCGCGGTCACCCACAGGGGTATAGACCGGTGCACGCCATCACTATCAGGCAACGCGTCCACAAAACCGGCGCCGACGGCATTTTTGGCCACAAGGTTGATAGGAGGCAGGAAGTCTGTTGCCGGTACTGCGTGGGGTGTGTTCTGTTGTTCAACTCGTGTAAACCTTTGTATCAGATGAGCCGCTTCCGCTTTTTTGTATTGTCGGAGGAATTCACGTAGTGCTGGTGAGCTCTTGGTGTCGTGCAGTGCGCGTGGCAGCAGGCGATCGCGTAAAGTCTGGCGGGTTTGCTCCTTCAGGTGGATTTCATCCATGATCCTGTCAAACAGGGCCCGGCGGCGGCTCAAGAAATACCAGTCTGCGACTTGGGACTGGATGAATTGGCGGGGTTGTTGCGTGAAGGATGCCAGTTGCTCTGCAACTTGATCTTGGCTTAATTCAAGGTCGTCATGGAGCAGCTTTTCAATCTGCAGTGAAATTTCAGGCTTCGGGTCACGGATGTTAAAGGCAGTAGCGAGGATGACATTGCCCGATTCGGCAATGGTTTGTGCCAGTAATCGGTCATGATCGATCGTTGTGGTTGAGCCATCTAGATTTATTTTTACTTCCGGGGACTGCGGTTCCGTGAACAGGATATCCGGCGCGATGGCCTTGGCGCCTGCGCGATTGATCTCCTCAAGAATCTGGGCGATTTGTGAGCGTCCCCAAGGAAATCTACCGATCACGTCCAACGCGCGATCGGTGATGTCGATATGGATTAGTTTGTCCGTCGGTGCCGGTGTGTATCGCTGGTTGCTGATTATGCGCTGGTCGTAAAGCCACTGATCGAATGTTGCTAGAAAGCCGGATGCGCTGATAATCACCACGGCCAGTGTCAGCAGTGTTCCAATGGCGATGGTCCTCGCCATGAGCTTTCGTTCGATACGAGACATTGGTGACCTATCAGGGCATGCCCTTGGCGATTTCTTGTTGGTGTGACACAAGCATTTCAGATGCAAGTTGTATCGATTCAGTAGGTGCTAAAGGGCCAGAAACAATCATTGAATTCGGGTTGGCCTTTAAAGCTCTGCGGAAAGTCATGTGGTTTCGTACTTGAGAATCACAGGTTCCTGGTTGGCTGCCACCTAGTTTGGATTGCGAAAAACAGCAATCTTTGGCTAAACCGATTTGGTCTCTTGACCCGGGATATGCCTGAGCTAACATTAACTTGTAGCATAGCCGATTTGACGGTACATCATGTCTACCGGACCATTTGCGGAGCGAATGAAAGTCCGCTAAAGCCTGGTGTTCTTGAAACCGAAACACGAACACCGGTTAGTTCAATTAGGTTCATGAGGAGGGATTGAGATGTTTGAGCGTTTGTGTTGTCAGTCTGTATTGGCCATTGTCGTGGTCATTGCCGCCAGCGGTCACGCTTTGGCGGGTCCTGTATTTGATCTGATTTCGCCACCAGTGAGTGTGGGGGGGGCACCTGATGGCCCCGAGGCGAATTTCACGCTTACCTCAGACCAGAGTATGGCGACAACCAGGTCCATGACTCTTAACAACACGCTGGGGAGTTTTGTGACACCACTGCCTGTTTTGCCCCGCTTCAACGAAATGCTTGTTGATTCGGTCGGACTCGACACGGCTAGTGCGGCTGGGGATATTAGTTACTTTCAAAATACTGGCCCCAGCGGCTATGCAGTTGCATCGTACCCCCCTGTGATGGGGGTTGGTCAAACCAAACGTGGGGGTGATTTCGTGGGGGCAAGTGAACTTGATGTTGACTTTGATTTGAAGTTCGATGTTAATTCCTCTGGATGGAATGCCCCGTTGTTTGTTTATCAGCTCTTTGTGCTCCAGTACAACCTGGCGGCGCCGGGTGATATCGCGTCGTTCAATGCGGACTTTACCTATACGATTGATGATGGGCTGAACCCACCCATTGTCAAAGAACTGAATATTCTTGACACCGTAACATATGAAGAGGTTAACAGTGGTGCGAAATCTGCCATGCGGGTTCTATTTGATTTCGACTTGTTGGCCACATCACCCATGCTGCCTGGAACCCTGTATCGTATCGAAGGGGATATCAACTACAGTTCAACTGATGATGAACATGCAGCTGTTCGATTAAGCCAGAAATCCACGGAGGACAACTTCAATTTTGACAAGTCAATCGTGGAAAAATTCAATTTCTATGGATTGCCCCGGTCACTGTGGAACCATCACGGTGGTGGTGCCTTTGTGGGTAACCGTGAAGCAATTCCAGAGCCTGGGTCCGTCTCGATTCTATTGGGTATGGTTACCGCGCTACTGGTGAATCGACGTCGAAGGTAATCAGGCGTTTCTGGGATGTTTAATCCGCAGCATTACTGGACACAAGGGCCTAGTTAGGAAGGCCCGGCATCACTGGAACCTCGACCGAAATTTCCGGAAGACCAACGGTGCCTGAAGTGCCGGTGTTATTGATCTCGATTCCCCCGGGAACGGAGAGACTTGGTTGGCCAAGATTGATATTGCTAAGTACGTCATGACTGTGACTGTCAGCGCCTGCACTTTTGCCCGCACTGATGGCACTAAAAATTTCGGTGTGTGATGGGCTGAAATTGCTGAGAGAGATCGTCGGTCCAGTCATCTTGATAGGCACATCATCCTGACGAACTTCAATAAATGCGGTAATCGGGAATGGCAAGGGCAATTCCGCATCCAGTTTTATCTGGTATGTACCTGAGGGGAAGCCCAAGGCAAATACGACCGATTCCACTCCGGCTCCCGACATGTCGGCAACTGCATCACCGGCATGGACACCGCCAGTGGAAGAACTAGGCATGGTCGATGAGATGACATTACCTAGGGGGTCGACAACCGCCAGGTCTACATTTGACATGGGTGTGCCAATCCATCCACCCATAACCAGCAGGTTGGACAGCTGCACGCTTCCCACGCTAACGTTTTCAATGGCGAATGTACTGTTTTTAATGATGGATAATAGCGAGGGATCAAAGCCACCCAGCCCCGGTAATGCTTCAATCAGCAGGAACTCACTTTGAGTTGGACTCGAAAATACGGTGCGTGGATTGAGGGTTGTTTGTCGTTTTGCGGTTTGGGATGGGGTGCCTTGTTGGGCATCAACACGCACCATTTTAGTCCCGCCCAAGGTTAAAGTGTCTCGGCCGTCGAAGGCTGCGCTGATGCGACCATGGCGACTTGTGATAACTGCAGGTTCCCCATAACCATCAAGTGCTTGGGCGTCGGTCCCCCGGATTGCTAGGGTGGCTGTAGGGCTGTAGATGGTGGATTCGTGTTCCTCGCCAGCAGCCTCAACGTCGAAGCGGGTGCGTCCGTACTTCATGCCGATGTCAGTTTTTACCTTGTTTGTGGCATCACGGACGGCTTGCAAGATCTTGACCACACCAAGTCGGTCCAATGCAATGATTTGATTGGGCTCAATTAAAACTTTCACATAACTACGCGGCCCCGTTCGGAAGGCTGCACCTTGGTTCAATTTGATGCCGACTTCTGCTGCTTGCCATGGGGCATCATCTGAATTGCGTACCTGGGCAAGTCCTCCAACTTCCACAATGGTTGCATTCAGGGTCTTGTCTTGTGCCTCGGTTACGTTAGCCGGTGCCACTTCGGCGTCCTGCGCCATTACGTTTTGAGTGATCAGGGCCAAAACAACCATGATTGTTGCCACGATCGCGATCATCTGCGAACTATGGCCCATTGCATGGGACTGGTGGAACGGGGTACGGCCTTTGGGCCCGTCGCAAGTTGACGCAAGTTTGATCATGTGGCGGGTCATAGACATCTCGAAAAAGGGCTCAAGCAATTTTTGGTTGCCGGCTAGGGTGTTTCGGTTTCAGGTTGTTCGGCCCTCATGGATGATGAATCGACGGGATGGTCAGTACGCTGATGGTCTTCGATGCGGCCGATGACGCCTAGGAATTCCCTTCCGGAAAAAGTCTGGTGTGGGCTGCCCTGCGGAAATAATCTCATATATTGCAGTTCGCGGGCTGCATATCGGGGTGTGGGGCCGAACAACTGCATGCTGACGCCCCCCGTCACCTCCAAGGCGCGTGTGAAAGCGACCGCAACGGTACCCCGTTTAACGGCTTCTTCGCCTGGTTCATCAAACCCGCTGGGTAGCATTTGACGAGCTGAAAGTTGTTCGACTCGCGCTGTGTAGTCTTTATTGTTGTCCTCGCCGTCGATGAACAATATTAGACCGTGGAACGCTTCGTCGTTGCTGGTGACAGGTCGGTCGGCGAGTGTGTGCCAGAACTCCAGTTGAGTGGCAGGGGCATTGCCTGCTAATTTATCTGTGAGGGGTTCGGCGACCTTTGCGCTGCGACACCCCATGGTAGAAACATTCAGCAGCAATAGGGCCAATAAGCCGACAGCACCCAAGGAGTTTTTCTGAGGCGTATCTATTAACTTGATTGGTGATGTTTTATCCATGAAATAATGCCATTGAGGGATCGTGGCCTAAAATGCCAGTGTGATACCTGAGAAGAAAAAATGCCTGGCGTCGTGGTCGGTCAGGATTGCTTCGCCGGGAAAGAATATGCCGTAGCGGATGGTTAAAGCGAGATCCGAAGTGGCTTGCCAGTTCGCATAAAAGTCGGTCTCAAATCCCAGCCGTCGATCATCGGTGGTCAACTCATCGATCGGCGCGTGCTTGCGGGCTTTATGAAAAAGAAACAGGTTGGTGCCGACCTGCAGCCGGTGAAATGTCTTACTGTTGATAAGCGGAAACGTAGATGCCCCAATCCGGAAGAGCATCAGGTTGGAGGCGTTGGGGTTGAAGGCCAACCCTGTATTGAGAAGGCCAAAACCGTTAAATGCACGATCATCTGATCCGGCAGCATTGCCACCGAGTGTGTTGGTCGTTGTCAATCGGTCGGTATCGCCGGAAGCAATGAGTATTTCGCCGCTCACCCGCGTGCGATTCGCATCGGTCATGAGGTAATCGAGGCGAAGGTCAACGGCAAAAGCTTCGATCTGTTCCTGTTGTTGGACAAGCTGCGTCGCACCCGCTTCCAACCCGGAGATGCTGTTCGATAGCGAGGATCCGCCTTGATAGACGATTTCAGCGCCATAAGTCAATCGGTCACCTATGCTGCCAGTGGAGCCGATTCCGATGTAGTGCGAGTCATAATCAAACCGAGTTCTGATGTCATCAGAAAGATCACCGGGCGTACCTAGAACATCAGTTGAAGCAATGACGTCATCATTTCGATCTCTTTGAAACAGGCCATAAATATAGGGGCGATGACGTGCATCGGTCTGCATGCTAAGAAGCCCACCATAAAAGGAACGCTGGGTATTGCCGTCAAAACCGGGTCTGGAACTGTCAATATCGAAGGTGCTTTCTCGTGTGACGCCAACAACTGTTTCCAAGGATACCCGCCCGGACTCGACGGTAATCTGTCCGCCATCGATCTCCTGGCTCAAGGCCAGGCCATTGCCCCAGTGAATGAGCTGGCGCCCGCCCTGGATGATCAGGTTGCCGTTGATTGAGCGACCTTCGTATGCTTCAAGAGATTGTTTGAGATTGAACTTGTAGTGTACTCGATCGATCATCAACTCGGCCCAGTCATCGTTCTGATTACTAAAGCCATCACCTGAGTTGAAATCACGATATGTACTGCGAGCACGAGCAAATAATTCGTGTGCTCCATCGAAATTGATCAATGTGTAGCCATTAAGAGAAGTTTCACGCAGGAGGTGTGTCTTTTGGTTGATGTCGTCGGTGGCCAGGAAATTAAAGGTGACATAGCCCCCGTAATCGATGAGGGCGCGTTGCGTGGCAGGCACGCCGTGATTGATGGCCAGTTGTGTGTCACGCTGAATTTGGTTGAGTTGCCGTCGAAAGCGATCCAATTCAACCTGCCCGAAAGCTGTCGGTGCGCAAGTCAGTACTGCTGCAACAACCGTCACGCGATTACGCCAAATGAACATGGTATTTACCTCGTTCGATGCCAGATTCGCAGTGGCTGATCAGAACTAGATTCGAAACCCCTGCGGTTCAGCTTACCGGCTGTTGAAATCTCTTTCAAGGCCTTTGGCTATGACGAGATGGCCGGAACTGGATCGCCGGGGATCAGTTGGGCAGGAGATGGCGTCGAGATTCATGGTGGCCACGTTGTAATATGGTGATCTGTTACTACCCCGAAGGGTTCCGCATGCTGATGTCAAGGGTCTAATGTTGTTGATTATTCAATCAAGGTTCAATGGATATTAGAAGTTTTGCAGTTGGATGGCGGTTCAGTGAAATGCATAAAAGTGTAATCAGGTGACTGGTTATCAACAGTTTTCTAATGTCATGCGGCAGAACGGTTACACTGCCGGTCTAAATGGCACATATATTATTTATCTGCTGCGGTGTGATCTGGGGGTCCAATTTCGCAATCATGGCGGATGCTTTGGCGCTTGTGGGCCCCTTGGGGCTGGCCGTCTGCCGGCTGGGTATCGGGACAGTGGTATTCTGCCTGCTTTGGAGATGGCGCAAGGATCCGTGGCCCTTGGCGCGTCGAGATTTTCTGCCCTTGTTGGGTTTGGCAATATTTGGATTTGCCGCCCCGTTCTGCATTCAGCCCCACATGATCCAGATTTTTGCGGCCAAGGCTGGGCATGGGAGTTCATTGGTCGGCTTGATAATGGGGCTGGTGCCGCTGGCGACAATTGTAGTATCCATTCCCATGCTTGGGGTATATCCCACGCAACGTCAGCTTTTTGGTGTCATTGGGGGATTTGCTGCGCTGGTGTATTTATTTTGGGGTGAGTTGGCATTTGGCATTTCTGTTCATAGCCTGGTATTGGCCAGTTACACTCCGATTTGTTACGCGTGCAGCAATGTATTTGTAAAGCGGCGTTTCGGTCATGTGCCACCGGCAGCATGGGTGATGTCGGTGCTTGGCATGTCAACCGTGATGGTATTTCCCGCAGCACTCATGCTTGAAGATCTCAAGCCGGTGGAATCAGTTACCTGGCCGATCTGTTGTATAGCCATTATTGGGGTAGTGTCTACAGGCTTCGTTCTCCTGTTGTTTTTTAAGCTTATTCAGGGTCGAGGTCCTTTATATGCGGGTATGGTTTCCTACCTTATCCCTACAGTCGCCTTGGTATTAGGGTGGGCGCGTGGTGAAAAGATTACGGGCCATCAGGTCATTGCACTTGCGATCATCCTTGTGATGGTTGCAATCACGCAAATTCCTGAGCGAGATCGGGGGGGCGGCAACTCAATGGCTTCTGCCAGTTGACCGGACAAGCGTTGTGTGCGGCGGTTGCGATGTCAAGGCTTACGGCTTGGGCCGGGTTTTGCAACAGGCTGCGTGATTGGGGGATCCTTCGAGTTTGTGGTTGATGTGCGGCATGAACTAATCAAAGCGATTGTTTGCCGTTATTATGTCTACCGCTATGGCAGATCGCCTTGATTCAAACACCGTTATACAACTGCTGGAAGTGTCGCGGAAGCTGGCAGGACCCTCTACTCTCAAGGAGGTGCTTGGACTCGTCATCGATGTCGGTCGTAGTGTGCTTAACACCGATCGTGGCACGGTGTTCCTTTATGATCCCGGCACCCAGGAACTATTCACGACCGTTGCCACGGGCGTCAAGGCGATTCGTATTGGGATCAATATAGATAGTATCGTCGGCACGTGTGCCCTTGACAGGAGGGTTGTGAACGTACCCGATTGCTACGCGGATCCGCGTTTTAACCGCGAAGTTGATCGAGAGACTGGCTACAGGACAGACTGTCTTATTGCCGTGCCGCTGGTTGGGTTGGATGACGAACTGGTTGGTGTCATCCAGTTGTTAAACCCCAAGAAGGGCTGTTTTGACGCTTTTGATGAACAGATTGCCGAGACGCTTGCCAGTCAAGCAGCAGTGGCCATCCAGCGTGCTCGCCTGATAGACGACCGGATGGCCAAACTGAAACTGGAAGCCGATCTTGAGATTGCGCGGCAGATCCAACTTGAAGTGTTACCCAAACAGTTGCCGGTATGTCCAGGTTATGATCTGGCGGATTACAGCAAGCCGGCAGAGCAAACAGGTGGTGATATTTATGACGTGGTCGTACTTGACCGCGAGATGGGCGCTTCGGTGGATTCCAGTGACCTGTTGTTACTGCTTGCCGATGCAACCGGTCACGGAATTGGACCAGCGTTGTCGGTTACGCAAGTCCGTGCAATGTTACGTATTGCCTTGCGCTATTCAAAGGATTTGGAAACGCTTGTACGGCATATTAATTCTCAACTTACGGTGGATTTGGCGTCCGACCGGTTTATTACGGCTTTTGTGGGTGTGTTGGACCCACGGCATCACTGCGTGAGGTATTTTGCATATGGACAGGGCCCGCTTCTTCTCTACGAGGCGGCTACGAGGCAATCTCATTGGTTCAACGCGTCATCACCGCCGTTTGGGATTATCGATGACCCACCCAAATGCATACCAGAGCCGATTGATCTAGCACCGGGTGATATCTTTATCCTCTTGACGGATGGGTTCTACGAATACGAGAATGAACAAGGTGAGCAATTCGGTTCCGAGCGAGTGGCTCAGGTCATCGGCAACCACTGTGAGCAATCGGCAGCGGATATTATCCGCCATCTGTTGGATGAAGTTGAGCGGTTTTCTGGATCAGCGGCTCAGGCGGATGACTTGACAGCGCTTGTTCTCAAGCGGGAATTGGAGGCCACCTCATGACATCAATACTTCCGGACTATCTCGGTGTAGTACGCTCATGTCTGGGTAAGGACCAGTCGGTGCTGGTGCAGGTGGCTGGCGATATGGACAGCATGGCGCGGCATATGGCCAATGCCATGTTAGATGAGATTGAGCATGCTCAATCTGCAGGTCGCTCGGTGACGATGATTGTTCCCGTTGGTCCTGTAGATCAGTTTCCCATTCTTGCTGGGATGATCAACGAAAAACAGATTGACTGCCGTGATGTCATGATTATTAATATGGACGAATATTTGACGGATGATGACCAGTTGTTGGGTTTGGACCATCCATTGAGTTTGTTGGGGTATATGAACCGCAAATTTTATGACCTGGTATCACCGGCACTGGCCCCTATATCGGGTAACCGTGTTTATCCAAGACCAGATGACCCGGCTTCGATTGCAAAGCTGATTAAGAGCCGTGGTGGTGTTGATGTCTGCTTCGGTGGCATTGGGATCAATGGCCATATTGCATTCAATGAGCCACCTGAGCCTGGTATAGAGATGAGTGTTGAGCAGTTTGCTGGCCTTTCCACCCGATGTCTTGATGTCAGCCGGGAGACCCGGGCCATCAACAGTAATACCGTTGGCGGCGAAATCTCGATTGTCCCAAAGCGTTGTGTGACGGTTGGAATGAAAGAGATTCTTGCCGCAAATCGTTTGCGGTTCTACTGCAACCGGCCTTGGCAGGCAGCCGTTGTGCGGCGTGTGTTACATGGGCCGGTTTCGGCAACTTGTCCTGCATCCCTGCTTAGAATCCATCATGATGCATCAATTACCGTAACCGACTTTGTTGCCGAGGTTCCAGATATTCGCCTGCGGTAATCATCCACGGTGTATTCGATTAAAAGTTTCCCGTTGTTGGTTCCAAGGAAGTGGTTTTTGTGTCAGGATATTTCCCGACAATTATTCCTGGTGGGACGATCTGGGCCTTGAACCCGATTTTTTCACCCAATTTGTAATAGACGTCGTTAAACTGTCTGCATGTCTGACATACTCGTTACCGAAAACATCGTTGGTGATGGCATGACCGCTTTGAGAAAAGCGTTTGATGTTGTGTTTGAGCCAGATCTTCATGAGGTGCCCCAGGAACTTTTGAAGGTCATCAGCCAGTTCAAGGCCTTGGTTGTTCGTAATCAGACGCAGGTTGATGGGGCGTTGGTGGCAGCTGCAGATCATCTTCGTGTCATCGGCCGTGCCGGGGTGGGTTTAGACAATCTTGATCTGGCGGCAGTATCCAAGGCTGGTATTGTGGTTGCATACACGCCAGATCAGAATTCCGTGTCGGTGGCAGAGTTGGCACTGGCCTTGATGTTGGGTCTGGCAAGAAATATCTGTCCTGCCGATGCGAGTACAAAAAGTGGCGACTGGTTGCGCCATGAATTTACAGGCGGCGAATTGTTCAATAAGACCTGTGGTGTCATCGGAATGGGGCGTATTGGTTTCCTGACGGCGATGCGAGCCAGGGCTTTTGGCATGGACATCTTGGTACATGATGCGTTTGTTCATCGTGACGCGGCCGCAGTGACGCAGGTATGTGGTCAGATGGTTGATATGGAAGAACTATTTGCCCGCAGCGATTACATTTCATGCCATCTGCCTGCGACTGAGAAAACACAACAGAGTCTTGGTTACGAAATGTTCTCCAAGATGAAAACCACTGCGTATTTCATCAATACTTCGCGCGGTCAGGTGGTTTGTGAAGATGGGTTGATTCGCGCGCTTACCGAACGCAAACTTGCTGGTGCTGCACTCGATGTGCGTCAGGTGGAACCGCCCGGACGTGATCAATTGACCGAGATGCCCAATGTGATTCTCACCCCGCATATTGGCGCGTTTACACGTGAGGCTCAGGTCCGCGTGGTTCAGAGCGTCTGCCAAGATGTGGCGAGTGTCCTGATCGGCGAGGCGGCTTGCAATTACGCGAATTTTTCCAGACCCAATCGAAAATAGGAAAGTTTTCAGATAGAAGGAGCGTGGGAATTGCTATGCCCCCAGTCAACCGGCAGCTCCTTGCTTGCTTCCTTGGTTTTGTCCGCCGCTATATTACTTGGATGGATGACTGCTTGTTTGCAGGTGCCTTGGTGGAGGAGCGAACTGTCAGCTGTTATTGTAACTGTTTATGAAATCTTGGTGAATCTGGGGCCGTAGGTAGGCCAAAGAATAGATGGCGGGATTGGCGTATGTTAGCGTATATTATGTTGTCGATATTTGAATGTGTATGGTGCATTCGATGGTATTGTCGGTGGAAATTTCCGGACTACGGACTTTTGAATTAACAAGAAAGAATTGCATTATGGAATTTGAAGGAATGGAGCTGTTTCTGGATGATCGCTATGTCTCGTCTATGGGTAATATGCGTCGTGTGGTCCAGCGAGCTGAGATGCACCCTGATAACCCGCTGATTAAACAAGATTATCCATGGGAACAGGGCGGTGTATGCCTGCTTGGAACGGCATACTACGACACAGACCGGGATCTGTATCAAATGTGGTACATGTCGGTCGGCAAGAACTACCCCGCGGAAAAATTCATGGCTTATGCTGAAAGCAAGGATGGAATCGAGTGGTATAAGCCCCTGTTTGACCATAATCCTTACGAGGATATCAAGCAGACCAATATCGTCTTTGGATCAGGTTTCACCGTGACCGGTCCCAGTGTCCTGCGCAATCCGGATCCAAACTGTGATCCTGGCAAGCGGTATCTTGTTCTTTTCAACTCTTACTGTCGGGAACATCCGGAGGATTCGGCTGACCTTGGTTTCCGTCATGACTATGTGGCATATTCCCCTGACGGGATTCATTGGAGTCCGTCCAAGGGTCAGCCCGCTTTCAGCGGAAAGGCGGATGCTACTCAGTGCGCTGTGTGGGATCCACGGGCTAAGGTATTTCATGCTTATGTGCGTCGTACCATCGACAATGCATATGGCCAGCGGATCCGAACCTGGTCTCATGTTCAATCGCCAGACTTTATTGAGTGGGGGCCAGCCCGAGAGCTGTTGCGTATGGATGATGAGGACGGCGAAGACGATGGGCAGATTCAGCAGCTCGCCATTACCTATTACGACGGGATCTTTATTGGCTTGCTTTCATATTTTCGTATTGAACATTACTACAACGCCGACGGTTCTGGCCTTGAGGGAGTGGGGGGGGCGGTGGGTTTTGCTGAACGAGACAAGACTGGACCTGATGGGCCGATTGATGAAGGCCCGCAGATCAATGATATCCAGTTATTGACCAGTAGGGATGGTGTGCATTTCACACGTGTTGGAGATCGCGAAGCGTTCATGCCCGCATCTCGGATCGAAGGTCTTTTCTCGACAACGGGGCATCGGACTTCATGTCACATGGTTCAGGCCAAAGATGAGGTTCGTGTCTACTGTGATGGGCGGCTAAGGGGTTGGCGTAAGGGCTTCACGATGCAGATTGGCTTGGGGGCAATTCGGCGTGATCGTTTTGTGGCAATGGAGCCAAGCCGTAAGCGAGAAGTAGGGGTGATCGAACTGGTGCCCATGGATTATCCAGATCCAAATCTTTTTCTTAACGCAACCACAATGGGCATGGCGTACTATAAACATGTATCGGTTGGCACGATCCGTGCCGAAGTTGTGACATTTGACGGCAAGGCGATTGAAGGGTTTTCCAAGGATGATGCAGTGCCGATCGATGGTGATTCACTTGACCATCCATTGGAGTGGACAAGTGATGGGAATCGGTACAATCTAGCGAAACTTCCATCGCAAGTAAAAGATCCCGT
>PBAS01000033.1 GCA_002716625.1 Phycisphaeraceae bacterium | reverse complement strand
TTCTACTCATGCATTTGCTGCGTTTTCCCAGACGAGCTTTGGTTCGTACCTCCAGGCAACCACCGTTGTCCTAGGTGCTGCCCCCCAGACTATCGACGTAGCCTATCTCGTTTTTAAAGCAAACGATTTTTGGGACATCCGTGTGACAGGCGAAGTTGCCACCTCCGGACGAGCGGGATCTGCTCCAAAGCAAGCATTTGACATCAATCTTTTTCCTGAGCCGACAACCACCGCAATGATCAGCGTGGGGCTGATGATGCTTGGTGCGTCGAGAAATCGACGGTCAGTCTGAGATGATCTTGATAAATTGAGTTATGGTTCTAAGTAAGAACAACGCTTCAGCGCATCACAATTCGTGCAAAGAGGATTCACCTCCTCCCCAGGCACGTACACTGTATAGCACAAACAAGAAAACATCCGCTTCACATAGCCGACAACCGATCACTGGCATAACCCATAATACAGGGTAGGTATACCGTGGTATGATCAACTTTCAGGGTACCATTGGTATCCAATGATTTTAGCGTCTCTCCCACTACACAAACTACCGTGATGTTCTGGTATTCATGCAGCCAGTTTTTCTAATCCAACTCAATATCTATCTTTTGAGTCTCTGCCTCGCGTGCTGCACTACGCCCATGTCGCCACAAGGCAAACACACGACGATACCGAATGCCGAAACGATACTAGATACACGGTGGACTCCACCACCTGCTCAGGGTGACGTGCCAGCCTGGGAAAAAGAGACGAAAGAGGATTGGAATGATCTACGGTTCAATAATATGGATACCGGACCATACCTCGCTGCCACCATCAGGGTCAAGGCAGGCGGAAAACGGATTCTAACCCGTAAAGGTTTAGCCATTCGGCTGGGTGAAAAACACGATGCAACCTTTCTTTTTGACCGGAATCTTATGCGTGCTACCGCCGGATGGATTGGTGGTCAGCTCCAACACAGTGCAAGTCGATTTGGGCTCATAAATACTCCAACGCCTCAAGGCAGCATTCAGTTTTATACCCATGAATCTCCTGGCTGGGCATATGACAATAGCTTTACCGACCCACGACCATCACCCCATGTTCCCCTGCCACCAAACTGGGCTCGCTATCAAGGTGTCTATCTGCACGGCAAACACGTAATCCTTTCCTATACCATCGGATCGACCGATGTGTTGGAGATGCCGGATGTCGAGTCATTGGGAAACATCCGCAGTATCACTCGAACTATTGAAATCAACCATGCACCTAGGCCAATGGGTGTCTTGTTATATCAGGTGCCTGAATCGAAACCGACAATAACCCAGATCGATGGTGTTACCCTAGCGGTGCTCGATAGTGGAAATACGCTGACGGCAGCAGGCGTGCTCAACAATAAAACCCAGTTGCATTTTCAGGTAAACCATGAATCCCAAGTGTTTTTACAGATCCCCGCACAACAGAATGCCATTCAATTTAAAGTGCTTATCTGGAATGGGAATCGGTCGGATCTCCACCAATTTGTAGAACTCATAAAAGTGTCGGAGTCTCCCCAACCACTGTCACCTTTGACAAAGGGGGGAGGCTCACGCTGGGTACAGGAACCTGTCACCCAGGGAACTGTCGGCCAAGATACCGGGGCATATGTCGTTGATACGCTCCAGTTGCCCTATGAAAACCCCTATAACGCCCTAATGTTCATGTCCGGGCTCGATTTTCTACCCAATGGTGATCTCGCTGTTTGTACCGTCCATGGCGATGTGTGGCTGGTGAGGGGCATAGATGAAACACTGCAAGCGCTGACCTGGAAACGATACGCAACCGGAATGTATCAACCACTGGGACTGAAGGTCATCAAGGGGCACATTCATGTCCTTGAACGTGGCCAACTCACACGATTGCACGACCTTAATAATGACGATGAAGCCGACTTCTACGAAAACGTCAGTAATGAATGGGGGACCACCGGTGAACCGCATGCTTACGATACATGCCTAGAGACAGATGCACAGGGCCGGTTTTATTTTTTTAAAACTGGAGCTGGCCATACTCCAACAGGAGGCTGCCTGCTCCAATTAGCACCCAATACCAGGACACCCAAGGTTTTTGCTACAGGATTTCGGCATGCAAACGGGCTATCGATTGGCCCAGACGGAACCATCACCGGGTCCGACCAGGAAGGCAACTGGATACCGGCCACGCGGATTGACATGTATCACAAAGGCGGTTTTTACGGACATATGCTTACCCACCATAGGCCAAAGAAGCCCACAACTTTCGATCCACCTGTTTGCTGGTTGCCCCGACAAATGGATAACTCTGCTGGCGGACAGGTCTGGGTTCCAGATGACCAATGGGGGCCATTGGCAGGACATCTGCTGCACCTTTCGTTTGGTCGTTGCCAACTCATGCTTGTCCTTCATGAAACGGTTGGTGGTCAGATTCAAGGCGGTGTCGTTCGGGTGGGAGCCACGTTTCTAGCCGGGGCCATGCGTGGTCGATTTAGCCCAAAAGATGGACAGTTATACGTCTGTGGTAGCGATGGCTGGCTCACCGCGGCTAAAGCCGATGGTTGTCTTCAACGCGTGCGGTATACAGGTCGCGACACCAAGCTACCGACAGCTTTAAAGATCCATGCAAACGGAATTCGCATCACATTTTCAAACCCGTTAAATCAATCACAGGCCGAGAACATTACGAATTACAAAATAGAACAATGGAACTATCGCTGGACCGGCCGATATGGTTCCAAGGAATGGTCCGTCATTGATCCGGAAATGGAAGGTCGTGACCCGGTAGCCATTCGCACAGCTAGGCTACTGGATGACCAACACACCGTTTTTCTTCAAATCGACGACGTCAAACCCGTCATGCAGATGCGGATCCGGTACGACCTGTGGGCTAAGGATGGCGACCCGGTCAAGAATGAACTGTTCAACACGATCAACAAAATTGGCGTGCCATTTACAGGCCAATGACAACACTAATCCTCTTCCCCCGCCGATCTTGAATCAATCAGTTCGTCATCATAACGCTCTTCAAGCTCACGAATCTTTTCCAGTAACTCGTCATTTTTTTCGATCTCTGCACTGACCTCGTTCTCCCACTGATTACTGGCCCCCCGAAGTGCCGCCAAGTCAATCGGTAGACCTAGGATTACAGAAAGCCGATGGGTAACTGCTTCAATACTCCGGGGATTTGTACCTTGCAGATAACCTGGAATCTCTGCGACCAGACTGGCCATCTCAAACCCGCGGTCTGCCGCTTGTGCCATAAGGTGCGTTGCAAAACTCCCTGGCCCCTCATAATCAGTAGGACGCAAACCATATTCCTGTATCTTCGCACGAAGATCCGCATTGGATGCCGTAACGTACAGGCGGGGCTCTCGTGTATGTGGAACAGTACCTCCAAAACTTCCGACAAATAAAATGGTTGATACTTGGACTTGTTTGGCCAGCGAAAAAACGCATTCAGAGAATTTATGCCAATGCAGGTTCGGCTCCTTGCCAACAAAAAATGCCAATCTCCTCTCTTCATCACAATAGAATGTGTTGGCTGGCGGCACATATTGATCAATCAGTCCATCCACAATTTTAATATGGGGCCTGAATAAGGTGCTAAGTTCCATAGCACCGGGGAAGTTGTAGATATAAAAACCTTCCGGATCGATTTCCGCGATAGGTGTCGCGTCAACCTGATCCACTAGCCGACGAACCGTACCGGTTGACACATCGCCACCGTCCATCCATCCGGAGAATGCCAGTACAATCTTTCCACCAGCTAACACCGGTGTCTTGTCGATTCTTAAACTGCTTGGTGACATGTTTGATTTACCTGCACTATGTCCTGATCATCTGATGCTACCAAGTTAAGGATACAGCGCCGATTGCATCAATCAATCCGATAAGACTACCCTAATGCATCAAAACCGTGTCTCCGGTTTCAAGCGCGCGTTTGGAATGGAATCCGATTTAGACGACTGAAGGCTTAGAGCCAATCAAATTGTAGATTTCACTTGCAATTCACAAATGCAAGCACCGCACCACCAGATTAGCCTGTCGGTAGCCTCTGTATCTGTTGGGGTCCATTAAGACGATAACGGACATTGCGCCAGCAAAGCGTACGGCCCAAAAGAGCCGTAAGGATCACGCTGAAATGCACGGTCATCCAAACCGGCGTCAGCCATCGATCCATCATTAAAGTACGCTTCAGTTGATCATGAATATCAGTTCCAAAAGAAACTCTCACGATCCGTGCACGCAGCGATGATCGGATCTGGTTACATGAAAGAACCATGACCATTGCGGACACAGGAAACCAACAGGACAACCAACCTGCCCCAAGGATCAAACATTGCATTAGATAGATCATGCTTGTCAGACAACCAGCCACATATAGGCCGGTCGCCATCAATGCCGCGATATAGAGAAATGGAGCATAAACGCGCGTGATAAGATACTGACGTCGGCCAAATTGATAGAAACCACTGCAATCCATTGCAACTGATGACGCGACCAGACACTGTGGCACAAAATAAACACGGAGGTTTAGATCACGACACATCCGTGTGATCTGATAATCATCACTGACAGCACCTGAAAACCAGTCCCGCAAGCCGCCACGCCGCGCGGTGCCAACCAGCATGGCCATCGAACCACCCCAAGCATAACTGCATCGATGGTTTCGCAGTTGGCAGGCCACCGAACTATTGCAGATTGAAGCCAAGTGTGACCATAGCGAGATATTACCTTTACGATCAGGCGCTGGGACCATCCATCTATATCCTGTTGTAACGCCATTCTTCGAACTGCGGCTTAATGGACCTACCAGCCGGGCCAACCAGTACGGTTGAGCAGTGATATCACTGTCAGCAAAGACCCATACTTCATCATCTTTGCAATTCGGCTCAAGGTAATCTATTGCCACCAGTTGGTTGTGTACTTTTTGAGAGACGCAAGGGGCACTTGAACCCGCAATGAGAATCCGCATGGATTTATCATGCTGTTCTAACTGCTTAAGAATCGCATAGGCAGGGTCTTCTACGGACTCCACTACAAACACCACCTGATAGTCAGGGTAATCCTGTTGGAGAAGCCCCAAGACAAGAGACTGCAAATCATCATCGGCCCCCTTCACAGGCAAAATCACCGTTGCCTTGGGATTAAACCTGAAAAATGCCGGACGGACCTGTTTTTGGAGTCGCCGATTAAAGCGCGAATGGCGTACTGCCGTTGCAAAGGCCTGATAGATCCAAAGAAACCAAAGGGCCAACAATATGACTGGTGGGCATTCGAACATTGATCACACACTGAGGGTATAAACAAACAAGTTATAGATACCCGCCTGATCCTTCACTGGGCCGGCCAAAACCTCGGGCGATGGAACTTGCCGGCTGGTTATGCCAACAATGACCGACCCGTCATCTCCTTAGGCGCAGCCAAATCCATCAGTGTTAGCACCGTTGGAAAGACATCTGCCAAACAACCTTCGTTGCAAAGCTCTTGACATGGTTGCTCTGGCGAACCCGACGCGATGTCCTGCCTACTGGGGTCAACAATAATACACTCGACGTCGTATGTCGTGTGTGCCGTGTGGGCAGCTTGAGTAACTGGATCAAACATCTGTTCGGCGTTACCGTGATCTGCGGTGATGATTAACTTGCCATTACGCGCGGCGGTGGCCTGCACAATCTGTCCCACACAACTATCAACTGTTTCAACCGCTTCCACTGCCGCCTCAAGCACCCCCGTATGTCCTACCATGTCCCCATTGGCGTAATTGACAAGAAGAAAATCCTCACAATCAGTCGCCGAAAGGCGATTCAACATGGTCTCAGTAATTCGCTGAGCACTCATCTGGGGCTCCAGATCATAGGTCGCCACCTTTGGTGATTGCGCCATCTGCCGACGCTCTTTGCCAAATGGTGGATCTCGATAATCATTAAAGAAGAATGTGACATGTGGAAACTTTTCTGTTTCCGCACAACGGAACTGGCTCAACCCTAAATCCGAAAGGTATTCACCGGCAATCTGTGTCATCGCGGGTGGGCGAGGAAATGCTACCTGAACCGGCAAGCCGTGCTCATATGCTGTCAGTGTCACAAAATGAAGGCCCAACTGTTCACCTCGATCAAAACCATGCTCGCCGGTATCCGGTGAAACAGGCACTGTTTGCCAGGCTTCTTTGTCAAAGACAAACGCCTTAATAATTTCACGCGGCCGATCACCACGATAGTTATAAAAAACAACCGTATCATCGTGACCAACTCTTGTTTCCCGCCAATCTTCCCCTACAGCTGTTGGAAGAATGAATTCGTCGCCTTGCTGTGAATTAGATGCAGGCTGGTTGTAGTATCGCACAACAGCTTGGATCGGATCTGGTGCAACGCGAGTTGATTGATGGCCTACCAGGCATTGATAGGCCTGTTGAATCCGCTGCCAACGATTATCGCGGTCCATTGCGTAATACCGACCACACACACTGGCAATCTGTCCGATGCCAATCCTTTGGCAAAGTTCTTGAATCTGTGCGATGAATTTTTTTCCGGTAAATGGACCCGTATCGCGACCATCGGTGAATAGATGCAAAGCAACACGCTGATGCCCTACCTTCTTCGCTAACTCTAAACATGCCTGAAGATGGGCGATCTGACCATGTACACCAGCATCTGATGCAATCCCCATTAGATGAAGGTAACGATCATCATCCTTGCTGCGCCTAATAGCATCGACAAGCACTGAGTTGGTGAAAAATGCCCCTGAACGTATCGCATTCGTAATCCGTACCGATTCCTGATCTACCACCCGACCGGCACCTAGATTCTGATGCCCCACCTCACTGTTTCCCATGGTCCCATCCGGAAGACCGACATCCTCACCGCTGGTTCTGATCAGCGTCCAAGGGTACTGCCTCAGCATACGGTCGGACACTGGCGTGGCAGCCAATTTGATCGCATTAAAGGAATCGTGGCCACGATTCGGATTACGGCCCCAACCATCTCGCACAACCAGAACCACGGGACCATGATTTTTACATTGAACCTTGGGCATTTGTATCCACCTGCTCAAAACATAAATGAATCATTTCCCGAGCATATCAATCTTTGGTTCAGTTCCTGCCCAGATACGAACCAGGTTTCCACGGTGTCGCAGTATCACCAATATTGCCAGGCTAGTAGTCACTGTAATGTAAGGACCTTGTGTTGCCAGAGCGATCCCTTTGATACAAAAAATGCCGGCCAAGAAGATGGGTAATACACCAGCAGCAAATACACTTGCAAGCCCCATATAACGAGACAAAACGACAACAATCAACCAAACGATAACAGCTCCCACCGCCGGTAGTGCCAGCCATGGCCAACAGCCCAAAAGTACACCCAAGCCAGTCGCCACCCCCTTTCCACCCTTGAATTTCAGCCATACCGGGAACACATGCCCTAGCACAGCCATGACCGCCACCGCCAACCACCGCCAAGAATCGCCTGGTTCCAGGTCTAACTTCCCCAGATAACCCAACATCCACCCACAACATAGAACCGGGATAGAACCTTTTGCCACATCAAGCAACAGGCATATAACGCCAAACTGGCGACCAAGAATACGCCCCACATTAGTCGCGCCCACGTTACCGCTTCCCAAACGACGAATATCTACGCCTTGAATTTTTCCAATCAACCATGAAAACGGCACCGAGCCGCACAGATAACCGACAATCAACCATATCCACCAAATCCATGTCATTTCCCCATCGTAACACAACACCCACTCTCATTTACAGCAAGCAAATACCGGGCTATGATTCAAAAGCATGCTGACCACCCTGCTCAATCTGGCGGACACCACCTTGGTACCGGTACTGGCCCAGAATGATGCTTCTCGGTCAGAGCGTTGGGTCGCCGTGCTTATTGCTATTGTGCTGGTGGCAGCAATCAGTATCGTCAGTTGCTTGAGCCCAAAACGTGGCCGGGGTGATTAACCTCGCACCGAGAAAGTTCGAGCTCAAACTCCGTTTCACCCCAGCCAACAGTTCAAGGAAACTTGCTCATGGACAACAAATCTTTAGCAACGCTCATTCTCTTGAATGTCGTTCTAATTGCTGGCCTTGCAGTGGTTACGCTCACACCACAACCCGTTCAAGCGCAATTACGTGGTCGTGGTGAATATACGATGCTATCCGGTCGAACTAAATCTCGATCCAACGCCGATGTGATCTACCTTGCGGATCTTAACAGCGGCAAATTAGCTGCAATCATTTATGAATCACAAAACGAACGACTGACCGACCTTGGCCGCTTCGACCTCTCCCATGATCTAGAAGGTGCCGGCAACGCCCGATGAGTATTCGGCCAAATTAGCAACCATATGACGGAGGTTTCCAAAATGACTCGCATCCAACTGGCATGTTCAAGCCTTCTGGCATCAGCGTTCATCTTGGGTGGGTTCCTGCTTGTCAAACTCGAAGGGCATGCAACCTCAAGCGTCCATGCGGCCCAGGTAATTAAAGATCGAGATTTCACCTTTATGACTGCTCGTACGGGGAGTGACGAGGAATCGCTCTTCGTCATCGACAACATCAACGCCAGACTTCTGATTCTGCGCAGCGATGTTAATCGTAAACGCATCGAACTATTAGACAGCACCAGCCTTGACCGGGTATTCGCCAGAAGCGGAAACGCAGCAGGCCGTGGTCGAGGGCGTACCGAACGAGTGCGTTAACTTAAAACCAACACTGAATCACATGATGGGTATCCGCTCAAGCCGCCGCCAGAATGTACTCGTCGCATTGTTTCTATTGGCGGTGCCGTCTACCCTTGTAATCACTGCTGCAAATGCAGCGCCCCAGACAACCAATCTGAATGCCGCCCCATCATTCCAGCCTCAACTTGGCGAAGACCTTGTATTGTGGAGATTGTTTGAATCCAGCTTAATCATCAACTGTATTATCCTGCTGCTCAGCGTGATTGCCGTCGCGCTATT
Source organism: Phycisphaeraceae bacterium (assembly GCA_002716625.1). Classification (GTDB taxonomy): domain Bacteria; phylum Planctomycetota; class Phycisphaerae; order Phycisphaerales; family Phycisphaeraceae; genus UBA6626. The sequence continues at coordinate 9,371 of PBAS01000033.1, read as the reverse complement.
CATCTACTTCATCGCCACCATCAAGGACCAAACATTTGCCCCCTCGATATTCATCGACGAGATCAATAACCTGGTTCGCCAGCATGACTACAAAAAGGCGGTTGATTATTGCCGTGACCATCAAAGCATATTTGCGGGTAGCATCGTCCGCCGCTGTCTGGAGAATGCGGAAAAACCCCATGCTGTCCTCATGACAATTATCGAGTCTGAAGGCCAAAGGCGGTCTGAACTCGTATGGAACCGGATCAGTTTCCTTTCTGATATTTCTAGTATTGCGCCTATGCTTGGACTCTTGGGAACAGTACTCGGAATGATCCGCGCATTTTTCTGGGGTCTACCACAGGAATCAGCCAGCCTCAGTTCAGCCGTTCTATCCCAAGCCATCGGTGGTGCAATGGCGACCACACTTTTTGGACTGATCGTAGGCATTGCATCTCTCGTCTTCTATTCAATCATACGAGCCCGCGCAACACGCTCGCTGGCCACTACTGAGCAAATTGTTCATGCATTGGCCGATCAAATCAAAAGGGCCGAGCCTTGAGTTTTGCCCACCCCAAGATCAGTACAAACAAGCCAGCAATACCACTTGCGGCCATGGTTGACGTGTTGTTCCTGCTATTGATCTTCTTTATGACAACCAGTGTCTTCCGCGAATACGACCAGCAAATCAATGTTTCATTGCCACCCACAGGTTCAGGAGAAACCAAACAGTCTCCAACGAAGATCGTGATTACTATTACCCAGGACTCCCATATCTATATCGGTGATCGGCAATACAGCCTAGATGATCTGAGGCGTACGCTTGTACAACTGGCAACACAATTCCCCGGTGAACCAGTAATCATTCGCGGCGACAGAGGCAGTCGACTTGATACGGCGGTCAAGGTGATGGACATCGCCTATAGCGCTCAACTACACAATGTGTATATCGCAACAAGCAAACCTGCTGACGAGATTTGAAATTCTTTGTTAATTATGACCGGGCTGTTCCATGAGAAGCCAAATCATATATTTATGCCTTCTGGCCTTTGCCTTGCAAGGCGAACAGCTGAGCCCGGCTGCTCCGGCCGTGGGCAGTGCGGCAGCCCACCAACAGTTTGTTTTTGCCTATCGCGTTCTACAACGTGCGCAACAAAATAATGATCCGCGTGACCTTGAATTAGCAGCTGATGCCTTTGACGAATATTTGGGTCGATTCCCAGATGACAACAAGAAGGCTGATGCCTTATTCTTCCGTGCGCTAATTGCTCGCTTGCAGAATAACAACCAGTCTGCCGAGTGGTATCTGGCCAAGGGTGGAAAAACCAAAATGGTACCGGACTATCAAGTTCGGCTGCTGCATGGCCAGATCCTTTCCGATATGGGTCGCCACCAAAATGCACTTGACCAGCTCAAGAAAATCTCAGCCGAACATCTAGATCCGCAAGTGCGTGCCATGGTATGGCAGTTGCGAGGTCTCTGCTACCAGCACGTGGGCAAGACATCTGATGCTGTTGCCGCACTTCGCGCTACAACAACTATCAAGTCCTCGCTCCAAGCCCAGGCGCTACTTGACTTGGCACGGCTCCAAGAGGGCTTAGGCAACCGGGCAGAAGCATTACGATCCTTGGATCAGTGCCTCAAGTTAGAGAAAACCGCGTTGACCGCTGAAGCAGCAAGGCTAGCCGGCAATCTCCATTACGAATCATCGAATTATGAACAAGCGCTTGCCAATTATGACCTTGTTCTACGCAACCACATTGGCTCTGAGCATTTTACACCCTGCATCATCGGCACCATGTGGTCGCAGTTGTCCGCGGATAGATACGATCAGTTATTAACCACATTTGAACGCTATCGCGACCAATTACCCAAAAACGAGAACCGCGTAACAGCTTGGTATCTAGCGGCATCAGCTCACCAGGAAAAAGGTGAGCATGAGCTGGCCGTGGCATTCTTTGAAGAAATCCGCAACAGTGCCCAGGGAAAAATGATCGAAGACAAAGTTTTGTTCAAACTAGCTAACAGTCAATACGAGCTAAATAATTTTTCAAAAATGCATCATCTCGTCAACCAATTTCAAGAATTATTCCCCGGCTCGCCATTGCAACCAGACATCGACTTCCTATTGGCCACAGCAGCCGCACGACAAGGGCGCACCAATGAAGCAGCGGCGATGCTTACAGCAATCGTAGACGCAAACCCTATCCACCCTTATCGGAAACAGGCCTTGCTACAAAGGGGGAGCCTATATGAAATACAACAGCATTTCGACGCTGCAATCACCGACTACAGTCACTACCTCAAAACCAGCGATGAAGACAACCAAACTCAAATCCACAACGTCATCATACGCTTGATGGACCTATCTTACCGGACAGATCGTTTCCAAGAATCGATAACATGGGGCCTTCGAGGGATTAACGCCAAACAGAATGGATTTGGGAAGAAACCAGAGCCACAAATTGAGCAGGAATTACTTTACCGGCTGGCTTTAGCCTATATCAAGTTGGAAAATTTCGAGGAAGCCAATAACACATTAACCGCACTACTATCTAGGCATCCTCAAAACCAATTCCGGCTCGATGCACTTTACCACCACGGATTAGTCTTGCTAACCCGTGGCAAAATGGTCGAAGCCATTGCTTGCCTCCAGCAGGTTTCAGAATCAACCGAAACCAGTAATTCCAAACGGCGACATGCGCTACGCCTGATCTCCATGCATTTTCGAGAAATCGGTCAACATGAACCCGCCGCACAAGCTCTACTGACACTCAAACAGATCTCCGGTGAAGGCGCCCAGCACAACCTTACACTAGATGAATTAGTGTGGATGGGTAGATACCTACATGGAAAGGGCGAGTACAAAAAGGCCTTGCACCTACTAGAACCACTGTCTAGCATGAACACCAAACTCTCCGCGGCAGTGCGCGGCGAAGTGCTCTTCCTTATAGCCCGCTGTCATCGTCAACTAAACGATCATGAAAGCGCCATCATTGCCTACCGGCGTGTAGTTGCAATTAGCAGCAAATATGATCTACAAGCAATTTTGGAACTTGGCCACTCGCTTAAAGATGCTGGCCATTACGAGCAAGCGATCGAGGAATATACAGGACTTATGAATTCCCCACGGGCTGCAATGTCAGCGGAAGCAGAACTAAATTGTGGACAGATTTACCGTGCTATTGCACATAGAATGATCTTGGCTGGCAATACTCAAGGCGCTCAAACGGCTAAACAAAATGCGCGGAAATTATTACTGCGATTAATCCTGCTAAGATCAGATCCCAGGATTTCTCCACTTGGCGAATTAGGACACCTTGAATTAGCCGAAGTGGAACAAGAGCTTGGAAAACCACAAATCGCCATTGATCTTTATCGTGAACTCCTCCAAAAGTTCCCCAATGGCCCTCATGCCACTTATGCCAAGGCCATGATTGCCAGGAAGGGTAATCACCATGATCAAGCCCGGGTGCTATTGCGGGAACTTAATGGGCAAAACATTGAACCGCAACTGGCATATCGCGTAAAACATCAGATGGCTGACTTGGGACTGACACCATGAATGCACCTCACCGCATAGCCCTCGCCCACAACACGCTGCCGGCCGGCATCGATCATAGAATCCTTGCTTTTTCCTTGGTTATAAGTGCCTTGATACATAGTGGAATTGGGTGGAGTATTTATGATCATGCGGTTAGTCGAATTAACTCTGACCACTCCGATCGCTCTTACTTATTCCGCGTGAAACGTGCAGCTAATGATTTTATATTCAGAAATGAATCAACACCCGATACTACGCCCGTACCACCGGACCATAAAAGGAAGGAACTAGCGAGATCATTGCTTAATGTTGACTCACATGTCACGGCGCCGACAAATATGCCGCCCAACATTTCTATTCGCCAAATCGAAAACCATCCGTCTAATCATGACATAAACCATCCTCAAGATGATTTTTCAAGTCATTCTGTTCCACCTGCTGTTATCCAAAACCTTATAGGGAATTTAACACTAGAGTTACCCATTCCCAGGAAAATTTCGCGCTCGCTGCTGCCAAGTCCGGATAGCCCGGGGCCAAATCTCGTCCAGTCCAATCAAGTACGACAATTGCTTTCCAATCCCACCACGACAATACTGCCACCACCAAAACCAGTGGAATTTCTCAAACCTGTCTTGCAGGAAAATGTGATATTTGATCATAAGATCCGTGCCGGCGCAATCAGCAAACCACCCACCACTGTGTCCCAAATCACATTTGCAGCAATAGCTGAACTTGAACTACCCCAGTACCTCGATGAATATTTTGACTATCGACTATATCGGTTTCTACCACGACCTGGGTGGCGATCGCTTCGAGAAGGTACAGGTTACTTTCGTGTCGACATTACCGGTCGCCGATCACTCACTCAGCTAGCAACAATGCCAAAGGATATAGTTTACGTAATTGATACTTCCGGAAGTGTTACACAAGCATGGGTTGATGCCGCCCTTACTGGAATCAAAGATGCCTTGGGAAGTCTAAACAAATCTGATCGATTTAATATTGTTCTATTCAAAGAATCGCCCGTATTCTTCCATCCTGATAGGATTCAACTTGCAACTCATAAAACCGTCGCTGAAGCAGAGCAATTTTTAACCAAAACCAAGTCAGGTGGATACACCGACATCAATCGTGCCTTGAACCGCCTGCTGGTACGGGACACGGAAAAAGAACGGGTCTACGAACTGATCTTGATCAGTGATGGTCAATCTACACGCGGTGTCATGGATGCTCGCGAATTGATCAATCAAATCACTCGAGACAACGATCTTTCCGCCAGCATTTACTGTGTAGGTATTGGTAACCGACAAGACCGTAAACTGCTGGAGTTCTTGGCCTACCGCAACCGAGGATTTTGTGTGTTTTCCAAAAGCATCCATGAGACCCCGGGGGTCATCCGGACTCTCACTAGCCGCCTGCGGTACCCACTGATCAAAGATGTGGTAGTAAATGTCGGCGGGCTAGCCAGCAGCAACATATTTCCACGTGAGATCCCCCACATCCATCAAGGACAAACAGTCTCCGTATTTGGACGATTCGACAAATTGGAAGCATTCACCATGCAGGTCAGCGGCTCCAGCAGCAACCAGCCAGTCGCCTTTACATTCAAACGAGATTTGGCTAAAGCCCTTGAGGGAGATCAGCAAATCGCCCATGACTGGGCTTTCTGGAAACTCCACCACCTTTACAGCGAACTTATCCGCCAGGGCAATAACGACAATATTCGCAGGCAAATTGAATGGCTTGCCAAAAAGTATGAATTTAAAACCGTCTACTAGATCCACCTCGGTATGATTTAAATCATGCGTGTCCTGCTACAACGCGTCACTTCGGGTTCCGTCTTCGTCGACCACAAGATCGTTGGTTCGATTGATTATGGTCTTGTATTGTTCGTTGGCATTGGACAAGGCGACACCGAAGCCGAAGCCAATCGACTAGCTGACAAGATTGTCCATCTACGTATTTTTCGTGATGAAGATGGAAAATTCAATCGATCCCTGCTGGATGTGGATGGCGGGGTGCTGGTGATCTCCCAATTCACATTGTATGCCGATGCGAGCAAAGGCCGCCGGCCAAATTTCACCCAAGCCGCACGTCCGGAACAGGCCAGTCCATTATGCAACTATTTCACAAAACGACTTGGAATTCTCGGCATCGGCACGGTTGAAACTGGAATCTTTGGAGCCAGCATGGAAGTCACCTTATGCAACCAAGGCCCCGTGACCATCTGGCTTGACTCAGACGAGATCGGGTAAACACTGAGCAATAAAAATTATAGTTCGATGGAACTGCTGGCTCATTTTGGCGTCAAACCCCGCATGCCAAACACTGCCCCGTGTCGGTGGGCAGAACAGCCCATCCAGTAACAAGGAGACACTCATGTTGCATCTACCAACTCTATGGCTAAGTGCAATTGGTCTTATCGTTGGATTGCCACCTATTCAAGCGAACGGTGGCCCGGATATGCCGGATATGGATCTGCCGGTTACCAACATCGTGTTGTTCTCGAGTGGCGTGGGGTATTTCTCACATAAGACAACTGTTGATCAGGATGCCACTCTCCGGCTTATGCTAAAAACCGACCAGATTAACGATGCGCTTAAAAGCATGATCATGATCGATCATGATGGGGGCCATGTGACTTCGGCAACCTACCCTTCAAATAATCCAATCGAGCGAGCCCTTGGCAGCTTTGGCGTTGATATTTCTGGCAATCCCACTTTACCTGTCTTGCTCAACCAGTTACGTGGAGCTCAGGTGAGTATTGCCGCACCGGATCAAATTGACGGCAGCATTCTCAATGTACACAATCGAACCGAAATTGCGGGTGACCCGCCCGTTACCATAACCAGCCATGTCCTAACTCTGGTTACTTCGACCGGCATTCGTTCAATGCCGATGGACAGCATTGACCACATTGAGTTAACCAACCCTGTATTAAGGAACGAATTGAATAAGGCCTTGGCATTGCTGGCCACATCACGCGATACCGAGCGTAAACCCCTTGATATTCATTGCACAGGCACGGGTCTACGACGCGTGGAGGTGGGATATGTCATTCAAACACCGGTATGGAAAACATCGTATCGGCTCGATCTGTCCGGGAATACGCCCCTATTGCAGGGATGGGCAATCGTTGAAAACACGTCAAGCAATGACTGGAACAATGTTGAACTATCACTTGCCAGTGGGCGACCTGTTTCTTTTACCCAAGATCTGTATACACCACTTTACATAGATCGTCCTGAAGTAAAACCAAACTTGTTTTCCTCATTACGGCCACGCGCCCACGAAGAGGGCTCTAAGCAATCTAAAACGGATCAAAACACACACAAACATGCCCGTGAACATCGTATGCGTACAGCAGGAAAATTGATGGACCATGAAGAACCTGATTTCAATGCTCGCAATCTTATTGCCTCAAATGCCTCAAGTGAACAGGATACACCGCGAAAAATAACTTTTCAGGAAATCGCTGAGACCGGCAGTATCGGCGAACTGTTTCGCTATACGCTTAAACACCCTGTTGATATGCCTCGCCGTCGTAGTGCTATGCTCCCAATCATTCATGAGTTGGTCAATGCCCGAAAGGTGAGTATTTACAACCAACAACAACTGGCCAAGCACCCACTGAACGGTGTCTTACTCACGAACAATACCGATCTGACGATGCTCGCCGGGCCCGTCACTATATTCGATGCCGGCGCGTACGCTGGTGATGCTCAGATCGAGCATCTGGTGCCTGGTGACAATCGGCTGCTCAGTTACGCTGTGGACCTTAACGTCACCATTGATCCTTCCCGACAATCCTCTTCGAGGATAACGTCCGTAAATATCATCAACGGTGTCGCCCAAATATCGAAGCTCACCAACCATATACAAAAGTACCTCATCAAAAATAAAGCTGGGGATGAAAGTACCGCACGGCATGTCATCATTGAGCACCCGTATCATGATAATCGCAAACTTGTAGAACCAAGTGATCCTCTCGAACAAACTACCACCCACTACCGTTTTGAGGTGACGGCTGATCCGGGTACGACAACGGAATTAACCGTTTCGGAACAGGAAACCACCCATCAATCCGTCCACATTGCCCGCGAAAGTGTGGATACCCTCCTCTGGTACATGAAGCAGGGCGAAATCTCCAAAAAGGTCCGAGAAGCGATCGCCAAGGCTGTTACCCTTAAGAACGAACTGAGTGATCTTGAACACGTGCACCGCGAACTAAAGAAGAAGCAGACAAGAATCAAAAATGGGCAAGAACGCCTGAGGCAAAATCTTCGAACAGTTCAACATAGCTCCGCACTTGGGAAAAGATATCTGGCTAAACTTAATACAGAGGAAGACGAAATCGAACAGCTGGAATCCATCATCATCTCAACAAAATCCCAAGTCGATGCCAAGCGTCGAGAGTTGTCAACTGACATTCAAAACATCAACCTCTGAAATTTGGGATTGGCAGGATTAAATAATGATTATCGCAATTACCGGTGCCACGGGCTTTCTCGGTCGCCACATTGCAAACCACTTCCTGCACCAAGGGCACCACTGTCGTTGCTGGTACCGACCAACGAGTGACCGCAGTGGATTTTTTGATGATGGTAAGAACATTGAATGGATATGCGGGCAACTCAATGATGATAGTTCGCAATTAATCCGCGGTGCCGATGCAGTTGTGCATAGTGCCCTAGCGCACCGTATCGGCCACAAGGATCGGAGGCAAGATATTATCAATTTTATTGAAACCAACATGATGGGAACGATTCGCTTAATAGAACAAGCAAAGCAATTCCGTACTAAACGGTTCGTGTTTATCTCGACGTGCGCAGTCCATGAATATATTCTTGATGATCGAAGCCTGGATGAAGCCCACCCACTATGGCCTGGGAATCATTATGGAGCCTATAAAGCGGCGGTTGAAAAATTCATCCATAGCTACGGGCGCCCAAAAGGCTGGCCCATCTGTGCCCTGCGCCCAACGGGTATTTACGGGCCTACCCATCCAATCAGCAAGAGTCGCTGGTATGACCTTATTTCAGACATCGTGGCTGGAAAGAATCTAAGCAGTGCTGCTGGAGGAAAAGAGGTTCATGTGGGGGATGTCGCTAGGGCCATCGATATTCTCATCAAACTAGATTCTGAAGACGTTGCAGGACAGGTTTTCAACTGCTGTGACATGTATGTTGCCGAGCAAGACATTGCACAGATCGCCAAGCAATATAGCGGCAGCGCCAGCATCATTACCCGGAAAAATAAGGGACCAAAACATCAGATTGACACAACCAAATTGCGTGCATTGGGCATGAATTTCGGGGGACACAACCTACTTGAATCAACAATTCATGAATTGGTGGACCATATCCAACGATCGAGGTGATAGCTTTTGTAGCCTCACGACGACTCCTCCAGCGACAACCACGACCCCAAACGATCGGCCAGGTCCAACGCGATCAGGTCATCTAAATCTGATTCCGTGATAAACAGTTCAAGCATCGCGGGCGTGTCGTGTGCCAGGCAAGCCATCGTCGGCGCCAAAGATTGCCATGGTAAACAACCCTTTCCAGGAATTAAATGGCTATCAAGCATGCCATCATTATCATGGACATGAACATAACTAATGACATCCAAGCAGGCCTCTAATGCACCAGCCACCTGCCCCGTCATATGGGCATGACCCACGTCAAAACACATCCGAACATAAGGATCATTAAGATCACGAATCATCTGAGCAAGTTGAATCGGATCACGGCCGATCAAGTAATCAGGGGGTAGATTCTCAATAAGATATACAACACCGAGTTGACGTCCCATTTGGGCCAACTGCACTAGACTGTCACACAGTGGC
>PBAS01000032.1 GCA_002716625.1 Phycisphaeraceae bacterium | reverse complement strand
GGCCGCGGCCCGCAACTCGTCGTAACGCTCGAGCCAGACGATATCGATGCCCAACTTAGCGCGACGGACCCGGTAGTCGAGCGCCTGAGCGCCAGACACCGCCTGCAAGGCCCGGTCGAAAAGGCGGGTCCCCTCGTTCAGATCCTCTAATGTCAACCACTTGGTTGTCGTCATATCGTACGCGCCCAGAACGATATTCCGGTGACGACGAACCGCCTGGTGCTGCACAAGCAGCCACCTCATCAGAAATTCACCCGCGTCACCGTAGTATCCGCGGAGGAACTCAACCATCAGGGCCCGCGTGTCCTGGTGCGGATTCCACATGAGCTGACACCCGACGTACGCCCGCATACGCTGGAAGTCACTGGCATTACCGTAGCCGCCCTGAATCATCATGCCGGTCACACCCTGCTCGGCGAAGAAGCCGAGATTCTGCGGAAGAACGAAGTGGTTGGGATGCGGCTGCACCCAGTTTCGGAAGTTTGTCTCGTGCTCCCAGATGTAAACGTGACGGGCCCGGTCGCACCACTGAACGACCCCCAACCCGTTAACAACCTCGGTCAGTGGCAACTTCCGGTTGCTGCTCACCGGGATCGAGTAGATGAGCACGTTGTCCCGGGCACGCAGGTTCTTCGGTGGGTCCTCGGTGTGGGCGAACGCCATCGTGGCGATCAGCACGTCGGGATAGTCCTGCTCAACGCGTTCGGCGATGGCGTTGACGAACTGCACCCACACCGCGCTGGAGGCACCTTCACGCCGGGACATCGCCACGCAAGCATCGCACCGGCACTCGTGGCGCCCGTCGTTCTGACTGACCCACACCACCTTGGGCAAATAGTGCCAATTGGCATATTCCTCCTTGAGCTTATGCAATACCATCTGCATCGTCGCGTCGAGTACGCCGGGGCTCGACGGACATATCTGCGACGGCAGACGCCGCCGGGCCTTGGCCACCCGATACCATGCCTCTGGCCGATCACTCTCCTTGAGTTGGCGAAGACTGTCACGGTACGAGTACCTTCCCGACCCGTCCTCACCTTCGGGCGTGTACATGTACCACTCGGGGTGGTCGATGAAATGCTCCTCGGGTGGCACGAGTCTACGTATCGTGTGCTCCGCGGTGTCGAAGTTCATGAGCGACCCGTTGTGACGTAGGCGTAGTGCGAACGCCTTGTCCTTCATTGGCATAGTGCGGAAATGCCGCAGATCAAAAGGAGCCCGGTAGACCACCTCCAGATCGGACACGACCAACGTCGGCTTACCGGGAATATGCGTCGCGTCAGGCGCCCACCATCGCACGCCAACCACGTCCTGAAGAAAACTGTATGCGGCGAACAGCACGCCCCGCGGCCGGCCGCCGGTCAGGACCAAGTCCTTGCCCACCGTGCGCATGACGATCCCGTCGGTACCTAGTTCATCGAAGTTAACGTCGGCCACCAGTTGCTCGATCGCTGGCGATCGACCCACGAAAACATTCGTACCCGACTCCGGTGTATCGACAACCTGCGGACGCTGACCAATCACCTTTTCAAGGTGGTCGGCAAGCTCCTTGGCGGCAAGTGATTCGAGTTCCAAGGCATCGACTGGCAGGACGATCGAGCACTCTGTCTTACCATCCAGCGCGAGCCTGACCTCGCCTTGGGCTAGTTCGCCCTGGTTCAAAAAAATCACCACCGTCAAAGCGGCGCAAATGTGTGGCACGAAGCGACTGCACTGCATGGGACGGGTACTGGGTGCGTGAAGGTATCTCATGGTTTTGTTCCCAATCTCTTTATGTCGCAATACTCGGCATGCGACAAGACGCCGCACCCACCACTCGACTCTACGCCGAAGTTCATCGCGGTAACGTGCATAGTATGCTCAATCATAGCTACTGGCACGTGGCTGAATGTGGCAGGTTGTAATGGGCGAAGCACAGCCAAAAAAAGGAGCGTCCGCAGGGTATCGCAGTACGTGTAAAGGTCGTATGAGCCGATGTACGGCTTCTACCACCAACCGAATATGCCCCACGTACTCAACGAGCCACATGGAACGTTCGGGTGATTTGTTCAGGCGTCGGACAGAATCATATGCAACATAAATTTAGCCCCAACTGCTCTTCATGTCTGAACCAACATAATTAGTGGTACAATGTTTGGCGATGGTTTATGCCCAGCCAGAAGTTGAATAATAAATCCCTAACCAGACATGGTTAAGATCGCATGATAACATCGTCATCAAACAGCAATTACAGTAGTGCATAGTTCCGTTGTGTCGAAAGATGAAAACATTTCATCGCGAAACGGTGCAGCTAATCTCGCTTGTCAAGAGTAGCCACAGCAGCACATCGTATTTACTGCACGGAGAAACCTAGATGCTTCCGGTAGACGAATCACCTGATGTCCTCTTGATCATGTGCGATCAACTCAGCGCCAACGTGCTGAGTTGCTACGGCGGTCCCGTGACCACCCCGAACCTCGACCGACTGGCCGACCAAAGCGTCCGCTTCACTAACGCCACCTGCCCCGCGCCCTTCTGCACACCCAGTCGGGCATCGCTTTTGACCGGGCTCTATCCACACACCCACGGGATCGTCTACAACGTGATGATCAGGGACTATCCCGAGGGGCCAAGAGACCATGCGGAAACGATCGAAGAGGGCTTGACTAACGAGGACGTGACCACCGACAGCCTGCTGCACGCGGCTGGCTACGACACCCACCACTACGGCAAGTGGCACCTGCAGGGAGAAGATCTGACCTGCCATGCGGATCCCTTCCGCGAGTTCCCGCACTACCAGGACCAGATGCGTGCCGTATTCGATCGGGTACGACAGAAGTCTCCATCGCAGTGGATGAACTGGTACGGTCTGGCCCTCCCGGTAACCGTATCGGACCCGGTGCAGCGGGCAGTGGCCGCGGTCGGCGAGGACTGGCGGCCAAGCAATATCACCGAGCACATCAGGAAGATCGGTCGCCTCGAACTGCCGATGAAGCAAGTCTTCGACGTGCAGGTTGCCGACCGCACGATCGCGGCTCTGCAACGTCGCGGGGATGCCCCTTTCATGATCACCTGCTCATTTCTCTGGCCGCACGACCCCAACGTCGTTCCCTCCCCCTATTATGAGATGTTTGATCCTGATCAGATCAAACTGCCGGCGAACTATGAACAATTCGAACCACGCTTCGAAACTGACAAGGTACGCCGCTTCGTCGCCGATCTGGGTGAGCCTGTGCTACGCGAGTTCATGCGGATCTACTATGGATGCGTGCGGCTCATTGATGATCAGGTAGGGCGGATTCTCGATGCTCTCGACGCTTCAGGACAAGCCGAAAACTGCATCGTGGTCTTCCTAGCCGATCACGGCGACCTGTGCGGCGGCCACGGAATGCTATGGAAATCACACCGTGTCTTCTACGAAGAACTGGTACATGTGCCGTTGATGATCCGGTACCCACGTCACATTGCCCCCTCGGTGAATGCGAATGCCATTGGCCTGACCGACATCATGCCGACCCTTCTGGATCTGACCGGCCAGTCGATTCCAGAGCATGTCCAAGGACGCAGCGTGGCCCCCCACCTGCTCGGCGGCAGCGATATCGAAGATATCCCGGCCTTCCAATTTTGTGAGAACCTGGTGGACCACGATGGACCACGACGACGGATCCAGCCCCACGCACCTGCCGATTTAATGGTACGCGGCCAGGGCTGGAAATACATACGATATGCCAATGACGAGGAAATGCTCTTTGATCTGGTCAACGATCCGGGGGAAACGCGCAACCTGTCACACGATCCAAAAGCCCAGACATCAAAACAGCGTCTTGCCACGGAACTTAATACATGGCTCAATACCTCACAATATCCGGGATGGCCGTAACGACCCTCAGGTGGCCACACCATCATGCAACCAGGTTTCCCACATTCAAGGTGAACACATCGGCCGGACCAGTGCCATGACCCGACCGTTGTCCAATGCCGTGGAGCGAATCTCCGTGACGTTAAGATTTTCATAAAACTCGTCAACCTTCGTGATATTCCGATGTGGTATTTATGATTGACTCCCCCAACATCATCTCTGGTGCCCGTACGGTGGCACACATGGCAGCGCATTTTGAAGAACTCAAGGAAGTGTCGCTCAAGCTGAACAAGCAAGCGGCCGCGAGCACTCGTGGTTATTTCACACCCAGCGAGGACGAAGAGGTACGACACCTTCTGGTGTCATACTGGCAGTCGCGCAATGCGTTGTATGACCTTGTCATTTCATTGCGCGACGGCAACGAAATGACCAGTACCAGACCGCGGGGCGACCTTCTTGGTAGCCTATGCAGGGGCCATACTTCTGGTTGACGCGGCCCGCTTTCTGCACGACACCTTCAACGACAATCCAATCGTCACGGACAAGCTTAATGAGCCAGAGCCACCATTCGGCATTCCGAATGGTGTTTATGCTACCGTACAAAAGTCGCTGGCTAGCCCAATACATGTCTGGCATCTTTCGCATGCGATGAAGTACTTCAAGGCTCATCGTGCCGATTTTCAACAACTAGGACATGACGAATTTCTCAGGCCCGTCTTGGATGTGATTCACCGACTTGAACATCGTCTGGAGATCTCCACGCGACGCTATGCCCATGCCCGGCTCCGCGTTCGCCTCACCCAACTGGCTCACTTTTTCCAGCGGGACATGAAGGGCCGAATGCTGTTTGCGATCCAGGAATCGGTTTCAAGAATGATGACAGGAATTTCCTTGCGCCCAGGATACAGGCCGGCACTACCCGGAGACATCGCCACGGAGCTGCGCACGCTTATCAAGCCTGGGGACATCTTCATCACCCGGAAGGAACATGCTCTGACGAATTATTTTCTTCCCGGTTACTGGCCACATGCCGCACTGTTTCTCGGCAATTCTGAATCTCTGAAAACACTTGGCATCGATAATCATAAAAACGTGAAGCCTCGCTGGAAACGACTTCTTGATGCCGACCCCAACGAGCCGCTCCGCGTACTGGAAGCAATGAAGGACGGTGATTGGATTCGGGCACTGATCTCGCCTTTCAGTTGCAATTCAATTGCCGTCTTACGCCCACGCATCTCGACGACCCATGTCGCCGAGGCTCTTGCCCGCGGCCTGTTCCACGAAGGTAAGCCTTATGATTTTAATTTCGATTTTACGCACTCTGAGCGGTTGGTTTGCACCGAGGTGGCATACCGGGCTTACGAAGGAATCGACAACCTTTCCTTCAAGCTGGCCAAGCAAGCTGGCCGCATGACCCTGGCCGCCGAAGATCTTGTCCAGATGGCACTGGACCGCGACGGCCTTGAACCTGTCGCTGCGTTTGCTCCCACGCATCACTCGGGAATTGCCGTGGGCTGCAATGCCGGCGAACTTTTGGCCCAAACACGCAACGCCACCTGACATGCCAATATCACGTCATTGTTCCAAAACCTTCCATGTAATCACGTAGCTACCACGCGAACAATGATTTGGAACTGTCGTGATAACTTCAACATCCACCTTGTTGTTTCCCCGGACTGCGGCATCATTGAATTTGCAAGCATTACGCCGTCGGGACACGACATCTATATCCGTGGATGAAGTATCAGACGAGAATGCTTCACAGATCTTGACACGAAGGGCCTATTCGAATCGCTGGAACAGGCGACATGCATTTACATTTACATGTCCAACAGTTTCACATGATGGCGGTACCAGTCGCTCGTGAACACTTCACCCAGGTCATAAGCCCGTTTTTGACGAATGAACTCCGGCATCGCCGGGTACCCGGCGATGACCTGGTCCTTCCGGGCCCACTTGTGATAGGTAAGGTAATAATTCCCCCCCCATTGAAATCGAATGATCAATCAGCGAACGAAAGCTTTCCGCAGCCTTCTTTTTCCCCTCCGGCGTGTGTTCCACCAGAAGATTAAAGATGACACAAGCGTAGCGTTCCCTGGCCCAGGGGAGAAAGGTCTCGTCATCCTTTTCAATTAAGCGTACCGTGCCATAGATAACCGGTGTCTTGCTAATGCGTAGGATGTCACGGGCGCCGAGCATGAACTCGGTGAGCCTTTCCCGGGGAGCATAGAGCTCGCTGATCATGAGGCTTGTTGGGATCTTGCCTTTGGTTTTTTCCGAAACGTAGTTTCGGTAACACGCAATATAAATGCTCATCTGGTGTGTGTCGGACCAATACACCTGACCGTTGGTCTTCAGGTAATAAGAGCAATACTCCTGGAAAGCCTTTCGCCTATTCGTGTGCGCCAGGTGGATCAGTTCCAGCCAGTTTTCATGGCTCATTTCCTTGTTGTCGCTAGGAACCCGGACTGTATCTGAAACAGGCTTGTAGCAGGAAAATACTCCCTGGCGCATGAAGGTATCCGACCCTTCATCGGTATCGTATTGAAAGTCACCAAACGTGAATCCGTCCTTGATTCTTTCTTCAATCTTGGGCATGAACTCCTCCAGATCGATGCGATCAACAACACGTTCCAACTTGTGCCTTCGGTTGAGCCGAAGCGTGACCGTATAAATCATGCCGAACATCCCGTATCCACCGATGACCAGTCCGAACAGATCCTTGTTTTGTGTTCGGCTGCAGGTAACAAGTTCACCGTTTGCATTTACCAATTCAAAGGACTCCACGTCATCAACGAAAGGCTTCATGAGAAGACCGCGACCATGCACATTTGCCCCCAGTGCTCCGCCAATAGAAAGGTGATCCGCCCCCGTCTGCTTCTGCCTGATTCCCCACTGAGCCTTCTCGCCCTCCTGCATCTGAATGAGGCCGTGAACCAGTGCGGGCCACTGGATTCCCGATTCCACCGTCACCAGACCGTCCCGCCGATCAAGCCTGTGGATTCGGGACAAGGACCGCGTGTCCAGCAGGACGGATCCGGTGGCAAACTGCTGAGCCCCCATGGCATGTCGCCCCCCCGCAATTGAGATCCCCCGGCCATCTCGGCCAGCCCTGGCGATGCTGCCACGAAGGGACTGCAGAGAGGTGATATTCTCGATTGCGTGCACCAGTGTAGGATTCAACGCGGAATGGATATCGTTAACAAGCACTCCCCGAGATTGATCCGGCTTGGGGAAATGGTTGCAGGAGGTCAGTGTCAATGCAGCCCCCGCCTTGAGAAAGGTACGCCTGCCTATTGCCATGATTCTGGTTTCCAAGGTTTTCTGATAAAATTTCGTGTGACCATGCAAGTATTTTGTCATGCATACTACATCTATCTCTGCTAGCAAACTCATGATGATCTAAATTAATGAAGAAGGAAGATTTACCGACAGACCCCATCGCGGTCCAAGTCCAAAAGGCTCGAGGGAAATTCTCAGTACTGGCAGGCGCTTATTTTCTCGGTGCATTCAATGACAATTTGTTCCGCGGCACCTTGATGCTGCTGGCCGTCTCTTCGCAGAAAGGCGAAATACAGGGATTGGCTACCATGGTGTTCATGATTCCCTTCATGTTGTTCGCGGCCCCGGCCGGATGGCTGGCTGACTGCTATCCAAAGAAAAACATTCTGGTTGCAGCGAAATCCCTAGAACTGGGCATCATGCTTGTCGGTGCCGTAGGACTGGTGACCAAGTCATGGCCACTCCTGTTGATGATGTTGGGTATGATGGGCCTGCAGTCAACACTTTTCAATCCAGCCTTGAATGGTTCTATTCCTGAACTGTATCCAGCATCTTTCGTACCACGCGCCAATGCAAACATCCGCATCCTGGTCAACATGGCCATCCTGCTGGGCCTGGGGTTGTGCGGAGTGGTGTTGGATGCATGGCCAAAAATTGGATGGTGGACAGAGGAACACGGACCGACACGCATCGGTATCGCGGTGGTGTGCATTGCCTTCCTGGGCCTCCTTGGCGCCATATTTGCCCCGCGCCTGAGAACTCCAGACACCTCCCGACCTTTTCCCCGATTGGGTCCCGTGGATACCGTAACAGACCTACGCGTCATTGCTCGCACAGACAAACTGCTGTGGATTGTCATTGTCTGCAAGGCAACGTTCTGGCTGATCGCAACATTGCTGACCCTGTTCATCACTCCTCTTGGTATTAAAGAGATGGAAATTTCCAAAACCAGTACCAGTGGCCTTCTCGCTGCCCTGCTCATTGGCATGGCGGTGGGTAGCACCCTTGCACCCTACTGGTCACGGCGCCAACTCTGGTACCGAATTCTTCCTGTCCCTGGCCTGATGATGGGAGCATTTCTGGCGCCTCTTCCATTGCTTATAAACCTACCCGATACTTGGCTTTTCAAAACAGTGTTTGTTCTGCTGATCGTGGTCGGTGCCGCTGGGGGAGCCTTCCTTATTCCATTGGCCAGTTTTGTCCAGACCCGACCTTCCCGCCATGCAGTGGGCAAAACCATTGCTGCAGCCAACTTCTTGGATGCGGGAGGCATCCTTATTGCAGGAGGAATATACTGGTTACTAGAAGGCAGTGTCAGCTCCGCCACGGGACTGGCGATGGCCGGCCTCTTTGCCTGTTGTCTTATCCCGATACTCCACCTGATACTCAAACAGGTTGCCCCAGACTCTCAAGCATGATGTACCGACTCATTTTCATCCTGATACGCTGGACCTTGTCGCTCCGCTACCGCGTACGCGTACATGGCCTATCCAAGATTTTGGAAAAAGGATCCGAAGGCATACTCATCCTTCCCAACCATCCGGCGCTCATCGACCCTATCCTTCTCATGGCACACCTCTATGAACGCCTGCAGCCTCGGCCACTGGCTGATGAGATCCAGATGAAACGGCCTGTCATCCGCCATATCGCCAAAGGCATCCATGTCCTTCCGATCCCCGATGTCGGTAAGGTTGGTGGCTCTGCGCAAACGGCCGTCCACCAGGCACTGAATGAAATTGGTCAGGCTCTACATGAAGGCAGCAACGTACTGCTTTACCCAGCAGGCCACCTCAAGTCCACGGCTGAAGAACAACTCGGTGGTAATAGTGCCGTGCAAACCGTACTCAAATCACAGCCTGGCACTCGCGTGGTGCTGGTTACAACCCATGGACTGTGGGGAAGTCGCTTTAGCAAGGCATTCCACCCTGCCCCACAAGTGATGCCCGTTCTCTGGCGGGGTTTTGTGGGGCTTGCCTTTAATTTGGTGTTCTTCTTTCCCCGCCGAAACATCAATATTGAAATGGTGGAAGTTGACGATTTCCCAGTTGAAGGGGACCGGATTGAACAAAACAGCCTGATGGAAAACTTTTACAACCAATCCATCGAGCGTAACACCTACCTTCCCTGGCTCTGGTGGCAAGGGGGAGCACAAGTTCGGGAGGAACCGCAACGCAACCGCATCAGTGGAAATCCTGAAGACGTGTCGCCCGCCACCCGCGACGTTGTCATCGCCAAGCTCCAGGCGATGACCGACCATTCCGGCCCCCAGATCGGGCACAAGCTTGACCACGATCTAGGCATGGATAGCCTGACACGTGCCGAACTGCTGCTCTGGATCGAACAGGAATTCGGGTTTCCCCAGGGCAATGCGAACAGCCTTGAAAGCGTAGGGGACGTGCTATTGGCCGCTAGCGGCCAAGGGGGAAGCAGCGCAGCTCACCTCGTTCCACCACCGCCAACCTGGTTTACCTCTGATTCTTCGAACACATTGGAAATTCAAGAAGGAAATACCATAACCGGGGTTTTCCTATCTGCAGTTCGAAAGTGGCCTGACCGACTCATCGTGGCAGACCAATCTTCGGGCACCAGAACCTACAGGGACCTGTTGATCGGAATCCTACTGCTCAACAATGTGATTCGCCGGATCCCTGGCCCGTACGCAGGCATCCTGTTACCGGCCGGCGTACCGGCCACCACGGTGTACTTGGCCACGATTTTTGCTGGTAAAGTACCGGTACTGCTCAATTTCACCGTTGGCCAACGCAACCTGCACCATGCAATCAATCTGCTGGATATCCGCGGCATCATCTCAGCTCAGGCCATGGTAAACAGATTGGCCGATCAGGGAACCGACTTATCCCACATGTCCAACCGTATGTATTACCTGGAAACCTTGGCCGGGAATATGAAACGATTGGATAAGGCTATTGCCTGGTTTAGAGCGAGAACTGGCCTGCACAACCTGACGGGACGCCAACCGGCAAGTACAGCTGCGGTACTTTTTACCAGCGGCTCTGAAAGTCTGCCCAAGGCCGTGCCGTTAAGTCACCAAAACCTCCTGACCAATCTGCGCGACACCATACCCAGCATGCAACTGACTGCCGACGACCGCCTGCTGGGAATTTTGCCGCCCTTCCACTCCTTTGGCCTAACCGGCACAGTACTCTTACCCCTGCTCACCGGATTACCGGTTGCCTACCATCCCAACCCGACCGAATCTGCGACGCTGTCGTCCATGGTGAAGACGTATGCCACAACGCTGATGTTTTCCACCCCTACCTTCCTGAAGAACATCCTACGCGCTGCCGAAGATGGTCAACTCGACACCCTTCGCTGGGTATTTACCGGAGCGGAAAAGTGTCCGGAAACCTTGTTCAGACAAGTGTCGCAATCACTACCACACCTCACCGTACTCGAAGGATATGGTATTACGGAATGCTCACCCGTGGTGGCCATGAATACAGCCAAAAACAACAAGCACGGAAGTATCGGGCGACCAGTCCGCTCACTGGATCATGTACTTGTCAGCACGGAAGGTGATGCCAAGACGGTTCCGGTTGGTTCTCCGGGAATGTTACTGCTGCGTGGTCCTAGCATCATGGACGGCTATCTTGCCTTCGACGGGGAAACACCGTTCGTCACCTGGAAGGGACAAGATTGGTATAAAACCGGAGACCTTGTGACTGAAGATCCAGATGGATTCCTCACTTTTGTCGGGCGTATGAAGCGATTCGTGAAAATTGGCGGAGAAATGATTAGCCTGCCAGCTATTGAATCCGTACTGGAGGAGCATTATGTCACAGAGGAAGATGAGGGACCGGTGCTTGCTGTTGGCGCTAACGATAACACTTCTGAATTGATATTGTTTACCATCGGGAATATTGATCGAAACGAGGTGAACAACCATCTTCGTGATGCCGGTCTAAGTGCTCTTCACAATATTCGCCGGGTGACGCAGTTGGAAACCATCCCTATCCTCGGCACCGGCAAAACCGACTACCGGGCATTGAAGGCCATGATAGACCCATAAAATGGGTTTCATGCCCTGACCAACTGCACCGTGCCAACTATATCATCGTGAAGAGATTGGAGTCACGCGATACCTAATTCCGTTCTGCCACCATATTGTAATTATGGGAAAACGTGTTTAAGACGGGGAACATCACAATAGAACCCAAGGCCATCCCTTGGAGATTCAACCGACCGTCAATGGTTCTTAATGACGCCTGCTTGCTATCACCAACATGCTTATCGTGAAAAGTGACAAGATTGCAGGTTCGGGGATTGACACATTCTGTTCGGTGTCCTGCATCCCAAGCACATCTGACAGGCTGCTACTGCTCCAGTAAGCACCAAGAACACCAAGATCGGCTATGTCTACTACTCCATCACCATTGAAGTCGCCATCGGGAAATATGACGTCTGTCATACCATAGTTGGCACCCAAGATACCCAAGTCTGCCACGTCGATAACACCGTCACCATTTGCATCACCCAACAGCAGGTCAATGGCGGTCACCCACAATGGTTCGTCCATCACCAAGAGTTCATCGGGCAAAACCCCAGTGGTTCCCGACAGAACGGCACCACTTTGAAGACCTATGACTTGGATACGTCCGGGAAAAATAAATTCCAAATCGACAGCGACTGGTGTCATTCCATCGTTGTAGAGCAGCACGGCATCGCTTCCATCCCGCTCCAGTTTAAATGCTGACACGCCCGCCATATCCAGGTCACTATGCCAAAGATAGTCCTGCATTTCCTTGGCAACCGGCTGCAACCATGGATACGTGGTCCAATCCTCCACAATAAGCGAGTCAAATGTAAAGGAAGAGACACCGGGATTTTCAGTCTCCCAACTCAAATATGCATCAGCCACATCCAGGTGGGTTGCGTACTGCAACACGGATGCGCCATTTGGCTCGATGCGGTTGCGAAAATGGTTTTCTATCCAAGGAAGCATCTCAACCAAGGCTGCGCGTGAGACACTTGAGGGCTCGAAATCTGTTGCGTGACTTCCCCACCCCCACGTCCAGACTTTGGAACCAGCATCGGCATGATTTGCATGGCGCCAATTCAAATATATTTGCAACAGTTGCCTCTTCATGGAAGCTGGTCGCATGTCTTGCAAGGTGCCGTGATGAATAGTTTCGTAGCCAATCACAGGACCTGAAGGAACCTGTACAAAAGAAGCGCTTAAATCCTCTCCCAGATAGTTGGCCGCCGATGGACGATAGGGATGCCAGATATGGTGGCCGAAGTAGCCGTAGTAATCTTCCTCTGGGCCAGGCTCCCGAACATCAAAACCAAACTCCGTCATCAGTTGATGGTAATCGCTCTCATCTTGCGGGGAGTGCGCGCCTTTTATCCTATTAATGCCATTGATGTCAGCAGTAACAGGTGGGTCGAGTTCGAGTGCTTTTTGAATTCCAGCGTCTACCCAGTTGATGTTGTCCTCCCACTGCTTACGCACCTCAGGCAGTGATGCATCGGATTCCATAGATGGCCAATTGAAGGAACTTGCACGAAATTCCTTATGGTGATGGGATCCGATCTGACCGCCAGTTTCGTACATACGCCTCACCAGCACGGCTCCACCGCCAGGCGGCTCCTCAGACACCACCCGCTCCATGTACCAGCCACCGGACAAAAATGACATGGGAATGGCATATGGCTCGGTCTGATCAAGAACCCACTGCATCCACTCGGTCCGTTCTTGAAAAGCGCCTGCCTTGCCCGCCGCGGGAAAACCATTGTTCACAGGATCTACGTGAAGATCGAATGTCAGGAGGATGGGGGCCTGATCCGACCACGCAATGACCTCAAAAAAGAAAACCAGGAGCAGCACAAATAATAATACCTGCCGCTTATAAACTTGCCCCTCAAAACCTGCCCACCTGTATTCCCACCTCGAACTCAAACGCTCCATCTTATTATTCCCCTTCTCCTTCTTTAGATAGCCTGCCATGAAATTTTTTTTTATCAAATTTCAGGAAATCTAGATGTTTCCAACACAGTTCCTACTCACAAGAGACCAAGTTGGCAACCGACTTTCCGAGCCATTTATCGTTACTTATAATTCACATGGTTCCCTATTCAAGATTGGCATTAGCGCCTTGCACCTTTTCGTAGAGATCGCATCGTCTTGCGCCACCGTAGGAACATCTCTTTTTTCTGCCACTTAAGATACCCACGCTCAACCACACGCGCCGCCTTGGTGGAAGGTTGGATTGGAATGTCAACAACGGCTGTGGTGATTTTGTCATTGCCCCATTGATAAGCAGCCACTTCACCCTTAGAGACAATCACGTTGACCCCTACGTTCGCTTCGACAATAGGCACCCCATTTTCCCTGGCACGCGCCAGAACCGTTTCATTCTGCTCCTTTTTCTTCGAACCATAGGCGCAGATCAATAACATCTGTGCACCATCGAGCACCAGTGCCCGAGCAATATTGGGGTTCCATCGATCATTGCAAATCAGAAATCCCACTCGGCCAAATGGCGTGTTGAACGCACGCAACTTTTTCCCCACACGATTAAACATACAAGACTGGTCTGTCCCCTCGTACAGTTGGGTTTTGTGGTACTTACCTGCAATCCTTCCCGCATGATCAATGAAGATCGCAGCGTTAAATATTTCCGTCCCAATTCGTTCGGCAAACCCAAAGGCAAGAGACTTCTTGAGCGATCGCGCAAGGCTCCTGAATCTCCGGATATTAGGGCCATCAATAGGCTCTGCAACTTGGCGCATTGCCTCTATCTTGGTCCGATCACTAATTACTTCATTTACAACGTAGCCTTCAAGTACACCCTCCGTGGCCACCAGGAGTTCTGCTTTGGTCCTAGCAGCTTTTCTGAACATGGATTCAAGTTTGTCCGCATTGGCTGATTTATTCCATTTAACTGGCTTGAGCGAAATCGCCGCAACTTTAATGGATGAAAATGAACCGGGAACTAATTCATACATTGCCATCACCTTTTATCGTAGACTGCTGGCAGCCTCTAACACCCACACTATCCAAAGGGATTAGACAACCGGTTAAAGATCACTCGTACGCCTTGCTTTGGGGAATCATTCTCCTATTGGACGACAGGATTTTCATGGCGGACATACTATCTTCGCAATAAGGCTGAAAATAACTGCTCACCCGTAGTTAACCGCCATCAGCTTAAATCCGCCTCAAGAAACTTTCAAGCAAGTCCTATCAGAAACCTTTAGGAAGGTACCATGAGGCTCCGTTTGATACCAGAATGCAACTGAAGAGATGTCATCCTCCAGTAGAACCATTTTCCGCTTCCATTCCAGTGCCTGAATGGTCATACGAAAGTTATTTTTAAATCGCACTGGATTGTTAATATGCCACCGGTACATGCCGAATTGCATCTTTGTGGGTAACGTCCCGTAGTAATCAAACTTCGCGTAGGGATTGATGACCTGTGTTAAACCGGTATACGGCGTATTAAACTCCACGTACTCACCATTGCGTTCGAAACCGGCAGCGCCACAGAAGGGTGGGTTTCGTCGTCCTAGAACACGCGAAGAATATCAAGTCGACGACGCCGAGGATCACCGTCAATATACATCCAAATATGCTGAATGGCACCGCCACCCGAAATCTGGGCTAGGTCATCAGTTTCCCCAGGACCAACCATGATCGATGGTGACACCTTCCAATCCACACAGAGTTCCCTTGCACAGTCAAACCCGCCAGGGGCAGACCATGAGCCTTCTCCGTACCAATTGTCCAGCCTTTGCGCATTGATTCGGACAGCAACCGTGTTCCCACTACCGCCCTACCACCTTGACCTTTTTCACCGGTGATGTTCTCGACGCTGATCGAGCGAATTTTTGCGTGGGATATGCGGGGCAGGCTTCCTAGTGACAAGTTTAAACCGTCGAAGCTAGACATCGGGATCTCCTTTCATGTATTAGCACTGCAATTGATTTCGTGATCCAGAAGACTTTATGATTATGATAAAGTGTTTATGTGCCGCTGGCTTCTGGTCACACATTGACTGTGTTTTTCAAGAAACCGACACACAAACTGTCGTTTCACATTAGAGTTCTATAGACTCACCAAGGACGTTTTTGGGACGAAATATGGAATTATCACTTAACAATCGTGTGGCATTAGTCACGGGAGCTGCCCAGGGAATCGGCAAGGGAATTGCTTTGGCCCTGGCTGGCGCTGGCGCCGATGTTGTTGTAGTTGATATCGAGACCGACAAGGGGCAAGCCACTGTTGATGCTATTACTGCACTGGGACGCAAAAGTTTATTTGTCCATGCCGACATTTCTGATCCAGCAATGGTCCGTGGCATGATGGATAAAGTGGCGGCAGAATTTAGCGGCCTCGATATCCTTGTAAACAATGCCGCCGTTGAGTACTTCTGCAGCATTGAGGACATGACCATCGAACAATGGGATCGCACTCAAAATGTTGACCTCAAAGGCATCTTTTTGCTAATCAAATCTGCCTTGCCCATGTTAAAAACATCCAACAATGCCATTGTTGTCAACATTGCCAGCGTGCATGCCACAGCAACCATTCCAGACCTGGCCGCCTACGCTGCTGCCAAAGGTGGCATCGTGGCCATGACGCATAGCCTGTGCCAGGATCTAGGGCGTCATGGAATACGTGCCATTACCGTCAGTCCAGGATTCATCAATGCCGGGATGACTAAGGTTTGGCTCGATTCCCAGGATAACCGGCAAGCCACGCTCGAACGGGTTAATGCCATGCACCCGACTGGAAGGATCGGAACGCCTGAGGATATTGGTCATTTCATCACGTTCGCCTGTACAGACTTAGGCAGCTTCATCAACGGTATCGAAATGATCATTGATGGGGGCCTAACAACGAAACTGCACCACTGATACCCGTCGCATTGGTCATCAGACATTGGAGGTCAAAGGATGCCTGAGTTCCCAATCGTCGATACCCATGTTCATCTGACAAACCTAAACCGTATTCGCTATACAAACCTTCAGGATGAAGCGCCAACACTCCATAAGTCCGTTGGTTTGGCAACATTTCAAAATCATGCCCAATCGATTGATATCGATTCGTTTCTATTCATGGAGATCGTCTGCGATTTTGACAATCGATCCGATGAAGCGCAATGGGCAACGGAATTAGCCCGCGAAGATCCACGGCTCAAGGGAATCATTGCATGTGCGTTAATGGAAAACGGATCAGAGGTGACTGTTGAGCTTGAAGCATACAAGCAAAACCCGCTGATCAAAGGTGTTCGCCGTCTTTTACAGACCGAAGCAATCGATTTCTGCGTACAGCCGTCATTTCTTAAGGGCCTGCGATGCCTGCCCGCATTTGACTACAGCTTTGATATCTGCGTTTATCATCAGCACCTCAGTCATGTTGTTGAAATGGTTCGTGCATGCCCGAATGTGCATTTCATTCTCGACCACATAGGCAAGCCGAAGATCAAGGACCAGCTCTTTGAGCCGTGGAAAGCAGATATCCGATCGCTTGCCGAGTTATCGAACGTGCACTGCAAAATCTCGGGGATGGTGACGGAAGCAGATCATGACACTTGGAATCGAGATGACCTACGCCCCTACTTTGATCATGTTATTGAATGCTTTAGTTTTGACCGGGTCATCTTCGGTGGCGACTGGTTCATATCCACACTGGCCACAACCTATGCAGAGTGGGTGGCCACCGTCGACTGGGCCGTCAGTGGCTGCAGCACAAGTGAACTTAAAAAACTGTATTGCGACAATGCCCGTGATTTCTATGGCCTCAATTCACCCGATAACAAAGACCTCCAGTCATCCACTCTTTGATAACGCTCGATCCGTCTTTCCTGATTGCTAATGTGTGGTAGTAACCGGCGGCAAGGAATTAGGGCTCGAAGCTTTGAGGTTCACGTTCGGTCCTATCGAATCCCCATTCACGGCCCCGGTCCCATGAGGACCCAACTGTGCAGATGAATTGTATTAAAGCATGATCAATGCGATCGGAGTGATTCGTGATTAATTTTTCATGGAACCCTTAATTCAAGCAATGATAGGGTTTTTCTAGAAAAAGTGCCGATTATAAAAGCCAACTTAGATTGCAATCGCCTTTTCCTCTGTATTGGATGCAGTTGATAAGTGCTAGGGGTACAATTTCGCTGTGAAATTCATTATTAGGTTACTTGTGTTACTCGTTACCATTATTCTTGGTTACGAGGTAATTCATCTTATTTGGCTCCGCGACATGGACGGATGGGCTGTCCTATCCTGGATAGAGGAAGTTAATGAGAATGGTCCGTCCTCCAAGGCTGAACCTGCAGAGGTTGGCACATTTTCCCAAGTGAAGTCTTTCGATGGGGAAAGGTCTCTTTTTCTCATCGATATTCTCACCTTAAGTTCGTTAGCGATTGCGGTCCTGTCGGCGTGGGTTCTTTGGGCAAGAAAGAAAGTGACGGCTCAGCGACGCCCATGGTCGAGAACATTTTGGATGAGCCTAGGGACTTTCATTGTGGTCATGGCCTTTACTCTTTGGGGTTCTTTTCCCAAGCACACAAAAATATCTGATGAAGAATGGTCTGAGATTATCAATGATATCAGAGTCGGTGACGTTATTGCCTATCGTAAGGAGAAGTGGAGCGCGCGGCGCGAACTCTTTGCTGAGGGGAAAGCAACCGTACTCGGTTACCGCTTGTTCAAATATGGTCACCTTGCGATCGTGGTTGATGATCCAAATGTCCCAGGAAGGAAGGCCCTGTTCACGAGTCAGGGCCAGATAGGGGCGAACCTTGACGAGGACATTGAATCATTGCGCACACATAACTGGGACGCGTGGAGGTTAGATAAGTGGGATCGCGTTGATAAGGCTCGTATCAGGGAAGGCGTGATCCGTTGCCAGGAAAAATCAGGACATTTTTTCGGCTATGATTATTCGGGTATGTTTTCACTTTGGAATGAGAATCTCACGCCTAAAGAAATAAACGATTTTGGGGACGAGTATATTTGTTCCACGGCAGTAGTGACCTTGCTTTATTTTTCGGGTTTTGAAAGTGATGCTACACCACGGCAAGGCCTTGACTTAATTACTCCTTACCAAATCGTCAAAGCTAGAGGCCATTTCATCAGACTACCGGATTTGCCAAAGGTTAATTGATTAGGGAGTTGCTTGGACTGACCTGATTTATTCATGTTAATTTCGATGAAAGGATTAATTCAGGCGATAAAAAGGCTCGAGGAGAATTAGATGCTGGGTTCGACGGGGCCTAGACACTTCAGCGATTCGTTGGAAATCAGTGCTCTTCCCAATTCTTATTTGTCTCATCGACCAAAACGTTCAGCTTGGGGCATGATTCTTTCTATAACAGCAACTGCACTGTCATCTGTAAGCCTGGGGAAGAAGAGATTCATGTTACGGTCCTCTTTTGTCCCACTAAGGATGAATTGGTGGGGTCACTCTCTGCTGGTGAGGTCTTTGAGTCAGAAGTGAATTTTGTAGAATTTGATTCCCAACGAGTTATTGTTATTAAGTCATGTAGACATCGTAACGCGTAGCATTGCCTTTGTAGACCGTTGTTGGCCTATCAGCCAGAAATGGTCCGTGGAGTGGACGTTTGATCACCACACGCTTGCGTGCCACCTTCAATGCAAGTTGCAATAACTGACCCGCATCACAATCATCACCGACAAGTCTCCTTAAAACGCGCATTGGCTTGCGCTCGGCTGCCTTGCGTGTCGGGGGAAACATCGGGTCCAGGTACACAACATCTGGAACAATGAAATGCTTAAGATACGCTGGAAGATCTAAACCACCCCTGATGCTGCTCCTTTTAATCAACCCGTTCAACACGTGATACGAATCAGCCTGAACAAGGTGGATCCGGCCATGACCACCTGGATCCAATACGGCATCAGCACGCAATAGACCATCACGACAAAGCGCAACGACAAGCGGCTGGCGTTCGATGGCAAGAACCTGACAGCCCAAACCGGCCAACAGATATGCATCTTCGCCATAACCAGCAGTTGCATCGATGATCGTCGGGGCCGACGCACGGTGACTCAAACCAACCGCCTTGGCCAAAGGCTGGCGGACACGTCGGCCGGCCGATGACCGCGTGTCAATCTTATCCAAGTTGACATACACCGGCCGCCCACCGCAAAGCAGCGGATCGCCACCGACAATCCTTAGTTCCAGCCGCGTTGGCGTTGCTGCCAGGATCATTTCAATATCACGATTTTGAATTTGATCCAACAATGGCAGCTTTAAATCACCAGCCAGCCGTTTAGATTCGGCAAGTAAAAAATTGTCATCTTCCGGATCTGCACATACGACAACCGTTGGATGAACATTTATCTGCAACTGATTTGTGCGTAAACGGTAGACCATGGTCGCGGCACCGTTGCCCAGGTATCTCACAGACTGACGCGCGGGCCTGTTGTGTCTGCCTGGTTTAGAGCGAGTTTCTGTTGATCATATCGCCCTCGATTTGTCCGACTATCCATCAGAAGAAATACACGACTACGGTGTCGAGCGGGAATCTGATCATGAACATGGTCACGTGCTGCGGCTATATGAGTTCGGCGAGAAAGGTGGGTAAGAACCACCGCTTCAGATTCAACACGATCAAGTAACTCGATCAAATCACCAAGGTGCATGTGCTTACCCACATCCGCTCGGCTCTTGTGTTCTGGATCAACAAATGTACATTCGGTAATAAGAATCTTCGCCTGCCGTACATCCGGCCGGTCAAAATGTTTACCCATGCATGTATCACCGGAATAGCAAACTAGGGGAATTTCAGTGATTTGGGTAATGTCTTCCCCGTGCCGCTTTAACTGGACCAATTTCTCCTGGGGTAGGTCAGCCAACTCGGGTTTGAGCTTGCTACGACGTTCAACCACCACAAAACCCAAAGAGGGCACCGTGTGGTGCGTGGCAAATGCTCGCAGAAAGATATTGTTCTTAATCTCCACCTGCTCATCAGAGGCCAAAGGCACCACCTTGTATGGCGTCCGCTGTGCTTCGAGGTCAACCCATGCACGCATAATATTGCGGATAGGATCAGCAAGCCGAGGGTGACACACGACATGGCCAACATCCATTCCTTGGAAGAAACGTTGAGAAAAATAGTATGGTAGCCCAGCAGCATGGTCCATGTGACCATGGCTCAACGCCACATAAGAACTATTCAGCGCAAAACGTGGACACCGCCCAATATCAAAGCTGATGTGCAACTCCGGGACCTGCACAACGGTCTCCTCGCCACCAATGGAATACCCTTGAATGCGATACGGTGGCAGATACAAAAACCCTGATTGAGGTGGACGTGGTGGTGGTGTAGGAATCATGTGGACCGCTTCAATGTATCTGGCGCAGCGTTTACTTTCACCATTGTATAAACTGAATCGGGATCAGGTGGGATACTAGGGCCGCTTAAGATCGTATTTTTTAATTCGATATCGTAGGTGATCGCGCGTGATCCCCAATGCCCGTGCTGCTGCCGATTGATTCCATCCAGATTGTGTTAGTGCATTCAGAATGATGGCCCTTTCTTGCACCGCCAACTTTGATCCATCACCTGATGGCTGACTCATAGCACTGCTGGAAGCTGGCTCAATAGTAGCGCCAAAATCATGATTTGCAATCTCAGGCGGCAAGTTCGCCTGTGTCATATTGCCGTGGTCAGAAAGGAGAATCCCCCGCTCAATAACGTTCCGTAACTCGCGAACATTTCCTGGCCAATTGTAGGCATTAAGGGCAGTTACAGCATCATCTGAAATATGCAGTTCTGTAATACCAAGATCAGGAGCAAGCTGTTTGGTGAAATAGTCCACCAAAACAGGCAAATCCTCCAAACGATTACGTAGTGGCGGCACCTCAATGGGAAACACATTAAGCCGATAGTAAAGATCTTCCCGGAATCTCCCCTCGTCAATATCCGTCTTCAGGTCCCGATTAGTTGCCGCAACGATGCGGACATCGCACACAATGGTCTGTGTTCCGCCTACACGTACAAATTCACGTTCCTGCAAGACACGCAGCAACTTGACCTGTGTAGCATGAGTCATCTCTCCAAGTTCATCAAGCAAAAGTGTTCCGCCTTCAGCCAGTTCAAAACGACCAAGCTTCCGCTCGGTGGCACCAGTAAAGGCGCCTTTCTCATGACCAAACAACTCGCTTTCAAGAAGTGTTTCAGTGAGCGCCGCGCAATTTACGGCCACAAATGGCTTGTCATGACGTGGCGAAAAATCATGAATAGCTCGCGAAATCAGTTCCTTACCCGTTCCGGTTTCCCCGGAAACCATGACCGTCACATTGGAAGCGGCGACCTTGCGACAAAGCTCCAAGACCTGCTGGATGGCAGCTGATTGACCGATGATTTGCGGGTAACCGATGGATTCACGCAGAGCACGATTATCACGACTAACGCGATCGTAATCTTTTCCTCGCAAAACTGCTGCATCAGCAAGATTTGCCAGCACGTGAACCAGATCAAGATCCGAATCCGTGAAATTGCGATGGCGTTTGGGATTCATGACCTCCAGCACCCCAACCGGCTCATCTAAATGGATCAATGGTGCCGCAATGAGGCTGCGGGTGTGCATTTGGGTCTTAGCATCAATACCGGAAAAAAATTTATTGTGACCGGACACGTCGTCGACACGCAGAGGCCCCCCGGTGCGCAGCGCTTCGCCGACAACACCAAGTTTGGCATCAAATCGTTCACCCACCAGTTCAATCCCTTTAGGGCCGGTGGCCGCTGCAAAGACGAGTTCATCACGATCTGGATCCAGCAGCAACACACTGGCCGCCTCCGCGTTGAGCACAATTGCCCCCTGCTCAGCCACATGGCTCAATACGCGATCTAATTGGGATTCACGAATGATGGCGCGGCTGGCCTCCACAAGGGCCAACAACGTACTGTCGTCCAAGGATTGTGTGGTCTCATGCAGCGACATTGACAATGCCGAAGTTCACCAGATGGGTCATTGGGATAGAATAAAGCCCTATTTTACCACCATCGATCGATAATACAATGCCTTGACGCTGGTTCATCAAAATTCCGGCGTTCCCGGGACACCAAGTCCCGTTACAACTTGCAAGTTCACTAATAACCACATCACTCATGTCAACTCGATACGGGGATCCAACCAGGCATAAGCCACATCCACCACAAGATTAAACAGGACAAGAATAACTGAGTAGACCAGCACCACGCCAAGAATCAAGAACTGGTCCTTATTGAGCACCGCATTGACAAAATGTTCCCCCATACCGGGAATCGCAAAAACCATTTCGACCACAAATGAACCTGTAACAGCAAATGCAGCTGCTGGCCCCAAATAGCTTAACACCGGCAGGAATGCAACTTTAAGTGCATGCTTAAATAGAACACGGTGTGAAGACAGCCCCTTGGCCAATGCGGTACGAATGTAATCGCTTGCCATCACATCGGCCAAGCCAAGGCGAACTAAACGAGCGATATAAGCACCTGGCAACAACCCCAGGGCCAGCGCAGGTAACATCAGGTGTCTTGCAGTCCCCCAGCCACCCACCGGTGCCAGTTGTAATAGATTTGCAAATACAACCAGGAGAATCGAGCCCGTCACAAATGTCGGCAGGCTCACGCCCACAACAGCAACCCCAAGACTTGATAGATCCAGAACAGTGCCCGGCCGCAGTGCCCCCAACACACCGGCCACAAGACCGATATGCAGCGCAACAAGGAGTGCCGCAACACCCAACAACGCGCTGACAGGCAAACCCGATGCAACAATTTCGTTGACGCGTTGATCGCGGTACTGCAAACTCGGTCCCAAATCGAACTTGGTCAGCAAATTATGTATATAACCTGCCAAGAACGATCCAGGTGAGTCAAGGTTGTACTGCTTAGCCATGGCAACCCGGATTTCGATGGGTGGCCGTTGCCCTTCGGGACGCTCCAAGGGATCACCAGGTATCAGCCATGCACATACAAACGTAATTAGAAAGATCGCCATGAGAATCAATGGCGTTTGTACCAGCCGCATTGAAATCAAATGAACCATTACCCGCCACCCTAATCACCTACCACCGAATTGACTTCCACGAGTTCAAGGCGCCTATAATTCCATGGATTAGGAAACATATTCTTAACATGATCTTGCTTGAACATTTGGAAGTTTACATACTGGTAAATCGGCGCAATTGGTTGTTCCAAAAGCATCAGTGATTCCGCTTGGCGTAAAATAGCCATTCGTTTAATAGGATGCAGTTCAGATGATGCGTCTTGCATAAGCCGATCGAACGCCAAGTTGCTATACGCCGCGTCATTATTCCCATTATCAGTTCTAAACTTATCCAGAAAGGTTGTGGGATCACGGTAGTCCCCAAACCAACCTGCCCGAGCGATGGTGAAGTCGTGATTCTTCAGCCGTTCACCAAATGAGGCAACCTCTTGACCTTCCAATTTAACGACAACCCCGAGTTCATGCTCCCACGTACGCTTGATAGCCTGTGCAATCTGCTCGTGACCAGAACCAGTGTTATATAGGATCGATAGGCCCTTGAGTTGTTTGCTGCCACGGATCGAGTCGTATCCCGCTTCAGCAAGCAGAGAGCGAGCCTGCTGCGGGTTAAAACTTGCCCCGGCCTCACGGGGTGGATCGAATCCAGGAATCGCACCGAATGGTGTAAAACTCATGGCTGGGCGTTGTTGCAAACGGGTAATATTTTTGACAATACTGGAGCGATCAATACCCATCGCCAGGGCACGACGGACACGCGGATCTGCCAAAGGATTATCTGAGCCGTCCAATAGTGTGGATTTACAATTGAAGTTATAAAAATATGTCCCCGCTGCCGCGGCGATGTGAACATCATCACGCTTCTGCTCAAGCAGGTCGGCAGCAATTGCTCCGCTGGAAGGTATATCCGGTAGCCAATGCACCTGTCCCATTTCATATAACATGAGAGCGTTGGCAGGATTCTGAATGATTAATTCTAAAATGCTTTGGTTGCCCATTGCCGCACGATTCCAATAGTGTGGATTGGCCACCATCAAAAGATCACGTTTAAACCGGCGCCGAGACAGCACGTAGGGACCATTGCACACCAACTTTCGGGGATTCGTCCACGAAGGGTCCTGCACCAATCGACCCGAATGCCGGTCAATGGTCGTCTGGCTTTCAACCGTTGGCTGATGCACAGGCATATAGGTACCAAAGGCGCATAATTGCAAAAAATAGTGAACGGGCCTAACCAGTTTGACAACCAGTGTTTTGTCACCTTGCACCCGCACAGCGACCCACTTCTCGAATTTATCTAATGCATCATGGTAATACTGCTTAGCAATCTCGGAATCCGGTTCACCCGCCGCATACTCCATCAACTGCTGCTGACGCCATGTGTAGAATCTCTCGGCACCATCAATAACCCAAAGCAACTGCGAGTAATCTGCCACCAAGTCCGGCATCAGCGCACGCCGCCAGGCATAAACAAAGTCCGAAGCTTTAACCGGATCACCATTACTCCACCGGGCATCACTGCGAATATGAAAGGTATAAGTCCTCCCATCTTCACTAACCTGCCACCGTTCAGCCGCGGCAGGTTCAACAACCATCTCCGGAAGCTTGATCCTAGTCAGTGGGTCGAACAGGCATTCTGCAATTCGTAGGTCAATACCCCAACTCATCCGCTGTGGATCCAGCCTGCGATGGGCGGTACCACAAACAAATACGAAATCGGCTTCCTGTTGAGACTGTTTACCGGTGAATAACCATGCCACAATGACCAAGTCAATCACGAATATCGCCAACAGCAGCCAACGCATGCTCAGGTTTCCAATTTTCGCTCCGCGGGAAAAACCAAATGAGCGCAATCAATCAGATTCAACCGGCAAATGGGCACCGGAACTTGCTCCGAACCGCATTTTTTCCCAGTTGTAAGGACCCAGTGGTGAAAAGAGGTAGACCAAAACCGCCATAATCATGATCAGAACGATGATAACCAACTTCCCACGAATACCGGAACGTCGCTCACCAGTTGCATCATGGCACTGGCCCAAGCCTCCTTCAGACGCCGCAGAAGACGGGGAAGGCGACACATCACGATCTAAAGTCGCCGCATGGGTCCTCTGTTTCCCGCTGCGAGTCCGGGACCCACAGTATCCTCCACCTTCTGGATCGGACAAAACGTAAAAAATCCGGCCCGCTTCATCACGGACCGCCCGGCCGACATCTTCGTCACGAACCTTAACCGGCCGGCCACTGTAGGGACTTTGCACGGTGATGGACACCAACAGTCTTCCTATATCAACTCGTTGAAAAAACCACTTCCATTCTAATATGAAATCCGGAAAAGGATACTGAATTGCCCCGTCATGGGTCAGAATCAAAACGCCACACCTAGCGTATTTAACCTCGAGGGAAATAGCCGGCAGATGCTTTTGGCGAGTCCGAGCGGGTTATATTGGCTCAAGGTACAGACATCGACCGGCCGATGACTTGCCAGCGGCATTAATCTAGTACGTAATAATCGGAGTATCTTCGAATGAAGAAAGAGGAAATCATCAGGTCTATTCAAGAGCAGAACCCATCGGCAGGCAAGGAATTCCTCCATTCATTTCAAGTTCATTCTCTGCAGACGTATCTTGACCGGCTCACATGCCTTAATGGCCAGCGAGGTCGAGACAGCGTCTGGGTTCGCCGAACCGGTGGATCGCATGCTGCAGCAGCTAGGCTATAACTCGATCCCAAACCACGTAACGGACCTCTAGGTCTCCGTAACTCATCCATTTACCACAAAGCTGAAAGTAAAGCAGTCCATTTGTGGTCCGGATTTACCGCTTGGTAATTCTCTTGTGATCTGGCCAAGGTATTTCCGATAATACAAACTGAATATTAACTGGTCCGCCCAAATACGGCGGAATCTACGTGCGCATGTGGGGTCAGGATTGCCGACCAAGATGCTCTTGCACGACCTGATGGAAGGAATGGATCTAAGCCTCGTTAGTGGCTCGGCAGATATCCCTATACACAATCTGAGCGACGATACACGCCAGATATCGAGTCAGAAGCGTGGTTCATTATTCATTGCTCGTGGCAACCATGAGACCACCATCAAGCAGCATGTCCTGGAAGCCATTGAGCAGGGCGCAGATGTGATCCTCTGCCATAAAAACTACATGCAGACGCTTCGGCCCAATATCGACAGCTCGGTTACCTGGCTCACAGGCTCCTGCATCAATCAAGTTCTGGTTGGCCAGCTTGCTGAACGATTCTATGACCATCCGAGTAAACAGCTCAAAATCATCGGTATTACCGGAACCAATGGCAAAACCACCACCAGCCTCATGCTGGCTCATCTACTGAACCAAACCGGTATCCGGTGTGGTGTCATTGGCACGATGTGGGTCAATGACGGCAGAAGTACTGAAACTGCCAATCTTACCACTCCAGGCGCGCTAGAACTCGCAGCCATACAGAGTCGAATGGTCGCCAATGGCTGCAAGGCTGCAGTTATGGAGGTCTCAAGTCATGCACTTAGCCAAGGGCGTACAGATGCCTGCTGCTTTGACGTTGCCATCTTTACCAACCTCGCTAGCGACCACTTGGACTACCACAAAACAGTTGATCAGTATGCAGCTGCCAAAGCACGGTTATTCAGCCAACTCTCCAAACAGGCTACTGCAGTGATCAACACGGATGATCCACAGGCACCCACCATGTTGCGCGATTGTCAGGCACAAGTGATTCCCTGTACGCTGCAAACACCGCAAACTTGCCCGCCTTCTGATAACACCTGCTTCGCAAAAGTGCTGCAACTGGGATCAAACCACAGTCATATCGCCTTTCATGGACCATGGGGCCATACTGATTTGAAGTTACCTTTTATTGGCAGGCATAACGCCTATAACGCCCTGCAGGCATTGGCCGCAGCCTCGGTCTTGAGCTTTCCAACAACACAACTCGTACAAAAGATGGAAACCTGCCCACCTGTTCCTGGTCGCCTTGAGCCTGTCGGAACGCCCACTCACCACGGACCGTGTGTCGTCGTGGACTATGCCCACACGCCTGATGCACTCCAGCATGCTCTTAATAGCCTGCGGCCTTTGACAAAAGGGCGCCTGCTCGCACTATTCGGAGCCGGAGGCAACCGCGACACCACCAAGCGTGCTGAAATGGCCGCCGTGGCCTGCAAATTAGCTGATCATGTGGTTATCACGTCGGACAATCCCCGGACTGAACCACCACAGGCCATTATCAATGGTATCCTCAAGGGCGTGCCCGCGGAAATGAAAGTCCACATCGAACCAGACCGGGGGAAGGCCATTGAATTGGTCATTGCCCAGGCAACTGATGCTGACACAGTTCTGCTTGCAGGCAAGGGACATGAAACCTACCAGGAAATCCACGGCATCCGATATCCTTTCGATGACCGACTTCATGCAGTCGAGGCTCTGAATCAAAAATCAACTTAACAAATCTGACTTTTGGACGCCCCGCCACCTGCAAAAGATTGTGGGTGGTTCATGGCGTTTAGATCCCACCTCGCACCACAACTGCCTGACGGGCATCAGTATCGACAGTCGGACACTGGAGCGAGGGCAGGTCTTTGTGGCTATACAGGGTGAATGTTTCGATGGACATGATTTTCTAACGCAAGCCAGCCGTGCCGGCGCCCAAATGCTTCTGGTAGACCGACCGGTATCTACTTGCCAGTCAATACCAGTATTGCAGGTCAATGATACGATTGAAGCACTTGGACAGCTTGCATCCGCATATCGTGAAATATTGCGCCAAGCAGGCACAAAGGTGATTGCCATCACTGGTTCTAATGGAAAGACCACCACACGGCATATGATCCATACGGTCTTAGCTTCCACATACCAAGGCACCCAAAGTCCACGGAGTTTCAATAATCACCTCGGTGTCCCATTGACACTACTTGGGGCATCAACTGATGACAATTATGTCGTGGTGGAAATTGGGACCAATCACCCAGGCGAAATTTCGACGTTGGGACAGATCGTTCGTCCGGATGCTGCTGTCCTGACAAATATCAGCTGTGCGCATATCGGAAATTTTGAAAATTTAAATGCCATTGCTCGCGAAAAACTTTCATTATTTCAGCATATCAATACAGGCGGTGTCATGCTGTTGCATGGTGACACCTTAAAACCAACAGCCTTTCATGAATGCACCGATCAGTTTGAGCATCATTGCAAGGTGATCTGGTTCGGCAAACGCCCACATAACCAAGTCCAAATCACCCAGGTCCAACAGCATGTTGACCAAATTAGATTTACCACAAATGATGGCTTGTGTATCAACTTACCGATGCCCGGCGAACACAATGCCACCAATGCCCTCGCGGCAGTAGCCATAGGCCGGTGGATGGGCTTGCCAGACAGCAAGATCGCAGATGCCCTGGCTGTGATTCGCCCGATCCCGATGCGGCTTGAAGCAATGGTCGTCGGCTCGGCTCCAAACCAGATCACGATCATCAACGATGCCTACAATGCCAACCCAGCCTCCATGCAGCAGGCAATTGTCACTCTTGCACGCCGTCATGGTGATACCCAAAGCCGCCGTATCATGATTCTTGGTGATATGCTCGAACTGGGTGAAAGGGCGGTCAGAGAACACCAGCGATTAGGAAGATTGGTGGCTGCAGTGGGTCGCCTTGAACCACCAGGTGCCACGGTCGCAATCCTGATCGGCGAACTGGCCAGATTCGCCTCGGAACCCTTATCCCGGCGATGGCCAGATGGTGATATCCACACGTTTACCCAGTGGCAAGACAACTTACCAACACAAATTACCGGGTTACTATCTCCCGGTGATGTCGTACTAATTAAGGCTTCCCGTGCAATGAAACTAGAGCGGTTGATTCCAGCTATCGAAAACTGGCTGAAAGCCATGTAGAATTACAGCACCAGGGATCATGATATTTAATCTATACGAACTATTTCAGAATTGGCTTGACAACCACGGGCTGGGGTTCTTCCGCGTTCTTGGCTATGTCTCGTTCCGCGCGATTGCTGCGATCATTCTCAGTTTCCTGATTGTCATCGTCATCGCCCGGCCAACTATCCGTTGGTTGATAAAACAGAAGATTGGCGACAATCCTCAATTCTATCACGAGGATTTAAACCAGATCATGAAGCAAAAAGCGAACACACCCACGATGGGCGGGATCATGATCAGCCTATCGATTCTCATAAGCACATTGCTACTAGCTGACCTGGGAAGTTTCTACGTAATCATGGCATTGCTATGCATTGCCTGGCTTAGCATTCTGGGAATGATTGATGACTGGCTTAAGCTTACCAGTGCCCGCCGCAGCATTGGTTCACGTGAAGGACTTAAATTCTGGGAAAAATTCGTTTGCCAAGTCGCCCTGGCAGTTGTACTGGGTATCTTTATTCACCATCATGGAATTCACAAGATCGAACCACAGGCACAAGAAATTCGCGACATGAGCCATAGTTTGACCCTGCCCTTCAGCAAAAGCTGGACTTTCGACGGCGAACGATATATCTCTAATGTTATTGTCCTGGGCACGTGGCAATTTTTATTATTGGCTGTCATTGTAATTGCAGGATCTTCCAACGCAGTCAACCTAACTGATGGAATGGATGGTCTGGCAACCGGGATTTCTGCAATTTGTGCTGCGGCCTTTCTCGCCCTGGCATTTATCGCCGGCGATGGAGTTATTGCCAAACCCCTACTAGTACCTTTTATCCCACTTAGTGGGGAACTGGCTGTTGTAGCTGGGGCGATGGTTGGGAGCTGTCTTGGATTCTTGTGGTTCAACTGCAATCCAGCGCAAGTTTTTATGGGCGACATTGGTTCACTGACACTCGGTGGACTACTTGGCTACATCGCCGTCGTGATCCGACAGGAATTTCTGCTTTTTATTATTGGTGGTATTTTTGTTGCCGAAACATTGTCCGTCATGTTACAGATTGGATATTTTCGCTTGACGGGAGGTGGACGTCTCTTCAAGTGCGCACCAATTCACCACCATTTTCACTTGGTAGGCTGGACCGAACAGCAGGTTGTGGTTCGATTCTGGCTGCTCAGTGCTATTTTTGCCGTGGTGGCTCTCGGATCACTCAAACTGCGATAAAGTCAATCATTAAGAATCACCACGTCTTGGGAATCAAACTCAATGTCAAGTGTCTTATTGACACGGCCAACCAGGGCTGGGTTCAGTTCACAAATCCTTAACGGCAGCGAGTCATC
The DNA here is from genome assembly GCA_002716625.1 of Phycisphaeraceae bacterium. Taxonomy (GTDB): domain Bacteria; phylum Planctomycetota; class Phycisphaerae; order Phycisphaerales; family Phycisphaeraceae; genus UBA6626. The sequence goes on along the minus strand of PBAS01000032.1, from coordinate 53,953 downwards.
CACAGTAACCTCATACTGGCCCGTTTCACCCAGATAGGTCATCTGATGGCACTGCACGTTGGCAATGTGGTTTACCTGATCAGACACTTCAGTTCCGCGATCACAGGTAATACGAATCGCGCCAGGCCGGATGGAACACGTCACACTTCCGGTTGTCGGCACATTCTTTGGAAATGTTGACGATCTTAACCGGCCGACCTTGCAATTGAGGATTACCGTATCACCGTCACGACCTGCGATCTGAGCCGGCAGGAAATTACTGTCACCCAGAAAATCAGCCACGAATTGATATTGGGGATGCCGATACAAGTCATGCGGTGTTCCCATTTGGATTACCTTACCGGCATTGAATACGGCAATAGTGTCGGCCATGGAGAGCGCTTCGTCCTGATCATGAGTGACATAAACGGTCGTGATGTTGGCCTCTTTGCAAATTTGCTTGATTTGCCCACGCAGTTCAAGCCGTAACCTTGCATCCAGATTGCTCAACGGCTCATCAAGCAGCAATACGCTTGGCTCGATGACCAATGCCCTGGCCAGTGCCACACGCTGCTGCTGCCCACCGGAAAGCTCATTGGGTTTGCGGTGAGCATACTTTCCCATCTTGACACGATCCAAAGCCTGATCAATTCGTGCCATCTTGGACTGACCACGCACTTTACGTACTTCGAGGCCGAACCCGACATTCTGCCGAACTGACATGTGCGGCCACAGGGCGTAGTTCTGAAAGACCATTCCACAACTGCGACGATTGGCGGCTAGACAGGTCACGTCTTTACCATCAAACTGAATCGATCCGGCCGTGGGCTCAGTAAATCCGGCAATCATCCGTAAGAGTGTTGTCTTACCACATCCACTAGGGCCGAGCAGGAAAAACAAATTGCCCCTATCAACGCTTAGATCGACCCCGTCAACCGCCACCGTTGCGCCAAAACATTTGCGAAGACCAGCCAGCGTGATTGAAACCATGCCCATGAGCATATCTAAATCTGGCAGATACTGAAAAGTAATCAGATTCATCAGTTTCGCATGCCGTTGTCGTGGCACCTTGCCACAATGATGAAAAAAAGGCGACAAATATCACACCAAGCCCTTGTCCCCAAAGGCCAAAATACCGGTGGTGGCCCCCAAAGCCCCGACCATCGCAGCACCCCCCAAGAGGGCTCGAGCACCCGGAAGGTTGCCAGATTCGAGTCCAGCGGGGACAGTATGTCGCATGTTCGAAATCACCATCCACCGCGTTTTTTCTGCAGCCCATGCGCTCCGTCTTTATGACGGCAGTATTGAACCACTGCACGGACATAACTGGACTGTTGACCTCACAGTCGGCTCACAACACCTTGACAAGATTGAAATTGTCATGGATTTTCATGAGTTAGAACGAATTGTTGATGCCCTGATTGCCCAACTGGACACAAGCAATCTCAATGACGTAGAACCATTCAGTAATGGTCGAGTCAACCCAACGGCCGAACGAGTCGCCCAATGGATCGGTCAACAAGTCGCCAAGCAACTACCCCAATCTGTACATGTGCATCAAGTAGAGGTGGGAGAAGCGCCGGGCTGCAGAGCGGGGTATCGGCCCCCATTGGACTAACACGCCTCTTTGGATCGGCAAAATCTTCATATCCGAATCGCGCTGTACCCTAAGAACATGATAGGAACCGTACACTCCTTATTGCAACCCGCAATATAACAAGATACCCCACCCACCTTTTCTTGCTGTAGAAGCCTACAAGACAAATAGCAGGAGGTTTATTTTCTCAGTTAAAAACACCAAGCGACTACCAGCATTCGAAAAGTTTAAAATCCTAAACTGCGGGGTGTTGGGGCACACAATCAGACACTTGTATTTTTTAATAATATCATAATGCCGCATCATAAAGCATCATGCAATCATCGATGCTCATGGCTCTAGGATTCGTTGCACTGCAATGATCCGCCAAGGCCTTGGCCGCAAACGGCTGCAGATCTTCGGCAGTTACACCCAACTCCTTAAGGCATGTTGGCAATCCCAGTTCTAAGACAAGTTCCGCCAATACATCCGGCAATTCATCCGCAGAGTCCAGGTGCAGTCGGCCTGCAATAATCTGCAGCTTCTGACGACAATCTTTAAGATTAAACCGTACCACATGGGGAAGAAATATCGCGTTGAGCGCCCCATGATGCAACGGCTTTTTTACAAACGCGCCCAATGCATGGCTGAGGCTATGAACCGCACCAAGCCCCTTTTGAAATGTAAGACCACCGGCCAAAGCAGCCATCAACATTTCCCGGCGTGCATTTCGATCAGTCCCATCCGCAGTTGCCTTGCGAATATTTTTCCACCCACGCACAAGACCATCAATTGCAATGGACTCGGCGATCGGATTGAATCTTGGACTACAATATGTTTCGATGCAGTGCGAAATTGCATCCATCCCGGTGGCTGCTGTAAGTCCTACTGGCATGGATAATGTTAGATCTGGATCGCAAACTGCCGCTTTGGGCACCAGCGCCGAACTGATGAGCGCCAACTTGTCTCCGGTATCAAGACTTACCAACGCCGCTCGCCCCACCTCGCTACCACTACCTGCTGTTGTTGGAACTGCCACGACCGGCGGCATCAGGCTTGGGTTGATTTTTTTTACCCCGCCGTGAATGAATGCATATTGACACAAGGGAGGATTATGGCCAACCAGCAAGGCCACCACCTTGGCTAAATCCATTGACGAGCCACCACCGATGCCCACACATCCGTCACATCCATTATCCACATAGACAGCCAGAGCCGCCATCGCACTAGCTTCCGTTGGATTGGTCTGCACTTGGTCATAGACCGCCTCAACATCAACTCCAAGCCGATCAAGGATGCCCAAGTCCTTCAGACCCGGATCGGTTATTAGCATGGGCCTGCTGATACCCAAACCCGACATGACTTCCGGCAAGACATCTTTGACACGAACATCAAAAAATACGCTTGTCACATAGTTCAATGTTGGCGTAATCAATACGACATCCCCAAATTAAATACATGATCTGAATATGACCAAATCAAGCATATGATGCAACCTGAACCTCACCGCGTGCTTTACGTGCAGCACTACGCTGACGACCCAGGTGATTAATGACACCAGAAGACCGCAACTCACCCAAGGGGTCGAGAGGAAGTTTTCGGCTGGCACGCCAATCTCTAACGACATGGCGAACATCTGTCTCGTATGCATCCTGCAACAACCGCTCAGCAGCAACAACATCTCCCTTTTGCTGCGCACGGGCCAAGGCCTTGCGATCAACAAGGTGGGCCTTCACAAACAGGCGTTGTGCAAGATCAACCGACTGCACCATCGCTTCTATTTTCGGCTTGAGATTGTGTGACTGGTCAATCATATAAGCAAGCTTTGGGTCTTTCCCCGTGTCAAACGCATGTTGGACGATCTGATTGAATATGCGAAAGGTGGCGTAGGGGTCAATTGAGCCAAGTGTCAAATCATCATCAGCATACTTGCGGTCATTAAAGTGGAAACCACCAATCATGCCTTCATCCAATAGAAAGGCAACGATATGTTCGATATTAACTGACTGATAATGGTGACCGGTGTCCACTAAAACCTTCACTCGCCTTCCTCTCATTCCAGAAGAAGCATATTTGCAGAATACGTAGGCCATCCCCCAGTCCGCAATATCCGTGTGGTAAAAGGCTGGTTCAAACGGCTTGTACTCAATCAACATTGTCATCCGCGATGGCATCGTCTCCGCAACTCGGCGAAATGCTCTCTGCAGATCCCTCTTGCGACGAACGATATTGTCCTGACCTGGATAGTTTGTCCCGTCACCTAACCAAAAGGTCAAGTATTTGCTTTTAACAAGTCGGCCGATCTCCACACAATCGAGGGTATGGGTCATCGCAGCACGACGAGCAGCCGCATCGGGCGAACAAAATGAACCCAACTTGTAACACTGATCCTGGAAAAGGTTCGGATTAATAGATCCGATGCCAACCCCATATTTTTCAGCCAACCGTACCACCTCGCGCGGATGTTGCCCGGTCTTAAAATCCCAACGCACATGTACCGCCACGGTTGGACAGGCGCCGGTAAGCTGATGGACCAACCCAGCGTCATGAAACTTTTCTTCTGTCGTAGAGGCAGACGCCTCCTGAAAAAACTTACCGAACCGTGTCCCCGTGTCAGCAAAACCCCAACTGGGCAATTCAATCTCGAAACTGTCCAGCGCTTCGAAGATCCGGCTCATCCTTTGGCTTTTCATAACTAGGGCACCCCTTGCGTTAGCATACAATACAGCCATCTTATAATGGACCCACACCATAGATGGAAATGGATATTGCCATGAACACACAACATATTTTAGTCCTCACCGGCCCCGACTACGAGGATCTTGAACTGTGGTATCCCAAACTCCGCCTTTTGGAAGCAGGCCGAACCGTAACGGTGGCGGCACCCGAAGCTGGTGCCACCTATCATGGAAAGAATGGCTATCCATGTATCAGTGACGCTTGCATTCATGACATAGACAGCCAGGATTACCAAGGCCTGATTCTTCCTGGAGGCTGGATGCCGGATAAACTTCGACGCGAACCGAAGGCACTCGAACTCGTTCGGGAATTCAATGAATCCGCCAAAATGATCGCTGCGATCTGTCATGGTGGTTGGATAGCCATTTCGGCTGGCGTTTACCACGGTGTAAAAGTGACGGGATCATTGGGAATTAAGGACGATCTCATCAACGCAGGCGCCACTTGGGTGGATGAACCCGTGGTTGTCGACCGCCATTTCATCTCCAGTCGTAAGCCAGAGGACCTGCCGGCGTTTTGCAAGGGAATATTCCAGGTCCTTGAAGCAACGATTGCCTAATCGATTTCACGTCAGGACATCACAATCAGTCAAATAGGCATTGAATACGCAGAACAAATCGGAGGAGATAGAGATGAATTTTTCCTGAGAAGAAGCAAATCCTGCCCAGACCGTTGCATAGCTACGAACCCATACTGCACCACTTTAGAAATGATCCAACCAAGAGCATGGCTATGCAAAAAGACATGTACAGACCATAGAAACAAATAAACTTGCGCCCAGCTAGCGTTGGATCTGCGCCAACGCAATTCGCCGTGCAAATGTAATAGCAATGGCAATGGCATCCGCCACATCAGGAGGGCTGGGTATTTCGGGCAGTCGGCACTGGCGCTGAACAGCCCGTTGTATCTGCTGCTTCGATGCATGGCCGTAACCGGTAATTGCTTTCTTCACCTCGGTCGCCGACAAATCTTGGACCGGGATATTTGCCTGCTGTGCACAAAGCAGGACCACTCCGCGTGCATGAGCCATAAGAATCGCCGTTCGCGGATGGCGGTAATGGGCAAAAAGCTTTTCGACTGCCAAATAATGCGGATGATGTTCTTCGATCAGACTTACCAAATCGTCATATAGTTGCCCCAACCGCCCTTCAATCCGTAGCCCTGTATCCAGCGCGATCTTCCCCGCATCGATGCACTTGGGCTCTAAAGCATTGTCAGCTAAGTCCACCACTGCGTAACCAATGGTCCGCAAGCCCGGGTCTATCGCCAGTATACGTTGCATAACCACACATTTTATCGGCTTGGGGCATAGCTGCGCAAAACTTGTACTTTCACCACCAAATGCCTAATTTAGGCGCGAACCCGGCATTGGATGCCGAACTCCGTTCGAAATACGCCAGGGAGGGCCACTTCGTTGGCCAAACGCCGCACCAAAAGAAAATCACAGCGTACCCTGTTTGATGACCCGAACATTGACGCTGCTTCAGGCGATGCCTCTCCCGGAGGCAATGGCCACCGGGTTGCACTACATGAGGTGGCCCGAAGCCGCTATCTAAATTATGCCCTTTCCGTGATCACAAGTCGCGCGTTACCCGATGTACGGGACGGCCTTAAGCCCGTGCAACGCCGTATTCTCTACACGATGTGGCAACAGCGGGTAACTGCCGATGCCAAACATCGCAAATGCGCTAAGATCGTGGGTGATGTAATGGGCGGTTATCACCCACATGGGGATACCGCGATCTACGATGCGTTGGTCCGTATGGCACAACCGTTTTCCCTGCGCGTGCCCCTGGTTGATGGCAGCGGCAACTTTGGCTCCCTAGACGGTGACGCTGCGGCCGCGATGCGGTATACCGAGTGCCGGTTGGGTCAAATTGCCAACGAGATGCTCATCGAAATCGGTCAGGACACGGTCGCCATGCGACCGAACTATGATGGAACCCGCAATGAGCCGGTTGTACTACCCGCGCGGATACCCAACCTCCTGGTCAACGGCTCAACCGGGATTGCCGTGGGGATGGCCACCAATATTCCTCCTCACAACCTTGGAGAGGTTTGTACAGCTTTACTACGCTTACTGGACAAACCCGAACTAAAAACCCCTCAGTTATGTAAGATCATCAAAGGCCCCGACTTTCCTACCGGCGGCCAGATTCTCAACTCCCCCGCGGAGTTGAAATCCATTTATCAAACGGGAAGTGGACCAATACGCTTGCGAGCCACATGGGAAAAGGGGCCCGCAAAGCGTAGTACCAAGACGATCTACATCAAGTCCGTTCCATACACGGTCAACAAAAGCGTTCTCGTTGAACGTATTGCGGACGTTGCTGTAACCCGAAAACTGCCCCAACTACTCGATGTCCGCGACATCTCTACCGACGACGTTCGGGTCGAACTTGAAATAAAGAAAGACGCCGATGACCAGAAGGTCATGGCTTACTTATTTAAGCATACGCCTTTGCAACTAAATTACAACGTCAACCTGACATGCCTGATTCCGACTGAAAACCCCGAGGTTGGACGTCCCCAGCGTAGCGATCTACGGGAAATTCTGGGACATTTTCTAACCTTCCGCTTGGAGGTTATCACACGCCGGCTCGAACATGAACTAGCCGCACTCAAAAGACGCATTCATATTCTTGAGGGATTTTCGACCGTCTTTGATTGCCTGGATCAGATCATCAAGATCATCCGAGGCTCAGACGGCAAGGCCGATGCCGCCGTCAAGATCATGCGACGTTTCAAACTCGATACTGAACAAACCGATGCGATCCTTGAGTTGAAATTGTATCGGCTGGCCCGACTCGAGATACAGGTCATTCGGGACGAACTCAAGGACAAACGGAAACGGGCCCGCCAGATCAACAGGTTACTTGCCGATGAAGAGGGTCGCTGGGGAATCGTGCGCGATGAGATCAAGCAGGTTAAGGCCTCTTATGCCAAAGGCGACTCGCGCCGTACGATTATTGCTACTGTTAGCGATGAACCACAGTTCACAGCAAAGGATTTCATTATCAAGGAAGACAACCATGTATTGATTACAGCCGATGGTTGGGTAAAGCGTCAAAAGGAAATCAAGGATCCAGCCGCCACTCGCTTGCGTGAAGGCGACCGTGTTCTAACTGTATTCGCCGGATCGACCAGTGCTAGCTGCGTGTTCTTTTCAAGCCTCGGCACGGCTTATACCTGTCGTATTGCAGACATCCCTGCAACCACTGGCCACGGCCAACCCATACAAAAGCTTTTCAAGCTAAAAGATGGTGAACGTATCATCGCGGCTTTCAGCCTGGACTTGCGTAGTATTGGTGATATCAAGCCGCCCGATGAAGACCATGCTCCACCATCCCATGCACTTGCAGTGACCACCAACGGTTACAGTTTACGATTCGGGTTCGAATCGTTTGTCGAGCCAAGTACACGAAACGGACGACGATACGCCCGGATGACCCCTGGGGCTGAAGTCGTGGGTGTGTCACGCCTGTTTGGCGATGAAACTATAATTTCAATCACCCATAAGGCACGGGCAATCCTTTGCTGTGCCGAGGAAGTGAATTACCTCGCCGGCCCGGGCCGCGGCGTGATCCTCATCAAGGTAACCAAGGATGACCATGTCATTGGCTTCAAAGTATCACAGGGTGATCGCGACCTGTTGGAAGTTATAACCAGCCAGGGAAGCAAGCGCACGATTAGCACCGCCAAGTATGAAGTCACCAGCCGCGGTGGCAAAGGCAGACAGATCATGAAACGGGGATCGATTAAACATGTTATTCCCGATGGAATCGCCACACCGCAATCCATTGAAGATTAATCATGACCGCGACATACACCGCCAAAGACATCACCGTGCTTGAAGGACTTGACCCGGTTCGCAAACGTCCGGGCATGTACATCGGTGGTGTAGGGAGCAGCGGTTTGCATCATCTGGTATGGGAGATCGTGGACAATGCCGTCGACGAAGCCATGAACGGGCATGCCACCGAGATTGGCGTCACGCTTCACAAAGATGGCGCTTCGATCACCGTCACCGATAATGGCCGTGGAATTCCGGTCGATAAACATCCGAAGTTTAAGAAACCGGCCCTGGAAATCATCTTGACCACGCTGCATGCCGGCGGAAAATTTGAGGGAAAAAACTATGCCACTTCCGGAGGTTTGCACGGAGTGGGTGCCAGCGTGGTCAATGCACTGTGCAAACAGTTTGTCGCCACCATTCGCAAGAACGGGCGTCGCTGGCAACAGAAGTTCAAGTATGGGAAAGCGATTACTCGCCTAGGCCGTGGCCCAACTGCACGGGGCACCGGCACGGACATCTTCTTTTGCCCAGACCCGAAAATTTTCCCCAAAACGGAGTTCGATCCCCAACTCATCCGCGAACGACTTGAGGTCATCAGCTTTCTACACAAGGCGGTCAAGGTGACCTTTGATGATCAGGTTAATAAACAGAAGGACGTGTTTGAGCACAAGGATGGCCTAGCCGATTTCCAACGCAAGATCCTCTCTGATCGACAGGCAAAGCCCTCCCATGATGCAATGTTTATGTTTGACAAGGAAGATGCCAGGACCAAACTTCGGATCGCACTTATTTTGCAATGGACTGAATCAACCGACGAAACCATTCGAAGTTTTGTAAATGGCATCCCCACCACGGCAGGTGGGACACATGAGAATGGCTTGCGTAGCGGTGTCACAAAGGCGATCAGAAATTACATTGTCACACACAAGTTGACGCCGAAGGGGATCACCATCGCGGCAGAGGATATCCGTGAAGGCCTGACAGGCGTGCTCAGCATTTTCCTGACCAATCCACAATTCCAGGGACAGACCAAGGAGCGGTTGAACAATCAGGACATGCTCGCTGCACTCGATGGTGCCGTACGCCCCAGCCTGGAACACTGGCTCAATCACAACCGAACTGCGGCTGAGGCCGTGATTGCAAGAATTATTCTGGCTGCACGAGCACGTGAGGCATCACGTGCCGCATCGGCACACATTACACGCAAAAGTGCGACCAACAATCGGCTGAACCTTCCAGGCAAGTTGAGCGACTGCACCAACCCCGCATCCACCAACAGTGAACTGTTTATCGTAGAAGGTGATTCAGCTGGTGGCAGTGCCAAGCAGGGACGCGATCGCCAAACACAAGCCATTTTGCCACTACGCGGCAAGGTCCTCAACGTCGAGCAAGCCTCCTTGGCAAAAGTCCTGGAAAACAAAGAACTTTCCGATATTGTCACAGCCCTGGGGTGCGGCCTGGGCAAACAATTTGATATTTCCAAATTGCGATATAACCGAATCATATTACTCATGGATGCCGATTCAGATGGCCATCACATCACCACACTTCTGTTAACTTTCATCTTCCGACACATGCGCAAACTGATTGAAGCTCACCGCATCTATCTTGCGTGCCCACCGCTATATCGTGTTGATATTGGCAAGGTCACCCACTGGGCACAAGATGATGAAGCCTGTGATCAGATCATCAAAAAACACAGCAAGAATGGCAAGGCAGACATCACCCGCTTCAAGGGATTGGGCGAAATGATGCCAAAGGTATTGTGGCAGACAACTCTAAACCCCAAAACCCGCCAAATGATGCGTGTCGAAATATCCGATCCACTTGCGGCAGACCGTGTTGTCGGCGAATTGATGGGTAAAGACCCCAGCCCGCGATTCCAGTTCATCATGGAGCGGGCCCAGGAGGCCCGGGATCTAGACCTATAGGACCGCAGACCTGATTGACAATTGAAGATGACCAGTGATGTATCCTAGCCCCAAGAGGAAACCGTGCAGTGCGTCACAGCCTTTCACTTATTTTCCGGATTGATATTCAACCGCCAGCTTGCTCTTAAGCATTCCCGGCAGGCCTAAACCCAGCATCACCAGTTCCAATCATTACTGCTCGACATGAATACCAGCAATGCCTGGACTGGAGGCTGAAGAAGTCGCTTCAAGTTGGATGATGAATCGCCAACGGTTACCCGACATCGCCGATACAGAGAACGTATTAGACCCGTCATGAATCTCATAAACTTTCGACTCTGTACTAGGCGTATTACCGCGATCAAATTCAATTTTGATGCTCGCCCGCTGACCGCCAAAAGTATATTGCTCAACGTCTGAATCCTTGGTCGTAATCCCCATTTGCGTCGGATCCACTGCCGCGGCTTGAATACTGCGCTGTATCTGCCGATTTCCTCTTTTCACATGGTCTGGATTGACGTAGTACGTGGCACCTACAAACGTGTGATCCGCCCGGCATTTAAGATCGCCATATCCTGTATCCGTACCCGGCTGCATGGTGCCGTGAAGCAGTTGTGGTCCCTGCCATGACCGCCCATTGTCGTCGGACCAATAGACCACTGGCTTTCGGGTATAGCCGCCGCCATTACTGTGAATACCAAAACCCCACAAACGGCCTTCCCCTTTTGAGTAATCCAAACAATTATTCCTCTGAAAACAGGGATTGCTTTCTTTAAACAATCTGGCCCGCTGCCAAAGTCCATTGGTCACACCACCGTCAACCTGACTGGAAATATCCTTGAGTTGCCCAAATGTCAGGCCCATATCCATACTGACCGTCTGCCATGTAAAACGGTTGGCCGTTGCATCTCTCAGGATGGCGATAATGGATCGGTTTCCCACATACTCGATGGCTGGCTCAAACGTGGCCTTGTTGTGAGGGCCCGGTCCCTCATCGGCCAGCGGACCCAGCCAACTGACAAACTGATAACTCCGACAATTATCAACTGATCTTGCCAAAACGCACCCTGCCCTGCCGTTGTAATGAAAGTATTCGAATGCCATGTATACATGCGATGAGTTGTCTGGATCAATGAAATAATCTTGACATCCCAAAGCACGGTCATCGGCTGCGCCCGGTACACCCACAATACGAATACGATCATGGTCCGCCAACCAGGTCTTCCCATTGTCCCTCGACCGCAGCTGCTTGGTTCCCGTCTCAAATGATGTGCGCCAGAACTGTAAAATCAGATCACCGTTCGGCATTCGGTAAAGTCCTGGCTCACTATGTGTACAACCGTCTTCGTACGGCGTGCCATCAATCACGGAACCATCAAACCACCGGTTCAACGGACTCCAGGACCTTCCTTCATTGTTCGATGTAATCAGGTGGATCGCATCTCGCATTCCCCAATTGACATGACCGATTCCTGATCTCAAAGCCATGATCCAGCGACTGGAATCCACAATGGCAATCATACACCTGCCATACCAAGTATGCTTCAACCCATCTGAATCGGCAAAAGGTCTTTGAGACCCCTTGACGATGGTTTCAATTGTCTTATGTGTGAACAAATCAATCCGCGCTTCAACATTCACCTGAAAACTGCTGACCGGCTGTCGCATCGAATGCCATTGACTGGTCCATCTTCCCTGTTCACCGTCACCAAGCGTTAGGATGCCCTTAGATTGGCAGGTGTTGTCATGACTTGCCGTTGCCTGTTCCCACTGCAACGGCGTAATGATCTGCCATGTTTTATCTGACTTATCAAACTGCGTCGTATCATCCATTCTGTTTAATACTCACAATCAACCACAAAGCCGATGAACACATCCATCTTGCACATGGGTATTTTAATGATGTTACAATAGTCATATAGATTCACAGCTTAACCAATAACAACGAAGAACTCTCGAAAACACCAAGGGCTGTATGGAAGATGGCAAACACTAGTACCCTAACCGCCGAACAAGTACAACAGTTTCAGAACGATGGTTTTCTGATTGTCCGTGATGTGATTAGTGATGAAGCTGCTAAACCATTGATTCATGACCTCGAAGAATTAGTCGAGAACCTGACCTCCGCCGCCCTCGACCAGGGAATCCTCGATCAAGACCATACATATACCAATTCACCATTTGCGCAACGACTGGCCCAACTTGGATCTGCTTGCAGCGAACCCAATTGGATCTGGAAGGAATACCGAAAAATCGGTAAGCTTAAAACTCCCGGAGTCTTTCATCTGCGACGGCATCCTGATCTATTAGATATCATCGAGTCGCTCATTGGACCTGAGATTCTGGCCCATCCACAGTACGCTGTCAGGGCAAAGTTACCAGACCACATGCACACGGAAGTTCCATGGCATCAGGACATGGGATATCTCGCAGATGACGATGCCAGCAATACATTAATTGTCAATTGCTGGATACCACTGGTCCCAGCCACAGCACAGAATGGCTGTCTCCAAGTGCTGCGCGGTTCAAATCATTGCGGTAATATCCCCCACGAAAAACTCACCGATGATCCTGACACCCAAGCACCAGTGGGCATTAGAGATGAGAACCTTCCCGCGGGGGAAGTGATTACGTGCGAAGTTGACGTTGGTGATGTCCTATTAACCATGGAGCGTGTTGTCCACCGGTCGTTAACGAATAAAACCGATGGTGTCCGCTGGAGTATAGACAGCCGTTACTGCGGCCTCGGACTTCCAACTGGTCGCAATGAGGTCCCGGGGTTTGTTGCCAGAAGCGACCAAGATCCACAGCGTATTACCCAGTCCCACGAAGAATGGATTAGGCTTTTTACCGACAGCGGAATTGATCTCGCTCGGTAACAACAAAAGCTCTTTTGCAAACCACGTTGTCATCTATTGATTGTGCTATTATTGTGAGAGTGGTGTCCCTTAATAACCCCTGCCGATCATCACCCGACAAACATGCCTCCATTGCGTGCTGAGCAAATCGAATCCTATAAGAAAGATGGTTGCCTATCGGGCATCGACGTCCTGGTAGGCACCGACGTGCAACGTATACAGGGGTGTTTTGACGAACTGGAGAGCGAAATAGGGCATGCCAGATGCCAGGCCGGACTATTCGACCACCATTTCAAACAACCATTCATTTGGGAGATGGCCACACACCCCAAAATCGTTGATCGCGTGACAGAAATCATTGGAGATGATGTCTTGCTGCTATCAACCCATTTTTTCTGCAAGTATGGTCCCGACGATAAATTCGTGGCCTGGCATCAAGATCTACGGTACTGGGGCCTCGAACCACCGGTCGAAGTGACGGCCTGGTATGCCGTGGACGACAGCGACCGCGAAAATGGTTGCATGCAGATCATTCCAAGTACGCACATTGGCGGGCTGCTGGATCATGGCAAATCAGAAGAACCGGGCAACCTACTAAGTATCAACCAGGAATTGATCGTCACCAAGCAGCAGGAAACCCAAGCAATTGACTGCATCCTCAAAGCCGGGCAGATGTCGCTTCACGATGGCATGGTGATTCACGGAAGTCTCCCAAACCGCTCAAACCGTCGCCGTTGCGGTATGACCATCCGCTATATTCCCACCTCAGTAACACCCACTGCACCCGGACCTATTGGCACGAAAAACAAGTGGCGACCCATCCTGATCCACGGCAAAGATCCACATGGCAACTTTGAATTAGCCAAACCACCCTTTTCCTTTCCACACCGAAAAGACATCATCTAAAATTCCTTCACTGGAATGGCAACGATCCGTTGATCATGCCGATAGTTTCCGCCCCACGGTCACCATCCACGCTTGGAGATATCACATTATGATTCACGTAATCGCAAGAATCTCTGCCAAACACGGACATGCCCCTGAACTTCTCACCGCATTCAAGGAATTGTTGCCCGCCGTACATGCCGAGAAAGGCTGTATCAGCTATGTCCCTACCATTGACTTGGCAACCGACATCGACCGACAGGAACCGGTGAACTCGGACACCATTACGATCATTGAAAAATGGGACAGCCTCGACTATCTCAAGGCCCACCTCGTGGCACCGCACATGCAGAATTTTCGAGAGCACGTAGGCGCGATCATTGCAGAAACAGATTTATTGATCCTTGAGGAGCGGTAAATTCAAGCACCGTAGACAATCACGGACCATGACGACAATCACTGCCATCAAATAACCACATGATGAAAACCGGATGAAATAAACAGGACATTAGGTCGAAGCGGCCCTGAAGTTAGTGCACTGGGGATGGGATGTTGGGCGATTGGTGGCCCCTACTGTTTTGAAGGAAATCCCAATGGCTGGGGCATCGTTGATGATGACGAATCGGTGCATGCAATCCACAGAGCAATAGATACGGGAGTCAATTTCTTTGACACGGCTGACCTTTATGGGTGCGGTCGCAGTGAACGTGTACTGGCCAAAACCCTGGACGGCAAACATGGTGATGTCGTCATTACAACCAAGTTCGGCTACAAGCATAACGAACCCTCCCGTCAAGCATCAGGGATCTGCGCCGACCCCGTTTACATCCGAAATTGCTGCGAAAGAAGTCTCAATCGATTAGAGCGGGACCATATTGATTTATATCAGTTCCATGTCGGAAGTTATGGCCCAGATGATGCATTGACCGCCCGCGATGTTCTTGAAGAATTGGTCGCCGAGGGAAAAATCCGTTGGTATGGCTGGAGTACGGATAAGGCGAAACATGCCTGCGTGTTTGCAGCAGGTCAGTATTGCACGGCCATACAACACCTTCTCAATGTCCTTTCACGGAATCCTGAAGCTCTACTAGTTTGCGAAGAACACAACTTGGCCAGCATTAACAAGAACCCCCTGGGCAAAGGGATCCTAACCGGAAAATTCAGCCATGACTCATGCTTGCCGACAGATGACTTCAGACAGAACTGGAATTTTCAAGATGGGAAACAGGCTATCCAACTCAAACAACTGGAGACGATAAGGGAAATTCTTAGCAGCGAAGGACGCACACCAGGACAAGGGGCACTTGCCTGGATCTGGGCACGTTGCGACAAGACGATCCCAATACCCGGCTTCAAAACAATCCGACAGGTAAAAGAAAATGCGAACGCAATGCAATTTGGCCCCCTCCAGCCTGGCCAGATGACTGAGATCGAGACAATCCTTGGTCGTTAACGGTCATCATCAGGAAAATGATTAAACCCAACTTGAGAAAAATGGGCCCGGGAAGATTCGAACTTCCGACCTCGCCCTTATCAGGGGCGCGCTCTGACCAACTGAGCTACGAGCCCTTCTCCAGTAAGAGCTGTACAGCCTTTCTAAACGCCTGTACATCCCCAACAACCCCAACGGCATTATCACACTGCAGTCTGGCGTGTCAATATGATCGTATCACCAACCTCCACGCCACCACACCATCCGATTGTCCCCGCAATCCCCCCAACCACTGGATAGAATCGCATGCTCGACATCCAGAAACTGACCTCTTAATGTGAATCCGCCTGTAAACCTTGCTTCGTAATCCGAAAACACGTTCGAGGCTTGTCATTTTTGACAACGGTATGATGAATCGGCTCCACCATCTCGTCAGCCAGCAGAGACTCATAAGCTGCTGCAACTTTATCAGGCCCATATCCAGCAACTAACGGAGGGGTGCCGAAAGCAACTCGCGTTGGATTTTTGCGATGGAAGCGAAGCAGTATTTCGACAATTAGCTGGATGGTTGATTCCATCATGTATCCCTTTAATCTATTGGCATCCACCACGGGCGTGGAGGCTTGGTATTCATCTATCAGGCCGGTATTCACATAGTTCTAGCAAATTTTGTTCCGGATCAAGGAAATATACAAGCCGCTTGCGCTGCCCCATCTTGAAAGCAACCTGCGTGCTTGGAACGGCAGTAATCTTGCTGAGCAACCGGACTCCCTTTGTTTCTAACACCTCGACAGTTGCATCAATATCTGAAACTCGAAACGCAATGTGCCGCAGGCCCATCGTATTGGTCTTATCAAGCCCTTCTGGTCGCACTCCGCTGGGCCAAACATATTCAATTAACTCAATGCGAGGTCCAGCCGGCAGTGAAAGATAAACCACGTTGGCCTCAACACTCTCAAGTCCAGCAACATGGTCAAGCCATTGGCCCTTGATCACAACACGCTTGGTCTCCTGCATGTCAAGCACCTGGCAGTAGAACTCCACCATGACGGCCAGATCTTGAACCACCAGATTTACATGATCGATATGTTCCAGCATATGCTCTTCACGATGTAGCATCCAACCTACGAGCACGAAAAAAAGAAGCCCGAGGGTTTTACCCCTTGGGCTTCTTTTTTTTTCAATCTGCTAATGGGACGCCGTACAAAAAGGACGCCGACACCATCGTGATCGCAGCAGGCAATCCCTGCGACATCACATATCATCAATAGTCCATATCATCCATGCCAGGAGCACCGCCAGCTGCTTCGGCCTTCTTTTCCTTGATCTCCGTTACAACCGCATCGGTTGTCAGCAGCAAACCAGCAATAGAGGAGGCATTCTGAAGGGCGATGCGTTCTACTTTGGTTGGAACGATCACGCCCATCTTAACCAAGTCTCCATACTTTTGGGTTAGTGCATTAAACCCATAATTTGTTTCATTCTTATTTTCGATGTTGGCTGCAACAACCGAACCATCTAAACCGGCATTGGCTGCCAACTGCCGAACCGGAGCACTGACGGCACGACGGACAATATCAACGCCCACCTTCTCATCATCAGACGCTTCGATCCGATTCAGTGCCTTACGGGCACGTAGTACGGCCACGCCACCACCGGGCAACACACCCTCTTCAACTGCAGCACGGCAAGCATGCATTGCATCTTCGACGCGGGCCTTTTTCTCTTTCATTTCTGCTTCAGTGGCAGCCCCAACATTGATCTGAGCTACGCCACCTGCAAGCTTCGCCAAACGCTCTTCAAGCTTTTCACGGTCATAATCGCTCGTCGTACGATCGATTTCATTTTTAATCGCCTCGATGCGGCCCTTGATCGCCGAAATCTTGCCGGCACCTTCAATGACCGTCGTGTTCTCCTTGTCTACCATGATCTTCTTGGACCGACCAAGGTCAGACAGTTCAATCTTCTCAAGATCGATGCCTAATTCCTCCATAATTGCCCGACCGCCCGTCAGTGTCGCAATGTCTTCAAGCATCGCCTTACGCCGATCACCAAAACCCGGCGCCTTGACAGCACAGACTTTGAGAACCCCACGCAACCGGTTAACCACCAAGGTAGCCAGAGCCTCGCCCTCAATATCCTCGGCAATGATCAGCAGGCTGCGACCTGCCTCTGCGATCTTGCCAAGTAGCGGAACCAAATCCTTTGCGGAGCTTATTTTCTTCTCGTGGATAAGCACATAGGCATCTTCGAGCACCGACTCCATCCGCGTGGTATCCGTAACGAAATGGGGTGACAGGTAACCCTTATCAAATTGCATACCCTCGACAAGTTCCACGCTGGTCTCAAGACTCTTGCCCTCTTCAACTGTAATAACACCGTCTTTACCAACCTTGTCCATTGCCTCGGCAATGATCTTGCCGATTTGCTTATCCTGATTTGCTGCGCATGTACCAACCTGCGCGATCTCGGTCGACGATGAAATCTTCTTTGATGCCTTGCCGAGATCTGCGATCAACGCTGCAACCGCCTTGTCAACACCGCTCTTAATCTGGTTGGGATTGCCACCCGCCGTAATGTTTCTCAGACCTTCGGTGAAAATTGCTTCCGCGTAGATGGTAGCTGTAGTTGTGCCATCCCCCGCGTCCTTGGAGGATTTTGACGCAACTTCCTTAACCATCTGGGCACCGATATTCTCCAACTGGTCTTCAATCTCAATTTCTTTGGCGACAGTAACGCCATCTTTGGTCACCGTGGGCGACCCAAATGACTTTTCAAGGATCACCACGCGTCCCGATGGCCCCAAGGTACCTTTAACCGCCTTGGCCAACTTTGCCACACCACGACGAATGGCCTCGCGTGCTTCTGAGTCAAACTTAATTGATTTAGCTGCCATAATTCGTTGCTCCGTTTATTTATCTTTCCTTCTAGAACGATCTTTTACCTTCGTTTAATGCTGACGGCACGAACCGCCAACGCCCGCGAACCAGCGCAGGCCATGCAGTCAGTCCATAACCGCAAGAATGTCGCTCTCTTCAAGAATCAACATTTCTTCATCACCAAGTTTGACCTCTGTGCCCCCCCACTTGCCAAGAAGGATCTTATCGCCAACCTTTACCTGAAAATCAGCGCGGTCACCATTGTCAAGTACCTTGCCATCGCCAATTGCAACAATGCTTGCTTCCTGTGGCTTTTCCTTGGCCGATTCAGGAAGATAAATTCCGGACTTGGTTTGAGTTTCAACTTCAACCCGCTTGACCAACACCTTGTCACCTAATGGACGTAATTTCATGAGGGCTCTCCTTCTGATGAGCTTGCCGCCAAGGCGGCATGTTGCTGAACTGATTTCCTACTTGTAAACAATCTGTATATTTGTAATTGTGACTCTAATTCCCACCTGGCCACGCTCCCCGATATTTCTTATCCAAAAGTCTACGAAAAACACCAAGTAGCTGCTCAACATCCACGGGCTTGTTCATCACACTGAAGGCACCAAGCCGCAACGCATCTGTCAATGTCCGCACTGCCTGGCGTTGACTGAAAGCCGGCTTTCGCAGCATGACAATCGGCGGCTGGTTGGGCAATCGCCGCATCAGTTCCATAAGCCAGATTCCACCCGGACAGACATGGCTTTGGGGACGTTTGCCCAATTCAGCATAAATGGGAGTTGCTAAATCAATCACTGCGGCATGAATCTCCATACGTTCAGCCATGTCAATTGCCTGCTGACCAGTCTGCACCACATGCGAAACCACCCCTTGAGGCTCAAGTAGACGTGGCAACTGGCTGGTCCAATGTTGGTCACTGTGTGGTCGATCTTCTGTCAGCAGTACATTGAACCGGGCCCCTTTCCGGAACCCGGGATTACCGTGGAGGTCGATTGGTGGATGCACATTCACCATTACGTAAACCTTCTCACCAACAAACAATGGCAAAGTACGTACCAGTCTGGATTAGCCACCGGATTCAACCAAACGTTGATAAACCCCATATAAACAAAGACATAGCATCAATCATGCGATGGTGGAATACATCCAAGAATCGAATCTAGCTGCCATCAAACCACGCATGCCCCCGCTACGGGTGTCGATTTGGCAGATGGGTGTGCCACTATCCATAACCCGCAAACCGCTGGCTAATCGTGTCCACAACGACGTCCATCATCTCGTGCAACACCTCTTGGGGCGTGGCGGGAATGGGCATGAGGACGACCACATCGCCAAGTGGCCGCACGATTAATCCACGTGACCGCATGGCCATACAGACCTCACCGCCGAGATGTCCGGTCTGGTTCAACTGCTTATGGCTCTCATTGGGTATGGACAGCTCAATGCCCACCATCAGACCTCGCTGGCGGATATCCCTAACCCCAGGACACTCGCCCAGTTCCCCCAGCCGATCTCGCATCAGCTGACCACACTGATCAATATGGCCCAGCAAATTGGTCTGATCAAATAACTCCAGTGAGGCCATGGCCACAGCACACCCCAAGGCGTTACCCGTATAGGTATGACCATGGAAAAGCGTTTTCCCTTCTTCGATGGTTCCACGAAACGCCTGTTCAATTTGGTCGGTTGCCATCGTTGCAGCCAAAGGCAGGTATCCGCCCGTCAAACCTTTACCAAGACACATGATGTCCGGACCTGCAAATGAATCATCCGTCTCGTGTTCACAGGCAAACATTTTTCCCGTCCTCCCAAAACCAGTTGCCACTTCATCAGCAATAAGTAACACATCGTACTTTCGTGCTAATCGAGCAACCTCTTGAACAAAACCTCGCGGTTGACAGATCATGCCAGCTGCACCTTGCATCACCGGCTCGATAATGATCGCAGCCGTACTGTGGGCTTGGGTGTCAAGCACTTGCTTCAGTTCAGCAATACAGGCGATGCTTAGATCTACTGCAAGTTGCTGATCTTCACTAGGCCAACACCTGTCAACTGAACTACCAACATCCGCCACGATACGCATACCCTGTGGTGGTCGACAGGCATCAGGTGCCGATACTTGGGTCACGGGAAACACCATCGATCCAAATGGCTGATGAAACTGCTCACAGAATCCAACCGACATGGCCCCCGTGGTATCACCATGGTACCCCCCCCGAAAACCAATGAATTGATTCTTCTGCGGTTGACCGACATGAAACCAATAGGCAACCGCCATCTTGAGTGCCACTTCAACGGCCGTAGCACCAGCATCGGAATAGAAGACTTTAGACAATGCCCCAGGCACCAGTTGACATAATCTCGCCGCCAACTCAATACTTGGCGGCGAGGCGAGTCCTAGCAAAGTCGTGTGGGCCACACGATCAAGTTGCTCCTGAATCGCCTGGTTAAGCTGCACGATATTATGGCCGTGCACATTACACCAGAGGCTGGACACGCCGTCGATGTATCGCTTACCTTCTGTATCAAACAGACAAGGACCCTCACCATACTCGATGATAAGCGGATCGCCCTGCCTCCATTGCGCCATGGGTGTAAATGGATGCCACACATGTGCATGATCAAGATCTATGAGTCGTTTGGTATCGGTAAGCATGGCTAGATGATGATCAAGACTGTAGCCAGAAAGGCCGATCTAAGATAAAGATACGAGCATGCCGACTGACCTCAGCGGTATCGTATCCATTGACAAGCGGCGTTACAATTAACTGTGGCACCATCCGCCCTACTACAACAGCCAATAAGACACAATGAAGCTTTCCGTCGTCATCCCTGTTTTTAATGAATCTTCTACCATTGAACATCTCATTGAAATGGTAAGGGCCGTAGAAATCGACAAGCAGCTTATCATCGTGGATGACTTCTCAACCGATGGCACGCGTGACAAGCTCGCCCAATATGCCCATGATGACCGCATCAAGGTCCTGCGCCACCACAAGAACCAAGGGAAAGGCGCCGCAGTCCGCACCGGCATCACAGCAGCTGAAGGCGAAATCATCATTATCCAAGACGCTGACCTGGAATACGATCCCCAGGAGTATGCACGCGTCATCGAACCTATTGAACTCAATAAAGCGGATGCCGTTTACGGATCACGGTTTGCTGGTGGCCAGACCCATCGCGTACTTTACTTCTGGCATTCTGCTGGCAACAAGTTTCTGACCCTTCTGTCCAACATGATGACAAATCTCAATTTGACGGACATGGAGACCTGCTACAAGGCTTTCCGGCGGGATGTTATCCAATCGATTCCGATCGAGGAAAATCGTTTTGGCTTTGAACCTGAGATCACCGCCAAACTTGCCCGCGGCGGATATCGCATCTACGAAGTTGGCATCTCTTACTCTGGCCGTACTTACGACGAGGGCAAGAAGATCACATGGAAAGATGGCTTTCATGCCATTTGTTGCATCCTCAAATATAATCTCCGCCACTAACCAACACTGTAAATCACGCCGGCACCACACCTTGGAACCCCATCTGGGAAAACCTTGACTCCGTTGCCACCACCAGTCCATCTCGTATACTGGAACGGCCCTCTTAAATGGCTTAAAAACCACTCACGGGGCACCTGTCAGAGCAGACAAGAGGACTGAATAAACCATTGGCTCATACCATTTGATTGAGCCATAACAAGTATCGTTGGCACAACCCACAAGGCAACCAAGCCGTTTTGCAGGAGAAAATAATGCCCACTCATGCGACGGGGGACTTACGTAACGTGGCTCTAGTTGGCCATGGAGGTTCTGGAAAAACCAGCCTGATCGAAGCATTGCTTCGCGAAGCCAGTGCAATTCATCAGACTGGCCTGGTTGAAAAAGGGACCACGGTTAGTGATTTTACAGATGAAGAAAAAGAGCACGGCCACAGCATGGGCTGTAGCATGGTTCATCTTGACCATGACGGCAAGCATATCAACCTAATTGACACCCCGGGATATCCTGAATTCATCGGACATGCCCTTACCGCCCTCGCCGCCGTGGAGACGGTGGCAGTTGTAATTAATGCCGCAACTGGCATTGAACATGTGACCCGTCGCATGATGGAAGTGGCCAAACAAGAAGAACACTGCCGCCTGATCGTGATCAACAAAATTGATGGCGAGAACCTTAATCTGCCCGCTCTACTTGAACAGATTACGCAATCCTTCGGCCGCGAATGTCTGCCGATTAACCTGCCCGCCAAAGATGCCACCAAGGTCATTGACTGTTTTGCTAACGCTGAAGGCGATAGCGACCTTGGCCCCATCGCTGATGCCCATACCAAGATTGTCGAACAAGTTGTTGAAGTAGATGACGAATTAATGGAAACCTATCTTGAGCAAGGTGAGGTCAATCCAGACCAGTTACATGAACCCTTCAAAAAAGCGCTGTTAAATGGGCATCTGGTCCCCATCGCATTCACCGCCGCGCGTCCACATGACAACATCGAGACCAGCGTCGGCGTGAAAGAACTACTGGGTTATTTTGCCAACTTGGCTCCAAGTCCGACTGAAGGCAAGCGTGCCACATTGGTAGGCACGGATGGCCAAGAGCCCGTCACCTGTGACCCCGAAGTGGACAAACCGGCGGTTGCTCATGTATTCACCGTGGCCAGTGATCCATTTGTGGGCAAACTCAGTACTTTTCGCGTACACACGGGAACGGTTACCTCCACATCATCGCTGAGTGTTGCCAACCCCCATACAGGCGAAGGTACCAAACCTTTCAAGATCTCACACCTATTCAAGTTGCAAGGTAAAGAACACATCGAAACTGATGCCGCGGTAGCAGGTGATATCGTCGCCGTTGCCAAAGTCGAGCAGATACATCGCGGATCCGTTCTTCTTGAAACCTCGGATGGCAAGGAAATTAATCTCAAATCAACCACGATTCCTGAACCAATGTGTGGATTGGCAATTACCGCCAAGAGCCGCGGCGACGAAGGGAAGATTGGTGACGCCCTGCACAAAATCCAAGAGGAAGACCCCACATTTCATGTTACGCGTGACTCCGTGACCCATGAAACCGTCATACATGGAATGGGCGAGTTGCATTTGCGCATTATCCTTGAAAAACTCAAGAATCGTTACAACGTCGAAGTTGATACCAAGCCGCCCAAGATCGCCTATCGAGAAACGATTATGGCCAAGGCCGAAGGCCATCACAGACACAAAAAGCAATCGGGTGGCGCCGGTCAGTTTGGCGAGGTGTATCTACGGGTTGAACCACTTGACCGTGGCAGCGGCTTTGAATTTTCCAATGACATTTTTGGTGGCTCGATTCCCAATCAGTTTGTGCCCGCTGTCGAGAAAGGCGTCCGCCAGGCCATGGAGGAAGGGGCAATCGCCGGGTATCCGATCCAGGACGTCAAAGTGTCAGTTTATGATGGCAAACATCATCCGGTAGATTCCAAGGAAGTTGCTTTCGTCACTGCAGGCAAACGTGCTTTTATTGATGCGGTAAATAAAGCCAAACCTGTACTTCTCGAACCGTGCGTCAATATGGAAGTTACCGTCCCAAATGCACAATTGGGAGATATCACCGGCGATCTCTCCGGTAAACGGGGACGAATCCAGGGCACCGACATGCTGGGAGATGACATGGCCGTAGTTAAAGCAATTGTTCCTTTGGCAGAGGTCAGCAATTACCAAAGCCAGTTAAAGAGCGTCACCGGCGGACAGGGATCATTTGCCATGGAACTGAGCCATTTCGACCCAGTCCCAAGCAATGTCCAGCAGCAAATCGTTACCCAGTACAAGCCGAAACAAGAAGAGGATTAGGCAGAACATCTCCGCTCTTTCACTGGCAGAACTTTCCTCTCAAAGGCTTCGTTTTGATCGGCACATCGCCGCCGATTCGTTTTTGCTTGCTCAAGAAGCATGTCATACTCCCGGCAATCCATGATGAAGGGATGTTGAGTACTCTATACCACAACCTTCTCCCAGCGGCCTTGACGAAATCGCCAAATGAACACCAGTGATCGCAACGTCATTTCACCACACATGGCAAGCCAGATACCGGGGAGTCCCAAATCCAATGTCACCCCTAGGAGATAACAACCGGGCACACGGATCGAGAAGATGGACAGAATGGTAATCCACATAGAAGCCCGCGTATCCCCAGCACCTCTCAGCGAGTGGGATAACACGATCATGATGGCCAAAAAGATCTGTATGGGACCATAAATTCGAAGAATTTCAGGTGCTTGACGAATCAGTGGTTCGGCGTTGGTTACTAATCGAACCATTTGCGTGGGCACAGCCAAATAGGCTATCCCCCAAATCCCCATGTACGCGGCGGCAAACCATGTTGATATCACCGCCGCCGATCGGGCACCTTTAACCTCACCCATCCCCAGATACTGTCCTGTGAGAGTTGCGGCGGCCATTCCCAACGCCAATCCACCGAGAAACGAAACCGACTCGATTCGCAGAGCAATCATGTGAGCGCCCAATGTGGCATCGCCCACCAACCGACCAACTATCATGAGAATCAGGAAATTCCCTAGCCACATACCGCATATAGACTCATACATATTGGGAACTGCCACACGCACAATACGCCGTGCGGTGTGTAGGTGAAGACGAAGCCGGTGAATATAAAGCCGCAAGCCCCCCCATCCGCAAATGAGAACCGTGATGGTAACCACGGAGCCGATGACCCATGCGCATAGGGTCCCAGCCGCGATACCCGCTACACCATGACCGCCAATAGGCCTGGGCCCATACACAAAGAGCAAACTGAAGATCACATTGGCAATATTAACAGTAGCCATCACCGCACAAGGCGTACGGGTATCTCCTGCTGCACGGAGTGCAGCGTTCCCAATAATCAGCAAAGCACTCGGAAGGAACGCAAAGCTGACGATACGTAAATAGACAGTTGACCAATGTAGGCCCGCGCCGCCAAGCCCTGAAACCTGACCAATGGGTTGGGCCAGGATGTATGTGCCCACCCCGACCAACAAGCCACATACCACTGCCATCAACATGGCCTGACCAAGCGAGGCATGGGCCAATCCTTTATGACCACCACCTACAGCCCTGGCGATCAACGCGGCGGCGCCTACACCCACAGCAGAAAAGACCAAGGCCATCAGCCACGTGATATAGCTGGTTACACCCAGCGCATCGACCGCGGCAACCGCAAGGGACTCGGGGGACAGATGACCGGCGACCACCATATCGACAGTCCCAACGAAAACGGCCATCATTTGCTCAATAAAAGGCCAGATCGCAAGTGCCAATACCTGCCGGGGAAGGCTTAATCCGGACAAGTAACCAGTCATTTTGTTTGACACTGTTTTCCTCGAAGCTAAAAACACGGTACCAAGCGTCCAACCACAGCCCGGTTTCTTAAAAACTTACAATTTCCCAGACGACTAATTCAACAAATTCTCTTTCCACCATGAAACTGAGCAACCAAAAACGATCATAGTCATCCCGTCCATATTTTTCTGTGGTCAACTCGACAACAAGTGTGACGGGTTCAAAACACGGGTCGATCTAATGGATAACCAAATACGCAGCGACATTCTCTACCTGGGCATCATCCAGCACTCGTGCGATGATGACCTGGAACAGAACTTAAAACCATCAATCGAAAAGATTCGTGAAGCAGCACACCGTGGCGCTACGATCATTGAAACACAAGAACTTTTCCACTCCCCTGCTTTCCAGAAAATAAAAACACGAGAAATTTCCAATACGCCGAACGTATCACAGGACCAACTCGTACCGTGCCATGCAATCTGCCAGAAAACTTCAAGTTGTCATCATTGCCAGCCTTTTTGAACAACGCACACCGGGGATTTCCCACAACACCTCGATCCTCATCAATGGTACTGTCGCGCCTAATGAACCAGCAGAGAAGATCATTGGCCTAGGCAGCCTTCACTGTCTCGCCCTGCAGCAGTTTGCAGTGTTAAAGCACGCCTCACTTATAGATCACATACCACCTGATCGCCGAAGCCAGCAGCCCGGTAAGTATCTATATGAAATTTGTTTACCAAGCCCACCGAGACCCAGGAACCATCCTGTCCGGATCGACTGATGAATTTATCACATGGCAAAAACAACTCAGAATAAATCTTCTACCCCCCCCCTCTTATAATTCAATCGTTATTTAGGATGGGAGAGACTACATCTTGGACAACGCAGTTTCCGATTCATTCGTTCGCACAGACCATATCACAGGGAGTTGGCGATGATATTTCACTGTGGTTCAAAAGTGTTTTCTCTCACCGTGCCATGCATAGTAGTACTATCGTTAACCGGGCCAGCCATTGCTGACCTTTTTATTTTTCAGCAGGGTGTCGATGGTTATGAGCGTGCCCAGGACACCTCAATTCGATGGGCCTATACCGTCAACTTCGGCGACACGGCGGACGTCGACAACCCACACCAGGGCGACATGAGTGCCTACGAAATGCAGTCAACCAATGGTGGGGGCACAGACATATTGGAAGCCGGCCAGTTTTTCCAGAAACTCACGGGAGCAGTAAAAATGGGCCCATCCAGTATCGAAGCAGGACCCGTAATCCGTTATGCACGCTTTTTCATTCGCTTTCGGGATGTCTTTGGAACTGCCGTAGGACAGGTGCCACCCGATGTCCCGGTTACCTCAGCCAAATTGCACCTGTATAACGATAATGATCTTGGTCCCGAACGCGCCAAGAGTACACCGGACGGCGAATTCACTCCAGAAATAGAGACAACGCCCAAACTTAATGCGGGCACGATTGGCCTTTATCCAATGCTGGTGTCCCCACGCTGGGGAACGAACGACGGACTTGCCAACAAGGGGGTTGTGACCGCTGAACAAAAGCGACGGGGAAAGGGAAACTGGTCCCAGGACTGCTCGGCAGCCCATGCCCCCAATGACCCCATAGCAGCAGCATTCAATTGTGGACCGTCCGATGTGGGTGATCCGCACGCTACCCCAGGTACCGAGGAATATGATTCGTCACATCCTGGTGCAATTGAAGTTGCACAGGGTGCAACCGAAGGGTTCAAGGTCTTTGATGTAACAGGACTACTCGATTCCCTGACAGGCAACGGGGTCTTTGTGACGGGATTAAGTCCAGGCGATGAACTTCCCACGCTTGATATCAACTATGGGCAGGCTTATCGGTCCGGCGAATTGGGTAGTACTGCAGAAGATTTCACTACTCGGCCCATGCTGGTAATCGATACTGGAGACGCATCGACGCCAGGCGATGCTAATGGTGATGGCGTGGTGGATGTGGGGGATTTAGGCATTGTCGGCGCCAACTTTGGTAGCACCAACGCAACACCTGTAGATGGCGACTTCACCGGAGATGGAAATGTCGACGTGGCAGACCTTGGCGTTGTTGGCGCCAATTGGACGACCGCGCAGGCAGGGGCCGCCGCAGCCTCACTGATTCCCGAACCGGCCACGACTACAGTCCTGACCCTTGGATTAATGTGGTTTGGACGTCGACGTCGAACTTGTAGCGAATCAACTTTCGAGTTTTACCTATGAGTACCTTGATTATTTAACTCGACCAGTTCGATGGTAACCTCGTCAGGACCGCGAAAATAAATTACACGCCCACCGGCATTCGGTCCGCTGTCAACGTTAACCGGCCCACTACTGGCAAAACTCAAGTTCCAACGGTAACGGCCTTGCTGTAGAACCCGCCACGCATGATCCAGATCTGATACCACGAATGCCAAATGTGGACAACCTGGACGGTTCGTTCCGGAACCGAGCGGCTCGCCCCGGGGAGATACATACTCGATCAGTTCGAGATGGAATGCTCCATAACGCAATATCGCAATCTTCAAATGCGCGTCCTTATAACCAGTAACACCTGCCACGTACGTTCCACGCTCTTCACGAATAGTACAAACATCACCTTGTGATCTAACGGAAACAACTTCCATGTTGAGAATGTCGCGATAGAACGCCAGGGACTGCTCGAGGCAACTGGCCGTAAGGCTTGCGTGCAGGAAGTCCGTCACATCCAAGGGGTTATTATTTGTCAAATCATTCATTCCTAAGACCCAAGAATAAACCTGAAAGCCAAAAGCCTTCGGCCAGCCCACCACCCTTATCCTAGTACATTCTTCTTAATTGAGTTAACCATCCGTTGACGATACCCATGCTCCCTTTCCCGATCCCCGACCAAACTCGTAACCATGACAATTTCATCTAAGGTGCAAACCGTTGCTTCATCCAGTGAAACAAGATGATTTTCCTTGTGTTTCATGTTCGATTTGGCTTATCATATCAACAGGCAGCAAACGCCAAGGAGAAAAGAAAGTAAAGTTATGTCACCTGTAAAAACTTCCCCAAGTATATTTCCCATTTGGATTTGAGTTGTTTTTCACTCACTGATCATATTGCCGTTGAACCACTAGTAGCGGACTAAATCATGCCCAAGATCAAGTTCATAATGATGGTGAGCATTATGCTCGGCGCACCGGCCATCGGTGAAATCGCCATATTCCAACATGGTGCCAATGGTTACGAGCGTGGACGGGATTCGGTGATCCGCGTCGCCTTGGAACAACCCATTGCCGATCGCGGTTCGTATGAACACTGGTCAACCAATGGCGGATCCTCAGCGGTCTTGGAGGTAGGCCACTTCTACCAAAATCAAGTTGGCTTCAATGATAAACCAGGGCCTATATTTCGGTATGGGAAAATGCTTTTACGTTTTGCCCGCGTGTATGGCACAGCAGCAGGCCAGATCGCTCCAGATACACCGGTTACACAAGCGACGCTTACTCTTTATAACCAGGAGGACCTCGGGTCGATCGTTGCATCGACAGGAAATCCAGATAACAGAGCGACGACTAAGGATCCGATAGTTAGTGGCGGACAGATCCGAATTTCTCCACTGCTTCGGTCTATCAACTTTGGCACATCAGATGGATTGGCATCCATTGGCGAAGTGACCGCAAGGAACGTCGACGAGGCAAAAAGGATTGGGCTCAAGGCTGCCCAGCAACTGGCAACATGTATGCGCTGATTGATATCTGTGGACCGGCTGATGGTGTGGACCATGATGAAAGCGCCTCGATCACCTATACCCAACCGGTCGAAGAGGGCTTGATTAATATTGATGTGACATCAATTCTAGACGCCCTGACTGGTTATGGCGTACTGTTGAATGTCATACATGACCCGATCAATCCGATTCTTCCCGGTCCGGACGGCCCCAATCATGGAGCGGCCTACCGCTCCAGTGAACATGCAAATATTGACCATCGCCCCAAACTAACCCTCAATATCGGCGGTTCCTCATTACCGGGTGATGCCAATGGCGGTGGCCTAATCGATGTGGGAGATTTGGGAATTGTCGGCGCCAATTTTGGCCAAACCAATGCCATAGTTTCGCGTGGCGATTTCAATGGCGACGGAAATGTTGATGTTGCTGACCTTGGTATCGTGGGCGCCAACTGGACTGCGGCGCAAACACGTAGCCAAGCTGTGGTACTGGTTCCTGAACCAGCAACGTCTGCGGTCTTAACACTCATGGTGACTTGCCTGGGCTTTCGCCCTCAAAGGGCCTGCACGAACATGCAACCCTGAAATTTCAATGCGGGCGAGAGGACTCGAACCTCCACGGGTATTACCCCACTAGAACCTAAATCTTGTCTCATGTGTCGCCTCGTTGCGCCCAAACGCGGTTCCAATGCAGCGAAGCGGTGTGAGTAGGGTGAGGCTCGGGTGACGTTCTGGCGACGATCGGACTTTCTGGGGATACGCTGGGGATACAACTTTGTCCCGCAACAGCCCCCACCCCGCACCCCTTTCGACGCCCGAGATCCAAGCCCACCATCCCACCTATTAATCTTTGACTGTATTTCGGCAGGGTCGTATAGAGATGAGGCCTGTATCCTGTATAATGTGCTTTGTCCTTTGCCTAAACAGATCGATGGAGATGGAGCAGATCTTCTCAGGGATAAACCCGCGTGCACCGTCAGATCATTCTCCTGTCAGTTCTGGTATTTAGCAGTGAGATTATCGTGTTTGCCGCTCCGCCGGTGCCGGCTCTCGACCCCAATGAGCCGGGGCTCCATGTGCCCTATACTGGAGACCCCGACACCATCGAGGACGGCTGCGTTCAGGATGGTCCGCGGCACCCCACGCTGGGCTACTTGAATGAGTGTGAGAATTGGGATTTCTTGCCCGTTGATTACGGAGATAATGGTTGGAGTGATGACGGCTACTTCTTGACCGCATCACCCTTTTCCCAGGCCGGCGCCGCCTGCTTGGGAGAAGGTAAGGATCTTTGTGGGGCGATGCGCTACACGACGACGTTTAAGGACACACCCGCGCCAGACGCTATTGCGAACCAGGGGCACCCGATGAGGACGGACATTGATTGGGTGTTTTCGGTCGACTTCACGGTCGACACCGCTCCCGGCGACACGTTTGGCGGTGATAAGCTTATTGAACCCATAAGCCAAACCGGCGGCGATATGCTGACGATTACTGGTGCCAGCGACAAGCGAGCATCGAATTCGCCCCGCACGACGGGTTCATTCTTTAATGGCGAGCCCAATCGTTACAAAGTCCGCTACGGACCGGCACCGGAAGGCTCGAATGGCCCTAGCCAGGAGTTTATCATCCCCGGACAGCTCAGCCAGGGTTCGATTACGCTTCACTATAAGGCGTCGAACCAGCGTCTGGACCTATGGCTCGATGACACAAAACTGATTGCAGACTTCGAATCGTACAACGGCCATTACGACCTTGATTTCATCCAACTGGCCGGCGGCGGGACCACATTCGAGAACGTGCTCTTCGACAACGTTCTCGTGGGCGTGCGGGCGGAAAATGTTTTACCCATACCCGGTGACGCCAACGGCGACGGTGTGGTGGATGTGGCAGACCTCGGCATTCTGGGCGCAAACTTCGGCATGACTGACGTGGTGTTCGACGACGGCGATTTCAACGGTGACAACGTCGTCGACGTCGCGGACCTGGGCATCCTGGGTGCCAACTGGTCCGCGGCGGAAGGGTTGTCCTTGTCTCAGGCGTTGCGCTCGGCCGGCTTCAGTCCACTGATTCCTGAGCCAGCGACCGTGGCGGTCTTGGCCGTTGGGCTGGTGTGTCTTGTCCGCCGCCGTTGAGGTGAGATTAATGGTGATACATGACCGGCTGCAGGAACAGGCGTTCGCCAGATTCGTCTGATATCTCCACCCGGACATAGACCACGTCAGGTTTACCGTCGTTCGTCGGGATGGCATAAGTTGCACTTGTGCCCGTGACGCTTTTCGCAATCCCCTTGTTCGTGATGAACGTGATCTTGGCGGTCTGATTGGTCTGTAGCTTGACCTCAGTTTTGGTGGCTTGGAAATCTGTGACCGTCAGACCGTTATCCTTCAGGCACCCGTAGAAGTTACCGTTGCGATAGGCCCGCAGGCAATGCCTTTCCGAAAAACGGGAAACGAGCAAGACGCTACGGCCCTGCCAATCGCCACCTTTTTCAACGCCGTGATCTGGCACGCAGAATCCCCAGCACCGGCGGCCCGTCGACAAGATGCGGTCCCACAGCTTGAGGGCGAAGCCGGGTTCAGGTTCTGGCGGTAGCTCGTCGGCCGGCTTCTTCGTCCAATCCCTAATTTGCTCACCGTGATTGTAGATCTCAATCCCCAACACCCGCTGGTCGAAATCAAGCATCTCGAAGATCTGCTGGTCCGACAGACCTGAGAGCCATGCAGGATGAGCGATGATGATTCCCCCGCCGTCTGGATAGTCGAGCAACTTGAGCATCTCAGTAAAAGCCTGCTGCCATGTACCGCCAAAACCGATCGGGATCCCGTGTTCGGGCAGACGATAATTGCGACCCTTCACATCGAAGGTGCCCGAGGAAAACGAGGAGCCAGGCGCGCAGATGTGGCATCTTGGATTGCCGTTGGTAAAGCCGTGGTGCTCGGCATTGTTGCTCAAAATCACGTCGTCTGGAATATGAGGAAAGACCAGTTCGGTTTCGGTGAAGGGAAGACTTGATCGAAACGGTTCTTTGAGCTCGTCCCGCCAGGTGATGAGCTTGTTCCAGTTGATGGGCGGCTCAATCGTGACGCCGTTGCGCTTGACGGGCCAGGTCTGGTGCAGCTTGAAGTCACTGAGCCGAGTGGTGGCGCTGTAGGGTGCTGAAGGATAGTAGTTTGAAATCGGGAAGTGCCTTAAACCACTGCGGTAGCCATGGTCCAGAGCACTTTGTTCTTTCATATGCAGGTGCGTTGCCGACGGGACCTTGATCACGGACTTCCAGTCGACGCCATCGTAAGGATTGAGCATTGTCAATGTCTTGGCCGCCGGATCAGGTCGCGCTACCGATCCTGCCGAGAAGGTTGTCAGGATCGTGACAAGTACTGTTATTGCATGAGATCTGTTCACGACGGTGACCATTTGACCTATAGATATGAAGAACAGCAAACGGGCGGTCTTTGTGGCGCCCTGGTTTCCAGGTACTTCGTTGCTGTTGTGAGCGGGACTTCCTCAAGTTTGGCCTGAGCGAGTACCAGTACACGCGAGCAATTGGGCATAGTCCAGATGTAAGCCGGCGAGAATACATGGCCAAGTTCGAGGACGCTGTGATCGAAGACGTGGCCCAGGATGAATACAAGAATGCCGCGCAACGCGCCCTCGAACACCTATCTAATACAGACTAATTTGACTCGCCTGGGGATACAGACCGAAAATAAGACCTGAAGCCAATCAATGGCAAATGTTGCAAGTGCAATGCTTACAACCGAATGCGGGCGAGAGGACTCGAACCTCCACGGGTGTTACCCCACTAGAACCTAAATCTAGCGCGTCTGCCAATTCCGCCACGCCCGCGGGACAAGACGTATCATAACAGTGTTGGAATCCAGTATTAAAAACCGGCACCGATTGCAAAAAGAAGAACAGGTGATCTTCATCTAGATGAAGAGGCCCGTTGGAAAGCCATATCCCCTGACACCTGTTATTCGCTGACCGATGACCCTGATTTTCACAGAACCACTTGTCAGTGATTCGGAGTTTCCGCGTGCAATGTGACGGATGGGTGACCTTCAAGACCACAGATGACACGGAAGGTCTGATACTGAGTGGCATCTTTATGCGGATGATAGGTTCCTCCGGGCGTGAAGTAAGCAAATAGTGCAGTGTGCCGTGGGTTGGGGGAACAATTTGGTCCTGATCCATGAACTAGCGCACTATCAAACAACAATGCGCTGCCGGCTTTCAGTGGCACATCGATCTGAGCAGTTGTATCAATGTTGTCCAAATCAGTCAGGCCTTCATCCTGGCGACGAATGATCTCACCCCACTTGCGGCTTGGCCAGTGATGACTTCCGGGAATCACCTTGAAGCACCCGTTATCAGGAGTTGAGTCCGTAAGTGCAATACTGACTGTAATAAGCTCTGATGATTTGACCGGCCAGTAGCTTACGTCCTGATGTAATGTATGGATCGAACCATGAAATGCAGGTTTGAGCATCAAGGTACTGCGAAAGAGCAGCAGATCAGGACCTAGCAAGCGCCGTATTAAATCAACCAGGGGCTGGTGAATCGCCAGATCATCAAAGACCTGTGAAAATTCTTCCACAGGTTCAATTTTCCGAAGCACAGGTCTACCATTAACCCTTTCAACCTCGGCAAATGGCTCATGTTGAAATTTTTCGGCCCGGGGATCGTTCTTTGACTTGAATTCAACCGCCAGGTCATGAAGACGGTCGATCTCCATTTCGCATTCTTCAACTAACTGCGATGAGAGTAGATCTGGCACAACCAAATAACCGTGCTTCTGGATAAATGTCTTCTGTTTATCACCAACCAAATCCGATTCTCCTTGAGAGCAGATACGGGAATAATCACTACAAGGAATTGCAATTTAAATCAATGAACGGAGATTCTACCTCTATGTTCGGCAATCAATTCACCTTGTCCTTCTAACTGGCACGATCGCCTACAACGGGTAATGGAACTTGCCCCCCCTCATCACCTGACCCCTGACGGTGGAGATTGGTACGGCGGTGCCTAGACCAATCTTTGACTTGGTGGTCGGGGGATTGTTGGCCTTCATGCACATGCAGGCGCCGATACTTATTATCTCGCTGTGCTGGGACAAACCCCGCTTCTCGGATCAGGTGGCATAAAACCGGTTCATTGAGGCAGTGGGTTGTACCAGCTGCGCTAACCACATTTTCCTCCATCATGACCGAACCCATATCATTGGCCCCGTAAAACAATCCTAATTGTCCGATCTTAGGACCCACCGTAACCCAGGAACTGGTAATCGATTGGATGTTATCTAGAACAAGCCGTGAAAGGGCCTGTGTCCGAAGATAATCGGTCGCCCCCGCAAGGCGTAACTGCTTGCCTGCCAGAGGGTGCTGGGGATCATCTCCTGCAAATGGCTCGCCAGATTCCGGATCCCAAGAATCAAGTTTCCCCAAAGGCGTATGGTCCGGCTGAAACGGCCAACTAATAAAAGACAAATAACGACCCGGGTACTGGGCTTCAATTACCCGATCCTGTGCAGCCCGAACTCTTAGCATATGATCGATCCGATCAGCCACGCTTTCAATATGACCAAACATCATCGTGGCACTGGTAAACATCCCGATTTGGTGCGCACAACTCATCACTTTGAGCCACTGATCCGCCGTTGCCTTGCCAATTCCGATCCGGCGACGGACACGATCGGCAAAAATCTCGCCGCCGCCGCCTGGAATTGAATCAAGACCCGCATCGCAAAGGCGTGTCAAAATCGCTTCTAATTTCGCCTGCCACACATCATTGGATAGCTCATGGCTGCGGTTCGGAAGCGTACAGGGGAAACCCTCTAGTTTGAATACGGCGACAAACTCAACGATCTCCGGTGGGGAAAAACCATGAATATGAATAGAAGGGAACTCACATTTCAGATCACGCAACATCTGCTCATAGAACTCAATCGGCAACTCCGGATGCATGCCACCCTGCAGCAGGATCTGTGTACCACCGATATTAACAAGTTGACGCACCTTCTCGTGCAACGCTTTGGTATTTAATAGATACGCGTCAGTATCACCCAGATCGCGTTTAAAGGCGCAAAACGTACAGTGTGCCGAGCAGACATTGGTGTAGTTGATATTACGATCAATGACATAGGTGCGATATTGTTCGCCATGAATGAACTGGCATCGCTGCGCTGCCCACTTGCCCAGTTCATGGAGAGGTGCCTCGTGATAGAGCCGCAGTGATGACGCTGCATCTAACCGTATATCACCGGTGATTACAGCATCAATATCTATATCATGGGGCAGGCTTGAGTGGGACATTGCGTTGTACTTTTAGCATAATCAGATGTATAGGTAGTTGGTAGCCGCCTGGTTGAAATCAAACGTTGCACCAATCATCTCTCTAAGGTTCAACCTTTTCCACAAAGGAAGACAAAACCGACAAGCATCCGTTGACAACCAATTGCCGTGCCGATTGTGGAGTATATCCAAAGATACGCCAATGGTTTAAGCCGGCCAACCCACTTGTCAAATCCATGGTTGAAAAGATAATGGCTGGTCGTCCTTTTACATGGATTGCTTCAAGACGCGGTTCATTGAGACGATGCATTAATCGCAAGGTATAGATCCGGTATGACACGCGAGAACAATCGTAACCCCCAAGCCGACGACCATCGATGATTGGGTCATCACGATGCAATAGCCTGGCAAACTGATCCGGGAAGACCTGCTTGATCAATCCATGCACACTCGGGATCGCGTCTTCATTACCACCGGCGATATCAATCCATAATGTCCCACCAGCACGAATCCAATCGCCAATTGATTTAGTTTGTTCCTCATCTAAAGAAAACCGACCCGTTGTGGTGAGAAAAGCAATCTGTTGATCGGCCAGATCTTCCGGAAGAACCTTAGATAAGGAAAGATCAATATCATGATCGTTGGCAAGCAGTGCCT
This sequence comes from Phycisphaeraceae bacterium, assembly GCA_002716625.1. Classification (GTDB taxonomy): domain Bacteria; phylum Planctomycetota; class Phycisphaerae; order Phycisphaerales; family Phycisphaeraceae; genus UBA6626. The sequence goes on along the minus strand of PBAS01000032.1, from coordinate 17,922 downwards.
GCAATTGCGTTAATGCTGATGGCTCTGGGTCATGGTTACCACTGTATTGCAGGCGAGCAGCTGATAATTTTCGTTGCGGCACGTTGTTCAGTTGAACCACATGATGATTAGCTAGGCGCGGACGTTGAGGTTTCATCCCTGTTGCAAAAAGATAAATATTCGACAACGCCGAGAAACTAGGGTTTGTGGTTCGGTAACGCTGCAGATCCTCTCCAATATCTCGCATGAAATGAATCATCAGCGGCCGCACACCGTTATGAACCATTTGCATGGGCATAGTGACATTTCTCGCATGCAAATGAAAGATCGAACTATCACTAGGAACCTTTACCAGTTCATGGCCCCGGCTGGCAAAAAGTTGGCCCGCCAATTTACGCATGGCAGCCTGCACTGCACCAGCGCCACCTTCAGGGTTTGTAATCAAAAGCCCGCCAGCATCGATGTACCTTCGTAATCCGTCGATTTCCTCATCAGTCAGATCAAAGCGGTCATCGGTTGCCAAATAAAGGACCGGACTCTCGATCAACTCGTAAACTGGTTGATTCAACTCGGCAATCTGCCATGTAACGGATGCTTCATACAGGTCACTGGCGTAGTCAACGAAGTTCCATATATCGTGCGGTCGATTATTCCATGATTTACTTGCCCGTGTTTCTATTGGCAATACCGTTTGACTCTGCGTATCAGCGGAAGATGAGATTTGTGTCTTGGGGTTTGACCAGCGGATCTTGGTGATGGCCAATGGATCGTTCGCTCGTGATAGGTAGAGCAGAGCAAAGCTTGTGGATAACAAACGCCCCTTGGGACCGGTCCATGACCCATCAGGTTGCTGCTCAGCCAATAACTTGGCGGTTACCCGCCGAAACCAATCTATTCCGTTGAACGTACGATAGCCTGTGTACCGACCGACACTTTGAATTGTAAAGTAATAGAAGTTGCGATCGGTATGTTCAGCCTCATCTTCGATCATGAAATTCTGGTCCAACCATGCCAGACCTTTGCGCAGTTCAGGTGAGATATTTTGCTGGCCAACATCCATTCTGGGGCCACGCATAGCCCGTTCGGTCAGGTAAAGCACCGCAACCGCGCCGGCGGTCATGGGGCCGCTAATCCGCGAGTTGGCATGGATTCCACTGTTGATTGGTGTCCCATGACTCGGATCGAGTGAATAGATCGCCCAGCCAGCGGGTTTTTCTTTGCCCGTGGTCTGCTGGGCAGCCCGCCAGTAAGCATCAATCCGCATCCAATGATGTTTGGCCAGCTTACGCCACCCGGCACGATCCAGCCCTGCGAGCCCCAATACCCCGTATTGGCCGTGAGCATTGTCACCAGCTCCAGTTGCTGACCCACCGGTATAGGCGCGGTTAAAGTTCCCCAATTCCGTTAGGGCACTGGCCAGGAACAAGCCGTCGCGATTGACCCAGCGGGCCCAACGGTCCCGGGGCAGGTGTGCAAGCATCAGAGCCCGCATTCCGCGGTCAAATACATAGGACGGATCGGCGGCTAGCACGATATTAAGCCGTCGAAATAATCTGGGATTTTGATAGCTCTCACCACAAGCCAAAAGGGCCCAGGCGGCCAATGCATGGTTGCCAATTTCGTGGTGCAGTTCCTGGTCCCAGCGATATTTCCAATGGGAGTATTTCCAGGCAGGCCTAAAGGTTTCCGGAGGTGGGATCCGGTAGATCGCCTCAATCCCCCGCTTGATAGCTTGTTGAATTCTTTCCAGTTTAAGATCTGCACCATCGGGCAGTGAACTTGTGGCCCCCAGACACGGCGATAGACCTACCAGGCAAAGCACGACCGTCAGGATCAACCGCATTGACTTGGGATATTGATCTTCTTTTATAGCCAATCCATTGCTGCACATAAGGGTGAAGCCCTCATATTAAGACGGGGCACTAACCTCGTTTTGACTCTAGAGCATCAAGGTAAACTGTAGGGCGGAGGACGATATCCGCCAACCCCCGCCAAACTAGGTTCTTCCAGCAATTGGATCATGTGAAAGGCATAGTCAGCAAAATTACGCTGCTGACCACCGTATGTCCCCCATCCTTCTTCCCTCTTTGCAACCGTGAGCAATTGCTGGCGCATCTTATCCAAAATGTGCGGTTCGTAGAGATCCAAAGCCCCTTCGAACGCACCTTGGTAAAGAAAGTTCAAAAGGTCCACAGCCAGCCCACTACCCCGTGAGGAATGACGATCAATTGCACTGACGATTCTTTGGGCAACCTTCGGATCGCCTGTCCACACAAGCGCGTAGATCAATTCACCCCGGTATTGCCGAATGGCCCAGTTCACAAATCTTACCCGTTGGTTGTACGACTTTGCCTCCTCATCCGTGACGACTTTAAATTGGTCCCTTAACGCCCTAGCCTCGACAAAGATGGTCTCGGCTTCCGCCTTGCGTGCCGAGGTCATATAGTCGAAGGATCCTGGGGGCTCATATCGCTTATCAAAAGGTGGAATACCCACAATGACGGAAATGGAATCTATCAGGCTATAGTACTTGCTACCAATCTCTTCAGGTTCCAGTCGCCATTCAGGACGCTCCGAAAGGTTGATCGGAGGGGGCATATGCTCGACCAATTCAAGCAGACCACTGCTTGCCTTGCGTAGCTGCTTAGGTTCGGCTTGTTTAACAACCCACATCAAATGCCACCGGATGTAGGTATCACGATAGGCATTGGAAGTGAATGGCTGGATCATCCGCTTGAGGACCATTGGCACTTCATCACCACCCCAACCACTCAGGGCAGGATGGGGGCGACTCAAATGAGACTGATAGGCTGACTTATCTTCCTCGTTAAGCGTGATCAGGTTATATTTATCAAGAAGCTTGGCATCAGCAATCAGCAGTTCAACGGCCCGGGCAAGAACACCATTACGCTGCGTGGTTCCATCCCTTGGATCACCTGGTTGAGCTGATGCTGGATCTTGCACCACAAAGACCATAGCGTAAAGCAAGCCCGCCATTGCAATCTGCCCAGCAAAGCTTGTCATAAGAACACTCCGATCAGGAAACGGCCAAGACAACCAGCCTACATTTCATTGATTTCCTGCAGCTTTTCTTCAACCATCTGATCAACCTGTTTTTCATATTTCTTAACAAGCTCCTGGATTTCATTCTTGGCCTGTTCAGCGTCGTCTTCGCTAAGATGCAGGGTTTTGTCCTTGACCGCGGCATCAATGTGCTTATTGCCATCACGACGAGCATTCCGAATTGCGATTTTCGCCTGTTCACCCATCTGTTTGACTGACCCGCCCAGTTGTGCACGCCGCTCACCGGTTAGTGCCGGCAGATTGAGGCGAATCTGTTTTCCTTCTGCGATGGGATTAAGGCCCAAACCCGCATTCTGAATGGACTTGATAATAAGTGTGTTTGTTGAAGGATCAAATGGTTTGATTAGTAACTGTGTTGGTTCCGGTACACTGATCAAGGCGAGTTGTCGTAGATCCGTTGGTGAGTCGTAATAATCTACTTTGAGAAATTCAACCAGACCTGTCGATGCCCGGCCGGTACGTACACCAGCAAGCTCATTCTTGAGGTAATCAGTCGATTTCTCCATCATTTCTTCAGCAGTCAGTTGCGCTTCGTCAAGGTCCATCACTTATCCTCGCAAGATATTACGCTTAGACAACACTGGCCACATTTCATCGCCGTAATTCCCAGTTCAGTCTATGCTGCTCAGGGTTTTAGTTCTCATTGGAAACATTAACTAGTTAGTGGCGGTCACTTGGGTTCCACATGGTTTGCCTGCCACAACATCAGCGATGCGCCCCGGTGTCTTCATATCAAAAACAACAATGGGAATATCATGCTCCATGCACATGCTAAATGCCGTCAGATCCATGACCGCCAGACGCTGATCCATTGCCTGCTGATAACTCAATGTGTCAAACCGCTTGGCATCTTGATGCACGGCTGGATCTTTATCGTAAATACCATCAACTTTGGTTGCTTTGAGTAATACGTCGGCCCCGATTTCGGTCGCTCGAAGTGCAGCAGCTGTATCCGTCGTGAAAAATGGGTTTCCGGTCCCCGATACAAAAATCACAATTCGCCCTTTTTCCAGATGACGCACTGCGCGTCCACGGATGAAGTTCTCGGCAACGGAAGTCAGGTTGATCGCACTAAGTACACGTGCGGGATGCCCCGTCTGATCAAGGCGTTCCTTGAGCGCTAATCCGTTGATCGCGGTCCCAAGCATACCCATATAGTCTGCCGTAGCCTGGGCAATCTGGCCTTGTTCAGCCAAGGACCTGCCACGAATGATATTGCCGCCGCCAACGACTACTGCCAGTTGAATACCCAGATCATGAGCATCTGCAATCTGCTCGGTGATCAATTCCAGTTCATCGCCGCTAATCCCATATCCGCCTTTACCGCAGAATGCCTCGCCACTGATCTTAAGAAGCACCCGCTTATAATGGGGCTGGCGGTTCACAACGGTAGTCATGTCGCTGGCGGGGGTTGAGGTCATATGAATTCACCAATGTCGGTTCGACAATTGGACGGTCCAGATGCCGCCCTAAGACTCAATTGGACTAGGCCAATTGCATTCGGTCAAGTTCTACCCACATACTCTAGCGTCCAAAACTCAATGGTCTTTGGTTGGACGATCGTAGAACGGCTTGAGGGGGTCATGGTCTAGTGATTGGTCATTGACGCCAAATGTCTTCAACCACTGGTCTACCTCTTGGCCTGACAGGGCCGTATGCCTATGGCTTTCCGGGTCTCCATGCCCCCCCATTGACGGACCAGAAAGCAGTTGCAACAACTCAGAAATGAATTGTTTACTCGTCACCACGTGACATCGGCGACGACGTGCCGCAGCACGAATCTGACGATCCGTGCTTACAATGGTAAGTCGACATGGAGCTGAATTGGCAGCAACCATTTCCATGATCACAGAATCAGCACATCGAGAAGGCCCTGAATAGACCAGTTCCACCTGATGGACCGGTGATTGCCCAATTCCCCCCGGCTTGATCACACCATCACAAACCACCCAAATCCCGGTCCCAGACCACCTGCTGCGTGCCAACAACTGGCAAAGGCGGGATTCGTCCAGTCCAGCCAGTGATGGTGGCATCGGTATATGCAAGAGGTTATAGCAATCAATAGCGAGCGGCATGGTCCAGTCCGTGGTGATTCAGAAGTTTGGGGCAGATCAGGATGTTTGTGGAGAAAGACATTCTGCACTTTTCCTAGCCATTTGATAATTCGGCGGATCAGATCTACAAATCGCCAAGCCGACCTTGCTAATTGTTTCCTAGATAACATATCGACACAGAAACGCCCCCCATAAAATATCACAAATCTCGTTCAGCACCTTGGTAGCCCTGCAGAGGAACTAGGGGTCAGCCGTCCATTAATCAAATACACAACACCTGCCAGTTGCCCATTGGTGGCCACGACGGTAATACCAGGTAACCATGCCAGTCACACATGGCCTATTAGTGGCACTCTGGTGATTCACAAGGTGCCGTAACACCACTCAATCCTGGAATTGATAAGACACCATATGGTCTGCAGGAAAATAGATGCCTTGGCATGTTTTTATCTTGAGCTGGTGAAAATACCATTCCCCGCAGAAAGTACTCAATTTTGACCGCAGTCCCTGTTCTACCTCAGCCTCGATCTCAACCGGATTTAGCATGCCGGGTTCTTGCCCGAACTGCCGGATAGCTCTAAGCTGGCGAGTTCGTGGAGTGATCAAGATCTCGCAGTTGACTCAAGCGAACGAAATCGGTGATTCTACTACGCTGAACACGACTCATTCCTGTTAAAATTAGACCCTCAATGATCTGGGAGCTCGCAAGGAGTCAATCTAATGAACCAGACAAAAACTCAAAGCCGAAGTCAATCAGCCCAAACTTTTGCACCACCATCAACCTTCACAGATACAGCCCATGTCAAGTCATTTGATCAATACGACCAAATGTATAAAGATTCGATCCAAAACCCAGACAAGTTCTGGGGCGAAATCGCCTCCCAATTCGTGTGGCATAAAAAGTGGGATCGTGTTTCCAGTTATGACTTCACAGACAAGGTTGAGATCCAGTGGTTTCTGGGCGGAAAAACCAATATCACCGTCAACTGCCTTGATCCACATCTTGAAAACCGGGGCGATCAAACTGCAATTATCTGGGAGGGGAATGAACCGGGTGACGAGGCCAAGTTTACTTACCGACAGATTCACCGCGAAGTCTGCAAGTTTGCCAATGTTCTTAAATCAATTGGCGTGACCAAGGGAGACCGTGTCTGCCTCTACCTGCAAATGATCCCCCAGTTACCGATTGCAATGCTGGCTTGTGCACGAATTGGGGCCATTCATTCTGTTGTTTTCGGTGCATTCAGTGAAGATTCACTTCGTGACCGCATCAACGATTCATCGTGCAAGGTATTGGTCACACAGGACACTGCGCTACGCGGGCCCAAGAACGATATCGAGATGAAAACCAAGGCGGATAAGGCAGTCGCAGAATGCCCAAGTATTGAACATGTCGTGGTGGTCAAGCGAACTGGAAATGACGTGCCGATGACACCCGACCGTGATCTGTGGTGGCACGACCACATGGCTGAGGCCAGCGAAAATTGCGAGCCGGAATGGCTTGACTCAGAGGACCCGCTGTTCATCCTCTACACCTCAGGATCAACCGGCAAACCCAAGGGGGTACTCCACACAACCGGTGGCTATATGGTCTATGCAGCGACCACGTTCAAGAATATTTTTGATTATCAGGATGGTGACATCTGGTGGTGCACCGCTGATATCGGCTGGATCACTGGCCACAGCTACATCATCTATGGACCGATGGCCAATGGGGCCGTAACGACCATGTTCGAAGGGATCCCTACCTACCCGGATGCCGGACGATTCTGGGACATCTGTGACAAGTACAAAGTCACACAATTCTATACCGCTCCGACTGCAATCCGCGCGCTTATGAGAGAAGGCGAGGAACCCATCACATCACGTAATTTATCAAGCCTGAAACTGCTGGGTACGGTTGGAGAACCAATTAACCCGGAGGTGTGGCTCTGGTATCACCGGACGGTAGGCAAAAGCCGATGCCCGGTTATCGACACTTGGTGGCAGACGGAAACAGGCGGCATATTAATCACACCCCTTCCCGGCGCGCACTCGCTCAAACCAGGAAGTGCATCACGACCGTTTTTTGGTGTCGAGCCCGTGATCGTGGATGACCACGGCAAGGAGTTACCGGATGGGGAAAGCGGCAAGCTTTGCATCAAGAAGCCTTGGCCTGGCATCATGCGAACCACTTGGGGAGACCATCAGCGATTCGTTGACACCTATTTCAGCACATTCAAGGGAATGTACTTCACTGGCGACGGTTGCCGGCGCGATACTGATGGCGATTACTGGCTACTAGGTCGAGTCGATGACGTTATGAACATCTCCGGACACCGATTAGGTACCGCTGAAGTGGAAAGTGCACTTGTCTCACATCCATCTGTTGCTGAATCGGCAGTAGTCGGCTTTCCGCATGATATCAAGGGACAAGGCATCTATGCATATGTTACGCTCAAGGTGGGGCAATCATACTCAGATGACCTTAAGAAAGAACTCATTCAACACGTTCGCCAGGAGATCGGACCTATCGCATCACCGGATGTGATCCAATGGGCCCCTGGTCTACCAAAAACCCGTTCAGGAAAGATCATGCGACGCATCCTCCGGAAAATTGCCGAGAATGAAACAGACCAAATTGGTGACACAAGCACACTTGCCGACCCGAGTGTAGTCGATGATCTAGTGAAGAACCGGGCTGGCACATAATCACCGCCGGACTGCACCCGAACTACCAATTGTGGTGACATAAAAAATCAACCTGTCAACTTTGCAGAAACCCATCCGGTCCCCTGGGGACATGCCAGATGCTTTTAGAAGGCGACGACGACGACCAAACTCAGTGTGAATCTTAATAAAATCGCATTGCTTCGGAATAGTCGAGGCTATGGCATACCAGATGTAATTACTGCTGCACATACGTGTATCGACGCTGGTGCGCAGGGTATCACCGTGCACCCAAGGCCTGACGAAAGACATATTACCTCCGCAGATGTTTACGAACTGGCCCGCATACTACAAGAGTATCCGGAAATTGAATTCAACATTGAAGGTAACCCTTTTGAAGGTCGGTTTATGGACCTTGTCAGCCATGCCAAACCCACACAAGCAACCCTGGTTCCCGACAGTCCGGCTCAAGCAACTTCCGATCATGGCTGGAAGATGATCGCTGACAGACACCGACTTAAGCCGATTACCAGTGCCCTCAAGGCTCAGGATATCCGCGTCAGTTTGTTTATGGATCCGGATGTAGAACAAGTCAAGCATGTACCGGAGACCGGAGCTGATCGCATCGAGTTGTATACGGAAAGATACGCCACGGCCTTTCGTGCTGGCCACCCGGAATCAATAATTGAACGTTATATCCAGACTGCGACTGTTGCTGAAGATCTAGAACTCGGCCTCAACGCCGGACATGACCTGAATGTGCACAATCTTCAGTTCTTCTGCCAACATGTACCTAGCATCCTAGAAGTATCGATCGGTCATGAACTGATCGCAGAGGCAATCTGGCAGGGACTTGCACAGACAGTCAAGGCTTATCTAAACGTGCTTCGTATGGCTTAACACAAAGTCATTTGGCCTACATGACTTCCGCTGAGGGTATTGCGGCCAATTCTGCCCCACATTGGGGACAGCGGTCGTGATCAATCTCTGAGATTCCACGCAGGTCATAATAGCAACTGTGGCATCGCCTGATCCGATCAGAAGCCATCGATCGCAAAATTGCCAGACTCCGGTTGAAATAGATCAGGTAGGTCACCAGCACCAATGTCACCACGCTGGAACCAAGCAACATTACAACATGCAAAGACTCGCTTGACACTTGATATTTCCGGTAACAGTAGATCGAAAAACCCACATCAAATAGTATGGCGACAATAATCAGAACACGATGGAAGTTGTAGAGGCCCATTTGTATCTCCGGATTATTTTGGCTTCATTGTAGCCACAGTAGCCCCCCTACTGGTAACTGGTTGCCAGGTCGATCTGAATGTTTTCGAGGGGAATCTCGTCGTCTTTATCAAACCACCGACAATGGTCTTTAGAAAACATGAGCCCCGATGAGCCTGAAATGTTCACCTGTCCATCCTTTCAAGGGAACGGTAAGATGCAACACAAACTGGGCAGGATTTAACATCCCGAGGGACCTCTTCAGAAGAAACCGTCGATTTCCGGTCTACCATCCTCGTCTCCGGTGCAATACCAGGATCCGCATGAAAATAGGCGTCATCAGCGACACGCACGACCGTTTACCCACATTTCGTCGGGCCGTGGCCCTTTTCATGCGATTAAAGGTCGAGGCAGTGCTCCATGCGGGCGATTACATTGCTCCCTTTGCAGCCAAACTGATTGCACCGGGGACATTGACAGCCCCTGTCTACTGCATTTACGGCAATAATGACGGCGAACGCAAGGGCTTAAAACAGGTTTTACCTAACTTGGTTGATGGGCCCCTATATATCCAACTAAATGGCAAGAAAATCGTCATGCACCATTTTATCGATTGGCTCAAACCAATAGATTATGCTGATGCTGACATTGTGGTCACTGGTCACAGCCACCACGTGGTCAATGAAGCCAAGGACGGAAAATTGTTTGTTAATCCCGGTGAATGTTGCGGTTGGGTCACCAATCGCTGCACCGTGGCCGTGGTTGATTTAGAACAAGTTGAGGCACAGATCATCGAGATCCATGACTAGATCCACCGCACCGTAGTCTTGTTCATCACCCGCCTACGCTGTACGATTTCGCAAGTTTGCGCAGCTGAATTTTCGAGCAATGAAATATGCCCAAACGCACTGACATTCAAACAATCCTTATCATCGGCTCCGGCCCGATTGTCATTGGTCAAGGTTGCGAATTTGACTATTCAGGCACTCAGGCATGTAAAGCGTTGCGGCAGGAAGGTTTTCAGGTCGTCCTGATCAACTCTAATCCGGCGACGATCATGACCGATCCGCAGATGGCTGACCGGACCTATGTCGAGCCGATCACTGCAGACACTGTCACCAAGATCATTGAAAAAGAACATGGTGGGGGCTACCAGATCGATGCCCTCTTGCCGACGCTCGGCGGCCAAACAGCTTTGAACTGCGCCTGTCAACTGTTTGATGATGGCGTTTTGGATCGGTTTGGCGTGGAGATGATTGGCGCAACACGGGATGTTATCCATCGAGCTGAAGATCGTGACCAGTTTCTCCAGACAATTGAATCCATCGGCCTGCAATGCCCTCGCTGCGGAATCGCCAATAGCATGGCTGAAGCCCGGGAAGTGCTTGAACACGTCAATTTGCCTGCCATTATCCGCCCCGCCTTTACGCTTGGTGGTACAGGGGGCGGTATTGCATATAACTTGGAAGAATTCGAAGACATCGTTCGCCGTGGACTTGATGCATCCATGACCCAGCAAATTCTGATCGACCAGTCTTTAATTGGGCACAAGGAATATGAGCTTGAGCTCATGCGAGACCGCGATGACAACGTTGTAATCATCTGTTCAATTGAAAACTTGGATCCAATGGGGGTTCACACAGGCGATTCAATTACCGTCGCACCCGCTCAAACACTTACGGACAAAGAATACCAGCGGATGCGAGACGCGGCGATTGCTATCATCCGCGCGATTGGTGTTGAAACCGGTGGCTCAAATATCCAGTTCTCCATTGATCCGGACACTGGGGAAATGTTCGTCATCGAGATGAACCCACGCGTATCCCGTTCATCGGCACTGGCTTCCAAAGCAACTGGATTCCCCATCGCCAAACTTGCTGCCAAGCTTGCTGTGGGCTACACGCTGTGGGAACTACCCAACGACATCACTGGCAAGACAGTTGCTTGTTTTGAACCAACCATCGATTACGTGGTGACCAAAATCCCTCGATGGACATTCGAGAAGTTCCCTGAAGCAGATGAAACCCTGACCACACAGATGAAAAGTGTTGGCGAGGCAATGAGCATCGGTCGTACTTTCAAGGAAAGTCTGCAAAAGGGCATCCGATCCATGGAGGTCAAGCGGTTTGGCCTTGGCCTCGACGAACAGGATAAGTGGCTAAGTTCCCTACGCACCACCTTGCAATGGTTAAACATCGAGCACCCCACTTCACTTGGCAGGATCCAGCGGGTTGCAGGAGATATTTCACCACTAAAAGCCGCCGCATTGCTTCACCAGGACGTTCGCTGCTTGGCAGAATTAAATGCCAAGGAGAAAAACCAGATTACAAGTCTTGCACAGGACCTTGGCATCAGCCATGGAGCCGTGGCTGAAAAGGCCAAAACCGGCTCGCTTCAGTTGGATGAAACAGAGTGGCCCATCCCGGCTCAGAAGCTGCGTCGAAAATTACATGTCCCATCGCAAGGTCGGCTGTACTATATCCGGTACGCATTCAAGCTCGGCTGGTCACTTGAACAAGTTCATGACGCGACGCATATTGACCCATGGTTTCTTGACCAGATACACCAATTAATTGAATTTGAGCAGGTCCTCATCAGCCACAACAAATTACAGGATCTACCGCGTGATGTGTTATTCAAGGCCAAGCAGTTGGGCTACTGCGATGCACAATTAGCATGCATCTATCTTGGGCACATCAGTTCGGAAACCATCCTGGAGGTGCGCCGGTATCGCCAGTCGTTGGGTATCGAGCCGGTTTTCAAGCTTGTTGATACCTGTTCCGCCGAGTTTGAAGCAGCCACGCCCTACTACTACTCCACCTACGAATCACCGATCACAAATTGGGGCCCCGGTAAAACGACGACGTTTTATGACAATGAGATCCGCCTTGGCGACAAAAAGAAGGTGGTCGTATTAGGCGGTGGACCCAATCGAATTGGCCAGGGGATTGAATTTGATTACTGCTGCGTTCAAGCCGCCTTTGCGGCCGTGGAATTGGGCTATGAGTCAGTCATGGTTAATTCGAACCCAGAAACCGTCTCTACAGATTACGACACCTCTGATCTTCTTTTCTTTGAGCCCTTGACGCTTGAAGATGTGCTAAACGTTTGTGAAAAGTTAAATGGTGGACCTTTGCTGAATGATTCCGGGGGTGTCCCTGATGGCAAACTACACGGGGTAATTGTCCAGTTTGGCGGCCAGACACCGCTGAACTTAGCGCATGGACTGGAACTAGCGGGCGTTCCGGTCATCGGCACGAGTGTTGATTCCATTGATCTTGCCGAAGATCGCAAACGCTTCGCGCAACTTTTAAATTCGCTCAAGTTGCGCCAGCCGGACAATGGGATTGCATACTCCCTTGATGAAGCGGTTAACATCGCCACCCGAATCGGCTATCCAGTCCTGGTACGCCCCAGCTATGTCCTGGGCGGCCGTGGCATGGAGACCTGTTACGCTGAGCAACAATTGGTTTACTACATGAACTCAGCTGTTAATGTCAGTGACTTAACCCGGGCACCCGTATTGATTGACAAGTTTCTTGCTGAGGCAATTGAGGTGGATGTCGACGTTGTGGCTGATTTTCGCCATAACGGCATCAAATCAACAACCGATGAAAAACCGGACGAATCTGCGGTCGTCTGCGGTGTGATGGAACACATTGAAGAGGCTGGCATACATTCAGGAGACAGTGCATGTGCAATCCCACCACATTCTTTACCCCAGCGTGTCATTGATGAACTGGTAAGCCAAACCACCCGACTGGCTGCATCGTTACGGGTTCGGGGTTTGATGAACGTTCAATACGCGATCCGCCGACCTGGTGATGCCAATGACGAGTACGAGGTGTTCGTACTTGAAGTAAATCCGCGAGCCTCGCGCACCGTTCCGTTTGTCAGTAAAGCAACAGGGGTTTCCTGGGCACGAATCGCGGCAAAAGTCATGATCCAACCACAGCTGTCAGACCTAGGCGTGACCCAGACGGTGATTCCAACTCATACTTCGGTCAAGGAATCCGTGTTCCCGTTCAGTAAGTTCCCTGGTGTTGATGTAATCCTGGGCCCAGAGATGCGATCGACCGGCGAGGTCATGGGTATTGACCCCGGGTTTCCAATTGCTTTCGCCAAAGCCCAAATGGCAGCTGACACCATCCTGCCATCTAAAGGAAAGGTGTTTTTGTCAGTTCGTGACAGCAACAAGCCACAAATCATCGACATTGCTCGCACCTTGATCGAGATGGGGTTTGAACTATTCACCACATCAGGCACCCATGCTTACCTTGCAGAGCAGGATGTCACAACCAAACGTGTCCAGAAGATTAGCGAAGGTCGACCCAATTGCGAGGACTTGATCAAGAATCGAGAACTTGCCCTTCTGATCAATACGCCCACCCACAAGGGAATCAACAGTGATGAGGGCCAGTTACGTGCCCTGGCAGTCCGGTTCCATGTTCCCATGATCACAACGGTAACGGGTGCTGCAGCAGCAGTTCGTGCAATTACTGCCCTGCGCAGTGGACAATGGTCAGTCAGTGCCTTGCAGGATTACCATCAGGAGTTCAGCACGAACAGCAAGTTGGTTCCTGAACATGCCTAGTAAGATTTAATAATCCTCCACTTCATTTGGCAAACAGGACCAAGCCGTATTCTCCGTAGCAAAACGTACTGCGGACACACCTTCTCCAGCCATCGAAAAAACAATTCAACTGCATCACTGCCTTACAACCCGCTGCCCATGCCAAGCAAGGACGCCAATAAAAATGATAGGGGAGCGGAGAACGAACCAAATGACTTAGGGAATTGGATAAAGACTCATGCGTAATGGACGATCATTGAGCCAAATTGAATCCCAATCATCAGGAATTTGGCGGGTATTTAGATCCCGGGTTTGAGCCCGACGGTTGAGTCGCTCTCCCAATGATAGCGGGATGCCGTCCCGATTGGGGCTAAGGGACCTGCGGACTTCTTGCACCGGCTGGAGCGGCGCAGCACATCCACCCACCATTGAACCCAAGGCAATCACCAGAATCACCGAGTAAACCCTATTTTTCATTGATCACACACCTCTAAGGTCGGATGTCTCTACACACGCATATTGTCACGTGTACTGGAGCCTATGTCAACGGCTGAATCATAACCCTTTCTGGGACTTTAACGAATCCCAAAAGACACGTTCAGTCTGCTCAAACTTGGTGAACAACGCCTCCAGATGATCGAGCATCTCCTGAATCTGCTCGTTGTCCCCCGATGGATCTGCAAGAATCGCCTGAAGACTCATCACCGTTGCGTCAAGGGCTCCAGCTGCTTGAGCAAAAGAACGGGCCGCGTCATAGAGATTATCCGTTTCCAATTCATCATCGCCGGGCTTATACAACAATCGCCAAGGCGATCGTCGCACCTCAATGGCAGCCAACTTAAGCTGATCCGTGGTGAGTTGGGCATTGGCCAATGCCCGCTCCAATACCGGGCGTTGGCCGGTAACAAAGGATTTGATCCTGGATGATGTCATCTTGAAATTACCCAAGGCTGCATTGGCTTTGAGCATCACCTCATCAATCTGATGGATTGTCCTGTCACGCAAGCTCTTGGTGACGTCATGAACTTGGTCCACTGTTTCGCGTAAAGCTGGTTCCTTATCCCGAATTAGATCTCGAACCCTATCAAAACTGTCCTTGGCTGACCCGGTCATGCCGTCAACACGTTCAAACCACATATCCTTGCGATTCGCCAGGTCCGTGGTCACGGATTTAACGTCCGCCACAGCGTCATGGAACTTTGCCATGATGGCCTTGGCTTCGGTAATTGTAAGTTTGAGCTCCGGCATCAATATTGCGTAGTCCTCCCGGATTCGCGTGGTGATCGATTCAATATTTTCGACAATCTGCCTAAACTGGCGTCGCTGGGTTTCACCAATTCCGGCATTGACGATGATCTCGTCAACAATCAACATCGTACCGATCGTGCCAGGGATAATCGTACCAATCTCATACATTTCTCCAGCGCCAATGTCCCGAATATTCAAGGTTGTGCTTGTCCCAAACGTTGGCACATTAAGTTCAAAAATAGCGTTTTGACAGATCGCGTACTGTTTGGGAAATGATGCGGTCACCACCTTGCCAACAACACGGTTCGTCTCCTCCTGCCACTGGTTTTGAATATTAACCACCTCACCTATTGTCGCATGACCAAGTGTGACAGCAGCCCCCACCTTGAGACCCTTGAGTCCATCATCAAGGGTATATGAAACTTTGACCTGTTGTGTTTGTTCAAACAACCGTTCAAAATCAAACAGGGTATATACCACAAACAAAAAAATCAGAATCCCCATCAGGACGAAGAGGCCCGCCTTCATATTGTCACGTTGTGGGGTCATCGGGTTGTCTGCACAGATGGACGGGGGGCCATAAGAAGCGATGCTTCTCCAAGTAGGTCCTCCACATAATTCGTTGCTTGCCTACGCTGTGTCAAAGGTCCCTGAGGTTCACCACGAAGAAACTGCCGCACTAACAAACCAGTTTCATCCTGGGGGCCAGTGCTGTCGCGCAATTGTTCAAAATATTGCCGCTGCTCGACAAGGAGCATCTTCCCTTTGTCGAGCATACACATCCGGTCCGCAATGGCAAAGGCTGAATCCATTTCATGTGTCACCACGACGCTTGTGACACCGAGCTGTTTTGACAACGAAATAATCAATTGATCGATCTCCGCACTGGTCACTGGGTCAAGACCTGCAGAGGGCTCATCGTAGAACAGAATTCGGGGATCCAGTGCAAGAGCACGAGCCAACCCCGCCCTTTTCTTCATGCCACCACTAATTTGTGCGGGATATTTCTCCGCATGTTCGCGCAATCCGACGAGTTCAAGCTTAATCTTCACCATGATATCAATGGTCGTTGGGTCGAGTTGCGTATGCTCGGTCAGGGGCAACGCCACATTTTCACGCAAGGTCATCGAGTTGAATAGTGCACCAGACTGGAAAAGAATCCCAATTTTCTTACGCAAGTCGTTGAGCTGCTTCTCATTGATACCGGTGATCTGGGTACCCAATAATTCGATCGTCCCCTCATCGGGTCGCAGTGAGCCTATCATGTGCCTCAACAAGGTGCTCTTGCCAGACCCCGACCCACCCATGACAACCATGGTCTCACCTTCAAAGACTTCCAGATCGATCCCATCGAGCACGGTGTTGCCGTCAAACCGCTTGACAAGTTTTCGGACACAGATTGCAGATGTGGATCCTGAATCTATCGCTGAAGTGAGCATGGGATAAGTATATCAATACGTAAAATAAAATCGGGTCATGGCAAATCAGCCGGACGTAAACGCAGCGTGACCAATGTACCGACTGGCGGAATAACGCCATCTGCAGCACCCCACGCTTCACCATCATTGCGATTGGTCAACTCTGTCGGCCGTGCTAGGAGATCGTCTCCAAAATGAACCAATGACACAATTGTGCCGTCACGATCTGCTTGATAAATTCTCCGACCTGAAGATTCGATAAAACGGGAACCGGTAAAGAGCCAAATGTTATCCGCCAGCGGTTTATTCGTGTACCGGTTAACAACCCACTGGTTCACTGGCACATGAACAACCTTTCCATTTTCGTCTTGATAAATAGCAGAAATCGCGATGGATGTACCGGAAGGATGCTTCTCAATCTTCACATGGTCATGATGGATACCCCATACCATCGGCGTGCCAGGGTCCGAGCCCACCAATAACAACGCGTAATGGATATGACTTGGACGGGCCTTAACGGCCAGGATTGACTCATGCGTCCGGCCATTTTCAGTACAGGCCAGCAACTCAAGCCATTGACCGTCTAATGTTGATTGCATCACCACCATCGCCTCTATATCAACCAATTGATTCTTGCGATCAACCGTAACATGCGGAAGTTGCAGTAGATCGGTAGATCCCACCAGAACCGGCGCTGGAATTGACTCTTTTATATGCTTGCCAATTGGCATACACCCAACAGCCATACAGGCGACTGAAACGCCGAAACCAAATAGATGGAATGTACGCATTAAAAACAACCTGGACCTTGTAATCTACTGCTTGCATGGTGTTTTTGCATGCGAGCCTCATTATTTCAATGTTCGATCGATCAGCATCTCTATCCGCCTACCTAATTTTCTTATCCTCCCTATAGACAAGTAACAAAAAAAAGGCCCGGCAAGGCCGAAGCCAAGCCGAGCCCTTCCGGGGGCAAATGGAATAATATTTCTCCTTCCAAAGAACGGCGAAGATAATATCGCCGGCTCAAAATGATTGCAAGAGGCGAGTAGATTGGAGGTGAAATATTCCCTCATCCTTAGATGGCACCTGCGAATGATTGGTAAAAGTTCGCTGGGAGAGCATATACAGCGAAATTTACCTAATTTGACACCATGGTACTGGATACTTAACTACAGTCATGAACCATTGTGAAAATCCGTCCAAAATACGGCCGTGGGTTCACATGAGAATTCCATAACTGCACTACGCACCCATCATAAGGCAGAACAGGTACCCCCGTTAGGATCATCGGTATGAGAAGGAGTAATTAAACGTGAATGAGCAGACCATTCGAATTGGTTTTATTGGCGCTGGAGACATTTGCCGAGTCCGACACCTACCAGGCCTAGCGGCACTCAACAATGTTGAAGTCGTGGCCGTTTGCAACCGTAGCCGTAGCAGTGCCGAAAGAATTGCTGCAGATTTTGATATTCCCGAAATCGTCGAAGATTGGAAATCACTTATACACCGACCTGACTTGGATGCTGTATTTATAGGAACCTGGCCTTATATGCACGCAGAGATGTCAATCGCCTGCCTGCAGGCAGGCAAACACTGCTTTTGTCAAGCCCGAATGTGCATGAACTTGGCAGAGGCCAAGCAGATGGCCGAAACTGCATCAGCCTGCCCTGAATTGGTAAACATGATT
>PBAS01000031.1 GCA_002716625.1 Phycisphaeraceae bacterium | reverse complement strand
GGAATGCGCGGATCTCAGAAGACCGTTCGGGAAACACTCGAAAGCACGCCCGGAAGATCGGCCTTGATTACCGCTTATGGTCCGTACGACACGCTAGACGACATGGAAGATCTGGCTGAGTGGTCCCAGTGGAGCCGAGACAACTTCCCTGACCTGCTTTCGTACGCGATCATCCTCGAGCGAGGCACCAACTACAAGTACAAGCGATACATCGAAGCCTGCCAACCCGACATATTGGCCGTTGAGCTGTTCGTCATCGACACCGACGGTTCGATTAAACCGGAATATCATTCCCAACTGGCCAAGCTGGCCAAAACCGCGAAGCAATATCATCTGCCCTTGTGGGTTCAACTGCAAAGTTTTGAACCAATTACCGCCAAACCTCGCCTTCCATCCTTTGCCGCCAGCCAACTGGACGGCGCAACCATGCGTGCGCAGACGTTTCTTGCCCTTGCCCACGGCGTTACGGGCGTACATTACTTCATGTATTACGGCTACGAGTTGGGCATGGTTGTCGACTTGGGAACTCCCACCCCCGGTAGTCGTGGATCAGGTATTAGGCCCACGCAATATGAAAACACGGTCTTAACCCGTTCATGGTACGCCGCACGGGATATGGCACCGGAAATCCACCGCCTTGGAAAATCTCTTATCCATATGCGACTTGACGGCGATGTCACCTATTCCGGGCAGGTTCCAGAACAATGCAGTCCGTTTGAGGGCCGTGGCCATTTACTTGCAGCGGCCATCGTTAATGATTCAGCCGCCACGATGCAGGTAAATACAGAACCCGAAAATCCATCCTCCCTTGCAGTTAGTTTCCTTACCGATCAGGCTGGCGAGGAATATTTCATGATCGTCAACATGGTTCATGGATCACGCATGAGCAAACTGGACGGTGCCCGCACGGTTCGACTGACTTTCGATAAGAATGTCACTCATATCCAGCGTCATAGCCGGCACACAGGTAACATTGTAACCCTGGTGACCGACACCTCTGCCGATGGATCACGGTTCCTCGAGTTCCATCTTGAAGGTGGAACCGGTGACCTGTTCAAATGGTCGAACGGAAACCCATGGGCCTTGGACTCGAATGAATGACTGATGGACATGAACTTACCGTTATGGAATGACATCATTTAATCCCATTGCCAGTTTGAGTCCATCACGTTTACCAAACTGATCCAAAATCAATCCATGCACCATCAAGGCAAACAGGAGCCACACCAGCATGAACAGTCTTCAGTATAAATTAACCGCGGCATGCATCATGACCATGACATTCCTGCTTGGCCCCACGGCATGCGCAACAAGTCAGCAGGCAACAGGTGAGACCACCTCGGAACTGCCGCGCGGCATACGATGGATACGCTCCCACCCAGTCACCATCTATGCCATGTGCGTTATTGATACCCCCTTGGATACAGACCAATACCAGCAGGCGGGACTGGGGCCGGTCATGATCTGGAAGACCAAGAAGAATATCGTCGAGCCTGTAATCAAAGCGGGTCTTCCCTGGCACACACACATACGGGTTGGCATACAGGGCAGGCCTCGTCTCAATGAAGAGCTCAAGGAAAAGTGGCGTCAATTCTTCGCACAAAACCCAGGTGCCCAGGGGATTCTGGTCAACGATGAAGTAAAGGGCGAAGAGCCATTGCGGATCACTCGTGAGGGTATGGATTGGCTGCGTGATGAATATCCCCACCTGCTAGTCTACTCCAACGCAAACGATCTGGCGCCAGGTGCACGGGAAAAACAGTTCCTGAGTAACTGGGAAAAAGGGCTCAAGCCTGATGTCCTCATGGTGACTCTTTATCCATTCCTCAAGACCGGGCAGACAGTGGAAGCTTATTTTTTCAACCTGGAAATCATTCGTCAGGTCGGCCTTGAAGCTGGCATTCCATATTGGAGTTGGGTGCAATCCTTCAGCGGGCGTGTGGGCTTCCCAGACCGCCTGCCCAGCGAAAGCGACCTACGCATGCAGTTGTTTGCAAGTCTCACCTATGGTTTCACCGGGTTTGGTTTTCACATCTACGAGGTGGGTGATCATCCGATTATACGCCATGCCTTGATTTCCAAGGGCAAACCCAGCCGTCTTTACCCCCATGCTGAAAAGGCCAACGCGGAAGTCTCGCGTTTGGGCCAGTCGCTAAGATTCCTGCGAAGCACTTCAGTGCAGTATCTTCCTGCACCCGGTGCAACCCTTCCCACCGGCGTGACCGCATGGGTCGCCGAAAATACCAGCCAGAAGATTCAACAAGTCGGCGGCATAACTTCATCCGACGGTCTGCTCGGCCAATTCACCGATGACCACGGTGGCGAATACTTCATGCTGACCAACCTTGCCCAAGGTCCAGAGATGTCGGCAAAGGAGGGGGAAGTCACCTTTCATGTGAAGTTCGCAGACGGTGCTGCTGCTCTTTACCGATTGAACCGGTATACCGGAAAAAGCGAGAAGGTCATGAATGCTGGCGACAGAGAACTGGCCGTCACGCTGCCCGGTGGTACGGGCGATCTGTTTAAATGGGGGGACGCAGCATTCGCGGGCCTTTAAGCCTGCAAGCGGGCAGACTCATGACCCGGCAGACCGTTCGACTAGGTCATTGCAGGTCACCTAACTCATTGGGGCCCCCAACACCAGTTGCCTGTGACTTTCGGCAAAATGCAGTCCGTCTCAACGGTAGGCATTGGGACTGCATCTATCACCATCTACCCGATCCCGGCAAACATGTACATCCCCGGAACCATAATAAGCATGACAACAGTGGAGCATATCCAGCAACTGTTGGCCAAGTCCATGTCGAGATCATAAAGGGCCGGTGGAATAAGCGAATTGAAAGCCACGGGCATGGCTGCAAGCAGGATGGCAGCCCGAAAACCCAACATGTCGATCCACCCGAGGGCCAAGCAGGCCATGGCCGCTCCGGCAGTGATCGCCGGACGAGCAACAAAAGCAATCACATTGACCGCCATACACTCGAGCCAGTAGCTGCTGATTCGTGAAGGTCGTAAGGTCAGTCCTACCGCGAAGGTCAGAAGCCCGACATGAAGCGGCACGAGGATACCATTTACCGACATAAGCCAATCGGGCAATGTCACGCTCAAGGCATTGACCCCGTGAATGACAAAATTCATGACCAACCCAATCACGACCGCGCCAATGGGAATTAATGTAATGGGATAAGCACGAAAAGAACCGATCAGGCTGGGCCGTTTTTGACCCAATGCCCGACCGAACGTGGCGCACCACGGATAGAACACGCCGAAGTAAAGAAAGTGCTTGAACAGTTCGAACAGGTAGAGCTGCTGGAGCCCATCATTTTTCCAGAAGCTGAAAACAATCAGGCCCCCAAATGAGAACATATTAGCCATTGACGCGCAACCCAGGAATGCACCGGCCTGGCGTGGTGGCATGCGTCGAATCGCAATGTAAATTCGGCCCAGCAACGCGCCACACAGCAAGCAGGTCACTCCGATCGCTCCCATGGCCAAGACATTTGTGCCCGACAGGGGACGCTGAATGATGGCAATAACCACAACCGGAGGAATCAAGTAACCCAGGCATGCGATTTTCAAGCGGCGTGACCACCTGTCACACGCCGCCTGAGTTGGCTGGGTACGTTGGTGATAACGAATCAGGTAGCCGGCAATCATCGGCAGGACAATCACCGTGAGGATGTAGGTAAGGTGTGCTTGCAACGATTTGTTTCAATAGGCAGCTTGAAATTACTGCGATCTCTTAGCTGCTCAAGATCAATTCGGTTATCTGCTGGCGTTTAACGGCACCGAACCACCTGCTCTGGACTTTCATGGCCTAGAGCTTGTCGCTGATCGCTACACCAATGTGCCGGTAGATGGCAGCCTTATCCACCTTGATGCTACCGTCACCGGCTCCATAGATCGTGCCGTAATCGCGCGCTGAGTAATACATCAGATAGCGATCATCATCCTCAAGGATGCACGGTGTTGAGATATATCGTCCGTCAAACGTGTCGGGGTCTCTCGTGGCGGCAAGTGCCGCATGTTCGTAATGGTGGTCCCACTTCAGACCGTCAATGGATGTCGAACAATAGGCTTCAAAGATTCCCTTTTCAGCTGTCCGGCCATACCACATGGTATAGCCTGATTCGTCACGAACAACGCAGGGATAGACAATAATACGATCTTCATTGGTTGCCACTGCCGGCTCGGGGTCCCGGGTCCATACCAAGCCATCACCTGATTCGAACCGAAAGATGTTCTTGGTCACCGCCTTGCGGTCCTCACTTGCCGGTGGCCGGGACGGTCGTGCTCCCATCCACATCTGGTAGCTGCCATCATCGTTCTTCAAAACACACGGCCGTCTTACCTCGTCATACAGGGTTGCCGGATGAACCTGCCAATGAATTCCATCCTTGCTCGAAGCATATCCGAGTTTTGAAAAGGTGGGCGTGCCCTTGGGCTCACTGTTTCCTCCTGAACTAGTGACAAACCACATTTTGTACAGTTTCAGATCGTCATCAAACATCACATGCGGCGTCTGCCACGATGTTCCTTCAGGAAGATCCGCTCCAGTCAGGATTGGATTCCCAGGATATGGGGTCCATTGCAGGCCATCGTCAGATTCGGCGTATCCTAAATCCATGTCACCTATGCGTGTGGCCGTACTATTGCCCACGTACCACATCTTGTAAGTACCGTCGATCTTAATGACCGTGGGGTTATAAAGCTGAACTCGACACCAAGGCTGCCTGGTGGTCATCGCAGATAAGATCGGCTGTGCACGGCGACGCCAGTGAAGTTGATTAAGAAGAGGCATATGCTATTAACTTTCAGATTAGAAAAGGTAGTACCAAGAAAAATATTTGGCTGACCAGGGTTGGCGCGTTGCCGATCGGCAGCCTGTTGAGAATTTCATATCGTGGCTCTCACTCATTGATCAGCATGATCTTCGCTGCATACCGCTCACGCCAGCGATGATCATTGGCATGGGAATGCCATTTCTCCTGGGTTTCCCAATCAGCGTGTCCATCGAGGCATACCACGTTGGCGCCCTTGAAATGCCAGTTCCCAATCGGATATTTAAGTTCTTCGCGAAAATCCGGGAGCATGTCACCCGCATTATCTACATCATCATCTCGGGGATCCTCGATCGGTGATGTTCGACTGATCTTGGTGTCATAATGATAGGGTGGATATGGATCGGGAAACTGGTATCCAACGTCACCATGGGTAATGATGTGGCTCGGATAGCTCACAAAAGA
Source organism: Phycisphaeraceae bacterium (assembly GCA_002716625.1). Lineage (GTDB taxonomy): Bacteria > Planctomycetota > Phycisphaerae > Phycisphaerales > Phycisphaeraceae > UBA6626. The sequence goes on along the minus strand of PBAS01000031.1, from coordinate 14,284 downwards.
CTTCTTTCGATAAAACCACTTTTTGGCATTAGGTGCATCAGTCCACTGTGAGCCGAGAAACAGGTGATTGTATCCGTACGCTGCAAGGTTTCCGTGGGTGGACGCACTGGTCTTGACTGGAATTGACAGGTCACCATGCCAGCCATTTTCCTGGTATTCACCATTATGGGAAGGGCACCACAGGGCATGCGCGGTGTTGAGGATATCGGCGTTTGCGTCGCCTGCCGCATCGAGATAGGAATTCGCCACGGCGCCTAGGACCTGGAAGTTCTTTCTCCAGTACCAGGTACCGTCGGGATTCACGACAAGTTTCGAGAAATTGTGATCCTCATACCACAACTCATAGATCGGCATCCAATCGTTCCAGTCATTGATATATGTTTCCATCGCCACGCCCAGTTGCCTCAGGTTGGTTTGGCACGTGATCTGTTCACCCGAAGCACGCGCCTTTTCAACTGAAGGCAGCAGCATGGCAATCAACAGCGAAATGATCGAGATCACCACGAGCAGTTCGATCAGGGTAAAACCCCTTGGCTGGCGATCATTCATGTAAAGCCCCTTAATGCCGTTACCCGCAACATGCCAGTTCCCATCGATACTTCAGCATATCACGGGTATATTATAGTCCATCGTTAACAGGATCGGATGGACGCATCACCTGATTTCACGCCTATCTATTATTCACTTGTGTACCGTGATGGGCGTGGTTGGCCAATCAACGTCTGCTGCACCACCGGTCCCCATTCTCAGCAAGACGAAACCAGGTATCCAAATGATTTTTTCTGGCGACCCCGATACCACGGAAGCAGATTATGCCCAGGATGGACCTCGTGCAGGCACCGGTGGTGATTTCGGGGAAATGCACAACGAGTTGCGGGAGTGCGAAAACTGGCATTTTCGCGCCGATGATTGGGGGCAGGCCTCCTTTCTACAAGGGGCCTTCACATTGGAAGCATCACCATTTTCTGATGCCGGCGCATGGCAATGCACCGGCAATGTGCATCATCCTGACTCCGGGTTTGCTGGCAGTCCATGCGCCAATTCAACCATACGTGTTGTCCCCACATACAAGAACATGGCTGCACCAAGCTCATATCAAGGCCACGCAATGAGCGAGGCACAAGGCGGGGTGATCCGTTTTGACTTTAAGGTCGAAACGGTACCGGACGACAGGGGGAACATGCGAAACATAAGGCCTTGGCTCCAGAGCGCCCGACGACATGAACTACGATGGCCTAGTTGATGTGGCTGATCTAGGAATCATCGGCGATAATTTCAGCATGACACAGGTAACTTACATGGATGGCGATCTGCTTGGTTCTTGCCTCATTCAGGGACCGCGGTGCCAAGATACCCTTGCCACCGTATCAGCCCCTTACTTGCCGCTCCGCTTAGCATCCTAACGTTATAACGCGTTTGCAGATTACCTATTTTAACATCTAGCTAGAAAATCACTCCTAAAGATCGCTTACAGGACGTCAATCCTGTATCATAATTGTAGTTCACAATGCAACTATTGGAGGCGTTATGGGCAACAACAATATCGTAATCGGTTGCGAGTAGGTGGTTTTTCTTCTACTCAAATTAATGGGTAGAGAAAGCTTAACCACATCCAAGAGTGCCTGTCATATATCACCGTGTAATGCATACGCTGTTGTTCGCCTTATCCGTGCCAAGCATCTTTGATCACGCCAGATCATGATCTTATGTCGGAAGGAAATCAAGCACCTTTAACCGAGATATTTACTGGAGAAATTGATCATGCAATCCAAGTACCAGGCCACCGCGTCGTTATCAGGTGTCGTCGTAATACTCATCCTCATCAGTTCCGCCACTGCAGACATCCTGACGTTTCAGCAAGGTGTCGACGGTTATGGTCGTGCGCAGGATTCGCTAATCCGCTGGTCCTACACCGTCAATTACGGTGATAAACCTGGTTACGATCGCGACCATCCAGGAGATGCAGGCAATTACGAGATGCAATCAACCAATGGTGGCGCCTCAACGGTCCTGGAAGCCGGCCAATTCTTCCAACGGGTGTTAGGAAGTATCGGTGGCGGCGAGTCCACGGTGGAAGCTGGACCTACCTATCGCTACTCAAGGTTCTTTATTCGATTTAGAGATATCTTTGGCACCGGAGCCAATCAGATTCCCGCCGACGCTCCAATTAAGGCCGCTACACTCAAACTCTACAACACCGAAGATCTCGGTTCAGAAGAAGCAGCCGGCGGTGCTTACTTTGGTGACGAAGTGACCCTGATTGGCACTGGAGGACTTTCGACAAGGGTGCCTAATGTTGTCGGACAGCCAAAATTAAACGCCGCAACCATTGGAGTTTATCCGTTGCTGACGAGTATCAAATACGGAAATAATAATGGCACGGCCAACAAGGGCGTGGTGACCGGCGGTGAAAAGAGAAGAGGTAAGGAACAGTGGTCACGGGGCCGGATGTGCACACAAGACATCATGAATGATCCTTTCGCGGTCGCAGACAGTTGCGGTCCCGCTCCTCTTGGTAACCCAGACATTGCGGCGGGCGCTCAGGCTGAATATGACTCTGACCACGCCGGTGCCATCGAGATCGACCAAGACATCAGTGAGGGATTCAAGAGTTTCGATGTAACCAACCTGATGGATTTCGTAGGCGGCAACGGACTGTATTTCATCGGACTCAGCCCACCGAACGAATTGCCAACGTTGGATATTAATTACGGCCAAGCCTACCGGTCTAGCGAATTTGGGAGTACTGCAGCGGAAATTGCAACTCGCCCCATGCTCGTGGTGGAATTCATTCCGGAACCTGCCACATTTGCAATTATTGGACTTGGTGGTTTGGCACTACTTCGCCGCAATAAGAAATAAAATCCGTTAACACTAGATCAAAATATGATCCAATCATATAGGTAAAAATCCATAGAAAGCCGCACTGGAGACAAGCATTATGTCATGCAAGAATCTGGCAATCCCAGTATTGGCATGCATCACCACAACCTTTGTTCTCAGCAGTGCTGTTATTGCAGACATGATGACCTTTCAGCAGGGTGCCAACGGTTATGCACGTGCCCAGGATTCGGCCATCCGGTGGGCTTATTCCTCGAATTTTGGAGACACACCCGAAGAAGATTCAACCCATGTAGGTGACCCAGGCGCCTACGAAATGTGGTCTACCAACGGTGGGGCGGCAACCATTTTGGAGGCTGGCAATTTCTTCCAACGGGTATTGGGCGGCACTAGCGACGGATCAACCGTGGAAGCGGGTCCCACCTACCGGTATTCACGGTTCTTTTTGCGTTTTCGAGATGTATTTGGCACTGGAGCTAACCAGATACCGTCCGATGCACCGATTCGCAGCGCCAGCCTAGAGTTGTATCACACTGAAGACCTCGGTGCTGTTGCCGCTGCTGGGGCCGCAGCGTTGCCCGACCCGACCGCCGGACCTGGACTTTCCGAGGTACCGAATCCACAAGGACAACCAAAGCTCAACGCTGGATCGATCGGAATTTATCCATTGCTGACCAGTATCAAATACGGAAATAATGACGGCACGGCCAACAAGGGTGTTGTCACCGCACAGGCCAAAAGACGGGGCAAGGAAGGCTGGTCGCAGGTTGTTCCCCATTCCTCCACACCCCCGCACAACTCCGGAACAGGCGTTGGCTGTGAAAGCCAGCCACGAACCCCGAATGATCCGTTTGAAATGGCATTCAACTGCGGCCCCGCCGATGTGGGTGATCCCGATTCCAAACCCGGAACCGAAGAATACGACTCATCACATCCCGCCGCCGTTGATATATTTCAAAATGCAGATCCTGGCATCAAGTCCTTTGACGTCACGGGGCTGATCGATTTCATTACCGGCGACGGCGTGTTTGTAACCGCCATCAGCCCAGATGGTGAGTTACCAACACTGGACATCAACTACGGCCAGGCTTATCGATCCAGTGAGTTTGGTAGCACCGCAGCGGACATCGCAACCCGCCCGAAGCTCATCATTGATTTCATTCCCGAGCCCACCACGCTTGGGCTTATTGGAATGGGTGGCTTGGCACTGCTTCGCCGAAGTCGAATCCGTTGATCTAGCCGTTCGCCGGTAACATGAAATTCACCGGAATCTCTTGTATTTATGTATTCTAACTAGGTGTAGAATCTTGCGGGTTAATGCTTTAATAACCAGGTTACTTCCAACTATTGTGTTCATACTGTTTACTTCCCCGGCCACTGCTGAGGTTGCGACTTTCCAGCAGGGAGCCAACGGATATACCCGAGCCCAGGACACCTCCATCCGCTGGGCGTATACCACGAATTTTGCCGACACTGCCGACTTTGATGATCCACACGGAGGTGATCCGGGTGCCTATGAATTATGGTCGACCAACAGCGGCCGTGCGACCGTGATGGAGGTGGGGCAGTTTTTTCAAAGTGTCCTGGGGACGGTCCAGTCCGGCTTGATGAGTCCGGAAGCGGGCCCGAAATATCGATACTCGCGTGTCTTTTTACGTTTCCGTGATGTCTTCGGCACCGGGCCGGGGCAGGTATCATCCGAAACTGCAATCCAGAAGGCCACGCTTAAACTGTATAACACCGAAGATGACGGCGCAAAAGTATCTGTTGGTGGCGCGTATTTGGGTGATACCGTGACTGTCGTGGGGCCCGGCGGTGTGACCACCACTGAGCCAAACGTCGTTGGCCAGCCAAAACTAAATGCCGGCACGATCGGTATCTATCCGTTGCTGATTCCGATCAGTTACGGCTTTGATAACGGTACTGCAACCAAGGGCAGAGTGACCGCAAAAGAACGCAGGCGAGGCAAGCAATCCTGGGCACAACGGAGCCTGGGCGCATTTGCTCCCTGCGGCACAACCCGCGACCCGCTGGTGCCATGGAATAATGATCCTGTTGCGCTGGCATTTAATTGCGGACCAGCAGACAAAGGTGACCCCGAAATTCAACCTGGGCAAGAGGAGTACGACTCCAGCCATCTTGGTGCGGTTGAAAGTTTCCAAGATGCATCCGAAGGATTCAAGGAATTCGATGTGACGGGGCTAATCGACTTCATCACCGGTGACGGCGTTTTCATTACCGCCTTAAGCCCGGAAGATGAACTGCCTACCCTTGATATCAATTACGGTAACGCCTATCGCTCTAGTGAGTTTGGCGATGTTTACGACCAGGACGGCAACTTGATTTCAGGTGCTTCAGCTGCAGACATTGCGACCCGGCCCATGCTGGTCATTGAATTTGGCAGTTACGCCATACCCGGAGACGCCAATAGTGACGGCATTGTGGATGTGGCGGACCTTGGCGTGGTGGGGGCCAACTTTGGTAGCGTTAATGCAGCAGCCGGTGATGGCGACTTTAACGGTGACGGTCAGGTCGACGTGGCAGATCTTGGCATTGTCGGCGCCAACTGGACCGCAGCGGCAACCGGTAGCACCACAACGTTGGTCCCTGAACCGACAACCATCTATTTGGTCATTCTTGGTGGACTTGGCAGCTTGATGCGGTTTCGCCGCATATCTACTGGCCTGCACTGAAGATCAATGAACAAGTTGGCTTGCCTAGAAGCACTTGACTTTTAATTCAATCTAACTGCTTCGCCTGCAGGAAACGGTGAAACTGGCAGGTGTGAGTTATGAATTTTCCTTGAATACCGCCTATACAGGTATCATTTCATATGACCTAATATCCAGCCATAACTGTTTGGACTATGAATCGCAAGGAGAATGCGGCATGCTTTATCGATACCTGGTTATGGTTATTACCGTGATGATCGGTACAGCGTCCGGACCACCGATACTGCAACTCCGTGACACAGAACCGGGGATTCAAATTCTTTTTACCGATGATCCGAAGACCACGGAGCAGGGGTGTTCGCCAAACGGACCTCTTGCCAGTTCAGGTGGTTCTAGTGGGATTAGGTTTGATGAGATGACTCTGCAAAACAATTACCCGACCATACAACGATTGATCTACCCTAGCTCAACAGTCCACCGGTTATAAATTGAGATTTAATGATTACCAGCGCATAAACCGGTGTGAAATAGAGTTCAGGCTTTATTTCCATGGAAAACGGACCCGTAATCAGGTATATTAAACCTTACGGAGCGGATTCATATCAAAAGAAGACTGGAGCACCAGATGACCACGAGGCCGGGCATGAAAGCATGGATCACTGTGCAATTTTTTATTGCCATCACCTTAATTGCAGCACACTCACAGGCAGAAATCATTTCTTTCCAGCAGGGTGTCAATGGATACGAGCGTGCCCAGGATACCGGGATCCGATGGGCTTATACAACGAATTTCGGTGACACCGCGAACTATGACAACCCCCATGCCGGCGACCCTGGTGAATACGAGATGTGGTCGACCGGGGCCGGTCGCAGTAGCATCTTGGAAGTTGGCCAGTTCTACTTGCGTACCTTGGGATCTGTTGATTCAAACAGACGCAGCATTGAAGCCGGTCCATCCTATCGTTATTCACGAATGTATATTCGATTCCGTGATGTGTTTGGTACCGGTGCCGGACAGATTGCCCCGGACGCTCAAATTGCCAGTGCCACATTGAAGCTTTTCAATACCGAGGATCTTGGAACCGTCGGATCTGCCGGCGGTGCTGCGGAGAATGACCCCACGTGCTGTGACCCCATTACCGGTGGATCATTGGCAAACCCGCAGGCCCAGCCCAAACTGAATGCAGGGAATATTGCCATCTATCCGTCACTAATTCCTATCGCCTATGGATTCGATGACGGCACCGCAAGCAAGGGTAAGGTGACGGCAAAGGAGAAAAGACGTGGAAAAGAATTTTGGGCACGAGGAAAAAATGCGCACTCCCAGACACCCAATGATCCGATCGCACAGGGCTTCAAGTACGGACCCGCCGATTGGGATGATCCCGACATCAACCCCGGGGAAGAGGAAATTGACTCGCGACATCCCGGCGCAATTGAAATATTTCAAGATGCCAGCGAAGGGTTCAAGGAGTTTGATGTCAGCGGACTGATGGATTTCATTACCGGCAGTGGCGTTTTCATTACCGCCCTGAGCCCCGAAGGGGAACTGCCTACCCTTGATATCAATTACGGTAACGCCTATCGCTCCAGTGAGTTTGGTGATGTTTACGACCGGGACGGCAACTTGATTTCAGGTGCTTCGGCGGCGGATATTGCGACCCGGCCCATGCTGGTCATTGAACTTGGCCGTTCCGCCATACCCGGAGACGCCAATAGCGACGGCATTGTGGATGTGGCGGACCTTGGCGTGGTGGGGGCCAACTTTGGTAGCGTTAATGCAGCAGCCAGTGATGGCGACTTTAACGGTGACGGCCAAGTGGACGTGGCGGACCTTGGCATTGTTGGCGCCAACTGGACCGCAGCCACAACCGGTAACAGCGCGACACTGGTACCCGAGCCCGGGTCAGCTGTCGTGCTGATACTTGGCCTTGCATATCTTGGCCGCCGCTGCTGCAAACACGATCAGCACCGGGCACAGTCATAACGGCTATGATGTCAGCGTATTAATCACTTGTATAATGCGAGATGCGGTTGAGAAACTGCAATACCAGCAGCCGGCTTGGGTCCATGTCCTCAACACTCAGTGACATCTTGCTAGAGGCGAATGGCCGTGCGTTTAAACTGTTATTAATAGAACCCCCAAAACAGCAGCTTGCAGCCGACCCGCAACTGATGATGACATTTTCCGCAGATCGTCATCACGCAATAGACCAGCCAGAAGTCACACATTTCATTGAAGCGGGACACCGTGCAATCAGTTTTGATCTACCTCATCACGGTGACCGTGTATTACCCAACCACGCCCACGGAATCACCGGCATGCGGGATGCTTTTCTGGCGGGACAGGATCCCTTTACCATGTTTATTGAAGATGGCATCGCATGCATTGATGCCTGTTTAAAGCGCAACATCACCAACCACGGCATCTATCTACTTGGTCTTTCGCGTGGTGGGTATTGCGCCTTACGGCTGGCTGCCTGTGACCATCGGGTGCTCGCTGTTTCGGCAATTGCACCGGTGACCGATTGGAGCCTTCTCCGTGAGTTTGGCTCGGTGGTCAATGATATCCGCGTCCAAAACATTGCGCTTTATCATTGGGCCCGGCAGTTGATTGATTGCCACGGGTTCATACTCATCGGTAACGCTGACCATCGGGTCGCAACCCATAGCTGCCTGCGTTTTACGGCTTGGGTGATTGACCAACAGCAACAACAGGGGATCGAGCAGTCTCACTGGCAACTTGAAGTCACCCAAGACGGACCAAATCACTCGGTGTCCCCGCAATCCAAAATACGGGCGGTTGATTTTCTGCTTGCACAGATCAAACGCGGCCAAACCGACAGGGCAGAGAGACATCCCAATATTGCCAGTGGTAAATAATCCACACATTAACCTGCCCCCGTTGCGGCATAAGACCAAGTATCGACCCAATTTTCATTGAAGGCTGCAGATCTGATGTTTACACAAGATCAGCAATCCGGTGTGCTGTTCCAGTTATGCTTTGGCTGTGGACTGACACGTTGAGCCCCACATGGGGGGGGAGCGACCTATGAAAATGGGCGGCAGGGGTGCTATAATAAGCTCCCCCAAAGGGAAAAAGGAAACAGACATGTATCACAAAAAGACATTCGGTTTTACCCTGATCGAACTACTTGTGGTGATTTCCATTATTGCGCTGTTGATTGGCATGTTGCTGCCCTCGATTGAAAAAGCCCGGGATTCAGGTGAACAGATCGCATGCCAGACCAATCTACGACAGATGGGTATTGCAATGGAGAGTTATATTGGCGAGTGGAACGACTGGATTCCCTACTACGAGATCTGGTATGGCGACCATCACCGATCAAAGCTGCAGGTCAATGCTGACGGCAGTTGGTTCTGGAAAAAGAACTGGGAGGAGCTTCACGCGCTGGCCAATTCCTACCTGGACCCGTCCGGCGATGCCGAATCGATGATGCTTAATACACACCAGGGCTTAACCTGCGCTTCATGGCGTGGCCAGGACGAGTTAACAGGCGACAGTGACTACGCGAAAATCGTCCGTACGAGTACCCGACATGCGAATGGGCAACACCTGGTCCCTTATGGAAGCAACAATGAATTTCTTGGAACCCAGTGGCGGGCTTCTGCGGATGCAAAGGAATGGTTCTATCGAAAGAAATCCTATGTCAAATATCCAAGCAACATTATCACTGACGGTGATAATGCATATTCCTACCCGGCCACCAATACCCCATATCACTACTGGGGTGTAATCAATCGAACGGCACCAATCGAAAACTCGCGTAAAGACCAAGAAGCCAACGTGGACATGTTGCCCGAATATCGCCAGGAATTGCGTTATCCAACCGGCGACCGACACTTTCAGGGCGGCAACGTGGTGTGCATGGATGGTCACGTTGATTGGCAGACGCAGGAGCGATGGCATGCCGCCGAAAGCGACCATCGCTGGCGTGAATGGAACGCCGATCTCAAGTGGCGAATCCCTCGCTAAGATATCTGTGGACTTCCGTATCCCAGGAACAATTGTTCGATACAAACCTGGGGTAACACCCTAACCTGACATTACTTGTGGCCAACCTACAAGACACCAAGATCTATCTAATTAATGTTAATGCAGACAATCTGAACCGAGGAAAAACATCCCATGAACCATCCAGCATTACAAACGATTGCCGTGTTCTTCGTACTGGCCTTGTCCGTCACAATTGGCGGGTGTAACGCAGGTAGGATGGTCAGCACACCGGCATCGGCTCAGGGGCAACTTGGTCGTGGGCATCAGTGGGTGCGAAGCCATCCGTACACGATCATGGGTTTGACTCGAGCGGTACCCCAGCCGTTCGACATCAAGCAATATCGCGGTGCAGGGTTCAGTGCGCTACTCACATGGGAGCCCGGATCGTATGACACATTGCTTCCACTCGCCGCATCAGATGGTTTGCCCTGGCATCTGCACCTGGAGCACTGGGGTGAGGAGTTTTCCAACAAACAGGGAACCACGAACACGACGCTTGTCGAGGGTCTCAAGCAACTTGACAGCCAAGCCAATCGTGACCGCCTGCACAAGATGCTGAAAAACCCCGGCTGTATCGGCATCATGGTCAACGATGAAGCCGCCAAACCATCCTACCTGCGTTACACCCGCCAACTGCTCAAATGGCTTCGCCAGCAGTACCCCGACGCCATTGCCTACTGCAACGCACATCCCCTCGGGCACGAAGCACAGGACGCGGGCTATGTCGACGTCGAGCATTACTACGACGAGTTTGCCGCGATGATCGAGCCAGACGTGTTCATGACCGATTTGTATCCCCTGGCCGAGCCGGATGGCACGTCTGACGACTACTTAAAACTGATCGGCGCGATCCGCAACACCGCGCTCGAGCACGGCATGCCGTATTGGATGTTCATCCAGTCATTTCAAAGGGAGGGTAAATGGACTCGGCGACTACCCAGCGAATCCGATCTACGTTTCCAGATGTTTGTGCTACTGACCCATGGCTATACCGGAATCTTCTACTTCACCTATGACGTTGCGTACAAATGTGGCTTGATTGATGAATCAGGGAAACCGAACCGGCTCTACCACGCGGCCGCAAAAGCAAACCCGGAGGTGGCAAACATCGGCTCCGCCATGCGTTTTCTAACCAGTACCGACGTACGGTACATTCCAGGAACGCACCAGGACAATGGCAAGAGCGTGACGAACCCTCTACCCGAAGGCACCAAACCTTGGACGCCCGGCGCCGGCGGGGATGAGTCGATCGCGGGCATCACAATCAAACCCTCGAAGGAAGATAAAAACGATCTGCGTCAAGGCAAAGATGCTCTGCTGGGGTTGTTCCAGGACGACCAGGGTGACCGGTACTTCATGATCACCAACGTGTGGCATGGCGCCAATGCGTCAGCTGAGGACCGCAACTCGACCATCACGATCAAGTTCGCGCCCGGGGTCCACAAGCTCTATCGGCTTGACCGGATCAGCGCAAAGGCCGAGCCAGTGGCCTTGAAAAATGGTGTACTTCACCTCAACCTGCCTGGCGGAACCGGTGATCTGTTCAAGTACAGCGACGATCCATTCCCCGGAACCCAAAACTAACGTAACAATAACGACCAGAACAGCGGTGCGGAGAAGGATCTTCTTGTAGCAGCAGAATCTGTCACTGCAGCCAAGACATCAATCAAGACCCACGCAGACTCCAGGTGGCATCCACACCTTTAACCCGCCCCTCAGCTTGTGCCCGCTCGAATGCGTAGGCACAGTTCTCACAGGAGGGATTTCTGTCAGGTAATTCTCTAGAGTTAAGCACTGCAATCATCTCGCTGAGATTTTTTTCCAGCCAGCTGGTATCCCAAAAGTAACGGACCAGTGTTTCAGTGAATTTCATTTTCCCGTCAAAGGAAGGGACACTCCCATCCGCATTACACACGTAGAAGTAGCAGGCCTTTGAAACATCAAAACCCATCTTCTCCATGAGGTAGGCGTAGACATCCATCTGCACCTTATACGACTGGTGATACGAATGGGACAGATAATCCTTTTCCGTGACCGAACCACTGCTTGCCTGCGACTTGTAATCGACGATGATCACTTGGTCTGCCTGCAGATCATGCCACACATCATCCACTCCACCGTGAAGAATAATATTCGTACCCTCCACCTGATATTGAAGCCCGTGATGTAGGGAGTCTCTCCAATTGTCGATTTCAGCGTGCTTGAAGGGCACCACATTTTCAAGACCGTATTCACCAAACAACCTATGAGCCTTTTGCTGTTCTCTACAAAGATCAAACTCTTTTTTTAAAAGCGTGTCAGTCATCGCGTTGAGTGACCAGCCGGGCATCGAAGGAGATTTCAAGCCCTTTACACGATCAAGATAGAAGCATCGCTGACACATGAGAAAGTCACTGAACTTGCTTCGACTGATACGAAAGCATTCCGTCTGACCAGGCACATAAATAGATGACCTCCTGGTTCTAATACCAGAAGCGGCAACTAGTTCGCCTTCACCGTTTCTATTAAGGCTGATCATTGAGTCGTCCTTTCTACCATTTATGTTTCGCATCCTGCAGAGGAAATGGAATGGATTGTAAATCTTACAATGAGGTCCCACATTAATTCCAAACACCAATCATCACACTAGTCAATATACGAAAATACGTTGATTTTCTATTGACGAAACACATCACAATTGTTAATATATGTGTGTTGTCTGAAGTTTTCTTTTATACAGACAACGACAATTGAATATTCATCGCGAGCGGTGTTGAGGGTTCTGGCCCTTTGAAACACCCGGCAACCTGGCGACGTCAGCCAAGGTGCCACTGCCAGCCCGGAAACGGGAAACGATGAGGCTCACCTGTTGAAGCAAACAACGGCGTGCTGTCCCCTCGTCCTGAGGGTTTTTTTATGTCCGGATCATGTCCGGGCATGATCCAAACCGGCTCCGACTCGCGAAATAAGAACGTTCACCAATGCCGCTCCGGTAACTGCGTGGTTGTCGGTGGTGGCTGTATTAAAGGAGCGTGTCATGAACCGCGAGCAAGACTTTGACCTGGACTACCGACCGGACAGCTACTGGGATACACCTGAGGCTATCCACGCCAACATCAAAGGTGATTTTCGTCAACGTGCTGTGAAGGATGCCATCGCAGCTGGCAAACTCGATGAGGTCCCGAGTGCCATCTTCGCCGATGAGATCTCGGATGAACTGCGAAATTTCGCTGGCTCCATTCACCCTTCATATATGGGAGGAGAGTACCTGCCCAGTTATCTCGAGAACGAAGTTGAGATCGCCCGTGTCAGCCTTAACTCAGTAACCGCTGACGTGACAAGCATTCGTGCCATACCCGGCATTCACTATCGAGTGGTTGATGAATACGAGACCCACTATCAGTTGAAACAGGCCCGGTCGCAGAAGCCGCTGACCATGCGAGAGATTATCGCGTTGATCGACACTGTTGAGCACAAAGAGTCGGATTCAACGGGTCTTGTTCGACTGTACTGGGAGAATTTAGAGCCTCAGTTCGGACCCGAGGAAGCTGTGGACTTTACGACCGTATCCTCAGCGTACTATCCGGCCCTTGAACAGTGGTGGGAAGCCGAAGCAGCTAAGTGGCTAGCCACGAACCTGGACGAAGCGATGTTGCAGGTCGCGCAAAGCTAGGACCTGACGTCGAACTCGCCAGCGGGTGGCAAAGAAGAAGGTACGAGTCCAAGGTTGCCAACCGCAGATCAGTTGAGAACTACGGCGGCAGAGTCGTTAGTAGCAGAAGGGGCCGCCAAGGACTTGGACGAGGCGTTAGAGATGGTGGACGAGCAGTTTTAGAAATCTCAGATTAAAACATGAATAACTTCACAACAACAAGGAGACCAAAAATGGGACGCCCATTAAACAAAAAATTGAGAGACTTAGAAAACCAGACCCAAACCCGTCTTACGGTGGGGGTCGATCAAAGCACCTACGCTGGCCTAGTGCGTCTGGCTACCAGCGGTAGATACTCAAGCATGAAGGCCGCTGTACGCGAGGGCGTGCGGGTGCTTGGCGAACGTCACGATGTGGACATGAGTGGGCTGGAACTCAAGCCCCGGAAGGTGTACGTCTGATGGCAATCACAGTCACCGGGAACATGACACCTGGTCATAACCAGTAAACCAAGTTGGAGATCTACAGATGTCAAAGAAAACCCAAAAGCAGGGCACTAGCCCAAATCGCACTAAAACACCCAAGGCGGCTACCAAGACAAAATACAAGCAGGGTCGAAACGTAACGGTGCGGGATATGCCGAAAGATCATCCATACTACAAGCAAGGGCCAACGGTCTTCTTTATAAACCGGCCTTTGCAGAAACCTACAACTTCAGACCGCGTCAAAGAAAAATGACTAGCCTTTGATTCAAGATACGCCAGATTAAAAAGGGAAACGACTAAATGAAAACAGAATGGATAATCACATAAAAATCATATCCAGAACAACGCCAAAGGACCGCTCTATCTTCGCCAGGAAATACGTGATCACGACACCATCTCCCAAGAAAATAAAAATGCCTAAACCCTCTGTTTCTGTTAGAATAGGGCATCTTTAGAACCCTGTTTCACATGGGGTGGTATCGTTCAATCCGTGGAAATATCTAATTAGATGAAAACGGATAAACATCGTGCTGCTGACAAGTCAAGATGCATTATCTAGTCAGGAGAATCAACTGATGGCCAAAAGGAAATCAAAGAAAACCGGCAAGCAGCAGGTCCGAAAAAAACTCATAGACGC
>PBAS01000030.1 GCA_002716625.1 Phycisphaeraceae bacterium | reverse complement strand
CAGCCGACGCCGACAATTGGGTCGCTATGCGTCCATACACCGGGGGGCGCAATGAACCGGGTCAAGATCGATAGGGAAGCCGATTTTGCGCATGTCCAAACATCGACGATACTGAATGATGGCGAGACATCCGAGCCTATTTGCGTTACGGTCACCGATGCGGAGCGAGGTTGGCAGTCCCATAGCAATCCAACGTTGGTTCGCGAAAACGGACCGTTGCTCTTCTGGGGCGACATGCATGGCCAATCACAGTATCACGGTTGGTCCGATGAGGACCAGAAGGGCATGAGCTGCCACCTTCCCAGGGAATGTTATCGCTACGCGCGTGACATCGCTGGCCTGGATTTCTGTGCCGTTACCGATACGGCTAGCATCGCCAAGGATATCTGGCAGGATACCATGGCACAGGCCGCCGAGATGTACGAGCCCGGTCAATTCGTAACGTTTTATGGATCTGAGGTGGGAGATGACCGGAACGGACATCGAAACCTCTTGTTTGGCGGTGACCAGCCACAGGAACCGATCAAAGCCGTGACCCAAAATGTGAAAGGCACCGGCTGGGAGGACCTGCAAACACCACGAATGCAGCAACGATATGCAGATCGAAACGATGTGCTGCTGGTACCGCACCATGTCAAGATGTGGATGACCTGGGACTGCCACATGCCGGCACTGGAACCGGTCATGGAAATCTATTCTGTCTGGGGCAGCTGCGAAAAGGCAGGTACGGATCTGTGGGAGATCCTGCGAGAGATGACCGGCGGCGCGCAGGAGGCATGGGCCCGCGGCTATCGGATTGGAGTCATCGCGGGGTCGGATACCCATGCCGGTTTGCCCGGGCGCAGTATTCCCGGTTGCGATCGTGATGACTTCATGCCCTACAAGGCTGGCATCGCCGGTGTTTGGGCGGATGAGCTGAACCGGGAATCCATCTTTGCCGCGCTGAAACGCCGGCACTGTTACGGTACGACGGGCGCCCGAATTATTCTCGAGACATTTATTGATGGGAATCCCATGGGAAGCGAGGTCGACTGGCAAGACCCGTTGCGTACACGCGAATTTTGCGTCAATGTTTGGGGAACCGATTCCCTGCGGAGCGTGACGGTGGTGAAGAACAATGTGGACGTCCACACCATATCACCGCAATCCGACTCGGCTGAGCTGGTCTGGGAGGATAAGTCGCGGGCGGATCATAACGATTATTATTACGCCCGCATCGTCCAGCAGGACGGTAACCGTGCCTGGTCGAGCCCGATCTGGTTAAACGCATGAAGACTATCGCTCGTGAACGTCTGGTGTCGGATCTGTTGTGCCTGGGAATCGCCCCAGGCGACTGCGTCATGCTCCACAGTTCATTGAGTCGGATCGGCCATGTTGACGGCGGTGCAGCAACCGTGGTCGAAGCATTTCTGAACGCAGTGGGCGAGGAAGGAACGCTATTAACGCCCGCGTTCACCGAGGGCGCCTGGGTAGAGCACCTGGCTATGCCCGACTGCCGGGATGTTTGCCCTCAGCCGCTATGCCCAAGCACGTTCCCCAGCCACGAGGGAGCTATTCCAAACGCGGCTCTCAACCGTCCGGGCCGGCTGCGCAGTTGTCACCCAACCCATTCGTGGGTAGCAAACGGCGCCGATGCCTACGAGGTACTAAAAGATCATATGCATTCACCGTCCATTTGTGGCAGCGGCAACCCCTTTGAAGGGTTATGCGAACGGGACGGTTGCATTGTCACGCTGGGAGTCGGCGTGGATCGCATCACCCTGTGGCATTACTTCGAAGATCTGACGGATGCACCCTATAAGGGACATTACCACGAACAGGAGCGGCACCTTTCATATTGCACCGCCGGACGGAGAATTCAATACGAGTTTCCGGGGGTGATCCAGGATGTAATTCGTGCGTCAGGCATCATGCGCTTTGGAAAAGTCGGCCGGGCCGAAGCCGGCCTGATCAAGGCCCGGCAGTTCCGCCGCTTTCTGGCCACGGTAATGACGGCGGATCCATACTGTATGATCCTTCGGCCACCGGACAGAGAGAATGGCAACATTGCGGAAGACGCCATGATGAAGGCCGCAGCCATGCTCCAAGCCTGGCGGGACGCCGCTCGGGAACCACCACCGAACGTTCACTGGTATCCGGGCAAGGACGACGACTGCGTCCGCGAGGACTGTCCCGCCTTTGCCGGATTTCATAACGCGGAAACCGGATCCATACCGCTGTGCCGAGCCAATGGACGACATCCGGACTTCTTCCGGCAAGGCGGGGCCTTTGCTGAAAATGGCCCAACCACATGCGGCCGCTGCCCCTGGCATCACCGCTTCCCAAAGGGCGATTGATGCTCGTTAACCAAATATCTCCCAGACCAAATCAAATGGCTTGGTTATGACGTTGACATTGAAGCCTGCAGGATAAGCGACAAGGATCAGGACAGCACCGAGCTGGATTTCACGGAAACAGGAATGATCGAGGCTTGGCCGTCTCTTTTCAGCACCCGCAATGTTCACCCAGTAGAATACGGCACATCCCAACCAGCATCCCATGGATCCGAACGACACCCGATGGATCACCATCTCACCAAACAAGGGTGGCGAGAATGAATCCGCAGCCCATCCCCGCACTGTTACCGCACGGCAAGGGACACCAGTTTGTGTTCTACGGCGATTGCTGCTCGGGCGCACCTGGCAAGCGGAACGAGAGGAACTTCACTGAGATCAATACCGCGCTCCGGCGGATGTCGCCGGCACCCAAGTTTGTCGTGTTTCTGGGCAATCACATCGCTGGTTATGAATCTGATCCCGAAGCCCTGCGCCGCCAATGGACATACTGGCACGTTGAGTGTGAATGGCTCGAAGGCGTGCTGGCAGAACACGAACACTTGTGCCACAAGATTGTAATCGGGCACCATCCCGTATTCCCCGTGAACGGGTACAACGAGCAACCTACCGTGGTGCGTGATCGGAGAGGATGGCGAGCAGTTCTGGTCGGTGCTGGTGCGATGCGGCGTGTCGGCTTACCTCTGCTCGCACCTCATCGCGTTCGATGTACAGGAGCATGAGGGCGTGGTTCAGGTGTGTTCCGGTGGCGCGGGGACGAACAACGGACCCGGCGGGTTCATGGGCGAAGGCGAGCACCTTCACTTCGTGTAGGCGGCGCTCGACACCGACGCACTGCGGCTCCAGACGATCGATCACCACGGGCGCGTAAGGGAACGGTTCATCCGAACTCACTAGACACAGGGCTCGGCATCGCAAATCTTCCGAGAATGTTCCCAATGGACACCTCACTGATAAACGCAGTAACGCTTGGCAACCCTGAGGCAAGAGGCAGGGTTATTTAAGAGTTCCAGGCGGCTTGACAGTCGTCAATGCTTTCTGCGCCCAACCACCAGCACACTCATTGCAAGAAACAATCGTGTTGTCGGTCCAGGAACCAAGGCCAACATGTTGCCTGTTGTTTTCGATGTGGTCCAATTGGCACCAAGATGATGTCACCGCATGCGCGCGAAACCACACTGACAGATTTCACCGGATGAACACCTGGCGTGTGTTCTCAACTTGCAATTTTCTCCCAACGTCCCACTGGCCTGGCAGGAGATTGAGGAGGCTAAACAATTTCCCGCGGTTCAACCGCCTCACTGGTTGCATCCCCCAGCGCTTCGCGAATCTGATCAAGCTCGGCAGTCAGACCTGCTTGAAAAAACCGGAAGTCAGCCCCCTGCATAATAAGGTTGCCACCTGCGTTTCGACACCACTCGATTTGTTGATCAATATTGGCCCAAAAGACGTGGATGCCCGCCCCCACGTTGTGTGCACGGGCCTTGCGAAAAATGGTTCGAACTGCTTCGTCGAATTTGGGATGGTCATATTGCTCGGGAATACCCAGGCTACATGCAAGATCATGCGGGCCGATCAGGATCGCATCCAGCCCGCGAACAGACAGGATATCATCAAGGTTCTCGATGGCCGGCACGCTTTCAATGTTGGCAATAAAGATAGTATCGGCATTGTGGTGTTCCAGGTATTCACGCAGTTTCGGTTCGAGTGTGTCCGAATTGCGGACGGCAGCGGACGCTCGATCCCCTTTTAACGGCCTGTAGCGGGCCACGGCTGTCAGACTGCGAACCTGCTCGGCCGTCTCCACATAGGGTGCGATGAACCCGGAGGCGCCCCCGTCGAGGACCTTGGTTGCCTCGTATGCATCGGGGCTGGCAATGCGTACGACAGGTGGTATGCCGGCCGCAACGTAGGCGCGGCAAATCCAGGCGAGAGACTCCCGACCAAGTGGCGTGTGTTCCGAATCAATAAAAATAAAATCGGCCTTTGCCCCAGCGACCGCTTCTGGCCAGCGGTGTGATGCGGCGATGACCGCGGTCGAGTAGACACGGCGTCCGCTATGCAAAGCCTGTCGCACCTCATGTTCCTTCTGCATGATCGTTTCTTTCCGTTATGGCTGCACGGTAAATGAATTGGAACCTCACTTCACCAGACAGGCAACTTCAAACTGATATTTTCGATTTGAATTCGAACCGGTTACGCCGCGGGCTATTGGGGAACCAGTATATCACCCCTTCCAAGAATCTAAGCCTCTCTGAGGCGACAACCGTCTGAATGCCGCCCGATCATGCGTGAAGGAATCGATCAAATGTAAAATGCCAGGCAAAATGTACGCCAATCGTAAAACATGGGAAGAACTCCCTGATTAGCCTGAAAGCCATGTATCTAATTTCGGCTTGCATATCCCCACTTGATGATGTCCGGATCGTGCAACTCGGTATTATTTGTCAAGTGCGATCTGGATGGATTCTTCCAGGTGGACTGCCGTCTCGTAAAATAAGAGCCCACCATGCAAAAGCCCAACATCCTGCTTATTCTCACCGACCAACAACGAGTCGACACACTGGGCTTTCAGGGCCAAACGCCTTGTCGCACACCAAATATTGACCGAATTGCAAACGAGGGAACCAGCTTTGACCGGGCCATCACCCCCAGCCCATTATGCCTACCGGCAAGAACGGCACTGTTCACGGGCCTCTACCCCCACCAGACAGATACGCTGCACAACTCAGATACCTTGCGACATCGTCCCACGCTACTAACAAATACGAAAGAGGCCGGCTACCACATTGCCTACGCTGGTACGTGGCACATGGGTGAACAGGCGATCATCCAGTGGACTGATTGTCACGCCGCGGAAAGGACTCGCGAGTATTCTGCCTGGTGCAAATCACACGGCCTGCCCGATGGCTGGGCCTTTAATGACATAAAGACGCGCAGCCACCGTGCCCCCCATATGTCCACACCGGTTGTTTCAGTTAGTCCCGTCAAAGCTAACCAGACCAATGATGCCTGGATTACTCATCACGCCCTGAACCTGTTGCGGGCTCGACCAACTGACCGCCCCTTTTTTTTGACTTGCTCTTTTAACGGCCCTCATCCTCCTTTCCAGGTACCCCAACCCTATTTCGACATGTATGACCCGGCCGATGCGACTGAACCAGTAAACTTCAGACCTACCGCAGGGGAACCGAAATCAAACGCCACCAGCTACTACCGCACCCTATGGCGAGATCATGGTGACAACTGGAAGTCTTGGCAAAAGAGCGTGGCGGTATACTGGGGATTTGTCACGATGATCGATGGTTTTATTGGCCAGTTGCTCAACGCTTTGCGTGAAGAAGGGGTGGATGAGCAGACAGTGATCGTCTTTGCCTCTGACCACGGCGAAATGCTTGGCCAGCACGGCCTGTGGCACAAGAACCACGCTTACGAACCATCCCTGCGTATCCCCCTCATCTTACGGGGTACGGGACTCGCCCAAGGTCAGCGCAGCAGTGCGTCATGCTCGTTAATCGACATCGCACCAACATTATTAAATCTGGTCGGCGCCGACGTCCCGACGAATTTAGAGGGAAGGGATCTACGCACGCTGGACCAGCCAAGCACCCCTGGTGACAACAAGGCCGACCGTCGGCTCATATTCAGCGAGCTAAAATCACATGGCGACTGGCACGGCATCGTGGACTGGCGCATGGTTTGTGATGGCCAGTACAAGTACACATGGAACAACAGTGATCGTGACCAACTTTACGATCTCCTTGCCGATCCACATGAGCTTAGCAATCGAGTGAATGATCAATCGGTGGCCGAGCCACTGAAGCGCCTTCGAGGGGCACTGGGCGCCTGGATGAGACGCACTGGCGATCCACTGGCTCACCAGATGCAAACGCAGTGCCCCACCTGACCGACAGGAAGCAAAGGAACCAATCACCAGTTCCTTGTCGTTCACTCGAGTTGCTTCACCGTCCTCGCGATCCGCCCCCTTGTCCAATCGGGCACTGCTCCCACCAACTCATGTAGCTTAAATAAAAATGGCGCAACTTCATGACTCTTAACACCACCTGCACCAACTACCAACACACTCATTGCAAGAAGCAAAAAACAAAAGTGCTCTACAATCAATGAAGCGTGTAGATACGAATGCTCACCAAGGATGAGGATCTAATACACGATGCTTAGATCCACACGCGAGCATCAGAATCAGCCGCTTTACTCCAACCCGACGAACGGCCCCGTGTCATACTTGAAAAGGTCACCGGTCCCCCCCGGAAGAATGATCTGCAATCCTTCCTGTGGATCAACATCCAACTTTTCAACCTTGCCGGTCAGCCGGCTGAGTCGCTGAAGGGTCTTGATCGTAGGATCAAATTTGAGGGTGAAGGCAAGCTGACGTTCGGCTGCCGTGGCGTCTTTGCTGTGCCACAGGTTGCAGACTAGAAAGTACCGCTGTCCGCTATCGTCCACAAAGTTGCCGATCAAACCGTCGGCATAGGGTGCATCAACGTAAAAATCAGGTGAGACGCCGGGCACAATGGTCATGCGCCCACTTACTTGCGGATCCGGCGCCGTTGACAAGCCGGTGTTGGGCGGAAGGTGTGAGTCCGCCTTGATTTCGATTTCCTTCAGGTGCGGATCACGCGTTGTGAAGTTGTCCCAGGCGAGCAAGCCCTGAGGCACGGCTGATCCGTGGGTTCTCTTGATGAAGCGGACTTCGGTACTGGTCAGGTACCGCAACGGTCCGGCAATATTCATCACCTCCTGGTTGGCACGAACCGTGGGCTCGTAAAGACGTGTCGGTACGCCATTGACATCCAGGACGGCTCGCTCATGGGTCGTGTCAAAGCCGAAGTACGCGATCCCCGTGTAGCCGAACGTGAGCGTGGAAAACAACTGCATGCGCAGGTCTGATTCGCTGGGCAAGCGCCGATTCGGTCCCTGCCAAGACTGAACGAAGACCCAGTAGGGGATGCCCGCCTTCAATGACGCTTCACGCACGACCTGCATATTCAGAAAATACACGTTGGCGACCCCATCACGATCCTGGTAGGGATAAATATCGAACATCATCACGTCGGGTCGAATGATGTCGATGTAATCATCAACGTACTTTTCGTAGCTGTAGTCGGTGCGCAGACTGCTTGAGTAGGCGGCGTTATGATCACCCATCGGCAGCGCATTGCAGTAAGAAAGAGTGTCGGGATAAGCCCGGCGCAACCACGCCAAGGCTTGGCCGGTCACTGGCATTTTCGCCAACAAGGGTTCGTCGTTGATCATTAGGGCAATATTGCCCGGATACTGCTGGGTCAGCTTAGCAACCCGCTTTTGGAACTTCTCCGTCGGGCCATCTTTGGCATACAGGTGTGCATGCCAGGTTAGCCCAGCCTTGCTCCCCGGACCTAGGATGGCATCCCGGGTTTTCCACACGAGAAGGGTGCTGAAGTGGGCATCGATATAACGCCGGGCGTCCAACGGTGGCTGGTCGCGAATGGCTAGCCCCATCAAGGTGTAGGGATGCTTGCGGACCCACTGTTTGCCAAAGTCGATCGGGCGTTCGTCGGCATGGCGCGGTGCTGCTGCCGCTGGGGTGGCAAGGATGACGGCTAATAGACTCATCAAGCCAATGGTGGTGATTCGATGGGGTCGCATGTTGTCTGGTTCCTTTTTGGGTTTATCCGACATTTCTCATATGACGTTCGCCCGGCAACACCGCCGAACCGTTCGAGCACCAGAATAACGCCGCCTTTTATGAAAATCTATTGACGTTCCCAATCGCCACGATTATAAAACAGGCACCATGTCCAGCTCGTCAACCAAATATCTCCTAGACCAAATCAAACAGCTTGGCTAAGGATCACAACAAATGATTATGTATTACACGAAGCAGAATACAAAACGACGCAGTAAGGTCGAATTTCCTGCAAGGTAAACGGACTATGTCCGTTTTTAAAAGGACACGAACATGAGCTATTGGACGGACGACGCGATCGAAGTCGGGACCGTAGAACAGCTTCTTATAGACGACCACATCGTTGAGGATGCATGGGGACTGGCGCGGCGCATCTGCCAGCCAAGGCGTCACGCGATTGCCCCAGTGATTCATCCCGACCAGCCATGGGAAGATAGCGTCGGGCACGAGCAGCATGTCTTCCACGATGAACAGGAAGGTGTTTACCGGATGCTGTATGGCGTTGTCAATGAAGAAGCCTACCAATACCACTACGTTCCGGGACTTGCCAAGCATTGGAACAAAGCTGAACACGGCTCTCCCTATTTCGTCTGTTACGCGGAGAGTCGCGACGGCTTGAGGTGGGAAAAACCGCTGCTCGATGTTCACTCCTGGCCCGGTTACCGTCGAACGAACATCGTAATGTCAGGCCGAACCATGGCGCAGTCGTCAGAGGTCTTGCTTAATCCGAACCAGAACAATGCGTCGCGCAAGTACGTCATGATGTACCGCGATATATGCGCCTGGAAGCAGCCGAACCCGAAGGACGTTGAGCAGAATCGTCTGCCTCGAATTGCCCAGGCGACCAACACGGACGGTCGATGCCTGGCCTACTCGCCCGACTGCATTCACTGGACGGAGGATGAAGAAAACCCGATCACCAAGGGTGGCAGCGACGGTGGAATTCCGATCTGCTGGAACCCCACGACTAAACGGTGGTACTGCTTCTGTCGGCCGAAGGTGATGGTTTATGACAACGATGCGGCTCAACTGC
The DNA here is from genome assembly GCA_002716625.1 of Phycisphaeraceae bacterium. Lineage (GTDB taxonomy): Bacteria > Planctomycetota > Phycisphaerae > Phycisphaerales > Phycisphaeraceae > UBA6626. The sequence goes on along the minus strand of PBAS01000030.1, from coordinate 8,427 downwards.
GTACAGGGGGACGGCGGCGGCGCATGGCTCTAATCACAAGCCCGGACCTGCGGCAATGGACGTTTCCAAGAACTCTGCTATACCCCGATGAGCTGGATGTTACACCCATGTGCATGGACATGTGGATGGTGTTTCGTCATGGCAGTCACTTCATTGCACTTCAGTCGATTCTCGACCAGCGCAAAGAGGGCACAGCCGAAGTTCAAATCGCCTCCAGTGCCGACGGTGTCCACTGGACGCGACTGCCCCATCGGCCAGTTTTCTTCGAACGTGGGCAGCACGGAACTTTTGACGCTGGCGCAGTTGTCTTTCACGGCAAACCCCTGACGGTGGGCAACAAATGGTTCCTCTATTACCAGGGGGCGCCAACCGGACGAATGGGCCATCAAGTCTGCAACATCCGGAGCATTGGGGTTGCCGTCTTGCCCCGGGGCCGACTCGTGGGGCGGTTTGCCGGTGACCATGAGGGATTTCTGCTTACGCGTGAGCTGGTCATCGGCGGCAAACATCTTCATATCAATTGCCAATCTGTCATTGACACCGTCGACCCGGTCAACCGGGAGATACGCGTTGGGCTAGCCAAGCGTGCCTATGAACCCAATGACCACAACGACAGGGGGTACTACGAAGGATTTGCCATTAACGAGTGTGATCCAATCAGATCAAACAATCTCGACCTGCGTGTCACTTGGAAAGGAAACGACGACCTCCATTCGTTGGTCGGCAAACCGGTATATCTGCGCTTCTACCTACAAAACGCTGGGATCTACAGTTTTCGCTTCACAAATCAATAGAGACTGGTGCGGCCATTACGGATCGGCATACAATCGACTATCTGGACGTTTCGATGGGATATAAAGGGCCAAACACTGTTATGAAGGACCATCAGAAGTTCAAATATCTTCGCGGGGACGAGGTTGGTCATCGGCCGGAGCCCAAATAGGAAATCCCCAATGATTACCGATTCAGAACTTCAACAATTCGAGCTGGATGGTGCTGTCACGATTGACACACCATTAACCAGCCAGCAGATCACGGAGGCTTCACAGCTTATGGAGCGTATGCTGCCCGTGGGACCACCTCGACCGGGCGAGAAGAATCCCCGTTATCGAGTAGGGAAGAATAATGTGTATGAACCGGCGTTTACCCGGATTATAGAACAGCCATTCTTTGAATCAGTTGCCAAGCGCCTGCTGCATACTGACTCGGTCGTTATTAATTGTACAGCAATTCGCAATACTCACCCTCAACCTGGCACCAATTTCGAGGTTGGCGAACACACTGACATGACACTCAGCCTCATGGATTTGACCTCAACGCCGCGTCGAATGAATGTGGGTCTTTTTGTCTGGATCACCGACGTCGATGAAACATCAGCCCCCCTGATGACCCGGCCGGGAAGTCACCGACAACTCGCCCAATCCATGGGTAACAAACCGAAGTATATCTACGGGTCATGGGAAAAGGATCAATACGCCAATGTGCCTGATGCACACACACTCCCGATAGCCCATACCGGTAGGTTTCCGAACCAGTGGCCTGATCTCGAATTCGCTGAACCCGTACCTTGTGTCGCTCGTGCCGGCCAAGTGACTATTCTAAATCCCGCAACCATTCACGGGGCATCAACAAACGTCGGCCAAACGAACCGCAAGTCACTGCTTATCATCATGCAGCCCAGATCGATCGCCTTAGGTGAAAGCAAGGATCGATGCAAAACCCGCAGAGCGTATCTGGCACAACTCACGAGGGTCTTGGCACCCAACCGCAGACATATCGCCATGAACTGAAATACCAAGGCGTCGCCGCTGGCGTATCAGTGTTCGGTAGCATCACCGACATTCAGGACACGTCGATTATGCGCGCCACCTGTTGCACAAGCTAACTCGGTCAATCCGCAGCTGGCTGAGTTGATCGCCGCGTGACCGTCTCTGCCTGCCGCCGTTCAATGATTTAATCGCAAACATACAATTTCTCTTAGTCATTAGGTGCCTTACCTGCGACAACGTCTCTTACCCCGACGCATCATCACGAGACCGCCGACTGTCAGCAGACTGAGCATGGCCGGCTCAGGAATCGTAAAAAAGCGGATCTCCGACATACCGACATTGCCGGAACCGCCGAAATTCTTGACGCTGTCCTCGTTCGCTAACACGGTGAACACCACGGACGACGCCGCGACGCCATCGAATGACAGGTCGAACCCGGGGTAACCATCTGCACCGGGCGCCTGCAGGAAGGTGTGTTCGCCCGGTCCCCCTAACCCACCGCCATCGAGCAGCGACCAGTTGTTGCCATCGGAGGTGTACTCGACCATCACCTTGTGCAGTCCGCGCATATTTCCGCCGCCCTCGTTATGGTTCCAGATCGTAGCCTTATCCAGCAGGTATGTCTGGTCGAAGTCCCAACGGATCCAGACCGAGCCTCTGCCGAAATCGTCCAAGGGCCCCGTCCACGTTCCGGAATTGGGCTGCGGCGTGGCCGAACCGCCGTTGCCCGCCCCGTTATTACCTTCGCCCATCCAAAGGACGCCGGGGTTTGCCAGCCAACCTGCGTTGGTGTGTTGGCCCGAGGCGTCCAGGCCGGATCCGTTGACCGTGTTGCCGGCCACTGCGAGGGTGTTCCAGTTCGGTGCGGTGGCGGTCACAATCGAGCTGGTATCCTGGTTGATGGCGCCATTCGGATCCGGCGCAATGAGAATCTGCGCGGATGCACCAGCGGTGAAACCGAGTAGGGTCAGCGTCAAGATTAAGACTGATCTGTTCATGTGAATTCTCCTCTTCAGGCTAGATTCATTGGCAAAAATTCATCGACGGCCGCAGTCGTACCACGAGCGCGGCTTTCCCCCCCAAATAAGCAAAACGTGTACCAAGAGGGAAGAATTCACAGTCTTGATTTTAAGTGTTTTTTTTAAGTTATTTACAAACAAACCCAGGGGGCCCGCATATTGCTCAATCTACGGTAGCAGGATCGTTTCCACCCAACCAATGTGAGCAGATGTGAACGATCAAGGAAAAAGGGGTCCACGTGAGGACTCCGTCTGCCTTCGAGGACAACCCTGGGAGCGAGGCCGACAAATGAAGGCTTCGAGAGCCCTAAATCATTTATATGATGGGATCTGGCCGAATTGGACTCCTGAACGAAAACGGCTATGGGCATTAAAAAATTGATGTTGTCGAAACCCTTGATCGCAACAGACAAAGATGGTGGATGTTCCTCAATTTCCAATCTCCGGAAATGAACTTTTATACCTTATCAGACAAGTCGTATGCGGCGTCGCGTTACCGTCAGAGTGGGGTCACCTGCCAGGCCCGAACCCCGGCGAATACACACGCGCCGTCCTCGACCACCAAACCGAGCCGCCCGCTGGGTCGGGGCGAGATGAAAAATGCCTGCACGAGGCGGTCGTTCAGGTAGAGTTCGAACATGTCTAGGCGAAGCAACAGGCGAAATGCGTGCGTCCGCCCTTCTGCGGCGTTTGCCACGGTGGCGCAGCCTGATCCGGTCGTGTCCTCGCGCACGAAAGCCAGCTTTCCCGAGCTGTAGTCCACACGGTCGATCCGGGTAATGCCCAACGTTTCAAACAGAACGGTCTTACCACGTCCGGGCGATTCCTCGAAATAGAATCCTGCACTGACGGGTATCCGGTGCGTGAGTTCATCCTCACTCGTGTCGAGGAGCGTCAGGGTTCCTTCCAAAACCACCCCAGCTCGCATATCAAAGCAATCCGGCAGGATCACGATTGTGCCGCCGCCGGCATGGCGGTTATAGATGGTCCTGGGGTCGGTTAGTTCGATCCGATTAGCGACAGCGCGCACAGTATGCGCTGCATCTTCAATTGCAGGATGTACCCGTTCGCACCGAGTGAGGTCGATGGATATCTCGCGACCTTTCAACGCCTCGTTTCCCTGCCAATACCCCATGCGCAGATGCCCGCCCCCGTCCACAATGGCCTTCTTGATTGGCGCAAACCAAACATCTTCAACCCCCGCCCACCCGGAGACCATGCAGTTGGTCAGCAGCAGTTCGCCGTCACCCCGCCCGAAAGAAGCCAGATCTTGCACGCCGATGTTCCGCAGCTTGCCGCTGTAACCGAGTTGGCCCAGATCGTGGGAATTGCCGCACAACCGGTACGCTTTGAGGTCGGGACGAAACGGTCCGGCCGGTTGGTCGGCCACAAAAGTGAACGTCGAATATCCGAAATGACCCATGTAGCCGAAACGAGCGCCCTGGATCAAGTAGTACCGGCCGTCAATACGTTCGCATCCGCCGACTTCCATGAACTGCTGCGGCGCACCGCCCCAGTCGAATGCCGGCGGGGGCAGCCATCGCCAGTCCGCACCGTCAGCAGACTCGAGCATTCCAAGGGTCTTGTGCGGTTCAACAGCGTTAGGGGTCGCCACACAATATCCCCAGTACCCGTCGTCCGGCCGGCCCTCCACCTTTGGGATCATGTACATGTGGTCACAGCGACCCTGCTCTCTATACCAGTTTGGATCGGGGTGGAGATCGAATTTTTCGCCCAGGTAAGTCCAGTGGACGAGATCGTCCGACGCCCAAAATCGCAGGGTGTCGTTCCACTGGACGTGCCTTCTGCGCTTTCCGCTTAAACTGCCGTGATTTAACAGCCAGCGGCCGCCACACCGGGCGACGAACATCTTGTAGATGTTGAAGGGTGCATTGTCGATGACTGGCCCAAGCAGCTTCCAGTGGACGCCGTCAGCCGAAGAGGCAGTCCACATGCTCCGGTGGGGTCTGAGTATTTCGGAAAACAGGTAGTAGGTGCCTTTGTGCCACACGATGCACGCACCCCACATCCGTCCCGCCGTCGGTTTGTGAATCATGGCATGGCCCAATATGCGATGATTGTCTTAAACGACAATTTCCGTGTGGGCTCTGTCCAGCTACACCGCTGAGCCTCGTGGGCGCGAATATATCACCCCCTTCCCAAAGAATCCAAACCTCTCTGCGGCCGCAACCGCCTGAACGTCGCCTGCGGCCAACAATCAGCACGCTCATTGTAAGAAGTGATAGCATTGTGGGTCCAGGAACAAAAGCTATCGCGTTGCCTGTCGCCTGCGATGCAGTCCAGTTGGCACCGAGGATGCCAAGGTCGGCCACGTCAACAATGCCATCATCGTTGAAGTCGCTGGGCGCTACGGTAACCGGTGGCGTCGTGGTTCCTAAGGCTTGAAGGTACGCACCCATGGCACTGGGCTCAAGATCGAACGTAGTTATTCCAGTTCCATCCAGCAGCCGGAAGCTAAATGTATTAAACACTTTGGAATCGAAAAAACGCAGGATGCGGTCATTGCGTTGATCTGCCACGTAGACCTGACCCGTGCCTGACACCGTACTGCCGCGTGAATAGTTAAAGTCAATATCCATCCACCTGGATGGCTCACGCATCCGGTCTCCACCGGATCAAGGCGCCGGCGTTTCGATAGTTTCCGTAGGTTGTCAACACAGATCCATCGTCAAGGGCAACCGATCCATGATGGCCACAAATTGTGCTGAACCACCTGTAACCCGCCCAGTGGGACGGCAGTTCCCGTGGAGTACAAATCGCCGAAAACTCGTCCAAAACATACATGTGTTCAACATCCCAGGTCAGCCCGTTATCGTGACTTACAACAGCATCACATCCGCGACGATAGCTCGCCAGCCGATCATTTGAAAAGTCAAGCCTACGGATCACGGCCATGACCAGGTCATCATTGGGCAATCGCATCAAATTCATGTGATGACGCCCCAGGTCCAACACAACATTTAATGGCGACCATGTCTCGCCATCATCCTTGGAAATGGATACCGCAACACCTTCAAAGTTGTCGTGACCTAGAGGCATGAAACGGGCGGGCATATCTGTACGCATTGCGGCAACGATCCAACCATTGGCAGCCCGCACCAAGGCGCCTTCACCCACACCACGCTCATACGTCTGGCCATCGTGAGTATCCTGCCATAACCACTCCTTGGGCCATTGAAATCTGTCCCAGGACCGGCCACCATCATAAGACCATCGAACACAGCCACGGCATACAAAGTGACCGTCAGAACCTTTATGCATGGTTTGTCCGGTCTCTGCCAGCGCGATAGCGATGCCATTATCATCATATTCAACCAGTGAGTTGCCTTCGCTGCTGACTTGCAAACCATTCGGGGCCAAATCCATCGTAACCCGTTCGGTCCAGGTTCGTCCGAAATCCTTGCTGTAATAACGGCAGTTTCCACTGGCCTCGAAACTGGTCATAAAACTCAGTTCACCATTACCAAGATAGATGAGCATCATGGGGCGTGATTCACAACCTTCAACCTCCACGTAGTCGCTCCATGTTGCTCCCTGATCACTGCTGAACGCCAGAACAGTCTGCTTGGGTGCATTGGGCACACCACTTGGACTTTTTAAATTGCCCATATCACAGGCCACTGCGGCAACCGCGACTTCACCGTTGTCCATCTTGGCCATGCTCCATGGAAATACCATCTGATTACGATGTGACGGCAAAAATCGAAAGGTAGCCGGTTGACTGGTCCGCCCTCCCGAACCGTCCAGACGATAAACCCAGTGCTCACACCAAGACAGGCTCTTGTCATCTGTAAAGTATTGCAATTCTGGTGGTATTTCCGCTGGCATGTTCGTCATTTATTCCCTAAAAGAAACTTAGTCACAAAACAAACCGCACTTGACATTCTACAAGCAATAACAAATCGTGATCGCCTGATAAAGTAAAGCATTATGCCAACACCCCTCATTGAAGATTCGGATTATGAACTCTTCTGCCGACAGCGGCCGCAAGGCAAGCAAGATCAACGCGACCGCCAAGACCGCAACCATGTTCAGACAACATATTTTCATTTTGCAACTCCAATTACTAATGAAAACATGTAATTACTCAGTGTACTGGAAGCCCAATCAACTGCAGTGCGAATAGGCTTCGGGCAAGTTGTTTCCCTCCATGCCCCCTTAGGCTTCCGTATCACTCAAAGATTGACCCACCGTACCGTCATCAAGAACATGAAGTACGGAGTTTTTGGGAGGGACAGGCAAAGCCGTCCGTGTCCACTGTGTTTCCTATCCCCGTTGTGTTTGATGAAGCCGTTGGCTTTGTAGAGAATACACCCAGGTATACAGATCTCTGACAGTCACGTGAAGCAGTTTCAAACGCAAGGCTTCTTCTTCATCCCCAATCCCTTCAGCGATGTACGGATGCGGGAGGCCGATCACCTTCAAGCGGAAATCTGGGAGCGCTGGTCGAACACGCAGTGGCTGCAAGCGTTCAATCGGCTGACCTATTAGTTTCTAATGCTGGGCGAGACCATACCAAAGTTGGTCGAGCAGCCGGACGTGGTGTAGATGGCCCAAAGACTTCCAGGCTGCGGACGAGTGCAGGTGGGCGCCTGCGGCATGGGTAATGCGATATCATAGATGTCCGCAGCTGATAGTCAGAACAAAATGATAACGGAAGCAGAAATCGAACAATTCGATAGGGACGGCGTAGTCACCTTCAATGGCCCCTTTACGGGATGCCACATTAAAACCCTTGGTCGCATTTTTGACCGAGTAGATGAGTGGGATGACTACAGCCGGTTCGAGCCAGAATTGCTGGAGATCTTTCAGCATCCATTTTGTGAAGAGGTCGCCCGTCGGGTTCTTCGAGCGAATGAGGTAGAGTTCATGGGGGGGGGATGCGGCAGAGGAAGCCGGGAGTAGAGGCCCAACCCGAACCCCTCGACTTCATGCTCAATAAAAAGAGCATTGAAGAATCCCCCAGACAGATGCGTGTCACTCTGCTTCTTTGGCTGACACACGTAACACCTGACCGGGGCCATATAGTACAGGCCCGGCAGTCACCGCCAGATCGCCTAATATAGGGACGATTTGTCGCGGGTCATAGGTAATGTCAAGAAAGAAGACATCCCGGATCTATCTTATGCCGACCTGGTTCCCGTCCTGGTCAAATCACCAGGGTATGTCTCCGTGATTACCACCGCTTCTGCACACTGTCCTTTAAAGATCACTGGCCGCCATTCACGAAAAGTGATCTTCCTCACCTTCCAGACAAAGAGGGTTGAATTCCAATCCTTGGATCTGTACAGGATAAAGAATCAAAAAATTGAACAATATCGTCAAGCATCGCGAGATTACTTTCGCGAGGATCGACGTCACTTGATTTCAGCTTGATCGTTTTCCGGCAGGAGCCCTCACTCCCGGCGGACTTGGGAACCGCATTTGAACTTTGCACACTCACCCCCGGCAGACTTGGAGAATCTATTTCTAGCGGCCCAGCTAGTCTACGACCGCAAGATTAACGACGTTGATACCCGGAATCCGTTGCTCTTGCACGCGAAATTGGGGACACGAAGGGAGTGGCAAATACGTGGACGCATACCTCGGTAGCATGCAGACGTCTCCGCCGAGACAGT
>PBAS01000029.1 GCA_002716625.1 Phycisphaeraceae bacterium | reverse complement strand
TCAAATGCGCTGCCGACGGTCACTTCCATCATGACATTCAACCTGGCGACGTCACCTGCTGGCCAACGAACCTTGGCTGGATGATGGGACCATGGCTGATCTTCGCCACTCTGATCAACCGTGGAACCATGGCGATCTACGATTCAGCGGCGACAGAACCTGGCTTTGGTCGTTTTGTTCAGAACGCCAGGGTCAACATGCTAGGGGTCGTACCCAGTCTCGTACGGTCTTGGCGAGACAACCAGACCATGGCCGAAATAGATTGGTCAGCCATCAAGCTATTCAGTTCAACTGGCGAGTGTTCAAATACACAGGACATGAAATTCCTCATGTCACTGGCTGACAATCGACCGGTCATTGAATACTGCGGCGGAACAGAAATTGGTGGCGGCTATATCACCGGCACCCCCGTGCAGACAGCCATCGCCGCAACATTTTCGACACCAGCTCTGGGCATGAGTTTTCGTGTACTGGACAGCGAAGGTAGTGCAAGCACAAAAGGGGAAGTCTTCATAGACGGACCATCCATTGGGCTTTCAACTCAACTACTCAACCGAGATCATGATCAGGTGTATTTCAAACCCGCCCCCCCTGGTACAAATTTACGATGCCATGGGGATCAGATCGAATGCCTTCCAGGTGGCTATTACCGCGTCCTGGGCCGGGCCGACGACACCATGAACCTCGGCGGCATCAAAATTGGATCTGCCGAAATCGAAAGCGTCTTGTGTAATATCGACAACATTTGCGAAACGGCCGCCATTTCCATCAACCCACCAGACGGAGGACCGGAACACCTAGTCATTTACGTCGTCCTTGATACCATCCACCCGCCGCCCATCGACCAGCTGACGACCCAATTACAGCAGGCCATCAGAACTCACCTTAACCCCCTGTTTAAAATCCATCGAGTACATGTCTTGGATCAACTTCCACGAACAGTCTCCAACAAGGTCATGCGACGCAAACTACGCCATGCAGCGCATTTAAATATTGTTCCCACGATCTAAAAAAAAATTGCCTTTACCGATCACGATCATATAAGATGAAATACTCTAGCCAACCACCATCCCCTTCGGTTCCTGGAGGAAACATGCGGAAACAACAACTATTTCGCGGCTTCACACTCATCGAACTGCTGGTTGTCATCTCGATCATTTCACTGCTTATCGCCATGCTGCTACCCTCTGTCGAAAAGGCCCGTGCATCGGGCGAACAAGTCTTCTGCCAAGCCAACTTAAGGCAAATGGGCGTGGCCCTGAACAGCTATGTTTCCGAATGGGACGATTGGATTCCCGCATACGAGAATTGGTACGAGGACCACAACCGAACCAAGCTCAAGGTTTACGCTGATGGCTCGTGGGTGTGGAAAAGGGGCTACGAAACAATTGGTGCAATGATGAATTCATACCTGGATGCAGCGGGTGACCCGAAAGCCGATATTCTTAATACAGAACAAGGGTTGATGTGCCCAACCTTTCCGGGACAGACCTCTCCCCAATCATGGCTTCCACCTATTCCGGATAATACAAGTGAGGCAACCCATCAACACCGTGGTGCTTACGCCTACAACTTTCGCTTTCTCGGATCCCAATGGTTTTCAACTGGCGACGCCAATAGCTGGTACTACCGAAAAATGTCGGACATCTCTTATCCAAGCAATATCATCTCCGATGCGGACAATGCCTTTTCCTTCCCAGAAACCAACACACCTTTCAACTACTGGACCGTGATTGACCGCAGCAGAGAGTATGGGCCTGATCCATTGCCGGATTTCCGCGATGAGATCCGATTCCCGATTGGGGAACGACACTTCCAAGGGGCAAACGTGGTCTGCTTGGACGGACATAGTGAATGGGATACACAGGCCAAATGGCACCAAGGAACAAAGGCCGGAAGACCTGGAAACGATCACCGCTGGCGGGAACCCAACTCGAACTATTACAAATACCACATTGACGCAGAGTAGGCAGGCGACGCGTAACGCCCTAAGCGGTACCCTAATCAATCCAAAAGGCATAAAGTTTCGCATTTTCCATTTGAAACTCCAATCGAATATCTGCATCCGGCTGGGGCCTGATATCGGCTCCATCCTGCCAGGTGACCAAGTGATTAATGCTACTTTTTGACATTGGAACGGCATCAGCAACCGCGTAGCCGCCAATCGCCTGCTGGTTATCCAACCCTCGAAGACCAACACGCAAGAAACCGCCCGCTTGGATCTCAGCATTCACGTGCAGCCGGCTTCCCGAAAAACCGAGCGGACGTGTTACCAGATGACCCTGGTGAATTGCCGCATTCAGAGAAACAAATCCATCACGCCGCAATTTCACAAGCCCGGCCGACCAGCCGTGATGGGTGTCGTGGTGCTTACGGTATTCCGGACCGCCCTTGGCCGTATAGTAGATCCAGATTTCATCCCCAACTTCCAACATGGCGCTGGGCTTGGCGCTCCATCCATCCCAAGTGCCACGAAACGGCATGAATTTTTGGCCTGAACACACCCGGGTCCAGATTTGGGCGTCACGACTGCAGTCCAACTCAACATCCATCGCATGGTTACAACGATGAATGTCCAAACCCGGCCGATACAGCCACCGCAAACCAATGTACATCCCCTGATAGGGATAACCACGGTGTCCGTAGATCTGGCTGTCCTGTGCCTTTGCAAACAGCGTGGGATGCGGCCGCGTCCAATGAATAAGATCATCACTTTCCATCATACCGCGACAGCGAAGTTTACCTGGCAAAACCCACTTCACATCCCCCATGTACTTTTTGCGATAGGTATCCCACCAAAAGCGCGTGGTGTCACCGATCCCATTCGCAGGATAGCGATAGCGATGGCTTTGCGGGATCACGCCGCGAGAAAGATTCCCCTGCCAATGAATACCATCGGGTGAGGTGTGCAGATAATAGGCCCGCGGAGCTGACCTGTGCATGGTCTTTCTGTCTCGCCGCTCCACGCACACCAATGCCTTAAACCGTTTCTGCGGATCAGACTCCCATGGCTCATAGAACAAGCCGTGCATGAATCCGTATGGCATGACAATATTCTTTTCCGGCCACCCATCAATGCGGTGAAGGTCCAGGTCGGGGCGCGACCATTCAATACCATCTTCACTGACCGCATAACTTGTCGCCCACCGAATCTCTTCGTTTTCACCCCATGCATGCCAGTCGTCACCGGACCAATACCACATCCGAAAACGCGGTGACTCATCAAACTGCATGACGTGCAATACTTGAACACGTGGATCTTCATCACAGGCCGCCAGGACCGGATGATCCTGATGTGGACGCGGCTGATGCACCTGCTTGGTTAAGTTAGCAGTGGAAGCAATCAGTAAATTATCAACAAACAATTGCCGCTCGGGCCCAATCTTTAACGCCACATCATCCATTTTCATGGGAAACATGACCGTCTCATTGGCCAGCTGGCGCCAGATATCCGGTACAAGATCGCAATCAACCGGTTCCGGAAATACATCAGTCTCGTCCACCCGCATTGGATCATGTTGAGAATCAGGGTTCGGCATCCGGGTATAATACAATCAAAAAAAAGGATGTGTTAGCTGCGCACCACAGGTTTCACGGCAGGAACTGGCCCTTGAAAACCAACCGGCAAACACGCTACCCACCAGTACCTAATGACCTGCTAGAATTGCCTGCGAAGCAAACCGACATGACCACCACAACCGACCAGCACGATAAAACAGGCATGGCACCTGATTCCAGCATCACTCTCGTTGATGCTGACGTCCACTGCCAAATCCGGTCCATTGAAGACCTCATGCCTTACCTGCCCAACGTCTGGCAGCATTACATTCACGAATCGGGGCTGGAAAACCCCGGCAAGTCGTGGTACCCAAAGGTCAAGAGATCTGCAGCGCGTGATGATGCTCATCCGCCCAATGGAGTGCCACCCGGGTCCGACCTGGCCTTTACGCAAAAGCAACACCTCGACTATTGGAAGATTGATCGTGCGATCATGAACCCACTGTACGGCGCAGATTTCCTGTACAACGCCGACTTAAGTGCCGCCCTGTGTGCTGCATATAACGACTTCATGATTGAACACTGGTATGAGAAGGACAAACGCCTGTATGGCTCGATGATGATCCCTTGGCGTGATGCAGACCTTGCCGTGCGGGAAATTGAACGGATTGGATCACACCCCCGCATCCTGCAGATTATTTTGCACATGACTCCTGAAGTGCTATGGGGTCAACGCCCCTTCCATCCCATCTGGGCTGCAGCGGAGAAACACAACCTGGTTCTCGGCATCCATTGGGGTGGCTATGCCCCCCCGCGTGCAACTGGCGGTGCTGCACCGTCTTTCTATATGGAGTTCCATACAACTGAAGCCCTGGCCGCAATGGCCCATATCGCAAGTTTCGTGTGTGAAGGTGTCTTTCAGAAATTCCCCGCTCTAAAAGTTGCAATTATCGAAGGGGGGATGGCATGGCTACCTGCGCTCATGTGGCGATTGGACAAGGACTGGCGTGGCTGTCGCATGGAAGTGCCTTGGCTCACTGAATCGCCGAGCAAACTGATTCGCCGACATATTCGCTTGACCACACAACCCATCGAGGAGCCCGAGAATCCCAAACACCTTCTGGAAACGATCAACCACATGGGTAGCGACAACATGCTGCTGTTTGCCACGGACTACCCGCATTGGGATTTTGACTCACCGGCAAAAGCACTTCCCAGGCAGATCCCCAAACCACTGCAGAAACGCATCTTTGCCGACAACGCCATTGATTTCTATGGATTGACATGAAAAAGAAAAAGATTGCCGCACTCGATCTTGACCAAATCCCAGATGGCACGATGCAAGCAGTACGTGTCGGCCGTCGCAATCTACTAATGGTTCGCCAGGGCCATCAAGTTTATGCCCTGCGTAACATATGTGCCCACCAGGGAGCCCGCATCTCCGACGGCGTGCTGACCTGCACGAGGCGCGGGGGGCACGTTGGTGAATACGTCGAGGAAAAAGCAGGCCGCATCATCCGCTGCCCATGGCATAACTGGGAATATGATGCAGTTGATGGTTCAGCACTGCATGACCCTAAACACACCCGGGTCGCCAGTTATCAAACCGTGGTGGAGGATGGAAAAGTCTGGGTCATGGTCTAGACCAACAGGCAACCAGGAGGTCCATGTGATAACACCAAACCAGCAAGACACGGCGAACAGTGCCTGGTTGATATTCTCCCTGTTAACCGTTGTGGCTTGGGGCCTGTATGGGATCATGCTGCACAAGGGCCAGGCCCAGATGGCCGACCCGGCCAATGGACGCTACAAGGCATTTCTCTGGGTGGGTCTGGCGTATTTCATGGTTGCCGTTCTTGCCCCCCTTGCCGTACTGATCGCACGCGGAGCGACATGGCAGATGCCCACTGGCGGAATTGCCTGGTCATTGTTGGCGGGAATTCTCGGCGCCACCGGAGCCTTCTGTGTCCTGCTGGCGTTCGCCGCCAAAGGGGCGCCAAGCGTGGTCATGTCGATCGTATTTGCCGGCGCACCTGTCATCAACGCATGCGTGGCTATCTCGCTGTCAAATTCATGGGGCAAACTACGCTGGCAATTTATCGCCGGGATTCTACTGGCCGCAATTGGCGGAGGATTGGTGACGCTGTTTCGGCCCAGCTAGGGCGATGGCTCGTCATGAACCAGTTTCAATGCCACTGAATTAATACAGTGACGTTGGCCGGTTGGTTGTGGCCCATCATCAAAAACATGCCCCAAATGGGCTCCACACCGGCTGCACACAACTTCTGTTCGCACCATGCCATGAGACGTATCCGTAGAGCTGCCGACCGATTCATCCGTTACTGGCTGGAAGAAACTTGGCCAACCCGTACCAGAATCAAATTTGGTTTCGGAACTGTACAACGGCTGACCACAACAGATACATTCATAAATACCCTCGGCCTTCATATCCCAATACTCCCCCGTAAAGGCAGGCTCGGTCCCCTTTTGTCGCGTGACATGATATTGCTGGTCAGTCAGTTGGGCTTTCCACTGCCTTTCTGTCTTCTCAATCCTGTTCACCGCCATGACGAGGTCTCCTTGAAGATCTGAAAATTATACCGACACCAGACCGAAGACGCCGGATCCAACTTTTTGATCCGTTGCCAAACACAAATTCCCACATGACCTCCATCAACCCCGAATGTATTCCCTCTAAAAGGACACAGAATCATGCATCACGCATCGCCCTCCCAAACAGTCAGCAACCGCCAGATTGACTCTCGCCCCACGATCGCATAACACAGATCCAATGAACTCCAAACACGGCATTTCGATTCGACAGTTGCAGTGTGACACATTGCCAATGCTACACCATCAGGCCAGTAGCAGGCGTATGGTCAACATGGTTAAAAAGGTCCAAGATTCAGACCGCTGGAATTCTTTTGACCGATTCCGGGATACCACAAGAACACTGGTCAATGCCTATGAAACCCTCGGCATACAGACCGAAATTCACCAGGCTCAAACGGGCGGATCCATCGGCTCGGGTCGCTGGATCATCCAACAAGCTGCAGATATCAAATCTGCAACCATGGATGTCGCCAGCCCCGTACGACGACGTGTACTCAACTACCACCGCAACCCATGGCACGTGGTGCAATGGAGTGCAGCAACACCCCCGAGCACCAATGGTTGCAAATGCGAGTTGACTATTATTGATTCCAGCAAGGCGTTGGCGGCATTACCCATCGGATCCCTGCTGGGAAAGATGGTCTTGACTCGCATGGATCCACGAAACCACTTTGCTGAATTTGCCAACAAGGGAGCAATGGGGGTCGTCACGGATTGGCCTGTCCCCAACCACCCCAAGGACACCAAATGGGTCAAGTTCGGCTGGGGCGGCATCCCCCTCAAGTGCGGGGCCACACATCTAGTGGGACTGGCTATTTCGACTGACCAAGGTGACATGCTGCGATCACTCGTGGCCCAACATAGACAGGTTATTGTAAAAGTAAAAGTCGACATTCAGAAGTATGTTGGATCGCATGACGTGGTCAGCGGGGTGGTGCAAGGCCAAGGGTAGCCGGACCAAGAAATCTGGGCGTTGGCACACAGCAACGAACCGGGCGCACTGGATAACGCATCAGGTGTCGCAGTATGCATTGAGGCAGCCCGAATACTTGAAAAGCTGATCCACAAAGGCGCACTGCAACGCCCGCATCGATCGATCCGCATGCTCCATGGCTATGAATGCTATGGGTTTTTTCACTACCTGGAACATACCAAACGCAACGAACTGCCCTTGGCGGGTGTAAACATCGACACCGTTGGCGCCAAACTGGAACACTGTCACGGCAGATTGGAATGGCACGCAACCGTCCCCATGTCAGCAGGTTTTGTGAACCGGCTCGGACGTACAGTGTTCCGTAAGACACTTGAACTGGCCAACCCTGGCTACCACTACCACGACGCACCGTTCGTAGCCACAAGCGACACCCTGATTGGCGACCCGCAATATGGATT
Source organism: Phycisphaeraceae bacterium (assembly GCA_002716625.1). Classification (GTDB taxonomy): domain Bacteria; phylum Planctomycetota; class Phycisphaerae; order Phycisphaerales; family Phycisphaeraceae; genus UBA6626. Next base: position 33,973 of record PBAS01000029.1, on the reverse strand, counting down.
CCCGTGCCCGTGGCTGACGACCACACGACGCGAAGGGCAAGCAATGTTTTACGCGCCATACAAGAAACCGGTTCGATCGTTGTTCTACGACCAGTACCACAGTTCTGCTGACACGCCGGCATTGCTCAGCCGCTCCGGTCTGCGGGCATGCGCAACTGCCATCGCCGCATATCTCTATTTCCTAGCTGACGCGGATACCCAACAAGCCTCTGAACTCGCATCATCCGAAACGAGATATTTCATCAACCGGATGAATCGCATCAAGGGGCGCAACCGTTCGGCCATGATAGAATATTTACGTGATGCCCACCGAATTTCAATCACGCAACTAAAACGCTGGATCCCGCCAACCCAAAACGCCAAATCAAGGGAGGCCGTGGCCCATTTTGATTACTGCTTGAATGAAATTGACCAACACCTTAAGCCGCCGCAAAAAACCAAGGGCCGACAACGAGCAACCAAGGAACTGAAACGTGTACCAAGACGGACCGCACTTTTGTCACCAACCCTCGAGAATACCCCATCGCCAATTGCTGACCGCATCGAGGCCAGTGGACTCGAGCCATGGGCATTATTCTGGGCCGATGGCGTGCGAACACTTGCACAGATCACTCAATGCTTGACCTGCGAGTACAAGAAACCAGTTGATTCCAAGAAGGTTTGCCAGTTCTTCGATGCTCATTATGACCTCGGCTACATCACGTGGAACAAATAACCACCATGGCTCGCCGCCTTGGCCACGTAGCCTATAATACTCAAATGACCAGACGATCAGCGGTTTTACTGATTGGGCTTCTTGCGCTACTGCTGTGTATCCAGACTGCTGCACAGGATGTGACCTCACCCAATCATGCTCCTGCCCTCAATCAATCACCCGCCACTGGCCAAGCCCAACCCAATGAACAGCTGCCCCCATCCGGAGCTGGCAAAGAACTCCAGCCGTCAACAGGGAAAGGTGATCCTGATGCCATTGCCGCAGTGATCCGCATCGAGGGAATGATCTATGACTTCGTCCTAGATAGCCTTCAGCGACGCGTCGACCGAGCCCTTGGAGCTGGCGCAACGATGATTGTCATTGAACTGGATACCCCTGGCGGCATGGTGACATCCGCGCTCAAAATTGGCAAATACATCAAGGCTTTACCTGCACGAACCATCGCATGGGTGAATAACGAAGCCTATTCCGCCGGTATCATGATTGGTTCTGCATGCGATGAACTGATCATGTCTGCGTCATCAGCCACCGGAGACAGCGCGCCCGTCTCAATGAACAAAGAATTAGCGGCAACTGAACGCGCTAAAGCCCTGTCACCCATCATTGAGGAATTCCGTGATTCAGCGACCCAGAATGATTATGACTACGCCATGTTTCATGCCATGTGCGTCCTAGGCGTCGAAGTCTACCAGGTTGAACACATCGAAAGCGGCAGAAAACAACTGGTTAACCAGGCCGACTACCAGATGATGGTCTTGGCCAAATCACGCGAAGAAGCCTTGGCAGCGGTCAAACCCGAAGGAGAACAAGTCAGCGCACTGACGGTTGGCAGGGTCAGTGTTGATGTGGCCACTGACGCTGAAATTGGACAGTGGAAACTTGTGAAGCAAGTCCACGACGGCGCCACGCTTCTCACGCTCAACCAAACCCGAGCCTTAGAAATCGGGCTATCCAAGGCAACGGTCAAAAACCACCAGGAACTTGGGGATTGGCTTGGGGGTGCCACGGTGATCACCATCAACCAAAGCTGGTCGGAAGACCTGGCCGGCTGGCTGATCCACCCCGCCATCCGGGCTGTGCTCATCGTGGCGGTGATGGTTGGTGCCTACATGGAATTCCAGGCACCTGGACTAGGATTACCCGGCGCTATTGCACTGGCCGCCTTGGCATTACTCCTGGGCGCACCATTTCTTGTCGACCTCTCTGAAATCTGGCACGTTCTGCTGGTTTTCATTGGCATCGGACTACTGATGGTTGAGCTGTTCATTACACCTGGTTTTGCCGTGTTCGGTATTCTAGGCCTGATTTTCATGTTCACCGGCCTCATCCTTGCCATTGTGCCAACTTCAGGACCGATTGGGTTGCCGGCCAAAGAGATGCTCAATCTCCTGGGCATGTCCGTAGTCTGGACCCTGCTTGGAGTTATCGCCAGTACGGTTTGCCTGATATTCCTGATCCGTCACATGGGGTGGATACCCGGACTTAGCCGACTTGTTTTGCATGACCGCCAGGAGGCCCTGCTGGGTGGAGCCATGGACACCACCGCAGTGGGTGGCAGTGAAGTCCTCGGACACGGCACGATCAAATTGGGTGACACGGGACGTGTGACCGCTCAATTGCGGCCGACCGGGCGGGCCGAAATCAACGGTCAACTGATCGACGTGGTAAGCTCCGGCGAGTGGATCGAACCTGACAAACCCATCACGGTTATCGAAATACATGGCAACCGGATTGTGGTTGGGCCTGACACCTGACTCACGCATCCGCCTCAAACCCCAAACAAATCATGATACACTTGGTATTGACCGTTCAACCGCACCGCCAGGTGAATCACTATTTCTCCTGACACGATACTCCAACATCACATCCTCCCCCACCCGCATGTTTCGCTGCAACATGAACTGGTCGGCAGACTCCAAGGACCGGCCTGCGAACCCGGCAACAGCTGTCGTCGCACCCTGATCACCCAACATCTTTGGAGCCACGAAGACGATGACCTGGTCCACGAGACACTCAGCAAATACACAGCCCAGCAATTTGGCGCCGCCCTCCACCAGCACATTAGTTGCAGACCATTGACCAACCATGTGCTTGAACAGATCACTCAACACCAGGCGAGAAGGATCGGACAACGACGTCGGTACCGCCAGGACCTCAATTCCGCGCGATTGAAGTTGCTTGACCCGACCCGGTTGGTTCCGCAATGCCTCTTGACTGGCTGCCAAGGCAACAGGATGCTCTTCGTCAGCAGTCTGCAGTATCCTGGCTGAATCGGGCAATCGCAGCTGCGGATCAACCACCACCCGGCGTGCAATCCGCCCCAACGGCACATCACGCGCAGTAAGCAATGGATCATCCACAATGGCCGTCCCCACGGCGACCACAATGGCATCAACTCTTGCGCGTAACTTGTGGACCATGCGCCGACTATCACAACCGCTTATCCAACGGCTGTGGCCTGTGGAATCCGCAATCATCCCATCCACAGTTTGCGCCCATTTGGCAATCACCCACGGCTGACCGGTAGATACACGTTTCAAATACGGTTCATTAAGGTCCCTCGCTTGATCCTCACACAGTCCCACCTGCACTTCAATACCGGCAGAACGCAACTGCTGTATCCCACGCCCATTGACTTGATCAAAGGGGTCCACCATGGCAACGAAAATGCGTCTTGGACCGGCCTTGATCAATAGATCTATACATGGTGGCGTCTTGCCATAATGCGAGCAGGGCTCAAGATTCACGTATATATCCGCACCCGATGTCGCAAGGTGGCCATTTCGTAGCTGCGAGATGGCATCTACTTCGCCATGTGGCCCCCCGAAATGACGGTGATATCCACTGGCAATAACCTTTTCATCACGAACCACCACGCAACCCACCATGGGATTGGGTTCAACCCGGCCCTGGCCCCGGCGCGCCAAAGCAATGGCATGCCGCATATGCTTATGATGTAGTTGATGATGCGACACTGGGGCCATAAACCACCTCGTACAGCAAGATACCGCGCTTCAGATCCAAGCTACGACCGTCATCTGTTTTACCCATAATCTGCCTGCTAAGCCATATGCCCACTGGCTCAGCAGCCAAACACGCACTGGATATGATTCGTTGGTCCCCAGGGCCGCTAGACGCACATGATTCGGGGCCTTGGAGTCGCCCCAGGCCCGAAACGCTTCATCCCATCTTGCGCTGGGCACCGATCCCAACGTAACTCTATTGAACAACGTGATACTGATTGATTGCCGGGGCATTGAGCCGACGAACCGTACCGTCCAGGTACCTGACTTTGATAAAGTCAACCGACGATACCTCATCAAGACCAAAATGCTTCTGTAATGGATGCTGAGCCCGAAACGAATCACCGGTTACGACATGCGAAACCTGCCGTCCCATGTCCGACACCACCGTAACTTTCGCGCCAATTGACGACCGTTTAATGGAGGGCGGCAGTTTAACGCCAATCCAATTGCGTGACTGGGGCCATTGATTCTTTACGATATACACCGTTTGACTGAGTCGGTCATTAAAGGCCGGATCCGCTTCCATGACCTTCACCACAACCATATCCACACGCCCATCATCATCGATATCACCACTGACCACCGAACGGGCGTCAAACTCGAATGCAGCGCCCATCAGGAATGCACCATTTGCAAACCGGCGTCCTGCATCATTTACGAAAAGGTGATTATGCTCAAAGCCATTCCAGCTAATACGTTGACCGGGCTGGTGGATCACACTTTCAACGAATGACTCTGCCAGATTGGGCGCCTCACGCCTTGTATCCGGGTAGATGTCATGCCGCCAGAAAAGCGAGCAATAATCTTTTACGGAATTCCCGCTGAGGTGGCCGTTGCCAACATAGATATCGACGTCACCATCGTTATCAAAATCGAACGCCGATGACCCCCAGGACCAGCCGGACCTGGCGACCTGTTGGCCAAACGCAGGTTGCTTGTATGTCGAATCACCATCTCGAACGTACATGCGGTTACCGTAGGCCATTCGCATCCGCATCTGCTGGTGCTCGGGAAAAGCCTCGCGGCCCAGACCCAATGTCTCCAGCCGCCGGGCAGTTGTAGAACTCATGCCAACAACATAAAAGTCCGACTGGCCGTCAAGATTGAAATCTCCGAAGGCATGTGACATCCCAAAGTTTGCTCGTTCATCAACCGTCGATTCTGTAAGATCAGTGAAATGGCCTTGGCCGTCATTATCATAGACGTCAATCCCGGCAAAATCACTGACTACCAGAAGGTCCAAATCCCCATCATCATCCATATCCACCAGGGAATTGCTATAGGTCCGCCGATGACGCTTTGCCGCCAAGCCAGCTGAAGCGGTCGCATCTGTGAACACACCGGTCCCATCATTGAGCAGGAGAAACGACGGATGTCCGTCGTTGGCATCATAGTATGGGGTCGGCATCTGGCCATTAACGTATGGCAACTTGTATTGCGACATCCAAATGTCCAGGTCACCATCAAGGTCTACATCACCGGCAGTAATAGCACAGGCATATCGAATGGCACGGCCGGTTGCAGTCACCTGCTGTCCCTCACCGGGGAACCGACCACCGCCGGTTCCCGTAAACAAAACGGGAAAACCACCGGGCACCGAGCAGAAATAATCTACTACACCGTCACCCGTAAAATCCGCCAGCACTGCACCTGATGGCGCTAACATTCGATCTGCACACAATCGGGTCTGTACATATCGGTCGCCTTGCTTACGCAATACTGTATTCCCACCGGCCAATACGATCTCCAGCACGCCATCTCCATCAAGGTCATAAAGCAATATGGGTTGAATTGTGGAAAAGGGCCCCTCCTCCAATTGAACCTGAAAGACGGGCTGGCCAGTACGCTCCAGGATCCGGGCGCCCTTCAGTTCAATCCGATCAGGGACGTGGTATCCATCTTCATTTTTCCCCATAGCCCAGCTGACCGCCAGCTTCCCTTTTAGGATCAGCCGCCGCTCACTGGCCGGAACCATCACATGAAGGACCACTGACACCAGAGACTCCGCTGCCCGACCCGGTGCCTGCTCAAATTTTTCATGGTGCCATTCAGACTGAACCAGTTCGAATCCCTCAAGTGCCAAACCGTCCAAAAATTTTTTCCAATCTGATGGCGACATTTTTGCCAAGTGGCCTGTTAAAGGCGTCACCATAACGCCCGCATCAAAAGGTTGAGCTTCTCCCATCCCAGGCAGAATCAATGTAGTAAACGGAAAATTTTCCAGCACAACACGCTTGTCAGGTGCACTACAAAGAAGGTCCCAGAGTTTAACAAATGTGTCCTCGTAGTTTTGGGCCTGTACTTCCTGGGCCCATACGGTTTGATCAAGCTGACTCCTCGTTTCCTGGACCGATATCGACGGGGGACGCTGACGGATCCATACGCCACTTGCTAAAACGCCAATCAATACCAGGACCACTACAAGGACACTTTTTCGCATGGATTAACTCACCTACGCCTCAGGATCAACGGTAACAGTACGGATCACCTTGCACATGTCGGTATTCGTGGCTCTTGATTCACGAAAACAGTTTAAGACCTATAAAAAAAGCGGAAGCACATCTGTGCTTCCGCTTTTCTTTTTTAAATTGTCGCCCTTATCAGACAGGCATTAACCTGCCAGATCTCGGACCTTCGTGGACGCCTTTTCAGCGACGACGACGAAGCATTGTCAGTCCACCGATAGCCAGCAGACCGAGTGTGGCTGGCTCTGGAACATAATCAACGGTCAAGAGCGGACGAACCTGAGCATCAGCTGCTTCGTTCGAGAAGTACGCTGCACCATTGTTATTTTCGAAGGTAACTTCTTTGTTACCACCAGAGTTGTCCAGGTTCAGCAAGATACCGTAGGATTCCAGATCACCAAGGATGTCGGTGACATCGATATCGATCGGACCAGTTACTGCGGCCTGAGCATAGCTGGAGCCACGGGAGAAGTCAGATTCTGAACCACCGAATGGGCCACAAGAATTGATGGGACCATAGGGGTCATTATTAGGTGCGCCACCAGGACCATCACCGGCCACGCAACCCTCTTCCCAGTCAACTTTACCACGCTTCTTCTGAGAGCCTACCACTTCACCAACACTGGCGAGACCGTCCGAAGTACCGTAAGTAATTGCACTGATCAGTGGGACAACTTTAATCTGACCCGAGTTCAGCTGAGGACTTGCAGCGGTACCAGGATTGTCCATGTTGCCCGAAGAGCTAACTTCAGCACCGTTGTCGGTCGTGTGGTATAGCGTCAAGGTTGCGCTGTTGATGGGTGATCCGGTAGGAACCTGACCTGGTCCGTCACCGAAAACATCACGGAAACGAATCATGGATCGGGAATAACGCATGGTAGGACCAGGGTTGCCACTGAAGCCAACCTGATTCTGCATAAAGTGACCAACTTCGAGCTTAGTGGATGCACCACCATTGGTTGAATGATGCTCATAAGCACCCAAATCACCACCCTTGATCCCTGAAGCAAGATTACCGCGTTCATTCAAGTTATTCATTTCATTGGTCACGCGGATGGTTGTGTCCAAACCGCGGGTGTAGCCATTAACACCTTGCTGAAAGGTGGCAATGTCGGCGAATGCCGGAACAGTTGCGAGAGCAACCATCGCTACTAGAAAACGTTGAAATTTTATCATGATGCAATCCTCCAAAAAAAAAAGAAACTCCGTTGAGATACGAGTAGGTAACGAACCTCTCACTCAGCTATCTAAAATACCTAAGGAAGTTGGTTTTGCCAGAAAGGCCTTCTCCGAGACTTCCGCCACAGCGGTATTATCATAAACCAATAGATGCGCTCAAGCAATACCATCTAAAATTTTACTATAAAAAAAATCAAAAACATGCTATAAATGGCTCTCATTCGCAGGTACTGGGTATTTTCACCCAATAGTTCCGCTAAAACACTCCCATGAACCTTAAATAAATGAAATAAAAGGATTCACCCCAATCCAGCCCACTAACCACCAGAATCAGGGCCTCTCGGCGGCCCTAACACCCTGCACAGCCCCATCCAATGGGGGAATTGTGAGTTTCAGACCGGAGGCCAACTGGTCGGGGTCACCGCCAATAACCTTGCGGTTGGCTTCATATATGACCCGCCAATGGGCCCCATCCTTATAGTACTGCTGCGCAATCAACCACAAGCTCTCCTCACCTCCAACCAGATGAGTCATTGCTCCATCTAAAACCTGCCGACCCACGTCGGCATCACGCTCAATTTGAACCGGCAGCTTAATGAACTGGCCCACATGGAGCCGCCGCGGGTCAATGGTGGGATTGGCACGCGCAATATGAACCCAATATTTCTGAGCCCCATAGACGCGTTGGGCCACGGTAATCAGGGTATCACCCGATTTAATCTCGTAACGCTGATTCTGAGACACCACATCAACCACGGGCGATGCGTTCGTCGCGGCTGCTGGAAGATCTGCGTCACCCGGCCCCCGAACAGGAACGATGGCCGCAGTTGGCTGATCGGCAATAGGCATAGAAGCCGGTAGTTGCGGTTCTGGCTCCACCAACAAGCTCGGAGCGGCTATCCCAAAGGTCCGAACCCGGGTTGTGCTTTCAGCCGCCAGTGGTTCGGGGACCGTTGCCGCAGAACCTGTAGGTGTAACTATCAGACCAGGCAGATCATCTACCAAACGCCCTGTGCCGTCCTCCGGGTCTAGCCTCTCACGATCTGAGGGCTGTGACATGGCAGCTTGCAATTCAACCGGTTTATCCATCGCCATCCCTTTGGAAAGTTGAGATGAACTCGTTGGCCGATCCCGATAGATCCCTGTTGCGATAATGACAATGCACAACACAATCGCCAGGCCAAATGCCATCTTGTACGGTCGCGTCATATATACAAGCTCCTGATTACAAGAAAGTGAACTTACCAAGTGTACTCAGTACCCTTGGGTTCAGCTAGAGGATGACCCCGTACCTGGTCCCCACAAATCACCCTCCTCTGCCTCAATATCACCCCAACCATCACGTGGTGATAAACTAGTGACATGGCAACCCTTTCCATTGTCATCTGTTGTGCCAACTGCGAGGACACGCTGGAACAGGCTTGCCAGTCAGCCACCTGGTGCGATGAATTGATCGTAGTTGACTCTGGCTCAACTGATTCAACACCCCACATCGCGCAGCAGTATGCTGACCGTTACATCCTCGAACCATGGCGTGGACACACGGGCCAAAAACAATTCGCCGCCAGGCTATGCAAAAATGACTGGGTATTTTTCCTGGATGGAGATGAAGAATGTTCACCTGAACTAATCCAGGAACTACAGGCATTGGACGATCGCCAACTCGAGGACTATGACTTGTTCTTGGTGCCGCGCAGAAATCATGTCATGGGACGGCACGTGCGGGCCTGGTCTCCCGACCACTTGACACGAATATTTCATCGAGGTCGCTGCCAGTGGGGCAACCATGTATTACATGATACACGATCCCCATCAAGCCGGTCCCGCATGACAAAACTACGCGGCCACCTAATCCACAAGCAGCATAGTCGCGCCCACTACGCAGATTACTTCTCGGGCAAGCGAATGGACGATCGGCTTATGGATGTTGCGCAGCTGATGTACGATCATGGGGATCGGTGTTCCTTTGCCGACCTAATCCTGCGACCAACAGCAGCATTTCTCAAATTCTATTTTCTCAAGCGGGGATTTCTTGACGGTTCGTTTGGATTACTGATCGCCCAAAAGGCGGCGATAAGCACACAACTCAAGTACTCTGCACTCTGGGCCATTCAACACCAAGCAAGTCGTGCTACCAGCAACAAAACCACCGACAACCAAGGAAAATAGCACCCACCCAAAATACATTGCCGGCACCTGACATACCAACCACTTGCTTGTGTCAAATGCTTGACAGCAACACCGGGCGCATCTACATTCCGATTAATTGGACTTCGAGAAGATGATGCTATGACGGATACCGAATCACGCCTGACCATCATAGAGGATGGACCCATCTCAAGCGTCCGTTTCCTAGACCAGAATATCCTCGAAGAAAACAGCATCCAGAAGATTGGCGCTGAGATTTTGCAGCTAATCGACCAGGCAATCAATCCGAAGTTGCTGATGGATTTCCAAAATGTTGAACACCTATCCTCGGCGGCGCTGGGGACCTTGATCACGATCAATAATCGAATAAAAGAAAAGGGTGGCCAACTGCGGCTGGTGAATATCAACCCGCAGATCTATGAAGTGTTCGCAATCACCAAACTCGACAAACTTTTCAAAATCTACGAAGATTCCGATAAGGCGTGTGCGAGTTTTTCGTGATCCGATCCAAGGCCATTGAGATTTTCAGGGCACCGCGAACTGCATAGGCAGCAAGTGGCGGAGTGGGTCCTTAAACCAATGAAGCAAGTGACGATCGCCAGCCGGGCATCGCAGGCTCGCAAGGCACATGACGCGCTGATGCCCGAGGTCGCCGCCGCCGGATATAGCGGCGACTCGCAATTCGCTATTCGCCTTGCCCTCGATGAGGCCTTGGCTAATGCGATGTTCCATGGCAATGGCGGTGATCCGACTAAAAACGTACTGGTTGAATACGAAGTCAATAACGAATCGGTTTATATCAAGATCCAGGACGAGGGCCATGGATTCAACCCCAAAATAATCCCTGATCCAACCCTGGAAGAGAATCTTTGCAAACCCAATGGCCGCGGCATCATGCTCATGAAGGCCTACATGAGCAAAGTGAGCTTCGATGATATGGGACGATGTGTCACTCTGATCAAAAACCGCAACTGCAAACGGCCCGTGGCATCGTACCCTACCCAGCAGGATTAGGAGGATCCTCATGCCAGAACCACAAGACACTCGCCCTGGACACCTGACGGCAACATGGCTAACACTGGCCACGATGGTCATGATCAGCATGCCGACATGGGCCAGTGAAGACCCACTTGATGACGCCCTGAATCAGGCACCCCAAGACGCGACGTTTTTAGTAATTGCGCCCAGCATGACAAGGCTGAGCGAAAAAATAGCCATGGCCAACCGGCAACTTGACCTGAACATCCCAGACCTGCTCGATGTCCTTGGTGAATTCAAACGTGCCGCCGGGCTTATCGCAGGCATTGATGACCAAGGACCGCTCGTCATTGCAGTCCGTCGGAATAACAGCGAACCAGACCAACCCGACGACCGGTCACTGTTGTTGTTACCGGTATCTGATTACACAGCTTTCATACAGCCGCTGACAACACAAGAAGGCGATCCGATCCGCCGCATCACACTCGCCACTGAACACGAAGGTTTTGCCAAGCAAAGTGGTTCCTTTGCCGTGATCGGCAAGCACCGCGAATCGCTCGCCTCCCACCAACCAACCAATAATGCCGCCGAGGTTCGCAATAGCCTGGGAACACTGGGCAACCAGGTGATTGAAGATAGTGACGTTATTATCTTGATGCATGGCGAACAAATCCAGCACACCCTGGATTCGGCAAACGACATGACCGCATCCAACGCCGACGACAGCACAACAAACTCCGGGCAAAAGAACCAGGCGACCGTATCGAGGATGCGGGATGCCCTGATACAGCAGGCATCGGCCCCTCTTGCCAATTTCGATAGCCTGACTCCTGATGCTGAAGGGGTCGCACTTGGATTCACGATCACCAACGAGGGACTTAATATCTCCGGAGCGATCAATTTCAAAGCAGATTCCGCCACGGCATCAATGATCAATCCTGTCGCCAGCAGCAATGACCTGACCCGCGTACCCGACCAACCCTTCCTCATTGCCAGTTCAGTTAACTTCGGCGGTCTTGAGCTGAGCAAACTGCGAAAGCTCATGCTTGGACAGATTCATCCAATGACTGGCGACAACTGGCTTTCCCGGGCCATCATTGCCCACTCGGACGAGGCCGGCAACATGCAAACCTGGGTACAGGTAAAATACTTGCCCTCACAAACTGCCGCTGTGGGTGGAATGACCAGCACCCTCAATTGCTTCAGGACCAGTGACGCCCGGGGGTTGGCTGCCCACATCCGAAAAGAACTCGGAACTCTAAATTCCCATAACCAACCAGATTCACCTGACAGACCTGGGACTGCCGGCGTGCAAGATTCACAAACCCCGGCAACCGCACATTATCAGGCCAACCATTTTCAAATTGATGGCCAATCTGTAGACCAGTATTCGGTTTCACAATCACCCCAACCACAAAACAGGATGAAGCCGCCGGGACCGATGGGACCGATGCTCGCGGGGCTGATTCAGGGATCTGCGGAGAAGAATGGCTTCATCGTTGCATCAGGGCAATACGTCCTCATCACCGAGTCGCCGGACATGCCGTTGTTACGCCGCAGTCTTAAATCACTTGAAGCCGAAACTGGTTTGGGCGCAAATGCACAGATTACCGCCGCTCGCAAGCAACTGTTGGGCGAAGCCCCAATCGCAGAAAGTTATATAGATATTGGTTCAATACTACAGTTGCCCATGATGCGTATGGGGCTGGCCATGTTCGGAATCAAACCCCAACTCCAGGCGCAAATGATTCCCATTGCCGTTGGACTGTCCGCCAGGGATCATGGCATTGGTGGTCGCTTTCATGTGCCGACTGCAGTGATTGATATGGGTACTACAGTCATCATGCAAGCAAAGGGAATAGAAAAAGCCCCATCCCAACCGGCACGCACCGGGCCAAAACACCCCAGGAGGCCTAGGGCCCAACCACATGGACGTGACCGTGGACTTCCTTTTGCACCGGGCCAAGGACTGCCACCGGACATGCCGCCCGGGGGATTTAGACGCTAAAACGCCTACAGCAACACCCGACCGCCACACCACTTTGCATGGCCGTCAACCGCGACTTAGGATGCCGGGAACGATGAACATATTGATCATTGGCAGTGGCGGGCGAGAACATGTGCTGGGATGGAAAATCAGCCAGTCACCTAGATGTGATCGACTCTACTTCGCACCGGGCAATGGTGGCACAGAGCAGCTGGGCGAAAACATTGACATTAACACTGACCGCATTACCACCAAAACAGTTGATCAGCTCGACTATTTTTGTCGACACCACAAAATCGAACTGGTTGTAATTGCACCTGAAGATCCACTGGCGCAAGGCTTGGCGGATCGCTTGGCCAAACCCGGGCGTACCATCTTTGGTCCCAAGGCCCAGGCCGCACGCCTAGAAGCGGATAAGGCCTATTGTAAACAGTTGATACGGTCCGCAGCCATCCCAACGGCTGAAGCCCGAATTTTCGAGCATCCGGACAGTGCCATTTCTTTTGCCCAAACACATGAAACACCCCTAGTGGTCAAAGCATCCGGCTTGGCTAAGGGAAAGGGCGTCGTTGTCTGCGACAATGGCGATGATGCCGTCGAAGCCGTAAATCTGATCATGAAAGAGCAAGCCTTTGGTGAGGCTGGCAATACCGTGGTGATCGAGGAACGCCTGGTTGGGCAGGAGGTTTCCGTCCTGGCCCTGGTGGATGGTCGGAACATATTCGTGCTCGACCCCGCCCAAGATCACAAACAGGCCTTTGAAGGTGACCGTGGCCCCAATACCGGGGGGATGGGCGCCTACTGCCCGACACCCTTGGTCGATGACCAACTGATGCAAACAATTGAACGAGAGATCCTTGTCCCCACAGTCGATGCACTTCGTCGCGATGGGGTTGAATACAAGGGGGTGTTGTATGCCGGGTTAATGCTTACAGCCGGGGGTCCAAAAGTACTTGAATACAACTGCCGGTTTGGTGATCCCGAAGCACAACCACTCATGATGCGATGCCAGGGGGATCTCTTGGAACTCATGCTCGCCACCGCCCACGGCGACCTGCAGACCGTCGAACTCAGCTGGTCCCCGCGCAGCTGCTGCTGCGTCGTTATGGCCAGCGGTGGTTACCCCGGAAGTTATGAAACGGGCAAACCCATAACCGGCATCGAGGACGCTGAAGCCGATAAAGACGTGAAAGTCTTTCATGCAGGAACCGCAATCAAAAACAACCAGTTGGTCACGGCCGGCGGGCGGGTTCTGGGCATATGCGCAATGGGCGACGATCTGGCTGACGCACAACACAAGGCCAATGCAGCCTGCGAAAAAATCCATTTCGAAGGCGCATTTTGGCGCACTGATATTGGCGATCGCGTTTTAAGCGGTGCCGGCAGCGTGTAAAAAAAACAACGCCATGCTCCAAGATATTACGCAACTAGAACACGAGGCGGACCGTGACCTCGAACTGGTTACTGACGCCAATGCCCTCGAACAGTTCCGGATCAAGTACTTGGGAACCAAGGGACAGATCAAGGCACTGATGGCCCAACTCAAGCAAGTGCCCAAAGATCAAAAACCTGCCTTTGGACAAGCAGCTAACGCTCTTCGCCAAAAACTGCAATCAGCGTATAACGCCAAAAAAAACCAGTTTGCCGCCACCCCAGACAACCCCCGGCATTCGACGATTGACGTGACCGAGCCTGGCCTTCCACCGCGGCTTGGCCGAACCCATGTGATTACCCAGACCATCGCGGGACTGATCGAGGTTTTTGGACGCATGGGTTTCGAGATAGCAACCGGCCCTGAGGTTGAAGATGAATATCACAATTTTATTGCACTCAATATTCCACCGCAGCACCCTGCACGTGATCCACTCGATAATTTCTACCTAACAGACCCAACACAAGAAAACCCCGTACTCCTGCGATCGATGACCAGCACGATTCAAATCCGGGTCATGAAAAACACACCACCACCTGTACGAGTAATTGCCACAGGACGGTGCTATCGGCCCGATGAACATGACGCAACCCATTCCTCCATGTTTCACCAAATCGAGGGGCTCTACGTTGATCGGGGAGTGAGCATGGCGGATCTTAAAACAACGCTGCTGCAATTTGCCCATGCCTATTTTGGCCCGGAGGCTGATGTTAAACTGGTCCCAAGCTATTTCCCATTCACCGAACCGTCGGCCGAGCTTTATATGAAAATGCAGGTGGGCGACCGCTGGGAGTGGATTGAGATGGGAGGTTGCGGGATGGTGGACCCGGCCGTCTTCGAGGAAGTGGGCTACGATCCTGAGGAGTGGACGGGCTTTGCGTTTGGCCTGGGTATCGAACGACTGGCCATGCGTAAGTACGGTATCACTGACATCCGGTGGCTTTTTGACAATGACCTTCGTTTTCTCAGACAATTCTGAATCACGTTGCAACACTTCGATATCTTGCTTATTGTGATGCTCATCATTTATCAAATAGGGGTAACGAGAACATGACTGAATCCACAATTACACCCACTAATCAGGCCATCATGACCACCAACCTACCACTGGCGGGCCGCCGACAGGGCAAGGTCCGTGACATTTATGAATGCCAGGCCCTCACTGGCGACCAAACGACCGAGTGCCTGCTCATCATTGCCAGCGATCGAATCAGTGCCTTTGATGTAGTCATGACAAATGGTGTGCCCGGCAAGGGCATCGTGCTAACACAAATCAGCAAGTTCTGGTTTGATCGAATCCACCAGGAGTTTGGCAACCGCCTACAGCACCACCTGATCAGTACCAACGCAAGTGATGTCCAAGGATTAAGCCAGGAACAGGCCCAGTCCCTATCAGGGCGTGTCATGGTTGGGCGCAAGACCAAGGTTGTTCCCATTGAATGCGTGGTGCGTGGTTACCTGGCTGGTTCAGGATGGCGAGACTACCAGAAAACATCTGCGGTCTGCGGCATCAAGCTTCCATCCGGACTTACCCAATGCCAGAAGCTACCCGAACCCCTGTTCACACCGGCCACCAAGGCGGATGAAGGGCATGACGAGAACATCTCATTCGAAAAAGCCTGTGAATTGGTGGGTAAAGATCTAATGGCAACACTGCGTGACTTGAGTATCCAGATCTACCAGATGGGCCATGACTATGCTGCCAGCCGTGGGATCATTCTGGCCGACACGAAATTCGAGTTTGGACTTACCGATGATGGCCAACTCCTGCTCATCGACGAGGTTCTAACCATGGACAGTTCTCGCTTTTGGCCAGCAGACAAGTACGAATCAGGTCGAGACCAGGAGAGTTACGACAAGGAATATGTACGCAGCTACCTGAGCGGACTGGTGGATGCAGGGCAATGGGATAAAACCCCCCCAGGCCCGGCACTTCCTGAAGATGTCATTCGCAATACGCTCGCCAAATACCAATCGGCGTACCAGGCATTGGTCGGCACAAATATCGAACTGTAACCAACAGAAAACCACCGCACCGATTTATCCGGCATCTAAGCCACACGTCAACTTGTGGCTTATTTTTTTCGCCTCGGCTCCGCCAGATCGATGGGTGTGGTTATAATCCTTTACATAGGAAACGCATCTGGCCACTTGAATCAATCGCCAGACGTACAACACCAAACGGGGTGTAGCTCAGCTTGGTAGAGCGCTACGTTCGGGGCGTAGAAGTCGCAGGTTCAAATCCTGTCACCCCGATTCCTGCCGCCCACACCGGCGTACCATGTAACCGCCATCCACGGCAAGAGTGACCTGGTTAGAAAAATCACGATCAAACTACACTGCCTGCCCTGGCAAGCCTTTAGAGTTCAATGCGCCCGGGCCAAAGATGATTGAAAATGTCTTGCCCGATTTTGAAGTGGTACAGGCATCCATGTAACAGACACTGAAAGCCCGTCTTGCAACATCCGTTCGATTCGTATCGGATCGATGCAGAAGCCAGTTATGCAACAGCAGGACCTCTCCGGCTTCCACCTCCAGGTTAACAGCCTTGCTTTCATCTATTTCAGACTGCTGGCGTTCAGTAAGAAAACCCGCACCATGATCTGGGTTAACCAGCGCCCTGTGGCTCCCTGGTATCACCTGAACGCAACCATTGGCCACTGTAGCCGGATCCAAAGCCGCCCACAGGGTCACCAGGGGATCCCGATCAAAGTCAGACCATCGATCTTGATGCCAGGGTAAAAGCGTTCCACGCCTTGACGGCTTGTTGAAAAACATCGCCCGCCTACAGGCAATTGCTGCCCGCACACCATAGACACGAGCACAGATCTCGCGAAACAGGGGACGCTGCATGAAATTGAGAAACTCACGGTCAAATTCCAACTGTTCAATCTTTCGATAGTTAAGTGTTGACCCCTTAAATCCTTTTGACAGTCTTTCTAGATCACCGTACTGGCCTGTTTCTGTGTCGCGTTGCATGGTCATCACGTCATAATCAACATCGGCATCGCCCAGCATGATGTCATCGATCCGCTGCTGAAGAGTGGCCAGTTGTTCATCATTGATTATTTTCCCCAGGCGCAAGTAGCCTTGCGCTTGATACTCAGCCCATGCCTGGTGACCAAGTTCCTGTATCATGACAATTCCAGTCCTCTAAAACTACCGCAAAACCCTAATCATAGACCATAAAACACGAACATCACCTTGCAGTCAATTACGCGGCATGACGACAATCACCAACCTCAACAGCCGAAACCCAAACTCATGGCATATACCCAGGCCCCCACAACCCGTTCCTAATGACGAGCAAACAAACCACCAACATTACGAATTCCCCAAAACAACAGTTCCATGCCGAAGGATTCTTCCTCATGGAAAACATGATCCCACCACCACACCTTCAATTGCCACGTGACACCTGCGTACGGTTGATTTCCCGCACCGATGCCGACATGGACCGACGGGACGTGACCGTCTATGACATCACGCACAAGAACAAGCGGTATTTTATTGACGGGGCTTATGCCCAAATGCCATGCCTGGCGGATTTCATTTTGAGCCCTTACATGGCTGAAATCTGCCGTGCAACAATTGGACCGAACGCATTCCTTTTCAAGAACCAGTTTGTTGTAAAGTGCGCAGAGGTTGGAATGAATTTTAGTTGGCACCAGGACTCGGGCAACATTCCCGAACCGCACAAGCCCTACATCAGTTGTTGGTGCGCACTGGACGATGCAAATCGGTCAAACGGAATCATATATATTCTTCCCGCATCCCGGGCAGGAGGCAGTGGGCTACGACCGCACCAGAGACTGGCTGACACCAACGACCTGGTGGATTATGACGGCGATGATCCCGGCGACCCCATTGAGATGGCTGCCGGTGGCATTGCGATATTTTCCAGCCGCACCCTACACCGTAGCGGCGCAAACACGACTGGCGGTATTCGCCGCATCTACCTTGCGCAATATTCGCCGCATGCAATGCCCGCAAAAGTAGGGACAACCCGACAGGCGATTTCTTTTCTTCATAACGGTAAGATTTGCCGGTGAATCCATGACTGAAACGCCGCCGAGCTGGTGCTAAAGCCAAATCCACTTCACGAAAGGACCGGACGAAATTGCCGCAAACCTTGCACAATGGCATTGAACTTCCAGGCTCTTGGCCACCGCGTTATTCGCAACTCACATTAAAAGCAGCCAAGCCGGCCTACCTAGAATCACCGCCTACGGTGATCCGGATCAACATCGGCCGGCAACTTTTCGTTGATGACTTTCTCATCAGCCACACGACACTTGACCGAACTTTTCACACCGCGCAATACCACCCTGCCAGCCCAGTTCTGGTTCCAGATCACACATGGGAAAACAAGGGAATGCATTTTCTGGTAAGCCGTGGCAAATGGATCCAGGGCCCCAGTGCAATGCCCTTCAGTGATGGCGTCTGGTATGACCCACAGGATCAACTATTCAAGATGTGGTACATGGCCGGAATGTTGTATGGATTGTGCTACGCCACATCAACCGATGGAATACACTGGAAAAAGCCAAAACTTGATGTGGTTCCGGGCACCAACATTGTTCATTACAGCAATCGCGACTCAACCACTGTCTGGCTTGACCTTTTCGAAAAGGACCCCAACCGCAGATACAAGTTGTATCGCTTTGAAAAAAAACCAAGGCGTGGCTTCGTCCTGCACTATTCCCCTGACGGCATTCACTGGAGCGATGAAATCGCCCGGGCCGGTGAGGGCCATGACCGGATGACAATTTTCTACAACCCGTTCCGGAAAGTGTGGGTCCACAGCATCAAGGCCACGGGCCGTATTGAAGGACTTGAAGACCCCGAACGCATGGTGCGTTATTGGGAACAAGAAGACCTCGAAAAATCTCCGATGTGGGGGAAGATGGACGAGGCATTATTGTGGACCGCCACCGACGAACTTGACCCAATTCATCCAGACTCTGATATCGGCAGGCCAAAGGTATACAACCTGGATGCAGTTGCATACGAGAGTATCCTACTAGGCGGATTCGCCATTCTCGAAACATATTACGCCGGCAAACAGAACGACCGCCCCAAGCGTAACCAGGTCCATCTTGGATTCAGTCGAGACGGATTCCACTGGGATCGCCCCTTTAGAAAACCCGTCATCGGGGTATCTGAACAAGCCGATGACTGGAATTGGGGGAACGTACAAACTGCAGGAGGGATTTGCCTGATCAATGACGACAAACTGTATATTTACGTCAGTGGCCGTGCGGGGAGAAGGTCTGACCACCAAGGGGGACATCGTGATGCCCGGGGTACAACCGGCCTTGCAATCATGCGTCGTGATGGCTTTGCATCCATGGATGCCATGGGCAAACCCGGAACGCTAACCACACGACCGGTGACCTTCAACGGCAAACACCTGTTTGTAAATGTAAATGGGGAGGTAGCAGCTGAAGTCCTGGATAAAAACGGGCAGGTAATCGCGCCATTTACCCAGGCACACTGCCGTCCTGTCACCGGCGATACCACTTGCCAAATGGTTCAATGGAAAAGCAATTCAGACCTGAGCCAAGTAGCCGGCCGGCCGGTACGCCTGCGATTTCATTTAAAATATGGACAGCTTTATGCCTTTTGGATCAGCTCAAACCACACGGGCGCCAGCCATGGCTATGTTGCCGCCGGTGGCCCTGGCTTCACTGGCCCCACCGACACAGTAGGCCAATTGCACTCGCGAAAAACATGAATGCCCTCCCGAGAAACACATGGCCGCTACCACTTAGACCTGCTGCAAGAATCAATCAATCCAGAATGAAAACAAGTCTGCATGCCGCAGTTCAAAACGCAGCCCCACTGACCTGCCCTGCAAGGCATCAAGCCCGGCGCCCCCATTCCAGGTGACCGGCAAATCGATCCCATCGCCGCGAACCGTATCACACTGCACAGCACCATAATCTGGTACCACTTGACCATCACGATTGACCACGGCCACCTTCAGTTCGCCGCCGTCAGCCACGTCGGCGTTGACATGCAAACGAGTTCCGCGAAAGGTAAGCGGCCTCGTCTGCAGCATGCCAACCTGATCGCGCGCCTGGATGGACACAAAACGATCGCGTTTCAAAGTAGCAAGACCTATTGCATTGTCACTGTGATGCGACTTGGGGAGATCGGGGTTCTCGGTCTCAAGCGCAGTTGGTTTACCACCATAATAAATCCATATTTCATCCCCAACCTCCAGGATGGAAAACGGCCTTACCTTGCTTGCGTCCCAAGTATCATGCCTTGGGTTAAAACCCATAAATGGCTCGCCAGCGGCGACACGGGTCCAAACCTTGGCGTCACGACTGCAGTCCAACTCAATATTGTTCGAATGGTGCTCAGTTCTTTCAACGACGTACACATAACGCATCCCAATATAAATACCCTGATACGCAAAGCCCGTATGACCATAGATCTGGTTTTGTCCTTCCCGACCGAAAAAGGTAGGGACCGGCCGGGTCCAATGAATCAGGTCATCGCTCTCCATAATGCCACGGCAACGTAGTTTTCCCGGAAGAAGAAACTTCACATCACAGATATATTTCCCCCGGATGGTATCCGACCAGAATATGGACGAGTCCCCTATCCCATTATTCGGATAAGGAATCATCTTCTTGTCCAAGTACGTCACAACACCACGGCGCACTCGACGGGTGCTCTCCAGCCCAGCAATCTTATAACGCGACAGATCGCCCTGCCAATGAATCCCGTCGGGCGAGGTATGAAGATAGTAACCCTCCGGAATGGTGTGCGGCCCACGATCAGGCAAACGCGCCTCGACGCATATCAGCGCCTTGAAACGTTTTTGAGCATCCGGTTCCTCCGGCTCATAAAACAATCCCTGCAATGTACCGTACGGCAATACGATATTACGTTGCTCGGTGCCTGGAACGGTATACATATCAAGATTAGGCTTATCCCAATGAATGCCATCATCAGATGTTGCATAACAAACCATGTACCGGATCAAATCTCCCTCGTCTTCGCGCAAATGATGCTTGGGATCCGAGACATACCACATCCGAAAACAAGGCGGCTCATCAAACTGCAGAACAAACCCAATCGCAATTCCATTACCAATATTTTCCTCAGCTGACCTGACAATCGGATTATCTGGATGACGCTGCGGCTCATGTGTCCGTCGCGTCACATGCTCCGTGTCGGCAATGAGGTAATTATCGACAAACAATTGCCGGCAATGGTCAATCCGGACTGGAATGGTCGACATATCCATCGGAAACATGACCTGCTCATTGGCCATATTTCGCCATGCCGTGATCAATTGGTCCGGATCGAACGACTCAGCCAGTGGATTTTCTGCCTGCTCATATTTCATGGCAGTCATATTAACGGCAACCACCATGCTCGTCACCGCAGCGCCTGACAGCCCGCGAGGCGCCGCTCGATTTCCTGCTCAAGCTTTTTATATTCCTCACCTTGGGTACCACCAAATTCTTTGGCCAGTTGCTGACCGGTAACCCCCTCCGGCAAACCTCTGGCCGAAGGGAACACGTCGCCAACCTGAAAGTTGACCACAATGCCTTGTTGCATTTGACGAGCAGAGTACTCATCTCGTGTCGCCGCCAACGCAAACATGGTGCCGGCCCGATCGGCAAGCAGGTCAGCGAAGGAAAAGCCACTACCACCCCAACCAGCATCCAATTCCTCCTTGAGCAGACCAACCGCATCACTGGCCACCCCAGTGGACATGATCGCCAAAGCTGCGCTCACGAAGAAGTGCTTGGTCCAATCCACGCGCCGGCGCAATGTCACACGACCAATATCCTTTTCTGCTTGACGCTCGGCCACCTGATCAATCACCGGACCGATGAGCAGTTCAATCTTGGCGTGACCCAACAGGAGGGCCAGGGCATAGATTGCAGCGCGATTTTCTGTAATAGGATCATTCCGCGCGGATCGCTGCATGGCAAAGGCAAAGGCTGTACGCAAAAATGCACCAAACCGTTCTTCACCACGTGGCATGGCGGGTGCACTCTCAATCAAGTGATGGACATATGATCGGGTGGCCTCAATAAGATCCGGGTGAGCACCCAGCCGAGCAACCAAAGATGGAACCACACGATTCCCAAAACCACCTGACCGATAAACAACCTCAAAGGCATCCGGCATCACTTTCAACTTTATGACTGATGAGATCATTTCCATCACATCTGGATCACGGTGAAGTTGGGTCCACATTGCATCCGACAGCCAGCGACCCACAATTGCCGGGAGTCGAAGCCGCCCGACCTGCAACCGTTCAATCCGCACATCCAGTTCCTGATCCAACCAATTAATGCCACTGGTGACCTGAAAATTAAGATATCGATCACCCATCCCAACTACCGGCACAGCCATACAAGCCAACAGTGTTGCACGATTTTCATCGAGTATGACCCTGGCCTTGCGACCTTGATCACCCAAGGAAAGCCCCCAAGCGATCAACAGATCAATTTCACCTTCAGATAAGCGAAGCCGACGCGAATCATGGCCCATGGGACGATCAAAATGACTTTTCCGGACGATGGACACAAGCCTACGCTTGTGCTTGGAAGTCACTTGTGCTGCTTCAAAAGCCAAAGGCTCCGCTTCTAACGCCACGGCCATAAACGCCACCGCGCCGCCGACCAAAAAGATGAATATAAACGCGAGCTTGGGGACCATCCAGATCCATGCCACAAAGCCTTTTTGCAGTTCCCAAACAAGCCAGACTCCGACAAAAGAAACGAGCATGGGACACAGGAGCAGTTCCGGCGCGACATAACCCCCAGCAGCGATCGGCTTAATTGCACAGACCAACAGGGCACACACCACCCAGGCCCAGGCAAGAATACGGCCGGGGCGCAACCCCCGCGCGGTTCGTCCAATCGCCCATGCAACAAGACCACCTAGAACCAGGTATTGCGCTGCGATCATCAACTGCCCAGCAACCATATCGCCCAGCCAGACAACCAATGCATCCGTATCTTGAAGGTCCCAGAAAGAAGGCTCAGCCGAAACCTGTCGCCGCCTCAACGTGCCATCAATACAAAGTGTAATGACATATACCGCCAGGATGGAACTTGCCGTCCAACGCGAGGCCGTCGAATTCAAATCAACGTGACCATCCTGAGGGTCCCGGGCCCCTGAACCCTTCATGCCATCACGCATTGAGTCTGCCATGAAAGATCTCAAACACCAGTCCACTGTCAGTAGAAGAAGGCCGTACCGTAGGTCTATCGGAGAAACGTATCAAATACAAATCCGAGTAATATTACCTTGAGGACACGATTTGCAGCTAGGCAAGGCTGGATCTACATTTGCAGGCGATGTACTGCTTCTAACTCTCATGGGTTCTTACACATACCAATGGAGCACACCGCATGGCAAGTGGACTACATACCTGGAGCCTGCCCAACCCAATCACCAACAGGCGTATTGGCCCAGATACCAAGCCCCCCCGCACAACCAAATCGCCAAGCATTCATCCATGGGGAGCCTGCACTCAATATTTACCAGCCAGTTTTGTCCTTCATAGCCCCCGAACGATCAACAACATACGAATTGATGCATCCGCACTGCGTTGTGGACGTCATCGAATTGCGTCAGATCAGGTTGATCTACATATTGTCAAATGCTGGTACATGGCCGGACTGGGTGTCTGGGCAGATCCACGAAAGTCAACCAATGCTGAATTTGATGTGTTGGCCATGGGTTCAAAATCCGACGCGGGACGAGAAAACCCGGGAATCGATGGTGGTGGCTATATCATGAGCCGTGACCAGTTACATCTGGCACCGGAATTGCTGCTTAAAGATGATGAATTGATTGATTTCGATCGAAAGCGCCAGGATAACATCTATCGATTCACCGGCCTGCCAACCGACTCACCAAAGCTCTTACCCTTCCAACTACGTGCCAATGAATCCAAACAGATCTGGGTCACGGTATATCTGCCACCCGATACCGTCCCCGGCCGATACCAAGGCCAGATCCGCATCCGTGCACCAAAACGAGCGTCGATCGCCATTCCCATCACCCTTGATGTCACCCCCATTCATCTGGATCAACCGGCGTTGCAATACATGCAGTATTACGACAGTTTTATTACGGCACCTTGGAGTAACATTTCACACTCCAAATACCGCACCCCCCAGCAGATGCTCGCCGAACTGTGCGACCTGCGGGCCCATGGTGTCGAAAACACGACGGTCTGCGAACCCATCACTGGCGACCAACCTAACGGCAAGACCTTTGATTTTTCCAATATAGACCGCGTGATGGACCTTCGTGAAAAGGCCGGATTCCCCGTGAGGAAACAGACATTGTTCTGGACCCCGAAAACCACATCATCGGGGCGCCCCGATATGCTCACGGACTTCTACAAACATGATCCCTGGATCATTGACAAACCCTTTCTTCAGAGAATGGAACGAACGATCAAAGCGGTTTTGCGTTGGTCTAAACGACGTGGAATTCCTGAAGTCTGCGTGTATGGTATTGACGAGGTTCAGGACCAGAAACTCAAAGCTGAAATCCGCGCGTTCAAGGTCCTCCAGAAACTCGGCGCTAAAATCATGCTCGCCGTCAGCCCCAATTTCCATGACTACCTGGGTGACTATGTGGATGTGGCCAATGTTCAAGGTGACCCCCACAACCCCAAACAGATCCCACCACGTGTCATCCGCCGCATCCACGCCAAAGGCGGACGTATCTTCAACTACGCAAGACCGCAGACCGGCGAATGTCGCCCATATGCGTACCGGCGTAACTATGGGATCGACATGTACACCAGTGGCATGGACGGACCGTGGCCCTATGGCTATCAATGCACCTCTGGACGCTACCAAGCCTATGATCGCATTCACACCACCCATGGCAGTTGGCTAAATCATCCATTTTCCTATCCAACCACCGATGGTGTCATGATCACCTGGGGCTCGCAGGGATGGCGAGCTGCAGTAGATGATGTACGCTACATGACAACACTCCAAAACATGATCGATGCCGGCGAAGGAACCGGAGCCAATCGCAGCAAAGCCAGGGAATTTCTTAAGAATCTTGACAGCAACGGTAATCTCCCCGCCCAACGGCGTAATGCGGCACAGCTTATTGAGAAACTACACCCCTAACACTTCATAACAAGTTGTCATTTAACATCCACGATTCATGTCCTGATCCCGGGCATGCGTGGATGCTAAAAGACCTAGTGGCAGACAGAAGGGACAAAGACCCTAAGCCCCCACGAGCACCCTCCCATGCAATGTTGCCAGCCCACTGACCAACAAGTCGCCCTTTTTGATCGAGATGGCGCCGTAACCCTTGACACGCCATTAACGCGCCGGCATTTGAAAGACGCCGAAGAACTCATGGATCAACTGCTGCCCGCTGTCCAGTCGACATCCGATGCAAAGCCGCATTACCGTTCGGGGCAAAGATTCCTAACGGAGCCGGCGTTTGTCCGGATCATTGAACATCCATTTTTTGAACATGCCGCAAAAAAGCTTTTACACAGTCATGCCGTGGTCGTCGCCAGCGCCAATATCACCAAGACACCACCGCAACCAAACACCCCATTCAAGATCCTCACTGAACATACGGACCAGGTCTTGCGCCTGTCTGACCTGAACAGTATTCCACGAAAGATGCAGATCCATTTGTACATCTGGCTCGCTGATGTGGATGATCAATGCGCCCCTTTGATGTATCGACCGGGAAGTCATAGACAACTTGCCCAACACATGACGGACCACCCCAAAACGGATCCCCTACCGTGGCTCAACTCCAATTTTGTCAATGTCTCCAAGGACTGCCCGACCCCCGTGATCACAGGCACCGGGCCTGACCAGTGGCCAAATCTTGTCTATGCTGACCCGGTCCCCTGTGTCGCCCGCGCAGGACAAATGACTGCAGTCAATCTGGCCACAATTCACAGCGCCTCAACAAATGCCCGCCTCACCGCCCGTAAACGCTTAAACATTGGTTTTAGACCCAAGGGGGTTATGGTCGGCGAGATGCAAAAACGGGTTGAAGCTCGTGATACATATTGGTCACAACTGGGAAAGGTCATGTCACCCGACCGCCAACATCTCACCCGTAACGATGTGAAACCCGTCATATAACCATCATGGTTCACAACTCACAAACTGCGAAGCAAATATCCACTCCGTTGCGCGACATGCAACAAGCACGGGGCGCAATGCCACAGTAGGCTTAATGCCCGGAGTACAGGTACATTTGTTGGGCCATGCCTCGATGTGTAAACTCTAAGTAGTCAAAATCGGATTTTGGGACCAACCGCCTTAAACCAGCAAGACCATAAAACTTGCGACCGCCATCACCACATGCATAGGCTGCAAGGCGACAACTACTTGCACCACAAGACAGAGGACTGAATTTCCCATGACTTACATTATTGAATCAGCAAGGAATACACCCATCGCTCATGATGTAGACGTTGTGGTTGCTGGCGGCGGCGCTGCAGGTTTTGCTGCCGCAGTGGCTGCGGCACGGGAGGGAGCGTCAACAGTGCTGGTTGAAAGCTTTGGCACACTGGGCGGATGTATGAGTGTCGGCGGCTGGAATGCCGGCGGCTTTTCAATCAAAGACCTGAATTATGAAAAATTCCGTAAAACCGGATGGTCGGGATATCTCACCTACTTGGCCACCAAACAGGAAGTGGGTGATGAAACACTTGACCAGATGCGGACATGCGGCCTTGCCGGGGAGTGGATGACCAAGATCTTTGACATGGATGATGATTATGGGCCACGGCAGAACTTGGCTGACACGGCCAACCGCATTGGATACATCTGCGGACAGATGGTTCACGAAGCAGGCGTCACCATGATGCTCAACACCTATGCAGCTGATGTCATCCAAGGTGAGGACAGGGTGGTTCGGGGCCTCATCGTTGAAAACACCTCGGGCCGACAGGCCATCCGCGCCAAAGTTGTCATTGACGCGACCGCCAACGCAGCCATCGCGGCCCGTTCAGGCGCTCCGCTCATGGACAACAATTGGGAACCAAGTCTGAATATTACCTTTGGGTATGGCAATATTGACGCAGAAAAATGGCAAAAGTTCGTGGCTCAGCGACCGGAAGTACCTGCAGAATTTAACGAGTGGATTGACAATGAACTGCTACCCCAAGCAGGCTATACCTGGTTTCGGGTTTTCGCTCATATAAACCGCTTAAGACCCATCGCCGATCTTGTACGACAGGCCCAGGAAAACGATGGCTATCACGCAATAGGCAAAATTAGCGAGGAGGGAAGAATTGCACTGGTCTTTCCCTGGGAGGGCGGTAAGGCACCAAAAAACGGAATGTACTGGGGGCGGGCAGACATTGACGGCAAGATCGACACCCTGTCCGCTGAAGACATGACCATGGTCGAACGTGAAGCACGCCGATACCTGATGGAAACCGGCCAATTCTTCCGGAAATACCTGCCTGGATTTGAGAACTGCTACTTACTCTACTCATCAGCCTATATCGGGAAACGTGGGGGCCGGGCCATTGAAGCAGAACGTATCATTACCCCAGAGGACATGTTTGCAGCTCGCCGACTGGATGATGTTATCTCGTTACACGATGACAGCCGATATCACACAGCCCACAAGCCAAGGGGTGGACAGCATGATCCTGACGAGCTTAACCAACCGACCGACATCCCCTACCGCCAACTGCTTCCAAAGAGAGTGGAAAACCTACTTGCCGCCGGGGTGAGCGCCCACCGCAAGCCGCCCAACATCCGCGAGCGGACAACCGTGATCGTCATGGGACAGGCTGCTGGCATTGCAGCCACCATAGCCGCCCGGCAAGACGTCTTTGTACGTGATATTGATGTGCGTCATCTGCAAAGAAGGCTACAGGAAGAAGGTGTTTATCTTGGCCCCGCAGAGCACGTCGAAGCATTGCTCAAGACACCGGCCAAAACCAGCCTCAGCGGGCCTAAGAACCGTTCGTTCCCACCAATCAAGTGATCGCCATTCCTCCATTTCGACCAAGACGAATGACCTAGCATCTAGGTAACTGCGATCAACCAACTTCAATGGCAGCCATGGCCATGCAATATCTAAAGGAATCACAGAAAACCACTCCCATCATTGCAGATGTCGATGTCGCCGTTGTGGGCGGTGGTGCTGCCGGTTTCGTCGCCGCCATCGCTGCTGCCAGGGAAGGCGCATCAACGGTACTTATAGAACGCTTCGGCACCCTTGGCGGCTGCATGGGCACAGGCGGCTGGGCCGCAGGCGCCGTTTACTTCTCTGACTTTGACCGTACGCGATTTCCCCCGCACACGTACTACGGCTGGTCCGGGGCCTCGCGACAACTCGGGCAGGAAAACATTGACTTCATCCGGACCTGTGGCATCACCGGAGAATGGATCGCCCGGGTTCTGGATCTTGACAAGCAATTCGGACCCAGCCCTCACCGTGTCGCCAGTTCGATGCGGGTCAGTCACGTGTGCAGCCAAATGGTCCAAGAAGCCGGCATAGACTTAATGCTTTCAACCTACGCCGGCGACCCAATCATGGAAGATGAGCATATCGTTCGCGGACTGACTGTACATAACACCGATGGTCGCGGTGCAATAAGAGCCGGCGTGACGATCGACACAACCGGAAATTCGGGATTCGCCGCTCGAACATATGCACCACTGATGCAATGCAATTGGCAACCAAGCATGAACATTACTTTTATCATTGCCGGATGTGATGATGCCAAGTTCGCCGCTTTCATGGCAAACCGCCCAACGGTTCCTAATCACTGGAACCAGTGGATAGACGAGGTGCTTATCCCCGACGCGACTTACACCCAAGGTCGACTGGGTGCCCATCTTAATCGCATGCGGCCCGTAGCCGACCTGGTGCGCCAGGCCCGTGAAGAAGACGGCTACGAAATCATAGGACACATCGGCAACATCGGCCGCATCGCCGTCGTCTTCCCATGGGGTAGCAAATGCCCACAAAATGGACTCTTCTGCGAACGGGCGGATATCGAAGGCAAGATCGACACCTTGGATGCTGAACACATGAGTCTCGTGGAATATCATGCCCGCCAGTACATGACACAAACCACAGGGTTTTTACGTAAATACGTCCCCGGTTTTGAAAATGCCTACCTGCTCTATACCTCGCCTTATATTGGCACGCGCGGAGGACGCGCCATTGAAGCAGAAAGAGTCATTACCGAAGAGGACCGGGATGAAGGACGCCGTTTCGATGATGT
Organism: Phycisphaeraceae bacterium; assembly: GCA_002716625.1. Classification (GTDB taxonomy): domain Bacteria; phylum Planctomycetota; class Phycisphaerae; order Phycisphaerales; family Phycisphaeraceae; genus UBA6626. Next base: position 4,799 of record PBAS01000029.1, on the reverse strand, counting down.
CATCTACGAGTTTGGCGAGGGATTGACCGAACCAAGCGATGTTCCCTTCCGCCAGCTCATACCAAAACGCGTTGAAAATCTCCTTGCCGCCGGTGTCAGTGCACACCGAAAACCGCCCAATCTTCGCTGCCGCGAGAGCGTGATGAAGATGGGACATGCTGCTGGTATCACAGCCGCGATGTCCGTGCATGCTGGCGTTGCACCACGAAAAATTGATGTCCATCAATTACAGCAAAAACTCATTGATTCCGGCGTCAATCTCGGTGATGCCCGCCATGCCACATAACAGCATGACGCCGAGCCCATACACACTAAATCCATCCCTGTAGTCCAGTCCACCGCAGACACCTTACGGGGATGCTGGGTTCGGCAACTCGTTGTATACGAACACTCGACCGTAACGTTGTGAGAGGAGCAATTCAAGCCGCCCATCGTTGTCATAATCAACAACACGAGGGCATGATGTTTCAACAGCACTCATCGGCTTCGGTTCATTGGCTGCAGGCATGGCATTCCAAAGATCGATCAAGCCCTGGTGTTTGGAATGCTGCAAACCAGCATACAACTGCCGCCAGAATAAACTCTTGTCCTGCAGCCGCTCGATGCCCACGAAACGAGGATCTGCGTCTGTACCAGTATTCATGAGTGCATAGACACCACCAAAACGATTACCGACGATTACATCCTTACGGCCATCGCCATCCAGATCTGTCACATCAATAATGGAACGTGGTCCCAACATGACCGGCACACCATCAACCTCCACCAGGACCCCACCATCAAGAACCGGGTCCCCATCTGTCCCCATGTTCAAAAACACATGGAGACGGCCCAGAAGATCACCAGTCACCAGGTCCTTCCTGCCATCATTGTTCCAGTCGCACACGACCGGGGTGCTAAAAGCCGCCACACGAAGCAGACGGCCGCCTGCTTGCAGTGGCCTGCCAAATCCGTACCGAGGCACCTCCCGTGTCCCGATATTCTCAAAAAGATAAATCAACCCCGAATAGTGACCGACCAGCAGATCCAGTTTGCCACGGTTAAACCAATCCACTGGACAAGGGGCCAAATTCCCCAGATACTCCGTATTAAACTCAAGACCTTCCAGTTCCCAATAGCGACGCGCCTCGAGATCATCACCAGCCAGTTTGTCGACGTCCAAGACGATGTCGTCGATCTCACGGAAACTGTCGAAAGCAGGAACTTTTTTCGTACCCACGTTGTCAAAAAGGCGAAGTTTATTGGCTTGATGACCAACCACCAGATCACCACGACCATCATTGTTGTAATCAGAGATCGCAAAAACTGAATGAACCCCCATGATCAATTCGCCACCGTCATCGCGTAGCAGATGCGGCTCATCAAAAATGGGGACCTGGGTGGTACCTACATTAATAAACACCTGCACCTGGCCCGGATCATTGCCCACCACAAGATCCAGTTTGCTGTTGTTATTCCAATCTACGGCCACCTGATGGCTGAGCAAACCGATATCGACGGGGCGGCCATCGGCATGCCGCGCCAGGCCATGACGCTCAAACATGGGCTGATTGTCATCCCCCACGTTGGCGTACAGGATAATAGTCCCATCGCGGTGGCCCAGGATGAGATCTTTTCGGCCATCACCATTCCAGTCAGCAAAGACAGGGCAGGGATACATCAACGTTTCGATACCGGGAATCTCAATGCCGGGTTCAAACAGTGGCTCGCCCTGCTTGCCTGTATTCTTGAACAGGAAGAGCGTTCCCACGATGTTGCCGACCACCAGGTCAAGTGTTCCCGTGTTATCCCAGTCTACAAGTTCAGGGTAAGCATAGTTATCAACATCAATCGGCCCGGATTCTGTTTGCAGAAATGAAACATCTGACATTGCAAAGGCAAGGGAGCCGTCGGCTGCACGGTTTGGCGCAAATGCAACCCGCCCTCCATGGTTACCCAGAACCATGTCGGGGACCCCATTACCCGTCAGATCGCCAAACGACATCTTGGGATTAAGCTGTACGACAAATGGCTCACCCGTATCAACGGCCTTTAACCGGTGACCGCGACCAAACACAGGATTGCTGTCGACATTTTCATTGAGAAACACGTAGATGAACCCATCGTGATCGCCCACAAGCAGATCCTTGCGGCCATCGCCATCCACATCAATCACGTAGGGATAACTCTTTAGACCAACGCCGAGCACACGATCCTCAAAAATACCCGTGGTTTCAAACAACCCCAGCCGCCCCTTCTCGACAAACTGGTTTTCCTCACTGTATGCACTGGGAACCGTGGCAGGAATCTCCAACCCAGCAAGGATCTGACGCAGCCTGCCAAGCTTTCGGGGATACTGCGATGCCATGTAGGTCGCAACATTAATATTTATCAGCGCATCACGAACAATCTCATCGGCCTCCTTTGGAATAGCCGTACCATGGTTACGCAATTCTTCAACCATCCCCGCAACCAGCCACAGTTGTTCGATACTCAGCTGTGAATCAGGCATGGGAAGTTATCGCGACGAGGGGAAACGACATGTTCGAAATTCCAAGCAATACAATGTTTACTGCAAGAAACCCGACAACCAACCTTGACATCAATGACCGATGAGCAGGAGGAACTATTCCCGCTAAAAGCCAATTTCACATTCCCACAAATACCCAGACCGATCCGGCACATCGGTCTCAGCCACATAAACGGTGTTTTCACCCATAAGTCTTAAATCATGAACACGGAACAGCGTTAGCCCCGTTTCCGTATCAACCAGCGGTCCAAGATGATGCACCGATCCATTGTCGCGATCATAGGCAAACAACACTGAATCATTATCATCACCCATACAACCCAACAGCAACGAATCCTTCCACACAATCAATCCGGGCAATCGGGCTGTCGGCGCAGGCTTGGCCAGATAGGTAACCTCGGCCGTTTTCGGGTCAAGACGGCACAAGGTTCCGCCGCAGGTACCAATATACAGGTAGCCATCGCCACCGTTGATCATCGTATCAACAGGTCCCGCCCCCGCATACATGCGACTGCTATCAGCCTTGGCATTGGGGACACTATGATGAAACCAGGTCATCTCATCAGCATCAGGATCATATTTATATAGGAAATGCTCGTTCTCATTCCAGGTGCCCCAAAAGCACCCGCTGTCATCAATGGCACTGATATGGGTAATGGATCCAACATAGCCGAAGTTTTTGGTCTTGCCTGTTTTTAGATCGTAGGAAAATGCGTTGAATACAGGATAGGTCTGCCCATAAATCAACTGCCGCTCATCATCAAGAGAGATCGTCTGGATATAATCATATTCAACCGGAATGGCGAATTTCTCCGCATGATCGCCACCTGGTTTAATCTTGAATAACGCCCCGCCAGGCGCTTGTTTTCTTTGACTCACACTATGCAAACATGCAGTCGCCCCGTACACAGTACCATCCGACGCCAACTCAAGGGATCGATGCACCTTGACCTCAAACGGTTCGGCAATCTCAGGGTAGTGCAGTGATTCAAATTCCTTCGACTCGGTATCAAACCGATACAACACATCTGTGTTGTATGCTGTCAATCCACAATACAGTTTCCCATCTCCCGGATGTGGCAACAGGCAGACAAATGCAATGTTGTCATCAAATATCTCCGGATGGCTTTCCCTGGTCGGCAACTCGTACATATCGGACAGCACTATGTCCGATTGATGATCACGAAGAATGTAATGCTTGATATTTTTAATCATTCACAGGCACCCGCAATTCCCCGTTTGACCTAATAACCCACTGCCCAAAAGACAGTTGCAAACAGTGGCTCATACAGCGCCTATCTGGCACTGTGATCCGCGTAAATTCCAAGTCGACGCAAGGGACTCGGTTGGTTGGCGGAGACCCCAAAACAACTTGTGCCTAAACATCCCAATCAGATGCAAATTCACAAGCAATCTATCCGCACCCCGCGCAATGCGGAGTTTGGCAGGAAAAGTACTCGCCAACCACCCACATGTCAAAATCTTAACCGAGCCGAACAAAGACACGATCCGGGGGATTAATCCCCCACCGATTAATTGAACTCCACCACGATCGCCTTCAATTCACAGTCTCCCGGCACAACCAGCGATATATAAATCTCGCCCTTACTGTCTTGCTCAACTGAGCCAGTCAAACCATTGCATGGACACGATAGATGACACCACCAATAGTAGATATTCACGCCAACGAGCCCAGGTTTTCGAACTCTTGTTTTAAAGACATATAAAAGCGTTGATATTGACGGTGCCGCCGAGCATAATCCCGACCCTTAACCCGGTCGGGGGTAAGGGTCTCCACCTGCTTAACCACCGCCCGACATGCTTGGGGCACACTACGCCACCAACCAATACCCACGCCAGCGAGAATCGCCGCCCCGTAAGCAGGCCCCTCCTCTGCGGCCACCATGGCAACCGGCTTGCTGTAGATATCACACTGAAGTTGACGCCAGAACCGGCTACGCGCTCCACCACCGGAAAGACGGATGGCACGAACATTCAAGCCCATGGCTTCAATGATCCGCAAAGCGTCACACATACCATAGGTAACCCCCTCCAACAAAGACCGGATCATCGCCGCCCTGGTGTGGCGCACCGTCAGACCAATCCATGCCCCCCGCGCGTTGGCGTCTGGATAGGGACATCGTTCGCCGGTAAGGTACGGTAAAAAGAACAACCCCTCGCAGCCCGGACCGACCTGCTGGGCTTGGCGAGTCAGAAGTTCATAAGGATCAACACCATGGCGATTGGCCTGCTCCTGTTCTTTTTGTCCGAGTTGATTGCGAAGCCATTG
>PBAS01000028.1 GCA_002716625.1 Phycisphaeraceae bacterium | reverse complement strand
TGGGGCGATGAAGGCAAGGGGCAGATCGTGGATCTTCTCACTGCGGCATTTGATATCGTCGCGCGCTACAACGGTGGGAATAACGCGGGACACTCAGTCCACATTGGGGACCAGAAATATGCCCTGCATTTGATTCCATCGGGAATTACCCACAGCGGAAAACTTAATGTCGTGGGCAATGGGCTAGTGATTGATCCGGCTGGGATCATTGAAGAGATCGACAATCTGACCAGCCGGGGTGTTGAGGTGGAGAGCAACCTGCGGATCAGTAACCGGGCCCATGTGGTTCTGCCTTATCACAAGGCACAGGATGCACTTCTTGATCACGCCGTAGCCCAGGCATGGGAAGGCGTAGCGCCCCTAGGTACCACCGGCCGTGGAATTGGACCATGCTACGCAGACAAGGCTTTACGTACCACCGCAATCCGCATGATCGACTTGATATACACCCGCCAACTCAAAGAAAAATTACAGCGGATCGTCACACTTAAAAATGCCATGCTAAACGCGCTGGCGCAAGCATGCGGACAAACATTTGAACCGTTTGATCCTGACACTCTTTACAATGATTGCTGCCAGCACGCCGATCGCTTGCGACCATTTGTCTGCGACACAACTCGATTACTTGGCCAATCCATTGAGCAAGGCAAAAAAATACTCTTTGAAGGCGCAAACGCTGCCCTACTTGATATCGACCACGGCACATACCCGTTCGTTACTTCAAGCAGTTGCTCATCATTAGGAATCTATGCCGGGTCCGGAATACCTGGCGGCAGCCTGCAAAATGTCGTTGGAATCGTCAAACTTTATACGAGCCGGGTGGGTAGTGGACCATTCCCGACCGAGCAAGACAACGAAATCGGATCAAATCTACGCGAAAATGGTAATGAATTCGGCACCACGACCGGTCGCCCCCGACGATGTGGCTGGTTGGACCTAATGGCCGTGAAGTATACTGCCAAGTTATCGGGTGCGACTGCCATTGGCTGTACGGGCCTGTCGGTACTCAAAGGTGTAGAGAAAATCAAAGTCTGTATCGGCTACCGCTACAATGGCGAAGAAGTTGATGGCTTCCCAGCAGACGCTGGTGTCCTGTCACAGGTCGAACCGATTTATGAACAGTTTGAAGGTTTTGACCAGCCCATTGATGCCTGCAATAGCTACAACCAGTTGCCCGTTCAGGCCCGCACCTATGTAGAGTTCGTTGAACAATATCTTGGCATACCTATCGGAATGGTTTGTGTGGGAAAAAGGCGAGACCAGATCATTGTCCGACAGGCCTAACCCCCAGAATTCCCACCCAATAGAACAAGCTGTGCCGCAAGTCAAAACCGGACATTCATCGAAAACCAAAACCGCGCAGACCGCCCAAGCGTTAGCGGATTTGGAACTGGACAAGACGGCGCTGCCTCGACACATCGCCATCATCATGGATGGTAATGGTCGTTGGGCGAGTCAAAGAAACCAACCCCGCATATTTGGGCATGAACGTGGCGCAAAAAGCGTTAATAAAATCGTCACCCAATGCGCTCGGCTGGAATTGGATGTACTGACGCTCTACAGTTTCTCCACCGAAAACTGGAATCGCCCAGTCGAGGAAATCAACTTCCTAATGGACCTTTATGTGCGGTACCTCATTCAAGAGCGAACCACCATGATGAACAATGATGTACGGTTCGTTCAGATCGGACGCCGCGAGAATCTGCCTGATCGTGTCCTAGAACAGTTGGACGAAACGGCACAGATCACAGCAGGCAATACAGGATTGACTTTGGCGCTGGCAATCAACTATGGCTCTCGAGCTGAAATCACAGACGCAGTTCGGAATATTGCGAATAAAGCTCGAAAAGGAAATTTAAACCCGGATGAAATCACAGAACAAACCGTAACTGATCACCTTTATACTGCAGGGCTGCCTGATCCGGACCTGCTGATCCGGACTGCTGGTGAAATGCGTGTGAGCAACTATCTCCTTTGGCAGATCAGTTATGCAGAACTTTATATTACCGACGCATGCTGGCCCGACTTTGATGTAAACCAACTCCATCATGCGATCCGTGAATACGCCCGCCGGGTCCGCAAGTATGGTGGCGTTAGCGACTGAGTCACCAAGGCTCTAGGGTCATCGTTGGCCTTGAGATCACCATCGATCTATATATCTTGTCCAGATAGCCCTCGTACAACCCCGTTGCTGGAGATAGAACAGGGCAGACGCCCACAGAAATACGACAATCTTGACCCGACCAACAGCAACACCGACAAGTTAAAAAGGTACAATGATGATCAGTACACTAATTGTTTGACCAGCCATCAATCCGGCTGGGTCTCCGGTCGGCGCGAGGTAATCCATGGCAACAAAACAGTTCCTCCTCAACCCATCTCGAACCGGCAAGCAGGGTACGCAGATCAACATCGGTAAGGACAACGATGAATATGAATCGATCGTGAATACGCTGACTATGCATCCAGATGATATGGCGTCTCTGGGCGTATCCCAGGGGGATTCGGTCGTTGTCCGAACCGAATATGGCGAAGCCACATTCAATTGCGAATCAGGCAATACTCCGGAAGGCATGCTTTTTGTCCCCTATGGCCCACCAACCTGCCGCTTAATGGGCGCTGTCACCGATGGTACGGGCATGCCGATGTCCAAAGGCTGGCTTGTTGAAGTTGAACCGGTGGATAACGAACTCAAATAAAATTGGAGCCTTCGTCATCAGACGTACCATGCTTGATGAGAAAGTAATCCATGCCTGCCAGACACCCGCATTCATTCTCGACCGGCGGGACCTTGTAACCAACATACGCTCAATCCAGAGCTTTGCCGTTGATGGGGCTTGCCGAACATTATTCGCGTTAAAAGCCCTCACGCTTCACGAGACTCTAGCAACAACCGCCACATACTTCGATGGGTTCTCAGCAAGTTCACTATTTGAAGCAAGGCTCGCCCGCGAAATTGGCGGCGAACAGATGTTCTTAAGTTATATCAGCCCAGTCCTGAACGCGGATGAAATCCACGAAATTGCAGCACTTAGTGACAGCGTAACCCTCAATTCGCTCTCTCAGTTTAGCCGGTTTGCCCCTGACCTGGCTCAGAAATGCCAGATTGGACTCCGTATTAATCCCGGGTGCTCATTTGCAGCAGATGAAAGATGCGACCCATGTCGGGTTGATTCACACCTAGGGATACCATCGAGGAAATTACGCAGCGTAATGGGACAAAACCCAGATCAATTCAATCCACTGTCGGGGTTACACTTTCACTCAAACCACCGCAGCCATGATGCTGGACAGTTGGCGATGACGATTAGGCAAATGGAAAAGGTTCTCGGTAATGATCTACACCAAATCCAATGGCTAAATGTTGGAGGCGGATACTTCTTCGATGAACACCACGGAAACCAAGCCGCAGCATGCGAACTGCAACGTATACGCACTCAATATGAACTGGAAACCTTCATTGAACCTGGAGCCGCCGTAGTAAGCTCATCAGGATACTTTGTATCCACCGTACAGGACCTGACAGACGGATACGATTGCCCGATTGCCACCTTAGATTTGACAGTAAACCATTGGCCTGAACTGTTTGAGTACCGGATCAAGCCACTGATCAATGGCACTATCAAGAATGGTCCCGACGAATATCTACTGGCTGGTTGCAGTTGTGTACCAGGCGACGTATTCGGCCGACACGCCTTCGCCAAGAACTTAGGTATCGGAAGCCGCATCGTGTTCCCCAATGCCGGTGCCTATTCGATCAGCAAAAGCCATACGTTCAATGGCATCAACCTGCCGAATATCTATGTGCTAGGGGATTCCGGTGAACTTAAACTTGTAAAGCATTTTGGTTACGAGGAATTTGCAGCTAGATGCGGGATCGAGACCCGCATGATAGTTTGATTATCTGGCCCGCTAATATACGATAGCCTTAAGTATCAGCAAAAGAAATGTGACAACTGATTCCAACGGCTCGAACTGTGAACATGCTGAAGGGGCTCACATACCTCTAAAACACGATGGGCACGCCCCTTGGGAGGAAATTGAGAAGGGACGTTTTATGCCTCGTCGTGTCCGGGGAAGTAATCAGGGCCGAGCACTAGGGTGAACGTTTGCCGTCCCCTCGCCCGGTTCGGGTGAGATCAAAGACACAAAATAACTGCACGTTCACAGGAGCCGACATGGTTCTCAATATTGTGAAAAATGCAACATGCACTTTCTGTGGTTGTGTTTGCGACGACATTGAATTACATGCAGATGAATACCGCATTACGCAGGCCAAAAAAGCCTGCATGCTCGGCAAGGCCTGGTTTCTCAACCACACAGCCGAACAACTCTATCCAGATGCATTGATTGATGGCAAGGAAGTTTCCGTGGATCAGGCGGTTGAAGCGGCGGCAGAACTTCTTGATCAAGCCGACATGCCACTCATCTATGGCATGAGCAACATCACATGCGAAGCCCAGCGGGAAGCTGTAGCACTGGGAGAACGCCTGGGAGGTGTGGTTGACAGTCACACCTCGTTGTGACACGGTCCAACGGAAATCGCTGCCCAGTTGGGTGGTAAAGTCACTTGCACGCTTGGTGAAGTTAAAAACCGGGCGGATTTCATCGTCTATTGGGGCGGCAATCCTGCTGAATGCCATCCCCGTCACTTCACAAAATATGCGCTGATTCCCAAAGGCAAGTTTGTCCCACGTGGGAGAAAAGACCGCACCATGGTGCTGGTTGATATTCGTGAAACTAAAAGTGCCCGGGCATCTGACATCTTCCTCCAAATCAAACCCGGCAAAGACTTTGAGGTGCTTACCATTTTGCGGGCACTGGTGAAGAACCAGCCCGTTGACAGAACACAGGTTAGTGACACCGGGCTAACCATGGACCAATTACAAGACATGGTCGATCGCATGAAGCGAGCAAAGTTCGGCGTGTTCTTCTTCGGCATGGGCCTTTCTATGACCCGTGGCAAACATATGAATTCCGCTGCGGTTTTAACCTTGGCGGCTGAGTTGAATGCCTATACAAAGTTCGTTGCCATGCCAATGCGAGGTCATGGCAATGTAACCGGCGCTGATGTGGTGATGCGATGGCAAACCGGCTATCCATTTGGCATCAACTTCAGTCGTGGATATCCCAGATTCAACCCCGGTGAGTTTTCAACGATCGATTTATTGGTACGGGGCGATGCGGATGCAGCCTTGATTCTTGGGGCTGACCCCGGAGCCACCATGCCGCAACCTTGTATTGATCATCTGGCCCGTATTCCCACCATCGTGCTCGACCCGAAGGTAACCCATACTAGCCGCCTGGCAAAAGTACACATTACAACAGCCGCAACGGGGATTAGCGCCCCCGGTACGGCATATCGTATGGATGAAGTACCACTGCCATTGCGGCCTGCCCTACAAACTTCGTATCCTACTGATGAGCAGATCATTCGCCGTATCTATGATGCGGTTGCCAGCAAACCAGACTGGATGATCCACAGTGGCAAGATGACCTCGGCACAGATTTAGAACGACAGATACAGATAACAGTTGACAGTGGCCCCCGGGCATTGCAAGGCACTATGCGAATCACAGGCGGAAAGGTCTACGACCCTGCTCACGGGGTAAATGGTGTCGTCAAGGACATCTTCATCAAGGATGGTCGGGTCATCGACTCACCAGTCGAGGGGCGTACAATCGATGCGCGTGGCATGATTATTTTTCCCGGCGGGGTAGATGTTCACACGCATGTGGCAGGCGGGGCAATCAACTTTGCCCGGGCGATGACCCCCGAAGATCATCGTCGCACCACAGCATTCATTCGCTCACAGACCACCCGTGCTGGCATTGGTGGCATGGCCCCAACCACATTTGCGACCGGCTATCTGTATGCCGGAATGGGCTGGACGACCGTGAATGAAGCAGCCGTGGCACCGCTATCGGCGAAACATACACATGAAGAATTGCGCGACGTTCCAATCGTTGACAAAAGTTGTTGCGTACTGCTAGCAAATAATGAAATCCTACTCGACCTGCTCCAAGATGGAGAGTGCGAGCAGGCTCAGCATCTGGTGGCGTGGTATGTATGGGCAGCAAAGGCATACGGAGTCAAGGCCGTGAACCCCGGCGGCGTGGCAGCATGGAAGTGGGGGAAAGATACCGGACAGATGACAGAACCGGTCGTTGGTTACAGCAAACTAACGCCCGCAAAGATTGTTTCAGGACTTGCACAGATCATTGATGAACTGAGGCTACCCCATCCAATGCATCTGCACTGCAACAATCTTGGTGCACCCGGGAATCTGGCCACCACACTTGAAACCATGAGAAGCCTAGAAGGGCACCGTGCTCACATGGCACATCTGCAGTATCACGCCTATGGCGGTGACGACTGGAATTCAATGCGGTCCGAAGCCCCTGCATTGGCGGAATACTTCAATACACATCCAAATTTCACCGCCGATGCTGGTGCGGTGCTATTTGGCGACACCGTCACCATCACTGCTGATGGACCATGGCAACATTTGCTTTACAAACTGACAGGACGCAAGTGGGGCAACATTGACGTGGAAAATGAAACCGGTTGTGGAATCGTCCCATACACCTACCGCCCAAACAACTTGGTCAATGCCGTACAGTGGGCTGTTGGACTTGAGTTGCTATTACTCATAGATGATCCATGGCGTATCTATCTGACAACCGATCATCCCAACGGCGCCTGCTTCTGGCGTTACCCGGAAATCATCAAGCTCCTGATGTGCTCAGATTTCCGAAAGGAATGCCTTTCCCAACTGTCCACCAAGGCGCTGAAAAGAATCCACCTTGCCGAGATCGACCGGGAATACACGTTGTATGAAATCGCCACCATTATGTCAGCTGGCCCCGCGCGGGCACTGGGGTTACCCCAGAAAGGACAACTCGGCACGGGGGCCGACGCGGACCTTGTCATCTACAACGAAGATGATGACGTACAGCAGATGTTCGGGCATCCGCGTTATGTCATCAAGGGAGGAGAAATTGTGATCGACGAAGGAGAAATTCGTGCAACGCCACCCGGTAGAGGTCTCTTGGTAAAACCCTCCTACGATGAAACAATCGAGACATTTCTACGACCAAAGTTTGAAGATTACTACACGCTTTCATTTGATAATTATCCAGTTGAGATGGAGCGGGTTGAACAGCCGATATTCAACAACTGTATTGAAAGCCCATGAACATCATTACCTTAAGGCTAAAAGAGCAACCTGCAGTACCACTAGAAGTCGAGGTTCTATCACCTGATGTGCTCAAAAACCTATCGCATGCAGAAATCTGCGCAGGTAGTATTCAACTCGGCAAACGGCAGCGACGGATCGATGATTTCTTCGAAGTTGAAGGAGAACGTAGTGACCAGCTTGAGATCCACGGTGATATCAGCCGGCTGAAATGGGTTGGGCGTAGTATGACGGGGGGCCGGATCACCATCCATGGAAACGTTGGCATGCACCTCGGCGCCTATATGCAGGGTGGGAGTATTGAAGTGCATGGCAATGCGGGCGACTGGGTGGGCGCAGAAATGTCCAACGGCTTGATCCATATTCACGGCAATGCCGGCGGACAAATTGGCGCCGGATACCGGGGTAGTATGAAGGGCATGCAGGATGGCGCCATTATTGTGGACGGATCAGCCGGCTTGGAAATTGGCATGCGCATGAAGAAAGGCACGATCGTAGTGGGTGGACCGGCAAAAGACTTCGCCGGCCTGGATATGAAAGGTGGCAACATCGTACTGCTGGCAGGAGCTGAAATCCGTACTGGCGCGTGGATGATGCGTGGAACAATCATTTCCCTTACCCCCATTCCCTTGCTACCAACATTCCATTTCTCGTGCTCTTATAGCCCGGTATTCCTACGTTTGTACGCCAATTTTCTCAGCAAGCTTGGAATTTCGATTCCCGTTGATCCAAAGGCAGGTCACTATCATCTGTATAGTGGTGACACATCGGTACCTGGCAAAGGCGAAATTCTGATATGGCGTCCGCTGGAGACCGGCCAAATCCCAAGAACAACAGGTTGCACAAAAGTTGATTCTTGACGTCGCATCCAATGATCCTCCACCATTTCCCCGGTGGAGGACCCAACATCGAGAAAACTACTGCCGTGCAAGATGACGGTAGATCTTTTCTGCTGTTTTCCCTAATTGGAAGGCACATTCATTGCGGCTGGCACCCGACGCAAACACCGTACATATTGGATGACCCCGAGTAACCCTTTCACCGATCGCCGGAACATCAGCAATCCACATGGCGTCAAGCAACTCATAAAGATCCGATACAATGCAGTCTGTTCGCGCATACACGATACCTTTTCCAAATACGGGATCGGCGAGCGAGCAAGATTGGCGATGATCTTGCTGCAGACCTCCCGGGGGATTGATGAGATGATTCGTCATCGCCGAAGCCATTCCCAGAACGCAGACATCTCCCATCCGTTCGATGACTTCGATACTGGCTGTATAGCGGGGATTGATCTCAACTGGCCAAATGTCACCATCATCATCGACGACCATATCAATACCAAATGGACCGCGGATCGGAACATGTCGGCACAACTCATTTCCCAGATATTCCAGGACACTGACCTGTTTGGGAGACACCCTATACGGCGCAATACTACCGCAGTATGAAAAACCACTTGCACCAAGCATTGAACAACCAATCAGTTGCTCGGTGACACCAATGAAACGACTGGCGTGGTTCTCGGCGACAAACAGAGCGCTGATCGGAGTACCATTAATGTAATGTTGCCAAAAATATTCACCCTCGACAGCATTCCCTGCGTGCCAGTGCTGAATTCCGCGACCACCGGTACCGTGCATGGGTTTTAGTAAGTACGGGAGCGACACCACGGTTGATGGTGATGGTGGTTCCAAGAGAATATCGCAGAAACACAACCCATCACATGGTTCCAGCCGATGAAATACATGGACATCCCGAACCTTGCGCAACATCCCTGCCGGACATCCCATCATCGGTCGATCGACAGCTTTAATTAAATCGGGATAGTTTTCCAAGCCCCCGGTATATAACAATGGCGTCTGCCGGGGTAAAGATGATTTTTCAACTACCTCCAGTAACCCGTGGGGGTAATCTTCCCATGCACAGCGGTGAACTGGTGCAATTTCTTTAAGGTCTCGATCGGCAAACAAATCCACGCACCAAGGCGCATAACCAGCCCTGATGGCTGACTGTGCTGCAGAACGAGCAGATGCACCAATGATAATTAAGGGCGTATCACCAACAGTCATCGTCGTCATCATCGGTGCTTAAAAGCACTGGTATCATGCACCTGCTTACCATAGCGGAAGAGGACAAACTGACAGGCAGTGCAGCGATATGCTTCTAACTTGGCGCGGCGAAACCAGGTAGAAGTCCCGGGCAATGCCTGGGCAAAAGGGAACAGGTCAGCACAGGGCTCATGTTGAAACCAGTGAATACCGCCACCTGCAGGAATAAAGCCATTCTGCATCAATCGATGGCATTGAGGACAGTTCATGATGATTGATACCCCCTGGGTAATGTTTAGTGGCCAAGACAAATGACAAGCGCGGACCTGCCGTATTATGTCTAATATCATAGCTAATGATCTTTGGCAGAATTCCGTGTCAGGAAATCCACTCCCCCTGGCTCCCGAGGTGGTCAGAATCCAAAAGGCATGCCCGGGAATCTCGGTTTCCGACCCTGTTCCTACTGTTACAGGGAACCTTGAGTATTAGACCGTGTACGATCTATAGCATAAATAACCAAAGGTTGGGACGGCAGGCTGCAGGTCCACTTTGATAAGCTAATATATCCAGTTGTCACACCTGCACCCATCATCTGGTGAACTTGGTATAAAAGGTCGTCGACAACATGTATTCTTGCAAGGCAATGTTATTTGCAACCCGCGAGGCCCATAACGTGAAATACATACTGACTATTTTCCTTCTATCACTACTCATTCATTTTCCTTCCTGCACCCCAACCGGTATTGGCCAATCACGCTATGTCAATAGCAGCAGCATTCACAACTACCAACCACGGTCTAACCTTGGAACCGACAAACACCATATCGCAAAAGCCCGGTATTCTGCTGTTGACATACATTGCCATTGGGGTTTAGATCAAGACCCGGAAAAACTGATCGAAGCCATGGACCAAAGGGGTATTCAACAGGCCGTGAATCTCAGCGGCGACTGGGGGCTTAAACTCGAACAGATATTGACGAAATTTCATGGGTATGCACCGGATAGGTTCATCATATTCTGCAGTCCAGACTTTAACCTGATTGACCAACCAGACTTCGGCCAACGCATGGAAAAATTTCTAGCCAATGCACATGCAAAAGGTGCCCGGGGGGTCAAGATTTACAAAAATCTTGGGCTAAGAATCAAGGATAAATCCGGCAAACTGGTCCCGGTAGATGACCCTCGATTGGATCCGATCTGGGCCAAGGCAGGCAATTTGGGCATGCCAGTGCTGATTCACACAGCCGATCCGGCCGCCTTTTTCAAACCCACAGACAGGTTTAACGAGCGGTGGCTCCAACTGGAGCGTCGGCCAAACTGGAGTTTCCATGATACGCAATACCCATCGCGATCTGAACTGCTGGCCCAGCGTAATCGTGTGATCGCCAGACACACGAACACAATTTTCATTGGCGCCCACGTTGCCAATAATGCTGAAGACTTGCGATCCGTTGGCGCATTGATGGATCAGTTCGACAACCTCTATGTAGATATTGCCGGCCGCGTCGCCGAACTAGGACGGCAGCCCTATTCGGCACGCCAGTTCTTTATCACTTACCAGGACCGTATTCTCTTTGGTACCGACCGTTTTCCCGGCCGACCTGATCAGCCTCGCTATCGTATTTACTTTCGCTTTCTGGAGACAATGGATGAATATTTTGATTATTACGACCATCCATTTCCACCAACCGGAGAATGGAAGATATATGGCATCGGACTTTCAGATAAGGTATTAGAAAAGATCTATACCTTGAATGCTCAGAGAATCTTCAAGTAACTCCACAAATCCATGAATTACCGATATCATGACTTAATACGGAAGGTCGATCTCCGTTTCCAACTCAGTGATTAGTTTGTCTTGATAACACACATTGGTACCTGAGTCGCGTGTCACACAACATGCAAACCGCATTACTCTTTTCATCTGTATTACTCTTAGCCGGTTTTGCACTACGGGCCAAAGTTAAGCTACTGCAGGCTTTCTTCATTCCAGCTGCTGTCGTTGCAGGTATCTTTGGATTTGCCATTGTTAATATTACGACACCGTTAGAATTTACAACCACTGACATCTATAAGGGGGAACTCAATGACAGGAAGATTCCCGAACCCTTGCGGCAAACCTTTGAGGCTCATGGCCTGGCGTTATCACTAGATGCCACTGTTTTGGTCGACACCCCGGACAAGCAATGGCACCTTATTGACGGCCAGACTCAGTATGCCATCGAGAAAACCAAGACAACCCTAGATGTCCACATGTTGCGACTCAACTGGAATGGACAGGCGGTGGTCCGAAACCTACAAGCATGGCCCGGTTTACTGATCGCAGTTATTTTTTCAGGACTATTACTGGACCGGCCCAACAAGTCATTTCGCCATAGCATCAAACCCGCTGCACGTGAGGGGATTGTTGTCTGGATTATCATTTTGGGTGAAGTTACTGTTGGACTCATCGCGGCTTGGCTCACTGTAAAGGGGCTGGGGGTGAATGTCCCCAAGTCCTTTGGCCAACTGATCGAAACCGGTTTTGCCGGTGGGCATGGCACTGCGGCCGCCATGGGCGAAATCTTTGAAACCATGGGCTTTCCACAAGGCCGTGATCTAGGGTTTTTGTTCGCGACTTGCGGACTGGTCATTGGAGTGATTACCGGCATTATCTACATCAATATTGGCGTGCGAAGAGGCTGGACACGTGGAGGCAAGGTCAAGATCAACTTACTGACTGGTCTTGAATCCCGAAGTGAACCGCAGCCCATTGCCTTTGGTAAAGTGCGATCGGAGGTTATGGAGCCGTTGGTATTTCAGATACTGATCATTGCCCTCGCATTTGGCATTGGTGCCGGACTCCATGAGGTGACAAGTCGGCTGTTCCCGCAGACCAGCCGGTTCCCGTTGTTTCTGTATACGCTGCTCGGCGGGCTGTTGGTTCGCGAGGGGATGCGTCATCTACGGCTTGATGACCTGATCGATGCCCCGTCAATTCATCGTATTATTGGTACTGCAATGGAATTCCTGATTGTGGCGGCCATCACTTCGATGAAGCTATCGGCTTTGGTTGAATTCGGCTGGCCGGTTTTTTGCCTCTTGGTGGTCGCCTTTTGCTGGACAGGCTTTTGCCTACTCGTCATCGCCCGGCACCTACTACCAAAATCATACTGGTTTGAACTGGGAATCCTTAACTATGGCATGTCCACCGGTACAACGGCGCAAGGAATGATGCTGCTTCGGATTATTGATAAAAATCTGGAGTCGGGTGCTGCGGAGGATTATGCTCTGGCATCACCACTATCGGCACCGTTCATCGGCGGGGGGGGCATTACCCTGATCGCAATGCCCTGGATGCTGGATCAATTCTCGATGGGTCTGGTTATTGGCGGACTCATTGCCTTCATCGCCATACTCTATGGTCTTGGCATCTACCTGTCTCGCCCCGAGCGAGTTGGGAGTAGGAATGAATGAAGTATTCAAATCAGACCGCATGATGATCCAACTCTAGCACTCGCATTCATGGCTCAAAAACCGCCTGGCTGGTGTTCTTGATATGCCTTCTGATTTCAAGTGTTTATAGATCCTTGATAGCTTAAATTCCTGTGAAGTAAAAAATTTGATGTACCAAGCCATTCCCTACAACCCTCTAAAAGATCCTACACATCCCAAACCAACCTAGATCACAATTCGTGGATCTTCCTTTTAACTTATACGAATTGTCCTTCCTTAATTATCCCTGAAACCCACTCTAGAATCACCGGTTACGCCTTATTATCCGCAGCCATCGGACCGATATTAATTTCATTCAAGTCAGCTTATAGCTGCTAGTTGATGATCATCTTCCAAGGAGATTCATCAGTGAACACAACACGGATCGTCATTGCCGATGACGAAAGCCACATCACACACCTACTTAGCCACAAGCTAAAGCAGGCAGGCCATGATGTGCTTGTTGCCAACGATGGCCAAGAAGCATTCGACCTGATCAGCAAGATCCTGCCAGATCTGGTAATCACCGATTTCCAGATGCCGGTTATGGATGGTTACGAAATTGCGGTCAAACTCAAAAACCAAGCCAAGACTCAACAAATTCCTCTCATGATGCTCACGGGACTGGGACACAAATTGACTCCACAGCAGTTAATCGCAACAAATATCAAACATTTGATTTCCAAACCGTTTAGTGCCAGGAACCTGATTTGCAAGGCAACCACGCTATTAAAACAAACCCAACAAACCAACCAGAGTTGCCACTGGTACGGTCAAAACGCCTACGGGGAACGAGCAGCATGAATGATGGGCAGTCTCCCCAGCGTTTTATCCAGCGGTGTCGTGATTTGCGATTATCATGTTGGCAGTTCGATGATATGGGCCGGATTGTCGAGGAGGAGGTGAATATCGGGGGCTCAGGTGCCTGGCTTATTCCGCAACTCTTGGAACAGGCTAAGCATACGGCCAAAACATTAATGGCCACGCCAGATCCACAACCTGTTGAGATTTGTGACGGCTGCTACTTGCTCCCGTTCATTCATCAGCAAGCTTCACGTCGTACAGGACTGACTCTGGTCATGGCCGTCACGCCACATGGCATCCACAACAATGATTTCGATAGGATTTACACCGATTCAGACCATTCCGCGGGTCTATGCCATAGTACACTGGTAAGATATGCCGCAGGGTCAACATTCGATCTTGATCAACTACAACAGGTACTTTCCTGGAGCCATCAAGATCTGGCATCGTCTGAACGTGACGAAAAGGCAATCGCAGGATTCAGTGAGAACATGGCTCATTCGTATGAAGAATTGAGCTTGTTGTATAATATTGGTCATTTAATGAATCGGTTAACGGACCCCGATCTATTTCTTGATACTGCCTGCGAGCAATTACTTGAACACCTACCGTTTGGCTGGGTTGCTATCGGATTCAGTGATAAGAGCCAGGTCCTCACAGACCTTGCCAACCGGTCAAAAATTTCAGGACGGGTACCCTGTGACCCAATCAGGTTCAGGCAACACATGCAACACCTGCTTGCTGCCATGGATAAAGATTCTTGGAACCCAATACTCCCACAGAACATCGCGGGGCTGCCACAGATCACCCAAAGCGAGGTGATTGCTCATCCGATCACTCATGGCGGCGAAGTGATTGGGGCTGTGGTTGCCGGCAACAAAACAGGAACTGATCCCGATATCAGCAGCGTTGAATTAAAAATGATTGTTGCAGCTACCGAGTTCTTCAGTGTCTTCCATGAAAATGCGGCCCGCCATGACGAACAACGAGCGCTTTTTCTGGGAACCCTTCAGGCACTGACCGCATCTATTGATGCTAAAGACCGCTATACATTTGGCCACTCTGAGAGAGTCGGATTGCTTGGCAGCCAATTGGCATTAGAAGCAGGGCTGGGAGACCAAATCGCAGAGCGTTATCGCATCGCCGGGCTCATCCATGACGTGGGAAAAATTGGCATCCCTGAAGCCGTACTGACCAAGCCAGGGCACCTTTCTGCCAGTGAATTTACACAAATCAAGAACCACCCGGTT
This sequence comes from Phycisphaeraceae bacterium, assembly GCA_002716625.1. Taxonomy (GTDB): domain Bacteria; phylum Planctomycetota; class Phycisphaerae; order Phycisphaerales; family Phycisphaeraceae; genus UBA6626. The sequence continues at coordinate 56,971 of PBAS01000028.1, read as the reverse complement.
ATCGGATATCGCATCCTGAAGGATATTCCAACCTTGTCGGATGTCTTACCAGGTGTTTTGTATCACCATGAAAGGTGGGATGGGCAAGGATATCCAAAGGGTTTGGCCGGCCAGGACATTCCATTGATCGGCCGAATACTTTGTGTTGCCGATACATATGATGCGATGAGTTCAAATCGATCTTACCGTCCCGCATTACCCCATAAACAAGTCCTGACTGAGTTTGACCAGTGCGCGGGAACACAATTCGATCCACAGATCGCTAATCTCATATCACAAATTGATATTGAACCCTATAACAAGATGCACGCCCGCCATATCCATCATAGTGACCTGGCAGCATAACCAAGGCTTCGTAATCTACGTCCCGACAACTTAAATAGTTGAAGACCTAGTACATCTTCAAGACATAAACCCGGGGGGGGTATTACCTAAATAGGTGATCAGTGGATGGTTGCCTTTGCGGACAATTTATCAAAAACAATTATCTTTTGGGTGGATCCGAAACCAATTACCACACTGCCACCCTTGTCCGGGTTACCATAGCCATCGAAGACCACGGTATCCCCACCCTCAAATTCTGCAGTCACAATGGTGGTGTAATATGGCTCGCCAGACAGTTCAACAATGTTCGCCAAGTTCTTCTGGCCGAACCGCTTTATATTCACCAATCGATAGTTGTCGCCACTCACATCAAAAGTGAGGGCATGACTGGTACTGGTATTCATGGCCTCCTTGGACACTCGTTCAAGGTCTGCCACCACTCGGCGTGCAGCAGCATCATTACGGTAACGTGCAAGGGCTCCAGCATACCAGGGCATAATCACGGCAGACAAGATCGTGACGATGCTCAAGACAACAATAATCTCAAGTAAGCTAAATGCAGGACACCAACCATTGGCACCCGGATTTCTGTGATCGTAATCGTGCGGGGAGATCATAACCATCTAAAAAAAAGAACTGCGACCTGATTGCTGAGAGCAGCGATCACGTCGCAGTTTATCCTTGTTTTTTCATCGTCAGTTGAAAGATGATATCTGGTGCTTTCCGCCCCACAACTGACGAATAGTATGTTGTGGTGTTTATATTAGTAGGAATCGTATCGTACACCGTTGATGTCAACTTCCTGCGATGTCGTATTGCTGGTGATCACACCAGTCACTTCATCGTAAATCCAACCAATAAGCGCCCCATCCGCTGCAGCAACACCAACCTGACTCTTCCTAGCCCCAACCGGAAGCATCGGTACCGCTCGAATATAGGGGCCATAAATCCTGTCGGTATCAGTGTCTGGTGCCACATTCCAATTAGTACCATCAGCCTTGGTGTACATCGTAAGCTGTTGCTTGAAGGATTCTGCAGAAGGGAACGCTCCTTGATGTTCCGCTCGGTAGATCTCGATTGCGTTACGGAGAACTGCAAGATTCGCCCGCAATGCTGTCGCACCAGCATTGGATGCACCACGTGTCATTCGTGGAATCGCAATGGCTGAAATAACCCCAATAATCACGACCACGATCACCAATTCAAGCAGACTAAAGCCACCACCTCGTGTTTTACGTGAATAATTCATTTGCTGTTCTCCATCCTGTATTTTTAGAATAATCGTAACCTGGCGCCCCATGATCTTCATGCACCTTGAATTTGATCGACGGAACCTTGGTTTACCTTAATAGTGCACTTGTAAGTTGAAGATATATTGGTGATATTTACTTTGTAAATTTCACACTATTCATTTCAATCCGCATAACCTGCCCGGCCTCGGTCTTCAAATCAGCCCAGTTTGGTCCTACTGCAATCAGTGTCAGACCATCCACCAGGTTCCCTATCTGAACTAGTTCATTATTGATCATGGCCATACCGCCTCGCAACGAAGCCATGACCGCCGTTAATTTATATCCCGCAGTTAACCGATGGTCGGATACGGATGACCTTACCCCTCGACCAGCTGAGGTAACACCCCGAAACCAATCATCACCAGGCACCAACACATCGGCCAGTTGATCCAAGTTGATCTGCTCTTCCTGCGCGGTCTTGGCAATTCGGCTAGCAATCTCGGCCCGGAGTACATTGGGATCTAACCTTTGATGAGTCTGGGCGATAACTGCTGGCTCCCTAATCACTAACTCTGGTTGCATGACCTGAAAGGATTGAGCAGATGCCGCGGCTGGTTCCGATGCACCGAAAAACATCTTGTCTAATGCCAGTGCAGGCATAACAATCGAAAGAATCGCAAAATAGATTTTCTTCTTAGCTTTTTGCATTACTGAAACAAATAAAAGATATAAGCGGAGACAAAGCAAACCATAATTTTAAATAAATTTGATTGGCACTGAAAAGCCGGCAAATCACAATTCTACGATGAGACAAATAAAGACGTCTAGCTTGTAAACCCTCACTATATTTATTGATCATGCTGGATTTGACCGCTATTGCGTCGAAGCAGTGGGGGTGGTGTACCACTCTAAATCAATCTCAAACCGAACTGGCGTACCGGATGCTCGTGGTTCACCAGCCAAATCGAAGGACGAAACACTGGTATCAGGAAACTGTACGTGTAGGGCATGGAGGAACCGAGTGCAATTCGGGAAGTCACCACTAGCAGTCAGCCGGATTCGTACGGCGGCGTACTGCTGATTATGGATAGCTGATTCCGGCTGGATCGTACCGACATTGAGATGATATTCATTCGCCAGGTCAGTTAAGGCTGCTAGGTGCTGATTAATAACGGATGCTGGTTTCAACTGCAACGCACCCGCCTTGAGGTGACGACGGACACCATCTAACCGATGCTGGAGATGACCAAGATGATTTGTTCTTTCGCGCAGCTTGACAGAATAGGACGATAGTTGTTGTTTTTGCTGAGCATGCACGCTGTTGTGCTGCCAAAACGGATGTATTAGAACGACATAGGCCCCTATGGTAAATATCAAGCAGACACCACAACCAACCGAGTTGACCCCCCAATTGCCAAAGAATTGCCGTTTTTGAATGGTCATGGCGAGCCTCCGGGTTCGTGATGGAATAGGCATTCCAGTTCAAATCCTACGGCATAACCTCCTAAAAATGGTTCACGCCTATTGGCAACTACTTCAACACGATCAAAGAGCCTCAGTTGTTCCAGGCCCAAAACAAAATTTGAAACATGTGACTGGGACTGCCCCAACCCGCGGACCAACAAAACCGGGCCACCATAAGTTGGCTGCCGAGGTTGGGCACCATTCTCGATTGCCGGCTTTAGCTGGCAACGACGCAAGACAATGTTTTGACCACCCAGAGCCTTGGATATCAACCCAAGCACTTGACTCCAATCAGGCTGCTTGGCAACGGCCTTGCTCGCAGCCAAAGCCAGGATGGCATCATCCAGCACTGGAGCAAGTGAACTGATGGCATCTTCGGCACTCTTGATTTGCGATTCAAAAAGGGTCAACTCGTCAACCAAGCTATCTTTTTTCGTGTCGAAGGCCACGGCCATTCCCACCGCGATGACCGAAATAAAACAGCAGTAGACTGCAGCAAATACCGACCATAACCGGATCTGCGAGCGACGCGTGGATGCATGTATTCGGTATGTAGGAACAAGATTAATTCGGTTCATCTCTAGATTACAACTCGTAAAGTGCCAATCCAAGCGATGCAGTGAGTATTGGGCTTTGGCATGCCTGACCAATCCAAGGCTGATATTTAAACAACTCACTTGGCGTCAACTTTTTTACAGTGAGACCAAGCTGTTTACCCAGGCGCAGGTCAAGGTCTTCAACCAAAGCACCACCGCCAACCAATCGGATGTGGCACAGGTTCAATCGGGCATACCGTCGTGATACATAATCCAATGATACTTGAAGTTGTGCCGAAAGTTTTTCTTCGAACTCCTGCACCATAGCACGTAACTCTGACCACTGATCATCCTTTTGGCGATCCATATCTACCTGGCAGATCGGTTCTGACATCTGACGGACTAGGTATTCGGCTGTCAACTGATTTGTTTTAAATTGTTTGCAAATCAAGTCCGTCAGCGAAGCAAAAGAAATCTCACTTAGTGTCCGTTCATACGTAACATTACCTTGATCCAATAAAACAAATGATGTGGCATGAGCACCACAGTCCACAACTGCTACGGGCTGAGGTAATGCACCATGCGCCGCACATCTAGCATACGCCCACGCTTTGAGATCAATGGCGAAAACCACCCAACCACATGATTCAAGCAAATTAATAAGAGCGTCAGACTTCTCGTGCGCATAGGATGTCGCCATCACTGTGCTAGATGAGGAACTGCGGGTGGAGCCGGGGATATCCCACAGGGCGATTTCAAACGATTCCGGTTCTAGTCGCTGCAACCTCGCAATTTCCATTCGTGCGATCTGTTCGATTGGAGCGCCTGATTCCCGTGGCGGCAACTCAAGGGCTTCACAGGCCACTTGGGTTCCACTTGGTGCGGTCACAATACGCCGGCCTCTGAATCCTTGTCGATCCAGTATATCCGTTAGACGTTCAATTTCGGCGAGATCAATCGGCTCACCCGGCCGTAGCCGCGGAATAATTGAAGCAGCTGCAATCTGCCATTTTCCCTGGGCACGTGAAAGCTGAATAGCCTTGATAAACCAGTCACCCAAATCAAGACCAATCGGTGTTCGGTTAGCGTGCAAAATATTCATCCTACCGGCGTTCCTGTAGCGCCACCCATTAAGTCAAAAAGTGGAAGAAACATGCTGATGGCCACAAACCCAACTAGCAGACCCAACACAACAAGAATGATTGGCTCAATAATCCCAGTGATTGATTTGACAAACATGTCGTTTTCTTCATCCATAAGATCTGCCATATTCAAAAGTAAGGGGCCGACCTGTCCGCTATGTTCACCACTCTTGACAACCTGACGGACCGAGGGTGTGATCAGATCACTGCGACCAAAGACGGCGCTAATTGGGTTTCCCCGTGTCACTGCATCTTCCGCATTCACAACAAGCTGTTGATAATGACAGTTGACGGTTGTCTGGCGGATCAAACCCAGAACTTCCAAAAGTGGCAAATGGCTACCAAGCAGCAAACCAAGCAGACGGGCAATTCGTGCCGTCATAAAGTCGCGCATGATGATTCGCATATAAGGAATTTTCAGAATCAGGGTATCAATAAGAATTTTTCCTGATGGCGTTCCACACCAGACATAAGCGCCCACCACAACTCCAATTGAAGCCACAATCAGAGCCCACCAGTACCCACGCATGAGATCCGATAAGGCCACGAGAAACCGGGTCGTGGGTGGAAGTGCCACATCTAGGTTTGCAAACATGCCCGCAAAGTTGGGGAGAACAAAAAACATCATTGCCACCAGCACCACAACCGAGATAACCATTAATAAGGCGGGATAAATCATGGCCCCCACAAGCGTACACCGCACTTGTACTTGTTTTTGAATGAGAACCGATAGCCGCTCAAGCATTGCCGGCATCTTTCCAGTCGATTCACCAGCAGCAATCAAGTTTCGGGTAATCGCATCGAAGTAGTGGGGGTGGGCGGCCATAGCCTCCGCCAGGCTTAAACCTTCCTCAACATTGCGGCGTACATCACCAATCACGCCACGCCATACATAATCCTTCACCTGCAATTCGATAGTTTCCATCGCTTCAACAATGCAAGTACCCGAAGCCACCAGAACATAGAGTTGCCGGGTAAACACCTGTATTTGTTTAAGACGCCGTGTCCGACCGGTCACCGGTCCGCGATGGACCTTCGTGGTCTGCGTAGCAGAACTAGATCCGCCAATCTTTGTAACAAACAATCCGCGGCGCCGCAGAAGGTCACCTGCTTCAGTCGCATTAACGGCTTCAATCTGGTCGGTCACAGCCCGACCCATTTGATCAAATGCGGTATACGCCAGCTTCATGCCACACTCCGAGATTTTGTTTCATGTGACGTGCTGTTTTCAATGCCAAGATCATCGTCATACTGGGTAACACGCAAGATTTCTTCAAGGCATGTCTTGTTATCCAGCGCTAACTGTACGCCCTCGTCATGAAGCGTGAGACCTCCTTGTTGACGCACTTGGCGACGCAGCTCATGAGATGGAGCAGACCGGTGGATCATGCGACGAAGTTCCGGCGTGATCGCCATGAACTCCAAAACACCAATCCGACCCAGATAACCACTGTTGTGGCACTGTTGACAACCACTGCCTTTGAGAAAGACCTTGCCTCTGGAATGATCCAACCCGGCATCATGTAATACACGCGCGGACGGATAATACTTCGTCTGGCAACTAGAACAGATGGTACGAGCCAGCCGTTGCCCCACAACACCATTCAGCGCGGTGGCCAGCAGATAGGGCTCGACGTTCATGTCAAGCAAGCGAGCAACAGCACCAGCTGCATCGTTTGTATGCAAGGTGGCCAACACTAGATGCCCAGTCAATGCTGCTTGCACACCGATACGAGCCGTCTCCTCGTCGCGAATCTCACCAACCATGATGATATCCGGGTCCTGGCGCAAGATACTGCGCAGTGCTCGTCCAAAGGTCATCCCAATTGACTCGTGAACCTGGATCTGATTGACTAACTCAAGTTGATATTCCACTGGATCCTCAACTGTCAGGATGTTGGTCTCCGAACTTCGCAATAAATCAAGGGCCGAATAGAGTGTGGTGCTTTTGCCACTTCCCGTTGGCCCCGTCACTAGTACCAACCCGTGGGGCTGGTTGAGAACCTCCTTGAATGCCGCCAGTGTCTCCATCCGAAAACCAAGATCTTCCATGCAAACTTTAAGATTTTCTTTATCGAGAAGGCGTATGACCAATTTCTCGCCAAGTAACGTGGGCATGCTTGAAATACGCAAATCAATCTCACGATTTTCTGCGACAATTCGCACGCGGCCTTCCTGGGGCAGGCGTTTTTCGGCAATGTCCATCTTGCCGATCACCTTGACCCTTGACACAATCGCCGCATGCATGCCCATAGGCGGCTTCATCAGGTCACGCAGAATACCGTCGATCCGATACCGGACCCGTGTCCCCTTGCTCTGCGGTTCAATATGAACATCACTGGCACCATCACGAATGGCCGTTAATAACGCAACATTGACAAGGTTGACGATCGGACTGTCAGCAACCATTTGATCGAGGTCGGTGATTGGTCCTTCATCTACCTTTTCACGATCAATAACCTCGACATCTGAATCCGTGAGCGTGGCAAGGAATGAATCAACACTCGCATTGCCTCCAGCATACTCACCAATGAACTCCCGAATATTGGGTTCCAGTGCAAGCACAGGACGAATCTTGCAGCCAGTCAACCGCCGCAACCGATCAAGGGTCGGCAATGACTGCGGCTCGGCCATCGCCACCGTCAACGTATCGTGCACGCGGAACATCGGCATCACAAGCATGCGCTCGGCCTCTTCTTCACCAACCAACGTCATGAGCGCCGGATCGATCAGCCCGTGTCGCAGATGGCAACCACGAACTGCGAGGCACTTGGCCAAGGCCTGAACCAGCGTCGCACTGGTGATCGTTCCTTGCTCAACCAGTAATTCACCAAGCAGACGACCCGTGTTTTTCTGATGTTCCAGCGCATCATTGAGTTGTTCCTGCGACAACTCGCCCTGCTCAATCAGCGCCTCGCCTATTCTCGTGGTGTGGCGTTTGGTGGTCACAGAAAACTCCTCACCGCATCAGTCACCTTCTCGTATGATTCAAAATGTGATGCAAAACCCGTCAAAGCCAACACCTCGTGCAATGTATTGTTGACGGTGCATACTTTGAATGACTGGCCGCTTTGCGACAGAACTTCCGATGTGTCCACCATGGCTTCGAGCCCCTGGCTGTCGATGTAGGGCACGGCTGACACATCAATAACAAAATGGCCACGACTTTTGGCCATGACCTCGAACATTCGCTGGCGGAATATCTCGGCATCATTCAGACAAAGTGGTCCCAGTGGCTTGAGTACAACGACCGCGCCATGGCGATGTTCCTGTATCTCCATGATATTTTATGCCACCTCCGCTTTTAACGGCATGGTAAGGGTAAATTTACTGCCTTCATCTATTTTGGATTCAGCAACAATATCACCCCCGTGCAACCTCATGACTTCACGGGCTAGCGCCAATCCGAGCCCCGAACCGGCAATCTTCGAAATGCGACCGTCCTTTCCACGATAAAACTTTTCGAATATATGTTCTAAATCGTTGGGATCAATCCCAATACCCGTATCCTCAATGACCACGGCAAAGAAGTTTTCATCCCCATCAATTCGGACATCAACCTGGCCATTGGACGTGGTATATTTAATTGCGTTACCCAGAAGATTGTGCAATGCTAATGCGATCTTATCCCGGTCACCATAGAGCGTGGGCAGTTTGGGCGATTGATGGAAAGTCAACCGAATCTGCTTCTCTTGCGCCTGTACCTGGTAGTCATTTTCCAGTTCTTTGATCAATGAACCAATCGGCACATCATCGCGTTCAATTCCAAGGACCCCGGATTCAATTTGCGCGACTGAAAGCATCTCACCAACTACGCGTTCCAATCGATGAGCTTCCTGATTAATCACGTTTAGGCATTTGGCGTGCAATTCTAGATTCGTATCATCATTCCCTAGGGCTTCCTCGACATACAGACATATGTTGGTCAAAGGCATGCGAAGTTCATGTGTTGCCTGTGCAATAAATGAATGGCGAGCATCTTCTGCAGCACGCAACTGCGTGATGTCCTCGATAATCATAATCACCGAGCCCGGATCCTCTCTGCGTACAGGACGAACGCTTATGCGAAGTTGTCCGGCCTCGGCATCATTGGATTGCAACTGATGCTCAAAAACTTTGCGGTGCAGAGATGAACCGTCAATCGTTTCCTTGACCGCCTTTAGAATATCCTCCTGAGCAATAAAGGTGGATAATTTATTGCTAATGATCTCACCACGCTCCATTCCCAGTAGAACAGCAGCAGCACCATTAGCATACCTGGCGCACATTTTATTATCGAGAAGGATGATACCGTGCCACATTGCGTCGCAGGCACCTTCCAATCCCGCAGTTGACTTACGTGACACCAAAAGTGATTGCTGGCTATTTCTTTCAATAGCAGTTTCTTCAAGCTTTAAGATATCCCCAATGATCCTGTTCCATCCATTCACCTCCGGAGTCGACTGGTTATGGATGGCAAGCACACTGTAGGACTTTTCTCCACTGTCTAGTGCTAGCAATGCATGGCGAATTGTTTCAATTGAGCGAAGGGGTGCCAATAAATACCGGCCCCACAAAAGCAGTGAAAACACTGCGATAATAATAATACCCGCATACCCGAAAAAAGCCTGTAGGGTTAAATTTTGGTTGCCAGTAACCAGGGCAGAAACTTGCAAAACAACTGGTCCGCGTCCCGTCACATCAAATGCAACTTGAATATCAACGGTCCCATCATCAACCTCGGCCGGAATTGAATGGGTATATGGTCCCGAAGGCCATGAATCTGGTAACACATCCTGCACCCTAGAAGCCCCATGGGCATCCGCAAGGATGACGCCATTAGGCAGAATCAATCGACATTGGGTAAGTTGGTGGCGGGCGGAAAAGTCTCGAACCAGTTGTTTAACATGCCTGAGGTTATCGTCACCTAGAAACACCTTGGAGGTATGTACTAGGTCACTAGATAGTGTTTTCACCTGCTGTGACCGAAGATCTTGGATCAACTTCTGATGCTGGTGCCCCGACCACCAGAATACTCCTGCGAGGGTTATGGCCAGGATAATCACAACCGCAGCAGTCATCCTAACCACGAGTGAACAGTCCGTTAACCAGTTGCAACCTGCCCTGGGATTCTCAGAAGGTGGTCGTATAAACACGGCAAACTCCCCAAACTTTTAGAGCGTGTGGACCGACTGATTATGCATCGGTAATCCGGTACCGGAACTCAACCATGGCATAGCCATATAAGGCCATTGCGCGAGGCGAATCACCCTATCCATCATTAAATCCACGACCGGTAACATTCCACGGGGTCAAGTCAACTCGACTCCACTCGCGCTTATCGGCTTGGCCTACGCCGATGCGGGTTATTGGACCCAGGAACAGCCCGGACATCTGGGAAATGAGGGTGTTGCTAAAAACGGGAGCGTTGCTCAGGCTTGAGCAAGCCGTTTAATCACATGAGCAGCTTGGTCCACATTGGCCACCACATGATCGGGACCAAGCTTTATAGCATCTGCCTCATGGCCATCAGGGCCACTGACCAGATAAGTTGCGCCGCCAACCGCTTGTCCAGCGCCAATATCACAAGCGGCATTCCCAATCACATGGCATTCTGACAATTCAAAATCCAGTTCTCTTGCTGCATCCTGGAGCATACCAGGTCTCGGCTTTCGGCAATTGCACCCCTCGTCTGGCCGGTGCGGACACCAGTAGATACCGTCCAACCTAACGCGGTTCTCTTCGAGCAATTCAACCATACGCTGGTTGGTCTGCTGCATCTGCTCCAGACTGAAATAACCACGTCCAATACCTGATTGATTCGTGACTACAACCAAGCCAAAACCAAGACTCAATAGGCGCCGCATTCCATCAGCCACACCGGCAATAAGTTCCACGTCGGCAGGTTTGGCAAGGTAAGGTTTATGGACAACGACGGTGCCATCACGGTCTAATAGAACAAAGTGACGTGCCATACAAAATTCCCATGGAACATATTTTAAAACAAGAAATTTTCTATAGCCAGAATGTTAAAAACTCAAATCGTGGTGACGCATGACTGACCGACACTGGCAATTACATGGTTTGATTTCGATCACAAAAAGTGTAAAGATTTTACTTACAACGGAAGTTTATCTACCAGATTTCTTTACCGATCCAAGTTATTTAAATGCTTACCGGCAACAGCTTGGGCTGAACCTTTCTCGATGGCACAGCCACGTTCAATCAGTTCTTTTTCGATCGCATTGAGTGCCACAAGCGTATCATCAGCGTTGACATAACCCATGTGACTGAGACGAAATATTTCCCCTGACCATTCAGCCATCCGACCATCTTGCCCGCCTGCAATATGAATACCGTGAACGTCTCGAAGAATGGAGCGAAAAGGCCGATCCTCAATACCCTGAGGATAAAATGCTCCAGACACAGAATCACTGGGTGATTTGCTAACTAATTTGAGTCCCCAAGCCGTCAAGGCCGCTCGTGTAGCAGCCGCCAGTTGGGCCGTTTTCTGGTGTGTATTTCGCAATCCCGCATGTTGGATCATCTCCAGCGCAACACGTTGGCTGCGGATGAGAGAAACAGGCGGTGTAAACGGCACATCCTGAGCGTACCACGGTGTCAACCAGCGACGAATATCCAAGTTATAGGTATGGACTGGTTTAAACTGACTCAACCGTTCGACAGCCCGTGGTCCCAATGCAACATAGCCCAAACCTGGTGGAAGCATCAGGGCCTTCTGTGACCCACTAACAACCACATCGATACCCCAATCATCCATATCAATGGGAATCGCTCCGACGGACGTAATGCCATCCACAACCAGCAGCGCGTCGGTATGCCTTACCACTTCCGCAATGGCTTGGATATCGCATGCTGTTGCAGTAGACGTCTCACTGTGTACTACGGTGACAACACTTGCATCAGGGTGCTCCTCAAGCGTCGTCTGAATCTGTGTGGCCGATGGCACCTGACCCCACGGCAGTTCGATCCGAACTTGTTCAAATTGATACTGGTCGTAGATATCCTGCCAACGCTCGCCAAATTTCCCATTTGCCACGGTGATAACTTTGGTACCAGGTTCGGCTAACGAGACCTGGGTCGCCTCAAAAGCGGTGGTGCCGGATCCGGTGATACTTAATACCGGACCATCAGTACAGAAAATCTTCTGCAGGAGTCGCGACAATTCACCAAATATTGCACGAAATTGTTTTGTCCGATGGTGAATGATTGGCTGGGCCATCTCCTGGAGAACTTCAGATGGTACCGGTGATGGCCCGGGTGTAAGCAGTCGTTGTTTTGTGTGTTGTTTCATAAAACCATAATATTGGGGTTGTAACAATTGACAGGCATTATGACCCATCAATAGTCAATTCCCGGCCAGATGCAATGATAGCGAAGATTATTGACAAATAGTTTTGGATCTTACGATGGCACTCGCTCAACAAGGCGGATGCGAGCATCGCCAAAACAATCTCCCTCAAGAACATCCCAACCACACCATATCATCTACCTCTACCTCCCGTAATCCACATTAAATATTCCATTCACGGATAATCCCGTTAAACTGTAACCTGCCCATGAATAAGCCAGCAAATCCATCAGAAGATAACGGTGTTAGTCAGCCCGAACAAGAAGACTGGGTAACCCTGTGCGCCCTGGAGGATATCGCGACCAATCGCGGCCATTTTGTGGAATACAAAAACCGTGGATTGGCGGTCATTCGCAGTGACGATGATGTGATATATGTCATGGACAATGTGTGTCCACATGCCGGAGGGAGTCTCGCAGATGGGCCAATTCACGATGGCTGTGTAATCTGCCCGTGGCACGGTTGGGCATTTGGGATTGAGGACGGAAAATGTCCGGATAATCCTCAAATCACTGTGAAAACCTTTACGGCACGGATAATGGATGGTCAAGTACAAATTCGCCATCCGATGTAACAATGGTTTAGGCAGCTTACCCCTTAGCCTTACCGGGGGTACCGCCTCAGGCTACGGCTTAGTGTAACTGCAGGTTATTGGGTGTTTTCTTTAGAGAACCACGTTTAAGATAGGGTGGTGCACCGCGGCGTAAAACCATGACACACCACACCTTGGCAAGGATATAGAACAAGTATTATTGTAAAAACCATAACGATGGTGTCAGACCTATAATTCATGATACTTGGTGGCATCCATTGCTTTTCGACGAAAAACACTAGCATGAAACAATCACCCGCAGAACGAACTACATTGGCCACACTTCGACGCATGGCACGGCAGGGAGACAAATTCGCCATGCTCACCTGTTACGACGCCACAACAGCTAAATGGCTTGTGTCGGGAGGCGTGCAGTGCTTACTGGTCGGTGATACCGCTGCCCAGATGATTCTTGGCTACGAACACACAAACCAAGTCTCAATAGACTTCATGCTAACCATTACGGCAGCAGTACGACGCGGAGCCCCCAACTGCTTCATCATGGGAGACATGCCTTTCATGAGCTACCAGGCAGATGACGCAGAAGCAATTCGCAATGCCGGACGTTTCATGACCCAAGGTGGCGCAGATGCAGTAAAAATCGAGGTCGGACCGGACTACGTGGACTTGATCAGAAAACTAGTACGAGCTGATGTTCCGATCGTAGCCCATATTGGGGGGCGGCCTCAACGATTTCAGCAGGTTGGTATGCCTATCGTAGCTGGACGCACCGAAACACAGGTCTCAGACTTGGTTGATTTAGCACTGAAGATGCAAGACCAGGGCGTTTCAATGATCCTTATTGAACAATCGACCGCCGAGGTCAGTGACCAAATCGTGCAGAGCGTCTCGATTCCAGTCATTGGCTGCGGTGCTGGGCCAGCCTGCCACGGCCATGTGATTGTCCTTCACGACCTGCTGGGCTTGACACAGTGGCAACCGTCATTTGCCCAGCCGATTACTGAAGGTGGCACTTGGCTTGCAGATAAAGCTGCACAATGGGTCAAACTTGTGGGTAGCGGTGATTACCTACACGAAGACCATCCCTATAAAATGAATGCTCCTTCGAATAAGATCTAGTAAGATTCTACAGTACGTCACCTGTACTTTCATATTCATACTCCGACGTTCGAACCGATGTAAGAGGGTGTCGTAGTATTGAACAACTAACCCGCCCAGGATATTCGAGAAATCTATGGAACTTAAATCCCACCGTCCATAAAACCTGTTATCGCAATACCAGCATGGCTCAAATCGATTCTACCCGATCCCTAACTGCCCAATTGACTGAACTTCAAACCGCCAAGGAACTTGACCGATGACTCAAATCCGATGGTATGGACCTACAATCGTGCTACTCGTTGCCGTTCTTCTTGCTTTGCTTGCCGGTCCTCGACTCGCAACCAATATTGTCTTCGCACAAGAAAGAGCAAAGATCACCTTGGCCAGCCAAAGTCTTGCCCAAAGCGAGTTGCTGACTGAATTCAGTGAAGCATTTCGAAACGTTGCCGAAGCAGTGAGGCCGAGTGTTGTAAGCATCCAAGCCTATGCAACGCAACCGCAAAACAGCCACGGCCAAAACCGCCCACGTGATTTGCGCGACTTTCTGAATCCCGACCGGACTGATGACCTATACGACCGCTTCCGCTATCACAGACCAAACCGGGGCGAGCGTGAAGAAGAATATGATGACGGCCCCATTATTGTCGGAACCGGTTCAGGCTGGGTCTATGACGAGCAAGGACACATCATCACCAACAGCCATGTGGTGACGGTCGAGATGTCCAACGGAACACGAATGGAAGTAGACCGAATCGAAGTGCATTTCCCCAACGGAGACAATCGTGAAGCCAAGATCGTCGGACTGGATCAGGACACCGACATTGCCGTATTGCAGGTCGATGGTGATCATTTGCATCCTGCAAAAATCGCCAATCAGCCGGCTGAACAAGGCGAAATCGTCTTTGCATTTGGCTCGCCACTGCAATTCGAGTTTTCGATGAGCCAAGGAATCGTCTCCGCAAAGAACCGAGAACTTAATATTATCCAACGGCCTTCGCGACGTGGACTTGTGGGTGGCTACGAAAACTTCATTCAGACTGATGCTGCCATCAACCAGGGAAATTCCGGCGGTCCCCTGACAAATCTGTTTGGTGAAGTGGTGGGAATGAATACGTCTATTGCGACAAACAGATTCGATCGTGGCTCGATTGGTCTGGGTTTCGCAATCCCGGTCGATATGATTCAAGATGTGGCGGAAGCCATCCTCACCGAAGGACGTGTCGAGCGAGGTTGGCTCGGTATTGAATATCGATCATTGTCAGCAGAAGAGGCGGAAACCTTTGACTACGATACCAAAGCCGTGGTCGTATGGAATGTCCTCAAAGATGGTCCGGCAGAAAGGGGGGGGATACAACGTGGAGATGTCATCATGGCAATTGATGGAACCCCCGTTCAGGTTGGAAGCCATCTAAGAAAATTGATTGCCAAAATAAAACCCGGATCAAATGTTCGGATTGAAGTTTCTCGTGCTGGGCAGAAGACGGAATTACAGGTTCTCTTGGGCGATAAATCCCGGGACCTTGGTTTCATCAAATCTCAACGCAGCCAATCGACCGAGAGTGATGACGATAGCGCAGCAAAGCTTCTTCGCAAACTTGGTCTGGAAGCAACACAGGTCTTCACGGAAGATATTGCACGTCGATTTAACATTGAATTCACGCCCGGCGTCTTGGTACGAAAAATACGAACTGGATCGCCTGCAGATCGCCAAGGCATGGAGGTCGGCCAGATCATCACGCATGTGATGGGCGCACCGATCAATGATACATCTGAGTTGGCCAATGCGCTCAAGGGTCATGAGAACCGATCCGTCGTGAGAATAAGTATTATCAATCGCCGTGGCAGACAAGATTTCATCCTGCTGAAAATGCGTTGAATCTACTCAACTCATCCGTAACGGTTCCCCTATGGCGTTGCATTCCCAAGCAACCAAGTCATACTGACCCCATGTCCACAGTAGCAAATGAACCGCCTATCAAGGCATCAGAGGAACGTGGCATGGAGGCGGCTGCAGCACCAGATACACCCCTGCTAGATGTTCGCGGTCTAAAGACATACTTCCCCATCAAACGAGGGCTGCTGAAGCATACGGTGGGGCACCTGAAAGCCGTCGACGACGTTAGTTTTCAGATTCACTGCGGGGAAACACTGGGCCTCGTAGGCGAATCAGGATGTGGTAAATCAACCGTAGGCCGGTCTATTCTGCGACTCATCGAAGCAACAGAAGGCTCAGTTAATTTTAACGGTGTGGACGTATTTTCGGCAGACCGTAATTTACTGCGAACGATGCGACGCCAGATGCAGATCATTTTCCAGGACCCCGTTGGGTCGCTTAACCCACGTATGACCGTCGGCCGCATCATTGGCGAACCGCTTACAGTACATCGCCTGATGCCACGCAGTAAAATTCGGGAACGTGTGGCACTCCTGCTACAGAAAGTTGGGTTATTACCGCAACACGCGGGACGTTATCCACATGAGTTTTCCGGTGGGCAACGACAGCGGATCGGTATTGCACGGGCGTTGGCACTAGAACCAAAGTTCATTGTATGTGATGAGCCTGTCAGTGCATTAGATGTATCCATTCAGTCCCAGATCCTAAATCTTCTAGATCAACTTCAACAGGATCTTGGTCTTTCCTATCTCTTTATTGCGCACAACCTGGCTGTGGTTGAGCATTTCTGTGATCGCGTAGCGGTCATGTATCTAGGACGGCTTGTGGAAACAGCCGATCGCAACACGCTCTACGCCAGACCGGCACACCCATATACGCGAGCACTCATTAGTGCAGCACCGCATCCGGATCCAAATCGACACCACAAACGTATCGTGATGACAGGCGAGGTCCCTAGCCCCAGAAATCCACCCCACGGTTGCACCTTTCACCCTCGATGCGATCTGGCGCGCCATTTGGCCCAACATGCA
Organism: Phycisphaeraceae bacterium; assembly: GCA_002716625.1. Classification (GTDB taxonomy): domain Bacteria; phylum Planctomycetota; class Phycisphaerae; order Phycisphaerales; family Phycisphaeraceae; genus UBA6626. The sequence goes on along the minus strand of PBAS01000028.1, from coordinate 40,343 downwards.
CCACCGACCCAAACCGTGGCCATTACGGTTCAGAACAAGCCCGTTCGGGTCATGCGGCGTTGTGTGGAAGAGGCCCCTCAACTGGAGCCCGTAGAACAAAATACTGGGCACTGTGCCGCCTGTTGGTTTCGTAACGAGGGACTTTGATCGTTTCGCCCGTAATTGTTAACATGGACACACCTCAGTGAGCTGACGGAAGGTCACCAGGATGGATGGGACCAGTTTAACCCTTGGAATAGTTTTCCAGTCTTAATAAAAGGTTCGATGTTAACAGATGGTAAAACTTCGACTTAAACGATTTGGCCGTCGTCATCGACCTTATTATCGGATCTGTGCAATGGATCAGCGGTCGGCGCGAGATAGTTCACCCATCGAGGAGTTGGGAACCTTTGATCCACTTGAGCAAGATGAACAGAAAGCCGTTAATCTCAATGTGGACCGGGCCAAGTACTGGATTGGTGTAGGCGCACAACCCAGTAACACCGTACGCAGTCTGCTAAAAAAGAACGGTGTTGTTTAGCAAAAAACACCCAGTAACCTCGAATTTACTGGTTTGCAGTCAAGATTTCGCTACTTTGGACCTTAGACCTGCAGTTCTTTTCGACTCACCTCCATGCCGCGGTTGCGAATAGATGTTGTAACGCTGTTTCCCGAGATGTTTGACGGGGTCCTGTCATCAAGCATTTTGGGTCGTGCGGCTGCGCATAGTAGCCAACAGCCGGCCATGGTTGAATATCACCTAACAAACATTCGTGACTATTCCACGGATAAGCATGGTAAAGTAGATCAACCACCATATGGAGGCGGACCTGGCATGGTTATTCAGTGTCAGCCGGTATGGGATGCCGTAGCAGCCGTTGAAAAAACGGCTCCGAGTCCACCAAAACGGATCTTAATGACTCCACAAGGTCGAAGGTTAGACCAAAAGCATGTGGAGGAACTGGCTCAATCACAGCACCTACTCATTGTGGCAGGGCATTATGAGGGTATTGATGAGCGGGTAATCGAAAAATTGGCTCCCATTGAGCTATTAAGCGTGGGGGATTATATCCTCAGTGGCGGAGAGCTGGCAGCTATGACCCTGATCGATTCGGTTGTTCGTCTTATCCCGGGGGTATTGGGTCATCCAGAGTCGACTGAAGATGAAAGCTTTTCCGTTGCTAACGACCGGCACCTAGAACATCCACACTACACGAGACCGGCCGAATGGATGGATTTAAAGGTGCCAGATGTGTTGCTATCCGGTAATCATGGGCAAATTGCACGATGGCGTCGCGAACAAGCATTACAACGAACCGGGCAGTATCGGCCAGACCTTATTGGCCCAACTTCAAATGCATAAGTTCCATAAATCGGGCGGATTCCTGACCATCGCCCAAACCCGGCCCCATGCCAATGGCCTGCCTTTTGCCTCTCGTTACGATTGATCGCCTTCACGATCTTGCGATAAGTCCTTGGCCCTCACCCCAGCCTTGCTTTTCCGCAGGCAAATCGCTAAGTTACTTGGCTCGTTTGTCCGCACAGAGCGATTCTCATGAGTCAGGCGATCATACAAGCCATCGAACAGGGCCAATTGAAGACCAATCTGCCCCAGCTGTCTGTTGGCGATACGGTGGATATACATGTGAGAATCATTGAGGGGGCCAAGGAGCGTATCCAGGTTTTTAATGGCGTCATCATAAAACGCCAGCGATCTGGGATCTGCGAGACGATCACGGTACGTCGCATCGTAGCTAATGAAGGTGTCGAACGGACGTTCCCACTGCATTCACCCCGAATTGCCAAGATTGAGGTCAAGCATAGGGGCCATACACGTCGTGCCAAGCTTTACTACCTACGTGAACGGGTAGGCAAAAAGCGAAGGTTACGCGACCGTCGCCGCGGATTAGGGCATGTACTTAAAGATGATCCAGCTGATACGGCTAAATCCGAGGTGGTTGAGGCCAAATCAACTGCAACCGCGAAAGACAAGACCGACGAGTCGCAAAACGAGAAGCCCGAGTCTTAGACGTCCTGTCATTTACGACACAACATCGCGTAGTTGATTGCCGTTGAATCTTTCTTTTTTGTGCGCGTTTACCGCGACGTTACGATGATGATGCCATGGCCCACAATCGTCCCCAAAGCGGTGGCGACCCTATCGCCGATCGCCGCGTAAAACTCGACCGACTACGGACCGAACTCAATGCCGAACCCTACGGGCAACGGGTTGATGATTTGATGAGTTTGGCTGATGCCCGCAATCTGTACAATTCAGACAAGGTTGATGATGACCGGGCCGCGACCTGCATTTCCGGCCGTGTCGTATTGCTACGTAACATCGGCAATCTCATTTTCATGACACTGCGTGATTCGAGCGGTGACCTCCAGATTGGTATTTCCAAGAAATCGGTAGATCGCGAGACATTCAGCCAAGCCAAGTTGACCGATCGTGGCGATATCGTGGTTGTTCGGGGACGCGTGGGTATTACTAAATCCAAGGAGATTACGGTGTGGGTTGAACCAGTCGAGGAAAATCAACCTCCCTATGCATTGGCGAGCAAATCGCTTGTGCCACCTCCGGAAAAATGGAAAGGCTTGAAGGATCCTGAATTACGATACCGCCAGCGATATGTGGACATATACACCAACCCGGATGTAATCCGTACCTTCCAAGCTCGATCTCGAATCGTACGGACCATCCGGCATTTCATGGAAGGGCACGATTTCGTAGAAGTGGAAACCCCAATGCTCCAGTCGATCGCCGGGGGTGCGGCTGCCAGACCATTTGTGACGCACCACAACGCATTGGATATTGACCTATTCCTGCGCATCGCTCCCGAACTTTACCTCAAGCGGTTATTGGTAGGTGGCATACCTCGTGTTTACGAAATCAATCGTAACTTTAGAAATGAGGGGGTTGACCGCCGTCATAATCCCGAATTTACAATGCTGGAGGCTTATCACGCCTTCGGGGACTACCAGACCATGATGGAGTTAACTGAAGCCATGATCAGGAAGGTGGCATTGGATACGAACCCAGAGGGCAAGATTGAATGGGGTGGTGAAGTCATCGACTATAACGTCCCGTTCCGACGCGTTCATTATGGCGAGCTATTCGAAAATACCTGTGGCTTCTCAATGACAAATTTTGACCAAGTACGTCATAAAGCACGTGAACTTGGTATTCATGAACAAGGGGTGGATAGTTGGATTGTCGTCAACGAGGTCTTTGAAACAGTCGCTGAAAAGGGCCTTGTACAGCCTACATTCATCATGGACTATCCCAGCGCCATTTCACCGTTAACCCGACCACACACCGATGACCCAACACTGTGCGAACGCTGGGATCTCTTTGTCGGAGAAATGGAGATTGGTCCTGCATACACTGAACTGAATGACCCTGATATCCAGGACGAACGATTTCGTCAACAACTCGAAGGGGCTGATGAAGAGCTCAATAATTTCCGAACATTGGATGAAGATTTCCTTCATGCCTTGCGCGTCGGAATGCCACCGGCAGGTGGTCTGGGCATAGGTATTGACCGCGTTGTCATGCTCATGACCGGGCACCGCCATATCCGTGACGTAATCCTCTTCCCCCTGATGCGTCCCCTGCATCTCAATGATTTCAATCAGACTGATGAAGAGGTCCAAGCAACACAGACGACAACATGAGTTAACTCTAAGTTTCCATAGCGATAGGCCGAATATCACTCGATGTACAAGCTTCTGTTAATCCTGAAGTATCTTCGTCGCAAAATCACACCAATGTTTGCGATGCTGGCAGTCACTTTGTGTACGGCAATGGTCATCATCGTCATCAGCGTGATGGGAGGATTCCTGTCGTTAATGACTGAGTCAGCCCATTCGCTAGACGGAGACATTACGATTTCTGGCGGACTCAGGGGCTTCCCGTATTACCAAAAGCTAATGGATCGTCTTCTTGACGCACCTGAAGTTGAGGCGGTAGCAGCCGTAATTAATAATTATGGGCTGATCAATCTGGGACCTGAACATGTAACCCATGTACAGATCATGGGCACCAAAGCTGAAGAATTTGACCGTGTAATTGACTACAAAGAACAACTTTATTGGAAACCCGAACGCACCAACATGCTGGCCCCAGAAACAGATTTCATAAGTGCGGGCATGTCGTTCCATGTGCCTGACAATGACAGTAACCTCAAGGGGATCGTACTTGGTATCGAGGTAAATCATGAGAACACACGGGACGAGACTGGGCATTATGATTTTTCCCAGTCGATCGTTAGTAGAAATACCCCCGTCATATTGACGGCCATGGCGATCAAATCAAGCGGCATCCCCCGCCCGGTTCCAAAACAGATGAAAGTTGTTAATGAATATAAAAGCGGCTTGTACGATGTTGATAAGCTCCGGGTCTTCGCGGACTTTGATTTCCTGCAGCAAACATTGGCAATGGATCAAATTGAGCTAACCCGTGAAGATGGCACTTCATTTATCGACCCGGCGCGGGTAAACCAAATTGTTGTGCGTGGCAGCAACGGCGTGTCGCTCGATCAACTCAAGCAAACCGTCTGGGACCACAGCATTACATTCATCCAAGAATACCCAGAGGCAAACCATATCGGAATACGGACATGGAAGGAACGGTACGCCACGTTTCTCGGTGCTGTCGAAAAAGAGAAAATCATGCTCACCGTACTGTTTGCCATCATCAGCATCGTAGCAGTGGGGATGGTGGCGGTGGTGTTCTACATGATCGTTTCAGACAAAACACGTGACATTGGCGTCATGCGAGCAATGGGGGCCTCGCGTAGCGGGATTGCATCAATTTTCCTGGGCTACGGATTAACCATTGGCGTTGTCGGCTCCGTCATTGGGCTGGCACTGGCCGCAGGCGTGGTCTACAACATCAATGAAATTCAGGATTGGCTCACACGGCAATTTGGCTTCACGATGTGGGATCCAAAAATTTATTTTTTCGACCAGATTCCTGCTCGCCTGGATCGGACGGAAGTGGTCACAATTATGGCGATGGCCATCCTCAGTGGCTTGCTCGGGTCATTAATTCCCGCGTTCTTGGCAAGCCGGCTCAATCCCGTCGATGCGTTACGTTATGAATAAGATGAAGATGGGACAAAAGGCCACACCACAACCGTTACTTCAGACGCACGGACTCCGCAAGTCCTATTCTATTGGAGGTGAGCGTGTTGAGATTCTTCGAGGTATCGACCTCACAGTGAGCAAGGGAGAATGGCTCGCGGTACGCGGCGCCTCTGGGTCGGGCAAGAGCACGTTTTTGCACCTGCTAGGTGGGCTGGATCGCCCCGATCAGGGCGGTGTACAGTTCGCTGAAAATGAGATCTTCTCCCTGGGAAATCGGAGGCTGAATCAATATCGCTGCTGGAGTGTCGGATTTGTGTTTCAGTTCTATCATCTCCTGCCGGAGTTGACTGCATTAGAAAATGTGCTGATCGGCGCCATGGTTGGACGCAGTATCGTTCGCTGGTCGCGTGAGCGAAATACAGTACGCCGCCGTGCTATAGATTTACTTGACAAGCTTGGACTGTCGCACCGAATTCATCATCGGTCAACGAAGCTATCTGGCGGTGAGCGCCAGCGAGTCGCCATTGCCCGCGCATTGATTAATGACCCATTAATTCTCTTGACGGATGAACCCACTGGAAACCTTGACACCACAACAGGTGACCAACTTCTTGACCTATTACAACAATTCCATCAAGGTGGACTCGCCATCATCATGGTGACACACGATGAACGTATCGCATCAGTCGCGCAACGATGCGTGGTCCTGGAAGATGGACAGTTAAGAAATTAGCTTGGCGGCGGAAGCCGATGAATGACACAGGAGCCATCAGCACTTCATTTGCAACCGAAAGTGGTAAAAGCATAGAAGATACAATTTATATTTTCTACGGTAAGGTTGTGGCAAGAGGCTTTATCCCACTCCAAGAAGTTGGCCACAAAACGTGTTTCTGAAGGTTCCAGATAGTTCTTTTGGTCACGGAAGAGGATTTCAGCCATAACAACATGCAAACAAGCTTGAAGCCCCACAAGACGTCGATTGCCAGCCAAGCCTCTGTACAGTATTTTAACCCTCCGCTAACCCTAAAAGCCGACGAATATGCGTATATTACTAACAACAACAAGCTATCAGGATACACCCGGTCGACACCACCAATTACTGGAAGAATCAGGACATGAGGTGGTCCGTGACCGTGGCCCATTAACCGAACAACGTATGCTCGAACTTATCGGGGCGGATGGTGGATTTGATGGAATCCTCCACGGTGATGATACGATTACCCGGTCGGTGATCGAATCGGCACTTCCACGACTTCGAGCCCTGTCGAAATACGGGATAGGGCTGGATTCGGTCGATGTTGACGCTGCGACAGCATTAAAAGTGCCGGTATTATTTACCCCAGGTGTAAACCATACAACCGTCGCCGAGCACACCTTCGGATTAATTCTGATGCTGGCCAAACACCTTTACACCGAAGTGAATTACGTCAAACAACACAAGTGGACTCGCATTACAGGAACCGAGTTAGCAGGCATGACCATGGGGATTCTTGGCCTTGGTCGTGTGGGTAAAGAGGTTGCAATCCGTGCCAAAGCCTTCTCGATGCAGATTATTGCCTATGACCTCTACTGGGATGAACCATTTGCCCAGCAGCATGGTGTTTTTCGCGCCCAATCAGTTGATGAAGTTCTAGAAAAAGCGGATGTTCTGAGTCTGCACATGAACTTGACAGATGAAAACCGCCACCTAATCAACAAAAGTCGAATGAAGCACATGAAGGACGGCGTGATCTTGATCAACTGCTCTCGAGGCGGCCTGATTAACGAAGCGGATGTGGCCGAAGCATGCAAGAACGGAAAAATGCTGGGCTATGGCGCCGATGTACTTGAGCATGAACCGATTAAGGCACCACATATATTCCACGACATTGACAATATTGTCATCACGCCTCATATCGCCAGCCGCACACGCCAGAGCGTCGAACGCCAAGCGGTCATGGCGACAGAAAATTTGCTACGCTGCCTTGCAGGCGACGAGCCACTGGCTCAAGCCAACAAGTTTTGATATTTGAAGTCCCCGCCGTAGTCCAAAGGATTCTACGATCAATGTAACGGGACGGAAGACACCGGGGTCATCAGCAAAAATCGCTTGATTGACCTAATATTTACACGAACCGGCAGAACCGATGAAATCCTGCTGTTAAGGAGCCAATTTTGGCAAAACGTAAGACCTTAAAACCATCGACTGATGTGGGCTTGATCGGGTTAGCCGTCATGGGACAAAACCTCGTTCTCAACATGGCAGATCACGGCTATCGTGTTGCCGTGTATAACCGTACAACCTCAAAGATGACGGACTTCATTGAGTCGTGCCAACAAGAGGAACCTGCGGGAGATCGAGTGGTTGGTTGCAAGACCCTACGCGGATTTGTGAAAGAAATAAAAAAGCCACGCAAAATTATCCTCCTTGTCCAGGCTGGCGCTGGTGTTGACGCCGTAATCAATCAATTGATCCCTCTTGTGGATAAAAATGACATCATCATTGACGGTGGCAACTCGCTTTGGACTGATACCATTCGCCGGGAACATCAGCTATCGGCCAAAGGGATCCACTTTGTCGGCAGTGGCGTTTCGGGTGGCGAGGAGGGTGCACGTTTTGGGCCATCATTAATGCCTGGCGGATCTAAAAAAGCATGGAACCAACTCAAGCCGATCTGGAATGCCATTGCCGCCAAAGTGGATCGCAAGACAGGCAAACCGATTGAAGGTGCCAAACCCGGCCAAACGGTCAAGGGGGGGGTGCCGTGCACCACCTACATCGGGCCCAACGGAGCCGGTCACTACGTCAAGATGGTGCACAACGGTATCGAATACGGTGATATGCAATTAATCTGCGAGGCCTACTTCCTGCTGAAGCACTTGCTAGGGCTCAAGCCTGACCAGATGTCTGCTATTTTTAAAGGTTGGAACAAAGGCGACCTCGACTCTTTTCTAATGGAGATTTCGACTGACATCCTTCAGCAGCGCGACCCGCAAGATCCCAAGAAGTGGTTTGTTGACGTTGTGCTTGATACCGCCGGACAAAAAGGGACCGGTAAATGGACATCAGCAAATGCGTTAGATATGGGTGTACCCGCAGCAACAATTGCCGAAGCTGTATTTGCCCGATGCATTAGTGCAATCAAGCCCCAGCGTGTCAGGGCAAGCAAGATTCTTAATAAGGCTCCACGAAAGAAGTATACCGGGTCTAAACAGAAACTGATCAGTGCGATACGCGATGCACTATATTGCTCGAAAATATGTTCATATGCCCAGGGCTTTTCGCTCATGGCCGAGGCTCAACAAGAATACAACTGGAAACTCAACTTCGGACAGATTGCGATGATTTGGCGTGGCGGCTGTATTATTCGTGCCCGTTTTCTACAGAAGATCAAAGAAGCCTACGACCGTAATCCAAAACTGACCAACCTATTGCTCGACCAATACTTCCGCCGAAAGGTCAGCCAAGCACAAAGCAATTGGCGCCATGTCGTTTCACTGGCAGCAACCAACGGCATTCCATGCCCAGCATTCATGTCGGCGCTGTCGTACTATGACAGCTACCGAAGTGCCGTATTACCTGCCAACCTCTTGCAAAGTCAACGAGATTATTTCGGTGCCCATACCTATGAACGCGTCGATATGCCACGCGGCAGATTCTTCCACGTGGACTGGCCTGATCCAAACCGACCCCAGATCAAGATTTGATAATTCAAATGACTGAATACGTTTTACCAGTTGACCAACACAACGCCATCGTGCAAGCGGCTTATCAAAAGCGGGGCTATACCGTCGATGAGTCATTGCAGGCATCTCGATTCTGCGAACTTGCTGCTTGGCATGGGATTAAGACGCATAATGCCCTCAAGGCATTGCATTTAGATGATTTACTCGGATCCGGCAACAAGCAAGCCCCTGGCTGTGTACCGGGCGCTGCGGTCGTGAAAAAACCAAGTAAATTTGATGCTGCTGCCAAATGGATTGCCAACAAAAAACTTGGCCAGGCAGTAGCATTTGATGCAATTGAGACCGCGATGTCATTGGCGGACCGGTACGGTGTGGGGATTGTCAGCGTCGACCAAGCGTTTCACTACCTATGGGGCGGCGGCTATGTGATGGAGGCAGCCAAGAAAGGGTATTTAGCCTATACGAATTGCACCTCATCGCTGGCTGAGGTTGTTCCATTTGGAGGCAAGTTCCCCACACTGGGAACAAATCCTCATTCATGGGGCTTTCCTACCGTTGAAGCCATCGGATTCCCCATTGTGATTGACTGGGCAACCAGCGTGATCGCGATGGGCAAGGTTCAGCAACTCGAACGTGAGGGCCAGCAACTACCACCCGGTACCGCTGTGGATGCCAACGGCGATCCAACAAGTGATCCGACCAAGGTGGCAGCCTTGTTACCATTCGGACAGCACAAGGGTTATGGCTTATCCTTGATCAATGAACTGGTTGCTGCTCTGATTGGTGGTTCACTTCCGACAATAAGATCCATAGCGCAACATGAAGATCCTGACGAGAAAACCACAACCAGTTTCTTCTTTCAGGTAATCCACCGAGATGCATTGAATTGCAATGTCTTTGCTAAAAAACGCAATCAGACCGAGAATCTCAAGGCGGTGATTGACGACGTATTGGGACATGGTAACTCTCCGCCGCGTGGAAAGTGCATCTTACCTGGCCAAATCGAGCATGAAGCGGTCATGCGAAGCAATCATGCCGGGGGCCTTATTTTTACTGAGGCAGAAATTAAAGAATTTGATCAAATTAGCCGCGAGGCAGGGGTTGTATTGGATGCCGGTTCATTGCAGACGGTCAATGCATAGCTTCACCAGAAGCCAAACTTGGGGCCTCTCCGCGGAGCATCGCCTCGTCCCCGATCACCAAATTCCCTGCCACTTTCACCCTTGAACAGACAATAAACCATGCACACAAAATCGTTTACAAAAAAACACCACAGGGATGATCAATACTCGCGCATCATTTGACCGAACGGTACCGACTGAGTTTCTGTTTAAAATCTGCTTTTGCTAAAACATTCCGGTTCACCACATACTTCGGTGACTGGCCTTGAAAAACATTCAATACCGCCTTGCATGCACCACGCCCATTGCCAAGCAGTGCTTCGTCCGTCCAGCCGACGGCGTGCGGAAGCATAATGCAATTATCCAGTTCCAAAAGTGGGTCACCTGATTCAATGGGTTCCACCTCAAAAACATCAAGTGCCGCACCGCGGATCTGATTTGAGCGTAACGCCTCGATTAGTGCTGCAGTATTCACGATGGGACCGCGTGCCGTATTAATCAAGTAGGCCGACTCCTTCATTAAGCCAAACTCGCGTGGTCCCATCAGACCGCGAGTTTCATCGTTTAAAAGGCAGTTCACGCACACAAAGTCTGCATTCTTAAGCAGCGTATCAAGATCAACCAGTTTGACGCCCAACTCGTCCGCCTTTTCCTTTGGACAGTAGGGGTCAAAAGCCAGACGCTCGGCAAGATCAAACGGTGCCAGCAGTTTCATAACATCTTGAGCAATATTGCCAAGGCCAATGGTGCCAATCACCTTGTCAATCATGCAGGAACCATAGATGAACTTATGGTCCATCCACCGCCCCTCACGAAGAATCTTACTTTTGGGGAAGATTTCCTTGGCGGCCGCCAGAATGAGGGTCACAGTTCCCTCAGCCAAAGGTCGTCTAACGCCTTCTGGAGTAATGGCCAAAACAACATCGTGGTCCGTACATGCCGCCACATCGACCATATCGTAACCGACTCCAAAACGTGCTAGAACAGACAGTTTTTTGCTACCAACGAATGTCTGCGGCGTCCAAGCAGGCAGGTATGAGATTACCGCGTCATATCCAGCGATCTGATCCGCAGTTACGACCTCCTTGTAATCATCAAAAAATTCATACTTCACCCCGGGGGTCTGGTCGAGCAGGTCAAGACCGATATCCTTAAAGGCAAGCCGGCCATCGTCCGCGAGAAAATCCCGTGTCAATCCGACACTAAATTCATCACCCATCGGGGGCATCCTTTCCTAAAATAGCCTGGTGGCCCTCCACGGATCCACCAATGATCAAGATGAAGATTGTAGTGTCTATAATTAGATTAGACAGATGACAAACCTATCAGATCAGCTTTCCACCCCACGCCGACCCATTGTGGTCTATGATGGACAGTGCGCGTTCTGCATCCGTCAAGTCACAAAGATGAAACAGCGAGATCGCAACGATACCTTTGACTACCTGCCAAATCAGACCGAAGGGCTTGAACTAGAATTTCCTAAGCTGATGGAACAAGATCTCAATGCAGGAATGCGCCTTATCAACACCGATTCAACCGTAAGCGTTGGCGCTGACGCGGTCTACCAGATCACACGTCGCCTCGATGGATGGCGCCACCTTGCCTGGCTGTACCGTGTGCCTGTCCTCCAATGGGTCTTTCGCGCAACCTATGCATGGGTAGCCAAGAACCGACATCGACTTGCCGAATGTACTGATGGCCGTTGCGAACTTTAGATCATTCACCCTTTCCTAGTATCTGAGACCTGTTTCAAAACCAAACCGGTGCGGATCAATTGCATGCAGGCAGATTAACTCGAAATTCAATAGCTCCCTTGACAACTGTCATGGTACCATGAGATCACGAGGAAAAAAATCAAATTTCATTGCTGCTTTGGCGTTCTGTAATGTTTGCTCAGCAACCTTGTTTGCTCGGGAAGTTCCCGTTCGAAGAATATCAATCACGCATTTCGGGTCAGACTCTAGCTCAGCACGACGGGCACGGATGGGGTCGAGCAAGGCATTGATGTGCTCAGCAAGCCGCTGTTTACAGTCGCCATCACCAACCTTGCCGTCACGATATCGGTTTTTCAGATCGGCAAGTTCCTCTGGATTCGAATTGAACGCATCGTGCAGTTCCCATAGGGCATTGCCATCAATCACGCCGGGGTCCGAAGCACTTTGGCGCCCCGTATAGATACGGCCACATTTTTTCTTCACCTGTTTTGGTGAGTCGGAAAGATAGATGGCATTGTTAAGTGATTTGCTCATCTTATGCTTGCCATCGAGCCCCACCAAACGTGCCACACGCCCAACAGGTGCGTCAGGAATTGGGAAAACTCCCTGCTGACAATGCGCATCATCGCCAGCCTGAGGATCCACACCACAAAACATCACATTAAAACGCCGTGCAATCTCACGTGTGAGTTCGACATGAGGCACATTATCCTCACCAACCGGAACCGTATCCGGCCGAAAGGCCAAAATATCAGCAATCTGCCCAACAGGATACATTAGAAATGCAAACGGATAGTTGTCGCCCAGATTTTTCACACGCAATTCATCTTTTAGTGTTGGATTACGCATCAGCCGACCATAGCCGAGCAGGCTCGCAAAAAACCACGTCAGTTCAGAGATTGCGGGCACCTCGCTCTGCAAGAAGATCGTGGTCTTCTGGGGATCAATCCCAACTGACAACTCATCAATAACCATCTCGATCACATCGTCACGCAAGGCCTGCATATCATCGGTACGTGAGTTAAGTGCATGAACGTTGGCGATAATCAAATAACACTCGTGTGTTTCCTGGCTGGCCACACGATTTTCAAGTGAGCCGACCAAATGGCCGAGATGCAGGCGGCCAGTGACTTGGTCACCGGTCAACAGACGGGGTCTGGTTGGTGGATCTGATAATTCTGCCATATCTCAAGTTGTAGTGAATGGTGCGTGCCGTGCCAAATCGAACTTAGTACCGGATAAGCTAAAATACTTGCGGTGATTGTACCCGATCGGCAAAATGGTGGATCTAAATACTATGGCCAAATGGAAAAATTCAGCTACGTGAAAGTAGGACATAAGATGAAAAAGCAGGACCAAGGTTTCGACCGAAGCGCGTTGCTGTTGCATCCACGCTGGAGCTTAAATCGGGAGACGATCGAACAGATTGCGGCGGAGGGCTTCACGAACGTCGGCTGCACGCTGATAGGGCTTGCGCCCGACGATATCGAGGGATTTTCGGTTGAACGGGCCCGCGAATTAGCCAGGCTGACTGAGCAGGTAGGACTCGGGCTCTGCGTTTTCACCGGTTACATGAAGTATCGTGAATTGCTTTTGAAGAAGGAGCCGTCACGAGCTGCAATCATTATGGGTGCTGAGCAGAGAATGGATTCCGACGGCCTTCCGTCGCGTTGGCTCTGTCCGTTCCGTCCGGAAAACAAAAAACTTTACTTGAGCGAGCTGATGGAGGTTGCGGGCTGGCCGGCAACGCGCGAGGTCCATCTGAATGACGAGGCCGCACTCGGGTTCGCAACGGGAGCCATCGGCTGTTACTGCGACTGGTGTATAGAGGAGTTTGAGTCGGTCTCGGGTAAGCAGCCTCCTCGCGAGGCGGACTGGACAAGTGATCTATGGTGGGCGTGGCTCGACCACCGTTTCCACATGTGGGGTGAAGTACACGCGTGGCTACGCAAGCAGATCAAAAACGCGCGACCTGATATCGAGGTGGGAATGGCTCACAGCCCCATCCACCCTTGTTTCCTCTATAACCCGTGGAAGACGGCTATCAGCCTCGCAAGAGATGCTCGCACGTTGGACTTCATCGGCACCGATCCCTACCACTTCATCCACAGCAACATCATCGGATTTCGTCCCCACAGACGCATTTGCACGGAGACGACCCGCAGCCTCGTCGGTGCATGTGTCGGACGCAACGCCCAGATTATGCCCCAAGGATTCATGCCTCCGGGCAAGAGTGCACCATTGGAACGCCGGGATGGACTACTGGCGGGAATTGTTCCATTTGCGCTAGGGGCGCGATCGGTGATGCCCTACTCTTACGAACAGATGAAGATTATCCCGGGTTACTTCGACGCGTTCCAGGAAAGCCGCCGGCTCTACGGCGAGATGGAATCGCGTGGTCCGTATTCGTTCGCGACCGCAGTCTATCCACTGCAGTCGGAAGTCCGCGGACATCCGACAAGCAACTGGGGGGCGATCCAGGGGACCGCACTGATCGAAGCCATGCGTAACACGGGACTCCCGTGGGGATGGTTCTGGGACGAGCGGATTGACGACGCGGAAGAAGAACTCCAAGGGCCACTCATCGTCCCCAACGCACACTGCCTCACCATGGATCAGATGCAGGCAATCGAGCGGGTCGTCGAGCGCGGCGACGGAGTGTTGTGGATTGGGAACGTCGCTCACGATGCATGGAGCGGATCGGGCGGCTGCCCTCTTCCGACGAAGTTCGAAACCGGCGAGTTTGAACTCGTGATCGACTCGAACCTGCCTCTCTTCGAGGGACTTACACGGCCCGTAATGCTATCAAGCCGCGTGGACTGGTCGGGCCCCGATGGCAACGTCGTCGGCACGGTGGACGGCGGCCCTGGCCTGGTACTCGTTGAAGAAGGCGACCGTCGCGATGTGTGGCTTGCAGGACTACCGATGACGGCCTGGGCTCCCAAGGGACTGCATGGCGCGATGCGTCACCCGACAGGTGGGTGCGAATTGCTGAAGCGATTGCTCCTGTGGGCTGCGCCGCATCCGCCGGTCGCGCGACTCGATCCGTTTCCTCCACCGAGCGGATACGGGAAGCTGCGTCCGTGGGACTGCCGCGACGTCCCGACGGCGGAACTTCTGCCGATGACGGACGAGAAGTCGGTACTCGCAATCGTGTTCTCTTATATGGGGTTTTCGTGCGAAACATCGCTTGTCGTTGCCCCGCCCGGAGACGGGCGCGTGAGGTCCATCCGTGAACTCTGGCAGAATGAGGACCTGATGGGAACCGCCAAAACCACCGGCGACGGCGGCGTGCATGTCCCGCTTTCGATCTCCAACGACTGCGAACTGCTGGCAATTAGAGTGGAATTCGAGTAGCGGGGCGTGGTTGGGCTACCGCCATGGGAGTACGAGATGAGACGCGGCTAGCCGGATTGCAGGTTGACTGAGGCGGAACTGAGAGATGCGAATCGAGAAAAGCCAATGCAATTTCCATTTCAAAATGCCTTGAGGGAGCCAAGTTGGGTGTGCACCGCGGTTAGGCATAATAGAAACAATCCAGAGAATCACACTATGATTTAACCTTGATAGCTAAATAACATTGCTCTCAATCATGAAATTCCGCAGGGTTGTATTTCATGCAATCTTCGGAAGTTTATGGTTCATCCCCGCCCGATCCTTCTCCTCAGCGTCTTGGCCAACTTTATGGATACTGCCACCTTCGAAGGCACATTTATCAATCAACATCTGCCAGGTCGTCTTTTCATATTTAAGAAGTCGTAATGCTTCGGCAACATATTTGTCTTCCTTTTCAAGATTGGCATCCACAAGCAACCGGTAAATATAAGTATATAACGCGGCCAGTTTGTCGCAGAGATCCGTCGCCACCTCGTGGTTCAAGCTTACAGACAGTTCAAGTACAATTTTCTGAGCACGCATCAGGCAACGGTAGCTTTCCTCAAGATCTTCTACTTCAATTGCATTCATGGCTTGATGGCAGTACTTGATGGCACCGTCATACAACATCAGCCGCAGTTCTTGGGGACTGGCTGTCATCACTTTGGTTTTCAGGTATTCGTTAGCGGCAGGTGTAGGTTGCATGCTGGCAGGGCTCGGTCGGCATCGACAATCTTGGTATGGAGACTATCGGACATCATTGCGTGGGCCCCTTAGCCATTGAGCCGGAGTAAGTCCGGTAACGTAACGCTCAACCAATGATTTAAACCGAATATCCTAAAGACTAAAAGTGGCATTTGCCTGTGCGAGTTGTTGGAGAGTGACAAGTGCACTGCCTTGGCTCTGGATCTGTGACAATGCTCTTTCCAGCGCCACAAACTCGACCTCAAGCCGAGCACGCTTAGCATCTAGCTGCTCACTAAGCTTAACAATCCGGCTATTGCCAAGGTCAACTTGGTCTTGCAACGTATGGAGTCGGAGTTGGACTGTACCGTTGACACTGTCGGTTAACGTACCAAGCAAATCATCAAACCGAGCTCCAAACCCACCGGCTGCCAATATGGTTTCATTGGTATCCGAATTGGTTTGAGTTTCCTTGAAAGTAAGTAGAGCCTCAACCCCATCACGGTCAGCATTTAACGCCTCAATAAATCGCGTTGAGTCAAACTTTAGCTTGGCACCGGTACCGATGGTAACGCCAAGTTGAGTAATATTGGTGAATTGCCCAGTTAGATCAGTAAAGGTTTTATTAATCATCCGATACATGGAATTACGAACGGTTGCAACCGTTGGATCACCAAGAAGCAATCCACGCTCTTGTGTTTCCACATCATAACTATCCAATGAATCCAGGGTGTCAATGATGCCGTTAAAGTCATCGACAAAACCCTGTACTGCACCAACGACAGCCGAATCGTCGCGGCTGATCGTGAGCTGAACAGCCTTGTCACTCGTACCCTTAAGATCAATGTCAACCCCGGGGATCACTGAGGTTAAAGAATTAGAACTTGAACGAATAGCAACGCCATCCACCGGATCACCGGAACCAAAGAACACCACCGCATCCCTGGCCTCGGATAAGTTTGCTGACCTCAAGTCCAACGTGCCTTCATCAAAGATGAAGGCACCAGCAAGACCTGAATGATCTGCAGTTAAACTCATCCTAAAGGGGCTCGTGGGCGACCCATCGTTAATCACTGCTGCCGACACGTTGATCCCTGCCCGGTTAATTGCCTCAGTCACATCATTAAGGGTATCATTTTGCGAGACGGACACTGTCTTCTCAAAACTACCATCCAAATCACTCCCCAATCCAACCGCAGAACCAAGCAAGCCCAGGTCTTCTGCAGTGGATGACCCGGATTCCTTGACGTTAACAATCACCGTCCCTGGTCCCCGATCTTCAATAAGAATGCCATCGCCTTTATCATTGACCCGAGCATTGATAAGCAAGCCCTTACTATTGATTTCTGCAATTACATCTTTGACGGATATTTCATTACCTTGCGTAAGGTCAACTTCAGACGTTGCGCCGCTTGAATCCATTATGATGAACTTGCCGCGTGAAACGCCCCGACCACCATTGAATGACGACAAGAGAGTACGATTGGAAATATATTCATATTGCAGGTTACCACTATCGGCGATGGCTGAACCATGGGAACCGGTCATATTCAGACCTGCTGCTGCGGCTCCATTCACATCAAAAATCATCAAGTTGGACGCAGTCGCCCCGGTCTTATCAGTAATCCTCAGGCCATTGCCAGCCTGGTTGAGACTGGCAGTCACACCTGCTGCTGCGGCATTGATCAAGTCTACCAGTTGAGCAACTGAACCCGCGGTGGACAGATCAACATTTGTCGTCGCCCCTAACCGGTTGGTGATACCAATCGTACCAAGATCGACACCACTTCCCCCATTAAGTTTCCTGATTAACTTGGAGTTAATCGTCGACAATATGCGTGAGCCATTGATGACCCCATCTGCATCACTCTCCACACCGAGGATCCCAAGGTCATCCGCAGAGGTTCCATTAAGTGCCTGAACTTCAAACACACCAACTTGCGATGCCTTGCCGGCAAGGCTAATACCCGTTTGGTTTTCATTGATCGCAGCGGTGACTGCATGGTCCGTTTGCGTGTTGATTGCACTAATCACATCACCGATGGTCGTGGCACCGGCCAGATCGATATCCACATGCTCCAAGCCCATATTCCGGTATTGAATCCGTAGGTGGGCATTGAATGCCCCATTAATCTCCACACCTTGACCATCATCGAGCAAAGATAGTGGTGTTTCCATGCTAATGAAGTTTGCCTGATTTCCCTCCAAGACGTTGCCCACGCTGGCCACATCAAGCCCAAGTGCCGTGGTGATACCACTGGCATCAACATCGGTCACATTGAGCACCGCGGTGGTTGAACCCGTATTATCCTGAATGACAAAGCCGTCATCCTTGATTCGTGCTGTCACGGAGACACCTACGGTGGTATTAATAGCGGTCAACACATCATCTACGGTCAGAGACCGGCTCAGGTCAACGTGAACCGAACTTCCTGATCGATCCGTAATACGAATCTCCCCACGTGGCACACCACCACCTCCGTTAAGCTGGCTGAGAACGGTTTTTGAATCAAGTCGCCCATCACCAAATTCAAAGGTCAACGTGCCCGCACCAAGGGCTGTGGCATCAGGATCAGAGAAACCGACAGTAATCATCTGCTGAGCGGCGACCAAGCGATCCACAATAAAACTATAGGATCCAGGATTGACACTTGAACTCGTACTGGCACCAAGAAGGGCGCTGTCACTACTGGTAATAGTTGTCTGATTGAATGTACGGTTAGTGGCAAAACCGCTCACACCCAACTTGAGCGATAGGAGCTTGGCGTTGATATCCTGAAACGCAATTTGCTGACTGTTAAGTACCGCAACCTGCTTGTGTGCTTGGTCTCTGGGACGGGATTCGATGGCAACGAGTTGATCAATAATATCATTGATTGGCAGGCCGCTGATCAGTCCGACTCCAGAAGAGATCTGTCCCATGCCAGTCCTGCTCTCATTTATCAGCCGGGGCACGATCACCTAGTATCGGGACCGGATCCACCCATGCGACCCGCTTCTCTACGTTAACTGCATGCCGAGAAGCGTAATTATCAGTCTTTCGGCGCAAATAAATATCGACCTACCGCCGCCATTGACTTGATCTGGGACCTGCTTTGTATCGGAAAGCCCACCGACATGGCTCGCTGACCGCCTTCATTTGCTGGCAGATCTCTGGTCAGGCACTGCGGGGGAGGCCCAGTTGGTCCATAACCTTTTGCAAATCTGACCAGACCCGCTTGCGGTTCTCAGTCGTGTAGCTACGCAGTAGATAGGCTGGATGAAAGGTAGGCATGACCGGAATTTTCAAATCGACGCCCTCCAACCCGCCGTACTCATGCCACTGACCGCGAATCCGAGTGATCCCATCTTTGGTATTGAGGATAAGCTTGGCCGCTGGCCCGCCAAGTGTCACAATCACCTTGGGTAAAATAATCTCAATCTGGCGGGTCAGAAATTGGCTGCAGGTATGAGCTTCAATAGTTGTGGGCGCACGATTATTCGGCGGACGACATTTCACAACGTTTGCAATGTATACCTGCTCGCGTTTCAAGCCCATGGCGACAATCTGCTTATTGAGGAGTTCACCGGCACGCCCCACAAACGGTTGCCCTTGTTCATCTTCCGTTTGCCCTGGGCCTTCACCGATGAACATTAAGGGAGCTTGCGGATCACCTACACCAAAAACCGTCTGGATCCGGTCTTGATGCAACGGGCACTTTTGACATGGTTTAACTTCATCTTCATCGAGCGTAGCGAGCAATTTAATGCGGGTTTCTCGATTCATATCAGAGCCTTGATCTCTACCGTCATGCTCTTCGGGTAAACTGTTCATGGGAACCACTTGGACACCAAGTAACTGATCGGTTGCCATGTACTGTTTAAGGATGCGAGCATGGCGAGTTGAATGAGTCATAAAAGATCTTCGGTATTACTGTGAAGTCGGACATACTAGCCGGTTGCATAGTAGGACACACTAGCCAGTCACACCAATCAATCCGTCGACTCATCGACAGAGCCATTGCTGAACGCATATTTTGTTGTTGAAAATTTGGCAGATCCGAACGGCTGGACAAATAAAGCCAAACCTTTAATCGTTGATTGACCAATCCCATGCACCGCCTGGAGTTGCTCGACTGATCCAAAAGGGCCATGGAGCGTACGATAGTTGATGATACGCCCAGCCAAATTTGGTCCAATTCCAGGAAGAAGCACCAGTGTATCAATGTCCGCCGTGTTCAGATTGACCCTCATGGCCTCGTAGGTCACCGGGAGTTAGCTTCGATGTCTAGGCCGGGCCACCCAGAGAGCCATCGTGCCAACAAGCATCAAGCAGCCGAATCCGAGCAGGAAGATCGTTCTTGGCGAGTTACAGGCGGCTGGATGCGTTGGCCTGCTTTTGTCTAGCATTGTTTAACCCAGAACCGGAATGGACTATTTTACTTTCAACGATTTTAGGACAAATAGAAACCACTGCAGAACGATTCGGCTATGCCTTCCGGAAAGCAAAATCTATTGGTCCTGCTCCTGACCTGGTTTTTGGTCGGCCGTCGCCTGCCCTGGGATGGTAGATACCTGCGTGCCCGCAGGGCTTGCTTGACCATTTTCCAGGTACGTCCGACGAAACTGAACGAGCCGCTGGAATGCACTCTTGGGCTGCATCCGTAAATCAAGCAGCCCAGCTTGGGAAATATCATTGGATGGATGGTCCACCAGTTCATCCCATGCCACCGAATCAACCATGGGCTTGCTCAATGCAATTTGAAATAGGGCCGCCAGCCAGTGACTTTGTACCTGCTGCGACCATGGTTTACGCCAATAACCACAACCATGACCATTCTGATCTCGCTGCCCAAAGTCGTCTGATTTGTCCGGCTCATCATCCAACAGTGAAGGTGATTGCCCACTGGGCGCCCCAATCGTCACGGCCAAGGGCCTTGCGAAAGCAGAAAACTGGTCCAAAAGATTACTCACCTGCATACAGTCTCTGGCGTACTGAGCTGTATAACCTTGCCCCATCTGCAGTTTGATAGCCACACCATCAAAATCCACCGCTCCTTTAATCAACAGATCAACATACACCAAGGGGGGAATTGATCGGGAATTTGCACTGTAATATTCACCAAATGGCTGGCAAATCTCCACAACCACCTTGGCCGATGGTTGAATTTTCTTAATGAGCATGGTTGCCATACGTGTCAGATCCATAATCTGGTCCAAAGTGAAGCTGATATGGTTGTTCACATGTAGACCTGAAACAACATTCCAAGTGGAAATAACGTCGGAGTACCGGCTAACAACACGCTCGACATGCTCGTAGATCACCTCGCGAAACATATCAAAGTCATGCTCCCAGATATAAACCCAATCCGGCAGCAGGCGAGGGTCACAGCTAAGCACCGGTCCGGCCACAACGGGCATATTGACACGCGTGATCCACTGCATCCACCCATCCAGTTTTTCCCAGCAATACTCATTCTCGATCGGTGCCAGATCACGCCAAATGATCGGTAGGTGGATAAAATCGAAATTGTTTACCAAGCCCGTACAAAGCCGCTCACTCAATTCCACATGGTTCACACCACAGCCGATGGGAAATGGGGACATCGTTCCTTCAACTTGCCGCCTTTCGAGCATAATCTTTGAATAAGAAACAGCTAATTCTTCACAACCGTCAAGGGCTGCAACCAAGCATTCCTTCGCGCCTCGTTCAGCATCACTGGGATTGGTCCGATCAACACATAATGCCTCGACAAAAAGCCTGCGTGCCATTGACGCTCGTTTCGATACCGCACTAGCACGATCCAGATCAAACATTCCCCAATCTTCAAGTTTATGATATAGCTCCATCAACTGGTGCCGTGCCAATTCAAGTATCAGCAAGTAGGGATCCTCTCGATCAGGCAGAAGGCAAGTTTGTACGGTTAGCTCACCACATACCCCAACCGATCTTTGAATGACAAGCGCGGCAGTCCCTGTTTCTCGCTTGTCACACCAGATTTCTTCACCTTTGATTTGGATATTAGCCCGCATCGGGTTGCCGTCCACACCAATCAGGTAGGCATTGGAGGGTATTCCCCCTGCAAAGGATTCCGTTTGATCGATGGTGATGAACTTTAGCATGATTATTCGTAAATCTAATGATCTAAATGCCAGACTATCGAGTCACCAGGAATTCAGCTTGTGATCTTGGCTCCAAACGGAAGTTCCCCAGAACAGTCAACCCCGGCGAAGTTACACCGCACCTATCTTAAACGAGATAGTAGATTGATTCTTGTGCAGACCACCGCTTAATCGATCAGATTTCAAAAGCGAACAGTTGGACCGCTATGACCAAAAAACCACAACTGCACTGACGATCCACATTGTAATCGCAACAGCAACTTTCATAAGGGTGGCCCAAAACTTACCAATCACAGCACCACCACCTGATTTCGCTGCTTGGTCATGCGTACGTCCAGCCCAGCGATCACCAAGATAGGATGCCAACCCAGCACCAAGACATCCGCCAACAATCGTCCCGACCACTGGGAATACAATTGTGCCAACCATTGCACCCACAACGGCACCAACCATTGCACAGGCAGCGGCCCGTGTAGACCCGCCGGCTTTCACTGCCCCTCTAGCGGCCAACCAGAATTCCAGTACTTCACCACCAATTGCCAAAATAGCTAGGACAAGCACCGCTTCATAACCGACGATCTGTGGTTGCCATATAAAGGTCAACCCCGTCGCCAGAAGGATGAGCCATATACCCGGTAACTGAAAAACGGTCAGCACCACGCCGCCTGCATTAATCACCAGAAGCAGTGACAGCATGACCCAAACCATAATATTCGACATAAGCTTATATTACCCGAATGGGCCCTTGGGCACTGCTACAATAACCCGTGTGGCTTCTACTGGTCATGAAAACCGTCCAAATCTAACCACCATAAGCCCACGTAACTGCTTAATTGCCCCGCATAACTGCAAACTTACCCGGCAAACAGAGCCCTATTGCATGCAATAGGGTTCAATCCCCCATAATTGGCTTGACGAGATAGACCAACGCCGGTATTTTGGACAGTTGTCCTACCTGCCTTTACCTACTCCTGGGAGTTGAATATGAGCTTTGCCTACCAAATGGGTTGTGCGTTTGCTCTCACGGTCGCATCGGTAACTGGCGTATCGGCCCAACAAGCCGGTGATAACGCGTCAAGCCTCTGGGGTGATTTCAATCATTACGTCCGCGTACGCCGGCCCAAACTTGCTGCAAGTTACGCCAAAGCTTTGATGGCCAAGGTTAATCATGAACAACTTCTACAAGTTGTCGAACAATCAGGTGATATCGATTATGAAAATACATTGGCACTGGCCCGACAAATGGCAGATGTGGACGGTGTAGCCGCAAAGCTAGAAGCACGTATCCAAGCCGCTCGGATTGCCCAAGCTCGTAAATCAGTTCGAGTTTCATCAAATATTGAGGCACTCGCAGGAACCCTAAGACAGCGTCATAACGCTGTTGAACGCCTTCGCGGAGCGGGGCAGTTTGCAGCGCCACAGCTTTTGAATGTCTTGCGTGACCAGAAGCAACAGAAACTGCATCCACATGTTGAAACAGCGATGGTTGCTATTGGACGCCCATTGGTCTACCCGTTATCAGTCGCACTGTCCCAGTTAGAACCCGTACAAATGGGTCAAGTGGCCCAGATTCTGGCCGGGATCGAATACCCGCGAGCTTTACCTTATCTCAAACAGGTACTTGAGATGCCTGGCGTCGACCCCCAGGCTGCTTTAGCCGTCCAGCGGGCATATGATGAACTTACAGCCAAACAAGAGGTACCGGACGACGTCACTGCATCCGAACTTTTCCTGACACTGGGTGAAAACTACTACGTTGCTGGCACAAATGGGGGGCAACTTCCCGGTTATGACACAGCTACGGACCGTGGAATCGTATGGGACTATGACCCGCGGGCCGGACTCATTTCAACTCCTGTACCACCAGCCATTTTCGCGGATGTCCTAGCCATGCGTGCAGCACAGCGGGCTTTAGCACTTGACCGACAGATGGATCCAGCACTGAGCCTTTGGCTTGGTGCTAATCTGCGTCGGGAAAACCGCCTCGGACGTGATGAGGTTGACAACGCGACTCACATTGAACGCGAACCCATGTACTACGCCCGCATGGCAGGACCTTTGCGGCTGCATGATGTTCTCGACCGAGCGATGACAGACCAAGACACCCCACTGGCCCTCGATGCAATTGAAGCCCTGTTGGCCACGGCAGGCACTGACGCACTGCTCAATCGTACCGGTGCAGCCCAACCCCTATTGTCAGCACTTTCGTATGCCGACCGGCGAATTCGATTTACTGCAGCATTCGTATTGGCGCGTGCACGACCCAAATCGGATTTTTCATTGAGCTATCGAGTGGTACCGGTATTGGCAGAGGCCGTTCGCCAAAGTGATTTGCGACATGCATTGGTGATCTGTGATGATCAAAACCGGCTCAATGATTTGGCGTCCCAGATAAAAGGATTAGGCTACGAAGCAGCCGCCACATCCACCTTGGAGGCGGCGGCTGACGTGATCAATACACGCGCAGGTTTTGACCTTGTAGTCGCCGCCGGTACCGCAGACCAGATTGAATCGGTGTACCTCCAAGCGGGGCAAAACTATAAGCTGGCGACTGCTTCAATCGTTGCAATCACTTCTGGCGTCGACCAGCTTCGTTTACAGTCGAAATATCGTGATCAATGGCGGCTTACGGCATTGGTAGATGGTACAGACCAAAACACGTTGGGACAGACGATCGGACAGGTAACAGCCAACTCTGTCGGCGAACCAATCGGATCTGATGAAGCTGCAAATTTTGCAGCTAGGGCACTGACTGCACTTCGAGGAATTGGGCTCAACGGCGCAAGTTTATACAACCTCTCTGATGCTGAACCGGCGTTGATTGCAGCACTGAATGATAGCCGCCAACCCATTGTCATCGCTGCTGGTCACGTACTGGAACTGATTACAAGTGCAGAATCCCAAATATCCATCGCCGATGCGGCGTTGGATCATGGGGCTGACACGAACGTACGGATCTCGTTACTCAACAGCCTAGCCGAGTCAGGCAAACAGATGGGCAACCGGCTTACGCGATTTCAGTTGGACAAATTGCGGCAGTTAGTCAAGACCAGCGATGGCGACTTAGCACTTGCTGCTGCACGCGCTCACGGCGCATTAACACTGCCCTCGGAAGATACCGTGAGTCTGGTTGTAGATTAGCGGGGGGCCTGCACCCACCATAAAAGCGATATAAAAACAACCCCGGTCCTGCTCGACCGGGGTTATTTTGTGGCGTGACGATAAGCCGAATTCTGTAATCTCGAGATCCATCGAGAGTGCGACCATTTCTCTTAGGCCCGCAGTTGCCCACGAACTCACAGCAGCCTACCCGCCCCCAAACAGCCGAACCAGCTGTGGCTGCCGGTCATAACCGTCAACCAGGGGCATACTTGGCCTTGCACGCGGCGGGGCTTGCCTAGCCTGCACTGTCACCAGCACAGCGGTGCGCTCTTACCGCACCATTTCACCCTTACCCGTCAACGAATCAACGAGCGGTATATTTTCTGTGGCGCTATCCCGCCCCAAACCGTCGCCAGTTTGGAGGGTGGGTGTTACCCACCACCGAGTTCTACCGTGTTCGGACTTTCCTCCCATCCCATGCGGGATGGGCGGCCGCCTCGCCACGCCACACCATAAGTCTACACACCCTAAGGGATCGTGGGAACCGTTTGGAACTGACACAGGCAATGAGAAGAAATGCTTGGACTGCCAACAACTCACACCAGGACTCGCTGATTTCGGGGTCTTCAGGCCTAACGGAGCTGCTCACCAAAAATCGATGGCGTCACACAACAAGGCAAAAGGAGCACTTGTGTATTCACGTTACAACCAAAGAAATTCCATTTCGGGCAGGCTGACCGACATCTACCACCGCGCGAAGTAGATGGGCTATAAAAGGGGATATATCACGAGAACTGCGTAGTCTCGGTGGGCTCACGATGACGCAAGTGGCTCAATCGTAACGGCTAATGGAAACCTCACTGTGGATGTAGCGTAGTAATCAGGCCCAAAACCACGAATTTGATCCCGCTTGAGCTCAGCCAGTTCAAGCGTGCCAGACCACACTGCTGATTTGCCAGCGGTATGGATCTGATTCGTAAGTTGAAAAGCTTTGGGATTGCTGTGACCACATATACGCCGAAGAACCTCGATGACATAAGTAAATGTGTGCTTATCATCATTTTCTATAACAATCACATAGGGTGGTTGACGTTGTGGCCGTACGGCCACATCTGCTTTAGGTGCGGCTTTGTGTCCGGTTGGCCTTGGGATGACCGTTGTGTGTGACGTCATAATACTGATTTCCAAGTCAACACCCATTATAGAACCTTTTGAAGCCGTATGCCATGAAATAGACCAAGAGAAAATCCCGGACTACCCACACCGGAATTTCCTACTTGATCAGTGGAAATATCTGCTTAGATCCCTTTCAGGCCCGTGGCGGCAGAAGTAACACACCCTTGGTGATATGATTTGGCCATGAGCAACCACCAACATCGAAAAAAAGTCCTTGTGGCCATGAGTGGGGGGGTAGACAGTTCGGTTTCTGCAGCGCTTCTGCAAGACCAAGATTATGACGTTGTGGGTTGTTTCATGCGTTTGGGTAGTGACGATTCAGTCGACATGGCCGACCACCAGGATCATTGCGCCAAGCCACTGGAAGTCGATTCCCCTAGCCAGACCGCCAAACCCAATCAGCAAGGATGCTGTTCACTTAATGACGCATCGGACGCACGGCTGGTGGCTGCAATGCTGGATATACCGTTATATGTCTTAAACTTCAAGAACGACTTTGGACGAGTCATCGATTATTTCGTGGAAGAATACAACCGTGGACGTACACCAAACCCCTGTGTTCGCTGTAACGACTGGCTGAAATTCGGCAAACTGGTCAAGTATGCTGAAAGTATCAATGCGGACTACGTGGCGACCGGACACTATGCCCGCATTGATCGATCTGGGACTGAAACGAAACTCTTGCGAGGCACTGATACGCACAAAGATCAGAGTTACGTCCTTTTTGGGACCCAAAGAAAAGTACTGGACCGGATGTTGTTGCCAATTGGCGAACTAGAAAAGAAGCAGACACGGCAAATCGCCGAGGACAAAGGACTGCCGGTACATGCCAAGCCGGATAGCTATGAAATCTGTTTCGTACCGGATAACAACTACGCCCGATTCGTAAGGAAAACCACACCCGACCAGATCACTCCCGGGCCCATCAAGAACCAAGAGGGTACGGTTCTTGGTACACACCCTGGCCATCAACATTTCACGATCGGTCAGCGAAGAGGATTGAATGTGGCACTGGGCTATCCAATCTACGTGACCGCCAAAAATGCCGGCAACAATACGGTAACCATCGGAGATGCAGGAAATTTGGAATCAAACAAGCTTGTTGCCGATCAGGCAAACTGGCTAGTAGATCTACCCATAGACACACCAATCAATTGCAAGATCCAAATCCGGTCAAACAGTCAACCAACAAATGCGTGTATTGAGATTACACCAGACAAGAAAAAATTCAGGGTCCAATTCGAACGCCCGCAACGTGCTATAAGCCCAGGGCAGGCTGCGGTATGCTATCTAGGCGATCAACTAATTGGCGGCGGGTGGATTGACTGCGCCGAATTCAATTAAGCACGCGGATTTTGTTGGGGAAATCCGGAACCACGTATCCACATTTCTATTATCAAAAACCATAACCACAACTATTATGACACCGGAAAATCAAAACGCTGACCATCTATTCGGTGGCCTAAACGTAAAATACGAACTCGATGTACCCCTTGCCCCATTCACATGGTACGGACTTGGCGGCCCGGCCAAAGTGATGGTCCATCCATCAAACAAGTCGGACCTGTCCGCTGTCATCAAACGTTGCTGGCAGGATCAGTGGCCTGTTTACGTCCTTGGGAGTGGAGCCAACTTGCTGGTGGCTGATTCGGGTGTCGACGGTGTGGTAATCCAGCTGGATGACCCTGAATTTAAACAAGTTGAATTCAATCCGTCACACATGACTGCCGGCGCCGGAGTCGACCTGCCACAATTAGTCCTACAAACAGCAAGAGCTGGACTTGAAGGTATTGAGTGCTTATCAGGTATACCTGCCACAGTAGGCGGCGCAGTAAGAATGAATGCAGGTGGGGTTTTTGGCGATATCGGCAAAAGCATACATCAGGTACAGGTTATGGATGACCGCGGAATGGTCTCGTGGCGACATCACGATAATTTAAAATTCAACTACCGCAAGACGAATATATCTGAACTATTTATCCTGGCAGCCCAGTTCACCCTAACACCACAGGATCCACAATCAGTCAAAGCACGCATCAAGGAAATATTTCAATTTAAAAAAAAGAGCCAGCCCCTGGCTGCCAACAGCTGTGGCTGCGCATTTAAAAACCCCCTTAAAGTCCCAGCCGATGTCCCCAAATCAGCAGGCATGCTGATTGATCGTGCTGGATTGAAAGGCCACCAAATTGGTGGTGCCAAGGTCTCAGACCAACACGCCAACTTCGTGATTGCCAATGACGGAGCTTCCACCTCGGACGTGTTAGCTTTGCTTGAGCACATTGGGGAAGTGGTATACAAGCAGTTTGGGATTCGACTGGAACGCGAGATTGTGGTCTGGCCCTAAACCAGTTAATCGCCTACATATTTCCACCAGACAGTGCTTGATCACCCTGGCAAGAGAAACCAATTACTTCCATCTGCTCCAAACCACCTCACTGGGACATCCAGCAGATCACGTATTCTTGGGTTTCGCAAAGATCACTCATGCAACCGTGGTTATTGCACATCTATGGCTGATCTCTCATTGCCACACCCCACAGCCCGTTCAAATTGAACATGACAAGTTGGATTTAACCTCATCTAAATACATGCTCAGGTACAGGAGGGTTGCATCCGACTACTCTCAAAAAAAAATCAACATGTTGCATGCTGATGAATGCCAAAAGCACTCTAACTGCCAAGATATTGGGGCCGCTAGTTTTCACCTCAGACATTACTATATTTAATCGTGTACATTAGAACCTTGACCAGCAATGTTCCTGATGTTTATTGCCAAGAGAGCAGATGAACCACGTAATACCGGATAAGGACATATGGCTGAACGACTAAAAGGTAAAACAGCAATCGTGACCGGAGCCGGATCTTCAGGACCGGGTTGGGGCAATGGTAAAGCAACGGCTGTACTCTTTGCTCGTGAGGGCGCAAACATTCTCGCGGTTGACATCAACCAAAACGCAGCCGACGAAACCCAAACCATTATTGAAAGCGAAGGTGGCATCTGCGCCACACACCGCGCCGACCTGGTTGATGCGATACAGGTCAAAGATCTTGTCCAGCGTTGTATTGACACCTATGGCCAGATTGACATTCTTCATAACAATGTCGGTATCGTTGAAGTGGGTGGGCCAGTCGAAACCAGTGAAGAAAGCTGGGATCGCGTCTGCGACGTGAATCTCAAAAGTATGTTTCTCACTTGCAAGTACGTCCTACCATACATGGAGTCTGGCGGACGGGGTGCCATTGTCAATATTTCCTCTATTGCGGGGATTCGATATCTGGGTGTCCCTTATATTGGCTACAGCACGACCAAGGGCGCAATCACCAACTTCACACGGTCAATAGCTCTGCAATATGCAGACAAGAACATCCGTGCCAACGCGATCTTGCCTGGCCTAATGAATACCCCCATGATCATCGAGCCGCTCAAAGATGCTTATGGAGACGGTGATGTACAAAAGATGATCTCGGTACGCGATGCACAATGCCCCATGAACAAGATGGGTGATGCGTGGGACGTTGCTTATGCCGCCTTGTTTCTAGCCTCAGATGAGGCAAAATATATCACCGGCGCTGAGCTTGTTGTCGACGGTGGGCTGACATGCAAGAGTAATTAATACAGCGGATTCAATGATGCTGAAATGAATATAGGTAAGTTTCTAACCAAATCAGCCCAATCTTTCCCCGACCAGATCGCCATTGTGCACGGTGACACCAAGTTCACCTACGCGCAATTTAATACCCGCACCAACCAATTAGCCAATTCCCTGCGTCGGCTTGGTGTAACTCCACAGCAACATATCGTGGTGCTCATGCACAACCACCCCCAGATGCTCGAGGCAATATTTGCATGCTTCAAATTAGGGTGTGGCGCTGTCCCGGTTAATTTCCGACTGCACCCCAATGAGTTTTCCTACATTATCGATCACAGCGAAGCGGAGATCGTGATCACTTCCTCTGAATTCAACGAATCATTACGCTCCGTTCTAAACCAATTACCAAAGGTGCGTCATTTCATCAGCTTGTCGGATGCCGAAGATGGCTGGCTTAACTATGAATTGCTGCTCGCGGAAAGCTCTGGTGATTTCAAGGATACCGACGTGGAACCAGATGACGTCGCTTGGCTTTTTTATACATCCGGCACCACTGGCCAATCCAAGGGTGCCATGCTGACCCACCGCAACCTAACCGCCATGACCCAGGATTTTTTTGCCAGTATGTGTCCCGGGTTTGGACGTGACGAAGTGGTGATTCACGCCGCCCCCCTGTCCCATGGCAGTGGATTGTATGCCATACCCAATATCGCCAAGGCTAGCACCAACATTATTCCCGCCTCAAAGTCTTTTGATCCACAGGCCATCCTATCATCTATTGAAAAATACCGTGTCACGAACATGTTCGGAGCACCAACCATGATCAAACTGCTAGTCGATAGTCCTGCGATCAGCCAGTTTGACCACAGTTCACTCAAAGCAATCGTCTACGGCGGCTCGCCCATGCTTGTTGAGGATTTGACTAGAGCAATCAAACGTTTTGGCCCCTGTCTGGTTCAACTTTATGGACAGGGTGAGTCACCCATGACCATTTCATATCTTCCGCATGAGGATCATGTCTTAAATGGTACAAACAAACAGATGAAACGCCTCGCGTCGGCGGGTATTGCCCATACTGATGTTGAAATTGCGATTGTTGACGGCCAAGATCGCCAGTTGCCAACCGGTGAATGCGGGGAAATCGTCACAAGATCTGACCTGGTCATGAAGGGCTATTGGCAGAACCCCGAGGCCACGGCAAAAACGCTTCGCAACGGATGGCTGCATACTGGAGATGTTGGCTATCTGGATGAGGACGGTTATCTGTTTCTGATGGATCGTTCAAAGGATTTAATCATTAGTGGGGGCGAAAACATCTATCCTCGTGAAATAGAAGAGGTGCTTGTCCAACACCAAGCTGTGCGTGAAGTAGCGGTCATCGGCGTGCCAGACCCCAAGTGGGGCGAGTCCATCAAGGCGGTGATAAGCCTTCTGCCATCGGAAAGCGTCACGGAAGAAGACCTCATTGACTTTTGCAAACAGCATATTGCAAGCTACAAAAAGCCAAAGTCCATTGACTTCATGGATGAACTTCCCAAAAACAACTATGGAAAAATAGTGAAGCGAGAGTTGAGAGATCGGTACTGGAAGGATCGCGAACGTTCAGTTTGACCGAGTTCAAGACTAATGCTCACCAACTTACACCACCCCTATCTGGATCTGGATGCTGGTAACTGGATATGCAATAACCTATACCTGCATCCAAGACCCCGTAGCAAACCGGATGATGCCGCCAAATGGCGGCGCGGCATCCGGCTATGGTTTTCTCCAATTAACCGAGCATGATCATTGAGAAAATCGAGGTGGCCAGTCAAAAGATCCGGATTGAGGCGCCAACTCCCCCGTATCGTGGCGGTCTGCCAAGATGGCCGAGGTGGGGCCACAGTTGATGCCAGCCGGTTGGAGGTATTGCCTACTCAGTAGGCAAGCCTATGGACGATTTGAGTACTGGGGCAGGGGAGAACAAATGGCATGGACCCAACCATTTTGAACCAACCAGGGCAATACATTACCTGCTGGCTTGGCGTATGAGGTATAAGTATCATGCCATGAACTTGGACTTCTACCAGCCCAAAAAGTTGCCAGTACCAGTCATGCCCATCAACAGCTAGTGATCACCATCCACCTGAGCATAGAAGTCAAATACTTCGTCCGCAACGGCCAGACGTTGCTTGTCATGATTTCGAAATAGCCCTTTCAGTCGCCTTTGAATACGCCTGGCAGCATGCTGACAGTATCCTTTGCCAACCACCAAATCATGGTTTAGCTGACGACGGTCCACATCGGCTCCATTATTTTTTTCCAGCGTAGACTGTAATTTACTAATGACAGCAGACATCGTGAATAATTCAATAACAGACCAAGCTAAGCGACTGTGAAGCAGCTGAAGGTCAAGAACCTTTTGTTGGTGTTTGGCAAGTAGCCTTGTGACACTACGTGCAAGCAATCGGGTGAGTTGTGCCAGTTTTTCACCTTCCTTGACCAGTTGTGGATCCAATCCAGTCCAACTAGGACCAACAATCACATCGCGCCATTCGTGGCGAGCGAATGTAGCCAAACGCCCGAAATTGTGAATGGGACGGCGGGCAGCGTGTAGGACCCGTTCCAAATCCTCGCCAACCTCCTTCATGCCCATCAGTGCAACGAAAGAGGTCATCACTTCGGTAGCACCCTCAACGATCCGATTGATACGTGCATCCCTAAGCATACGCTCTAGGCCGTTTTCGCGCATGTAACCGGCGCCACCGTGTATCTGGACAGCATCATCGATCACACGCCATGAAGCCTCCGAGCAGAACAATTTGCAGATAGCTGTTTCCAGCATAAGGTCTTCGTCATGGCGATCGACCATGCCAGCAGCCAAGTAGGTCAATGCATCTGCAGCAAATACCAACTCGCTCATCCGGGCAATCTTTTGCTTGATCAAGTGAAACTCACTGAGAGAACGGTCAAATTGGCTGCGATTCTGGGCATGGCGAACCGACATTTCCAGTGCCACTTTCGCGCCGCCAATGCAACCAGCGCTCAACGTGCAACGTCCATAATCTAGAACCGTCAAAGCCACCTTTAAACCTCGCCCAACTTCCCCAAGGACATTTTGACGGGGTACAACCATGTTGTTAAAATTTAGTGTTGCCTGCCATGTACCTCGGATTCCACATTTACTTCGGTTGGGGTGTACCACTTCGAAACCTGCCATATCGGGGGTCACGATAAAAGCAGTAACCTTTTCTTTAATCTTTCCGTTTTCTTCGATTGGGGTGCGAGCCATCACCGTCATCATCCCCGCCAAGGCCCCATTGGTGATATATTTCTTCTCACCATTGAGAACCCAGTGATGACCATCATCACTTAGCTTTGCAGATGTTTGAACATTTGCTGCGTCAGAACCAGCTTCAGGTTCGGTCAAAGCGAATGCTGCAAGCTGACGTCCCGATGCAAGCTCTGGCAACCAATGATGTTTTTGTTCCTCAGTGCCATTTAAAACCAGTGCCTTGAGGCCGATCGATTGATGTGCACCGACGAGCACGGCGGTTGAAGAGCAGGTCCGCGACACTAGCTCAAGTGCGCGGCAGTAACCAGTATGGGTGAAGCCACGGCCACCATATTCCTGAGGCACCGTCAGCCCCAATACCCCCATCTGGCCTAATCCATCGATCACGTGCTGAGGAATCTGCTGATTGGCATCGATGGCATCCGGATCAACCTGCGTCTGCATAAACAGTTTAAGTTCGGAAAGCAGCGCATTGGTGCGTTCAGCATCTTGAGCATCTTGACCGGGATAGGGCATCACCTTGTCAAGCCGAAGTTGACCAAACAGCAAGGATCTCACGAACCCCATCTCCCGGAGCGGACCGGCGTCAATAAGATCTTTGGCTTTGTCGAGTTGCTGCTGATCATGTTTTGCAAGTTGTACCATGGTTAGCTTTCTTATTTTGGAGTAATGATTCCTGTGGGTATCCCTGTTGTGCCTTGTGCATACTGGGTTTGCGCTATACCGCTGATATCCTGGATCTTGCCCCCATTTTTCACCAGCTCACGTAATTCCGTTGGTGGTTCAAAACGTTGGCCGTACCGTTCGACAAGTTCGTCCAGAACAGTCACGCATTGGTCAAGGCCCATCGTTTCAGCAAAACGAATCAGACCACCACGAAATGGTGCAAAACCAAGCCCCAAGACCGTGGCAAGGTCGATTGTGTCGGCGTGATCAACAACACCTTGCGCCATCAGACGCACTGCTTCATTCAACATCGGCAGTATCAGCCGCAATTGGACCTTCGACATGGGATCCTGATCCTCATCCAATGCGGAATTGCCGCATAATAGCTTGGTCATGTCATGATGGATCGATGGCTGCCCCTTCTTGGGATACTCGTAAAACCCCTTACCGGACTTACGTCCCAGCCAACCTTCTTGAAGGACTTGATCAAGTCGATCAGGCACGGTGATTGCCAACTGATCTCGAACTGAATCAAGAATGGCAACTGCAACATCCAAGCCAACCTGATCGAGCAACTCGAAAGGCCCCATCGGCATACCCCAAGCCTTAATGGCCTGATCGATTTTATTGATCGGAGCACCTTGCGATGCCATCATCAGCGCCTCAGCCAGATAGGGGAACAGCACACGGTTGACGAGAAATCCTGGTGCATCCTTAACGAGAATTGGTATCTTGCCGATCCGCAGCGAAAGATCAACGGCCATCCGAAATGCTAAATCACTGCTATAAGATGTCCGCACGACTTCGACAAGTGGCATCTGCGGCACTGGATTGAAAAAGTGAAGGCCAATCACACGAGATGGTGAAGATGTAACTGCAGCGATCTGTTCCACACTAAGTGAACTGGTATTTGTTGCCAGAATTGCCTCGGGGCGTGCCAGACGATCGATCATGGAAAACACTTCATGCTTAACCTTCATCTTCTCGGCCACAGCCTCAACGACAAGATCCGCAAGCTGGAGACCCCGGTTGTGAACATGAAGACTCTTGACCATTGTGGTAGATACACGTTGCATCGCTTGTTCTGCTTCGAGTGGGCTGATTCGATACGCACGGCGATCATCCGCAAGCATCTTGTTAATGCGGCTAAGACCGGCGGATATTGCGTGTTGATCGACATCTACAAGACGGACCTGAATTCCTGATCGTATCAGGGCGTATGTAATACCGGCGCCCATCGTCCCACCACCAACCACTGCAGCATGTTGTATTTCCAGCGCACGTGTATCGTCACCAATAGACTTACGGATCGCTTGTTTTGCCTCATGCCTCAGGAAGAACAGCCGCATAAGATTACGGCATGCATCTGTGTCGATAAGGTCGATAACCGCGTCACGTTCACTATTTAATGCAGCTGCGTGACCGCGTGATACCGCCGTTTGTGATGTCTCGATGATTTTTTCGGCGGCAGGATAGTTGCCAAAAGTTTTATCTAATGTTGCTATACGCGCCTTGCGGTATACCAACGCGCGAAGGGGCGGGGCCGAATGGATTGCACGGTCAAGAATTGGTAGACGAGCCGCAGGCTTCTTGGTTTCCAGCAACCGACTTGCAGCAGCCATCAAGGCTTCAGGACGTACCACTTCATCAACAAGCCCCACCTTGAGTGCCCTGCGAGGAGCCATCGTCCGGCCAGTAATCAAGAGCGGCAATGCTCGCGTGGGACCAAGCATCCCCGTGAGACGTGTGGTACCACCCCAAGCTGGCATAATACCGATTTTGGATTCCGGTAGGCCAATATTAATTGAACCATCATCTGCAACCACGCGCCATTTGCAGGCCAGTGACAACTCCAACCCACCACCAAGACAGTGGCCATTGATTGCCGCCACGGTTGGCATGGGCAACTTGGCAATGCGATCAAATAGACTCTGACCATGCTCAAGAAAGTGGCGTTGCTGTCCTTTGTCCATTTGTCCCAGTTCGAACAAATCAGCACCACTGCAAAACATGTTCGGTTTTCCAGATGTAAAGATCACTCCTGAAGGCTTGCGTTCTTCTTTCTCAAGCGAGTTGATCACTTCGCCCAACTCTTCAAGTACCAACGGTGACAGTGTATTGGTCGATTTGCCTTGGTGATCCAAACACACGACCAGCATATTTCCTTGTTCAATTTTCGTATCAAGCGTTTCACTCATTTAATCATCTCCGCTCAACCAGAATGGCTGCACCTTGTCCGCCTGCAACACATAGACTGGCAATACCAAACTGTACGTTTCGGCGCCGCATATCATCCAGCAACTGCAATACAATCCGTGCGCCGGTAGCACCCACAGGATGTCCTAGCGCGATAGCACCACCCGAAACATTTAACCTTTCATCATCGATATCGCCGCAACTATCATGTCCCAGGTTCAACTGGCAGAACCTATCGCTGGCTATTGCCTTGCGGCATGCCAGTACTTGCGCTGCGAACGCCTCGTTTATTTCGAAAAGTCCAATATCATCAAGTGACAAGCCCGTCATCTGCAACACGCGATCAATGGCATAAACCGGGCCTAACCCCATTCTCTGCGGCTCCAAAGCAGCGGTCGCACAGGCACGAATGTAACCAAGTGGTTCAAGACCTTCTGCCCCTGCTACCGAACCATCGACTAGAAGGATGCAGGCAGCGCCATCGGTAATTTGACAGGAATTACCAACTGTAACACTACCGTCGCGTCGATCGAATATGGGCCTTAACTTTGCCAGGGCATCGAATGTCTGGTCTTGGCGCGGACCGATGTCCTGTGTAACGGGCTCAAAACGTTGCCCAGTGTAAATCGGTGTAATCTGGCCATCGAACTGACCGGCAGAAATTGCCTGCGCGGCCCGTTGATGTGATTGCAGCGCAAAAGCATCTTGCTGATCTCGTGTAACCGAAAACTCATGCGACAAAACCTCTGCCGTCTTTCCCATGATCATATTGCACAGTGGATCCGTTAGACCCTGTAAAAGGGCGGATATCGGCACAAAGTTCCGGGGTCGCATTTTTGTGGCCACGGCAAGCTTCTGCGTAAGTGTTTTCGCCTTGGCCATCTGGGCCATGGGCCCAGAGGTTTCACGCGGAAACAGCAGGGGAATATTACTCATTGATTCAGCACCGGCGGCAAGAATGAACCGTGCCTGACCAGAAAAAATTCTAGAAGCACCTTGAAATATAGCTTCCAACCCAGATGCACAGTTGCGTTGTACGGTAAGCGCAGGCACATGCTGTGGAATGCCTGCCTGTATTGCTGCAACACGGGCAGGATTAGCCGCATCAGCCGGCATGCAGACATTTCCAAGATATACTTCATCCAACCGGCCACCAGACCAACCTGCGCGATGCAGTGTTTCCTGCATGACGGCACGGGCCAAATCGGGCACACGCATTGCACGAAGTGCAGCACCGGCTCTAGTCAGTGGAGTACGTGCACTGGCAATAATTGCAACACGACCATTATCTGTATTCCATGCAACCATCAATGGAGATCCTTAGCTACGTGCATATCTTGATCCGAACCAGAACTCATTTTGTCTTCGGCAGGGGATTGCGTATTCTCACGAAGTCGGTACTTCTGTAGTTTCCCTAATGCCGTGTGAGGAAGATCTGTGACAAACTCGATAACCTCAGGTACTGCATAGGGTGCTAAGTGATCACGACACAGACGCCGTAATGACACAACCAGTTCCTCGCGGTCATCTACGGGTTTCCCAGTAACAACCATCGCAACAACAATCTGTGTCTGAACTGGATCGTCACGACCAATGACGGCAGCGTCTACAACCCTGTCATGTGTTTTAAGGACATTCTCAACCTGTCGCGGATAGACTTTAAGCCCACCACGATTAATCATGTCCTTGCGCCGATCAATCACGTAATAAAAACCATCAGGATCAACGCGAACGATATCACCCGTGTGAAGCCATTTCTGACCATGTTCATCAAAACTAATCATGCGCTGGGTTTCTTCTGGATTATCGATGTAACCACTCATGACCTGTGGTCCACAGACGAGCAGTTCTCCAGTCGTATTGCCACCAACAGCTGATATATCTTCATCATTCTGGTCGAGATCACCAAGGCGAACCTGGGTATCTGGCAGGGGCAAACCAATCGAGCCAATACGTGGCGTGTCAATTGGATTGGCATGCGTCACGGGCGAAGCCTCCGTGAGCCCATACCCCTGAGCGATCTGTATCCCCGTCAGTTCGCAGAAACGATGGCTTGTCTTCGGTAAAAGGGGGGCTGCACCACTCGTAATGATTGTTGATTGCAGTGCAGAAATCACTTCGATGGTTCTTTTCTCGGGACCCGACTCCAAGGCTTTGCACATTGGCTCAATGATGGCCGGTGCCAAGGGAAGGATGGTCGGCTTGTGTCGACAGATTACATCCAGCATGTCGTTGACACGAAACCTCGTCAGCGGAAGCATTGTGGCGGCATTGAAGATGGCAGTGAATAAGCATGTCGAGAGCCCATACACATGAAACATTGGCAATACGGACAGGATGCGGTCTTGACCTGGTCGAAGACGAATCAAGGTTGATAATTGCGTGACGTTGGCAAGAAGATTACGGTGTGACAAAATTGCAACCTTGAGCGTGCCGCTGGTACCTCCCGTGGGTTGAAGCACGGCGGTGTCATCCAACCCCGGAACCACACTCGGCGGTCTTGCCGGCGAGTGGGCCAGGACTTCTTCCAGCCGCATGCTGTAACCAGAACCCCCGTTAACCGTCATGCCTTCCGCATGACCCGATTCGCCTCCACGAGCCTGCATGAGTTTCGCACGATAACCAAGGCGCTACCAAATAGGTTGATAATCCTTAAGTGAAACGGAAAGCCAATTGACATCCGTATTGCGCTGACAACATCCAGAGATCATGGGAAATTGAAGATCAATTGCGATGATCAACTTGGGGGTTGTCATTGCCACAAGCTGCTGAAGGTCATCGCCACCCATGAGAGGGCCCGCATTGACAACAATCCCTCCAAGCTTCTGAACGGCCATGAAGCATATGATGAATTCGGGGCAGTTGGGCAGCGTCATCAGTACACGATCACCCTTAAATACCCCTTGCAATGCAAGGCCAGCTGCAAGACGATTGGCATCTTTCAGAAGCTGGGCATATGTCCATCTTTGATCGCAATACACGATGGCGTCTGTATTACCGAACCGTTGCGCAGACTGGTCAAGCAATTGGCCTAGCGGCGTCGTGGGGTATTGCAGAGTGGATTCAAAAACTTTACCACTTTTAGAATGTCCGTTTTTACCATCCAGCCGTAAATTTCCTGCCGATGGCATATCAACCCATTTAGGTTTTTTCCACCAAGTGATCATATAATTAATCCATGTAAAACCAGCAGAGCCTACCGTGGACCTCTACGCCAATCCTTTATTAACTATGCAACATTCTGCCGAGACAATTCATATTCATGATCTGGAAAGTTGATAACACGCCCACTACAAAGAAATTCTCGGATCAGGGGCATGAGGGTGTGCGGACTTTCCATGATTGGGTTATGCCCTGCATTGCGAATCAAAACAAAGTGACTATCATCAATCAGGCGAGCCATTTGCCGGGCGTAACAGTGAGGGATCAGGGAATCGAACTCACCTGCAACAACAAGTGTCTTGGCGGCTATCCGATATTCATTGGGCAAGAAACGACTGGCACCCAGAGCTCTTAGCTGCCGCATGGTTGCCTTCGTTGACACATTTACTTCAAGAAGTTGCCTGATTTTGTCATCAATCCGTCTGGGATTGGCATCAAGGTGTAGCGGCCCAGCACCAAGAACTTCCATCGTTCGTGCAAAAATGTGCTTGGGGAATCGGTGCATTATCTGACCAACCAACTGGGCTATCTCTCTCAAATAGGGGCCAAATTGATAGCTGGAAGAAATCAAAACCAGACGGCCCACAGACGATGGATGATCAACGGCAAATCTTTGGGCAATCACACCACCCATCGAGATGCCAACAATATGAGCTTGTTCGATTTGAAGGTGGTCGAATAACTCAGCCAGATCGGCACTGTAATCACTTACTGTATGCGGTGGTCGCTTGCTAACAGATTGACCGATCTCTCGGTTATCTATACAGATGGTGGTGAACTCATCCGACAGATGTTCCGCAACTGGTAACCACGCCTGGCTGGTAGCACCAAGACCTGGAATAAAAATCACAGGCTCACCGCTACCGGCCAGCTCGTAGTAACAACGAACATCACTCAATTCTGCAAATGGCATAAAAAGCCCTTCCATGCACCCTCGTGCCCTCTCTCCATGAATGGTATGCCGCTATCCTGAATCGGCTAGTTTGCCAAAGTCCGTCAGGTTATAACCAAATATTTTTACATTGGTTACAATTATTAAAAATGCACCAATCAATATGCGAAAGGATCATATCCTCAAGCCCGGATAACCTTCGTGTAGTTGCCATTTCAAAGATGCCGGGCCGTACGATTAGAATAATTGTCCCAACCCGGCGTGAGTTGGCGGATAAATACCGGAAGAATTGCTTGGGACATTCCCAGAATAGACTCTAGGCCAAGCATTGTCCTCCATCGTCGTTACAGGGATGCCAATCTCTGCGCCCGATCTAGAACGATCAACGCCTCGATCAACTCGTCAAGATCACCGGAAAGAACTGCTTGCAGGTTGAAAGACCTGCTCAAGCGATGGTCGACGGCGGTAGAGTCTTTAAAACGGTAAGTCCTGATCCGCTCACTACGCCCTCCAGTCCCAATCATTGTCGACCGATCCGCAGCTCGCTCAGCT
>PBAS01000027.1 GCA_002716625.1 Phycisphaeraceae bacterium | reverse complement strand
TTCCACCGCTTTGGTGACTACGTTTTGGGGTTTGGTTGTAGCGATTCCAGCCCTGGCGGGTTATGCCTTGGTCAGGAATAAGGGTGATGCCCTCACTTCGGATGCTCTGGTAATGGCAGAAAAAATCATTGAACCATTCAAGCCGGTCCGGATACAGAACGCCACGTCGCCCTCGACGGCTGGTGCACGACAGCGTACGACGTCCAAGCCGGATGCGTGATCATCCAGCGATCAGCCAGTAGTGTCGTGACGATGTGTTATACGTTTTGAAATCATAGAGATGAAAACCAAATCATACCGTCCAGCCAAGCCGGAAATGAACATGACGCCGCTCATTGACGTCACATTTCTATTGATCATATTTTTCATGATCATCAGTAATATTATTGCAGAAGAATCCGTGGAAATGATTGTGCCGGAGTTGAACAAGCCTGAGGTGCGGGAGTTGGATGATGCCAAGCGGTTGGTAGTCAACGTGGCTCCTGCCCCGTATGGTAAGGCGGATCGGCAGCAGAACCATCTGAAGTGGCCTGGGGCTGCGGCACTGGTGCAGATCGGTTTAAAGCAATTTGGAGTGGATCAAATGGAATTGGTGACGGCGGATCTAATTCACGCCGTTGATAACGCGTCCACCGATGATGAGGGTAACAGCGAGTTGGAAGTATTGCTGCGTGCTGATGCAGCATTGCATTACGATCAGGTCGAACCGGTATTGGGGGCAATTTCAGCTGCGGGAATCGGAAAGGTTCACCTGGTTTCCTATCTGCCGGATTATGGACCAAGTTTTCAGGCGGATGCACCGTAATGGTTGAACAACCGGTAAAAGTTGAGACAGTCGACGTGTCGGTGGCTTTCCGCCAGATACGTTCACGTGCGAGCCTGGAGCCGCCGAAGATTACATTGAATCTGACTGCCATGATCGACGTGATTTTCCTGCTGTTGATCTATTTTGTTGTGACCGCGAATTTCACACCTGGCGAAGGTATTTTGACAGCCAATCTTCCCCGCGGGTCAGGTACGGCATCACCCATGGAGCCACCAACTCCTCCATTGGATATTTATGTCACCGCCCACCGTGAAACACAATACCAGATCGAACTCGACCAATACGGGGTCGTGCAAGACTTCGATCATCTGTATGACAGGTTAGTGAGTCTTCAGTACGACAAAGATGCCGGGCGGACCATCGGAGTTCACAAACCCGGTGATCCGATTGTTATTCGTCCTGACCATGAAGTTCGATGGCAGCACGTGGTTAACGCCTTTAACACCGCAGTGCGAGCTCGTTACAAAAACATTGCGTTTGCCCAGACACAATAGCCGTTGACTAATCCGTTCATTCTTTCCCATGAAGCGATACACCTTTGTATTACTGATATGCATGCTGGCAATGATATCTCCAGCGACCCATGGACAGGTATCGAGGCTCGATCAGTCGATGCTTATAGATGTACTAACTCGCGAGGGCATGAGTGAGTTGTTGTTACATCTGGTCAATACCGATCCTCCCGATGATCCAGTCATTGCCAAGAAAATTCAGATTGCCCAACACAAGATTTTATACGGGCGTGCTGGGCAGATGCCGGGTCAGCGGCTCGAGTCATTTGACCGGACCCTAGCTGGTTTGCGTGAGTTGATCAAGGAATATCCGGATCATGAACAGCGTCCCATGTGGCAGGTGGATCTTTCTGAACTCCTGTTATTTGATTATCTGCAGGCATTAAAACAGAACGCTGCTGAATTTGTTGAATTCGCCGTCCCTACAGAAAATCAGGTGAGCGCGTTCGAAAATGTGGTCGTTGAAGCATATGAACAGCTTGCCGATGCGGATTATAGATTCAGTCAACTTCAAACCCAGTTGCCCCGGCAGGAAGATCACATCGCCAAGCGAATAAATACCGGCTTGTGGAACCGCATGATTAATCAGTATTACGCGGTACGGACCCAGTTTTTCTTGGCGCACGCCGCGCATTACGTGGCATTATTAGATGACGAGCATCACTACTATCAGAATCTCGGTCACAATCCACTCGTACGCAACCAGCACCGGGGTGCGGTGGCCGAACGCCAACGCCTCAATGAACTGACTGTTCAGCGGCTCGAAAAGTTTGTTACAGACACTCGGGATCCCAATGGGATCCGGTATGCAAGTCTTTGTTTAACCGGGCGGGCTCAGGTTTTTTTAGGTCATTACGATGTGGCGTTTGATAACCTGGACAAGGTTATTGCCGCAGGTCAGGCGGATCTTAATACGCTGGTTGCAAAACTTGCCTGGGCCAAGGCAATGAATCTTGTCGGCCAGCATTCGGCTGCCGTTGACTTTCTGGAGAAACTTGCGGACGACAGCTCCCTAGTGCAAACGCTGTTGACGCGTTTATTGGTGGTTGATCTGGAACATTTAATACTTAAAGCATCCACAGCTGGGACAGGTGATCCAGGCAATAGCCATGCCTACAGCGTTTATGAATCGCTTTTGTCACGCCCCTCACTTGCAACTCAGGCTGAACCACTAAGGTTTTATATCTACCGGCGGTGGGCAGACAGTATTCCCATCGACGTCGATCTAAGCCAGCTACCTGCCGTGGTGGTGCTGGGTATTGGTCAGACCGCCCGTGTTGACGCCCAAGATCTTGTCAACCAAGCATCACAAGCAGCAGCTCGTAATGAAAATGATGAAGCGCAAGTTCTTATGGCACAAGCCAGACCAAGCGTTGATCGTGCCACTAGATCCCTCCGCAGCCTGTTGGGACGAAGGGATTTGCCGGGTAATTTACAAGCTGCGGTGCTATACAACTTGGGGTTGGCGGTTTACCTCGAAGATAGCTCCAATGTGGACAATACCATTGAAGCTGCTCGTTTGTGGATTGATCTAGCAGAAAGCATGCCGGATCAGGCAGATGCCGAAAATGCAATTGGCTTGGCCGTTGCTCAGTTAAAGCGGTGTTATCAGGATCCCCGAACCCGCCATGTGGTTACTGAAGATTATCAGCGAGCTGTGCAGGTGTTATTTGCTGAGTTTGGAACCAGTACCACTGCTGACCAGGAACGGTATGAATATGCTATAGATGTATTGCTTCCGCAGGGGCAGCAAGAAGAAGCTATTAGGATGTTGTTACGTGTGCCGTTCGGCCATGCATTCTATTTTGAAGCACGGCGACAGATTTTGAGCTTGCAGATCAAGAATCTTCGCAGAGTGCCGGCAACAGAACGAATCGCAAGCGTCCAGCAGATCCGGTTCAATATTGCCCAACT
The DNA here is from genome assembly GCA_002716625.1 of Phycisphaeraceae bacterium. GTDB lineage: Bacteria > Planctomycetota > Phycisphaerae > Phycisphaerales > Phycisphaeraceae > UBA6626. The sequence goes on along the minus strand of PBAS01000027.1, from coordinate 23,670 downwards.
CATTGAAGAAGCTGGCCGTGCTATGGCGACAGCAGATGGTAGCCGACAACAGCACAATGCTGCCAGCCATTACCGGTTGCTTCTTGCTGACCTGGCATTGGCCATACAGAGTCCAACGGAGGCTCTAGTGATTATTGATGAGGTGATGGCTGACACCGGTAAAAACCGCGATTTGCTGGCTCGCGCATGGAGTAAACGCATCTTTGCTCTGGCTAGTGACAACCAGTATGAACAGTGTGCTGATCAGGCAAAGAAGATGATGGGCCAATTCCCTGATGCGGCGGCTCAGGTGATCAACGATAACCTGATTGCCTTGAATCAAAAGGTGGATGACCTAAACGGTGCGGTAGTTATTGAAATGGTGGCAGATCGCAAACGGTTACTTCGGCAGCAGTCTGTGACCATGGCCCGGGCGGCTTCTCATCTAGCCGACCTTCTGCTTCAATGGGCCAAGCGACAGGCTTTGAGTGAACAGGAAATGTTGCCCTATCAGCTGATCTCGGCAAAATCTTTGCGGCTTGCTGGTCGCGGTGCTGATGCTCTACGCATACTTGATCCGCTGCTTGGGACATTTCCAAATGATGCCCAACTCGCACACGAGGCGGGGGAGACATTATTTGATCTCCATGAAGTTGAACACCTGGCCGCTTCCGGTCAGCATTTCAAGCGGATTATCATGAGTTTCGATCAGCCACCTTATCCGCACCTGTGGTGGAATGCCTGGATGCGTTGGTTTCAGATTTGTGAAGCCATGGGCCAATATACACAGGATATCCCCTTGCGGGTGCGCAAATTACGCCTATCGGATCAGAATCTTGGTGGTGACCCTTATCACAGTGAAATGCAGCGGTTGGCAAATAAATACGGTCAATGAATTTACGTGAAGTGACAGCGGACTTGCAGAAAAAAAGCAATAAATCCAAATGTGTTTACGGTGGCATCCGGTTTGATGTGCACCAGGTGGAACTGCCCGGTGCAACCGGGATAGACCATGTGCCATCTACGGTCACGCGTGATGTCTGCGTTACGTCGGATGCCGTGGTTGTTTTGCCACTGCTAAGCGTTGATTCAGTTGTGTTGATTCGCAATGAGCGGTTTGCCGTTGGTGAAACACTCTGGGAACTTCCTGCCGGTACCACCGAGCCAGGTGAATTGCCCCTGCAGACAGCGCGGCGGGAACTCATCGAGGAAACTGGCTATCAAGCCGAACGTGTGGCGCACCTGATCGACTTCTTTACCTCGCCGGGCATTTGCACGGAGACAATGCACGCGTTTGTGGCCCGGGATTTACGCCATGTAGGACAGGATCTTGACGAAAATGAGCGTATTACGCCGCAAGTTGTCGACCTCAAGCAGACGATGAAGATGGTGGCGGACAATACCATTCGTGATGCCAAGACCATTGCCACGCTCCTTTACTATGTGGCGAACCGGAGTCCAAACAGCTGATGGCTTGGGACGAAAGAGATTACAACCGCGATTCCTATGAGCCCAGTCGGCCATTTGGTGGTGTGTCGAGTGGATATTCAATTGTAACGTGGCTGCTTGGTATCAATTGCGTGGTGTTTGTGTTGGATTCAATATTTGCCGGTAGCATTCGTGCGGATGCCGTCTCTCCGGAGAGTCTTGGGTCGTTTTCCATCCAGAAGGCAATTTATGATCTGCAACTGTGGAGATGGGTGACCTATCAGTTCCTGCATGGGGATTTCATGCATCTGTTGACCAACATGATTGGTCTCTATTTCTTTGGCCGTCTGATGGAAAGTTGGTGGGGAAGTCGCCGTTTCGTGGCGTTTTATCTGCTTTGCGGGATGTGTGGGGGAGTTCTTTTTGCCATCATAGGGTTGGTGTCACCAGAACTAATTCACGATGTGGGAGCACTTCGTGATCATGGAACACATCCAGATGAAGTGCAGATTGTTGGGGCTTCTGGGTCAATCTTTGGCATTCTTGTCGGGTGTGCTGTCCTGTATCCGCACCGGCGGGTAATGCTGTTATTTCCTCCCATACCGATGTCAATGCGAACGATGGCACTTGTGTTCCTGGGCTTTTCAATTCTTGCAGTGGTTGTCGGGTCCACCAACGCCGGTGGCGACGCTGCTCATCTCGGCGGTGCCGTACTGGGCTTTTTCCTTGTAAAAAAACCACAGTTACTCAATTTTGTTCATCAGGGACTTATCATACAGATCGCAGCTAAGCACCGGCAGCGTAAGGCGGAGCATCGTCGGGCACAGATTGCCAAGCAGGATGCGCAGGTCAACCGCATTCTGGATAAGGTGCGTAACAAGGGAATGCACAAGCTTAGCCCTCATGAGCGACGTATTCTCAAACAAGCCACCGAACGTCAGCGGCGAGTCAGTTAGCCCTTTTGCCACGACTGCAAACCATGGACACGATCTAAAGATCGAAAATTTTCATGGTTTACCGGGAAGCAAGCGGGTTGATGAAGACGGGGGCTGTTCATTTTCCGTTCTGGCCTTAATCGGGGCAACTTGACGTTATGATGGTCGTGATGTCGGCCCTGATGTTCGACATTCTCGAAGGATGCAAGAGTAGCGCTGCGCGAATTGGCAGGGTGACGACGCCGCATGGTGCGTTTGATACGCCAGCATTTATGCCGGTGGGAACTCAGGCCACGATCAAAGGCCTGATGCCCGGTATGGTCAGTGACCTGGGGAGCCAGATCATTCTTGCCAATACCTATCACCTCATGTTGCGCCCTGGCTCACCACTGATTGAATCGCGGGGTGGCCTGCACAAGTGGATGCGATGGCCGGGCCCCATTTTGACTGATTCGGGTGGCTATCAGGTCTTTAGTCTCGCCCACATCAATACAATTTCTGAAACCGGTGTCATTTTTTCCAGTCATATCGACGGTGCGAGAATCGAACTAACACCGTCTAGGGCCATCCAAATCCAAAACGAGTTGGGTGGCGACATTATCATGGCGTTCGATGACTGCCCGCCGGCGATGGCTGGTCTGCGGGAACAGGGGAACCAGGTCCAGTCTCGGGTATCTTCTGGGCCACGAGCCAGTACAGAGCCCGTGGCTCGTATACAACAGGCCTGTCAGCGTAGTGTCTGTTGGCTGGATCGATGTGTTGCCGCACACAAGCGGTCACATGATCAGGCGCTTTTCGGTATTATCCAAGGGGGGGTCGATCTTGATCAGCGTGATTGGTGCTTGCGGCAGGTTTGTAGTCATGACTTGCCGGGTTTTGCCATTGGCGGCGTGTCGGTTGGCGAGGGGCATGAGGGGCTCAAAAAGGTGGTTCAGCATGTGGCACCGAAGATGCCTCAGGCCCAACCGCGCTATCTGATGGGCGTTGGATATGAGCGTGATATTCTGGTTGCGGTTCGCGCTGGTATCGACATGTTCGACTGTGTTCTACCGACTCGAAATGGTCGCAATGCCTGTGCATTCACCTCCACAGGCCGCATCAAGTTGCGTAATGCGCGATTTTCGGATGATCCGGCGCCGCTCGATCCAACTTGTGACTGTCCAGCTTGTGGTGGTGGTTACAGTCGTAGCTATCTGCGGCATCTTTTCATGTCTGGCGAGATGCTGGGGCCTATCCTGACCAGCGCGCATAACATCCGCCATTTTCAGCGATTCCTGCTGGACATCCGCTACGCAATCGCCCACAATGCTTGGCCTTTGGTCCAACAGCGTTGGCCAACTGCGTTTGCTACTGACATCCCGGAACTGTCCCCAGAAGTTCCCCCGGATTCCCCTTGAATACCGGAGTTGCTGACGAGCCCGCGTGGGCGATTGCATAAATAACCCCAATCGGCTTTGCCGTCGGGCAGCGGTCAACTCAAACCAAGTAATACAAGGTAAAACCAACTATGATGAACCAAATTCCACTCATTCTCGCTCAGCAAGACAGCGGCTCTCTAGGCGCTGATAAGCCACTCAGCCTGCCAGATCAGGGCTCACCAGCGAGCCAGAACGCCGTGGAGGGGCAATCTGTTGGTACCGAGGGCTCCACCCCTGCCGGTCCTCAAGGGGGTGGAATGTCGTCTTTGATCTTTATTGTGGCCATCTTTGCCGTGTTTTGGTTCATCCTTATGGGTGGACAACGCCGAGAAAAGAAGAAACGTGCCAAGATGCTGGCTGCTATTGCCAAGGGATCCAAGGTTCAAACAGTTGGTGGCATTCTGGGCACGGTGGCTGAGGTCCGAGATAACGAAATTGTGATCAAAGTCGACGAAAACGCGAACATCCGCATTAAGTTCACACGCAGTGCTATTCAGGCCGTGGTCGATGACCAAGATGCCTGAAAATAGATGCTAGGCAGTCGTGACAGAGAGTTTCCTATAAATATCTGGTTTAACACCCCATGAATGACTCAGCGCGTTGGAAATGGTTGCTTCTGGTAATTGTCCTCGTCTTGGCCGGGGCGTGCCTGATGGTCTATCCACCGGCGAAAACGCTGAAACTTGGTTTGGACCTGCGAGGCGGAACCACTTTTATTTACGAAGTTGATGTTCCTGCTGATGCCAACGCCCAGCGAGTGATCGAGCAGACAATCGAGGTTCTAAAGGACCGTGTTGACCCCCAGGGCTTGTTGAATCTGACTTGGCGTCGCTTGGCCGGTAACCGTTTTGAGGTTCAGATGCCTGCAGCGTCGCCGCGTGTAGACGCCCTGCGGTCCGAATATCTTCACACGAGAAAAGCCCTGGTTGACACGAATATTGCCAGAGGGGTTGTTGCCAAGGCCTTGCAGTTACCCAATGCGGCACGACATGCAAGATTCGTACAGATTGCCGGTTCAAACTCGATCGTTATGGACCGTTTGGTGGCTTTGGCCAACGCACATGATATAAGCCAACCGCTTACGCAGGCCAATGCGGTCGCGCAGGCAGAGTATGCCGCTGCGGAGCAGGCGATTAATGAACTTGTAGATGAAAGTGATCAAGCGGTTCGGGCGAAGTTGCAAGCAGATGTTGACGCAAAGCTCAAACTATTGATCGAAAAAGCTGGTGCACTGAACCGGGTAACTGACCAGTTCTCTGCTGCTTGGGATGCTTTGTTGGCCAACAATATCGACCTGGTCACCCTGGAGAACAGCTTAAAACTCTCTAATGAACCTGGTCCCCGTGACGCGGAAGGTAATCCTGGTCTTAGCAAGCGGGATATTGCGGCAGATGCCTTGGAAAACAAATACTTGGGCCGTACTGATGCGATTGCTGCAGTTTTCGCGGCGTATGCCGAATATGAAAAGGAGAAAGGGCCGCTTGACGATCCAGAGGACTTCAAGCGAATCATGCGTGGTTCGGGTGTTCTGGAGTTTCGTATTGCACCGGATCTGCGTGCTGTGTCCAATGCTGATCAATACCGTACACAGCTTGCCGAACAGGGTCCGCGATCAAGTACCAGCGAGCGATACCTTTGGTTTGAAGTTGATGACATCACAAAGTTTGCCGATACGCGGGCTGAGCAGACACAACTGCTTGCCGACCCTGTGGGGTATTTTGCAAGCACACAGGGTCTCATTGCCGGCCAGTTCGGCGATCAGATCTATCTGCTGTTGAGTAATGCCGATGATCAGTGCATCACACAAGCAGACGAAGGGTGGAAACTCGACACGGCACGCCCCGGCCTCGACGATGCGGGTTTCCGTGCAGTTTATTTCACGCTTAATTCAGTTGGCGGTCAGGAGATGGCCTCACTGACCCGGGCCCACCGAAGTCAGCCAATGGCCATTGTGCTGGATGGTAAGATCAAATCAGCACCAACCATTCAGAGTATTATCGCAACCAGTGGCATCATCACTGGAGGGCGTGGCGGTTTTGTAGAGCAGGAACAGCAGTATTTGATTCGTACGCTGAATGCGGGTTCATTAGAAGCTCGTGTAAGTGATGATCCCATTTACCAAAAATCTTTTGATGCTCGGTTTGGTCGGGATAACCTGGAAAGCGGACTTCACGCCGCGGTGTGGGCGATGGTTGTGGTTGCCGCCTTTATGGCGTTGTACTACATGGTCAATGGATTAATCGCCGACTTTGCACTTTTCGGCAATATGGCTTTGATTCTGGCTGTGATGTCAACCAACTTTCTGGGGGCGACATTCACACTGCCCGGAATTGCGGGCATTGTTTTGACCATCGGTATGGCCGTGGATGCCAACGTCCTGATCTTTGAGCGTATTCGTGAAGAATTGGAACGGGGAGCAGTCATCAAGGTGGCGGTTCGTGCCGGCTACCAAAAGGCACTTGCGACGATTATTGATGCCAATATTACAACATTGATCACTTGTATTGTGCTCGGGTATACCGCGACTGCCGAAATCAAAGGTTTTGCGGTGACGCTGGGTATTGGCATTCTTGCCACGATGTTTACCTCGCTATTGTGCACACGTGTTTGGATTGAGCTGTATATCCAATTTACGAACGCCAAGACTTTGACAATGGTGCCAACCCTGGTGCCGGCAGTACGCAAGATCCTGCACCCCAAGGTGAATTGGGTGAACAAGCGGGTTCCCTTTTTTATGCTTAGTTCGGTATTAATAGTGGGCAGTATTCTCCTGATTTATTCCCGCGGTGAGGAAATGCTCGATATCGAGTTTCGCAGTGGAACACAAGTGGGATTCAATCTGTCACAGGGTAAGTCCCTTGAACTACGAGAGGTTCGAGAGCGTTTAGATGCTGTGGCCAAGAGCCACGAGATCCCGCAACTGGAGGGTGATCGCGCCAAGGTGGTGATCACCGGTGAGAAACAGGGGTCACTTGCATCTGGGTTTTCCATACAAACGCTGGCTGCCAATGAAAACAACCGGGTAAGTGCAGCAATTGTCGAAGCTTTTAAGGATGTGCTTGATGTGAAAGTGGCAATTGACTTTGATGGTTCAGCTGAAAGTGCGATCCGTCATGCGCCAGCCTATCCAATTGTAAATACATCGTTGGGTCAGAACATTAACCGACCAGAAGTGTTTGAGGATGTCAGTGAGTATCTTGGTGGTGTCGGGCTGGTGATTGCCAACATGCAACCAAGCGCAACGACTGAGGATGTCAGTGAACGCATCGAACGAACGCTTTTCCAGCCGCCACATAATCAATATGGATACCGTAATTTCAAGGTGATCGGATTGGAACTGGATTCAAACCTTGAAGGTGCATCCGGGTCTTCAGAAGTGGTGGAGGATGAGGGTGCCTCCGGGCAGGGGGAGGAAATTCTTTACCGTTCGGTCGTTGTGGTTGCCCGAGATCACGCCACAAACTATGTCGATGAGCCGAACGCATTTCGTGATGAGGGGGGGCTGGCCCATACGCAATGGTTGCTGGTTCGCGATGCCATTACCGGAGAGAGGAGCCTTGGCAGTGTCGCCAGTTTTTCACCGCAGGTATCGAATACGATGAAACTCGATGCTTTCCTTGCTATTGGGCTTAGTCTTCTGGCGATTGTGGGCTATATCTCAATTCGTTTCCGTTCATTCAGATATGGTCTGGCGGCGATTGTGGCTTTGGCACACGATGTGTTGATCGCGCTGGGGCTGGTTGCACTGGCTGGATTGGTGGCTGATCAAGGAGGCGCCTCTGCGTTCCTATTGAGTGATTTCCGCATCGACTTGGCTATTGTGGCGGCGATACTCACTATTGTTGGGTATTCACTCAATGACACGATCGTTGTCTTTGACAGGATCAGGGAGAACCGTGGTCGTCTGGCATTCGGGACACCTACAGTGATTAACGATTCAGTGAACCAGACCCTAAGCCGAACGGTACTCACCTCGTTCACCACCACGATGGCATTGCTGACGATTTATTTCTTGGGCGGCGACGGTGTCCATGGGTTTGCATTTACGATGCTGATTGGTGTTTTGGTGGGAACCTACAGTTCAATCGCCATTGCTGCGCCACTGGTCTTGGTGGGTGAAGGCAAACAGCAGGCTGCATAGTCTTTGTTTTCGGTGATCCCGGGTTGTTTGATGCTGGGTTTGTCGAGATTTCTGGTGGATATCATCCTCGCCGCGAACTTCAGAAAGGTTTGTTGCTGGCCGACTCGTACAGTTTGCGCCACTGGGTTGAACCATCGTTAGGTACCACTTCCATGTATACCCCGGGCGAGAACACAGGTTTGCGACCCTGTAGGAATTCGTCCCAATACTGTTGGCCGTGGGTATAGTAGTCCTCTGCGCCGCTGGGCCAGGTTAATCGAATTAACAGATCCGGGTATGGATAAGGCTTTTCAATCGGTTCTATCCGGTATTTTTCCACCGCATCCCAGCACAACTCGATCCCCAAGCCTGGTTTTTGTGGGATCTTTGTCAGTCCGTTTGATACATGTATTGGTTCGGTCAAAAGGTTGTGCTCATAGATGGTATGGCAGTCCACAGCCGGCCACCGAGCATGGCTGCATACTGCCGCAAGTTGTAGTGCGAAGGTGGCGGTGAGCCCTGTACCGGTCAACTGCAGCCAGAAAACCTTGTTGGCTGCTGCAATAATCTGACTTTCTCGCAATACTCGGCTCACACCACCGCAGACAACAAAGCCATCGCAAATGTCCTCTGTCAAGGCGGTCATGAGGGGAGGTTCGCCCACATGTATGGCAAGTGGGATACAGGTCTGTGAGCGTAGGTGCTTGTAACCTGCGACATCTCCATGGGGGATGGGTGTTTCATAGATTTTGACCTGATTATACTTTTCCATTTCACGCAGGATGCGGACACCATGAGCTGAATCATTGCACATGGCATTAAAGTCCAGATCGATCTCGAAATAGTCAGGCGCCTGTTGGGTGACAGCGCGTAACTGCTCATCGAGGTCGAACCAGGGACGAGCTTTGAACTTGTAGTTGGTATATCCCTGCTTGATCGCTTCAATGCATTCTGATTGTAAATCTACGGGGGGCATGTCGATCGACCACCAGGAGATGAACGCATCATCCCGCAACTTCGTGCCTACAAGCTGGTGGATTGGGACTTCCAGGGCCCTGCCGACAGCATCGAACAAAGCCATCTGGAGCCCTGCTCCCAGTGAATCATCCCACATGCATTCTGTGGCGGGTTTCCCGATGACCCTTTTAACCGACTTGTCGGTTACTTTGCCCCAGGTATAGAAGACCATGGTCTCTCCGATACCCACCACGCCACATTCCAACGATACCTTGCACAGTTCGAAGATGGTCCAATGTGGTAGCTCGCGGATCATGTTGCGCCTTGGAACGGGCCGGAACGGCACATCGACCCAGATGCGTTCCACATGTTTGACCTTCATGTTCATTCATCATTCCCTATTACGACCATTGTGCAGGTGACGCCTCATGTAACCCTGTGCCCTCACGGCAATCGACGGTAGGACGCGCACTTCATGCGAGTTTTCCATGTGCTTACCCTATCACGTGTAAGTTTACACAGAATGGCCGAGTGTTTATGGGCATCGGATTGATCTTTGTCGCGCAGAACCTGTCCCTGATTGTCCATTGCAATGGCGTACTCAGTATACAGTAAGATGTACATGGGGATCTTGAATGTGAGTTCATTCGGTTATAGACATGGAAGGCAAAAACATATGCCACGGCAGTAATTGTCCTTTGCCCTGCTTGACGTCTCCGGGTGTGCGAGAGCCCCACGATATCCAACGCGCTAGAATACTTTAGGGTACGCAACCAGACGCCAAGATATGCGACGAATGAATTGGTATATCAAAAGCCTATGGTTGGTTTGTCAGGTCTGATCAGAGAGGTACCGCAGGGCTGCCAGGGCGTAGATGCGGGCACAAGCAAAAAGACTCGATATCTCAACGCACTCGTTGGGCGAGTGTGCCAGCGGAAGCAGTCCTGGTCCAAAGGCAGGAATGGTTGGGATTCCAGTTGCTGCGAACCACGGTGCATCAGTCGCTGCGGGGTAGCAGCCGATCGGTGGTGGGTCTGAGAGGATTTCTGAGGCAGCCTGTTGTAACGCAGTTGCCAGTGGGTGGTCATGCGGGAAATTGACCGGGTCAATCCAGGTCGACGGAGGTGTCTGCCACACGACCTCGGCACGCAACTTGGAGTCAAGCTGTTTTTGGTGAGCAAGCCATTGTTCCACCTCACTGCGAATGCCCTTTTCAGTGCTGCCGGGTGGAACACGTAGATCGCATCCGAATTCGGCCAGGCCGGGTATGACACCAAAATAAACGCCACCTTGTAATGTGACTCCCACATTGACGGTCATATTTGGACGTTGGAACCCCTGGGCGAAGCGGGTGATGAGGCCTGCAGCCTTTACGCTGGCATTGGTGGCATTAAACTCATCGCTTAGGCTGCTGTGCATTTGGTCGCCGTGAACGCGGATGCGAAAGCAGCAGATACCCCGGCTATCCAGTGCGATTGATTCCAACTCGCGTCGGATACCAGCCGGTTCACCAATCAGGATTGCGTCACCGCTTACATACCCCTCTGCTGCAAGAAACTTTGCGCCCAACTGGCTGCCACCCTCTTCGTCAGCCACAAGCAGCAGGTGTAACTGGCCTGCCAGTTGCTCACTGACCTGGGCCACGGCAGCTGTGGCATAGATCATCGCTGCCACACCACTTTTCATATCCGTCGAACCAAGACCATAGAGTTTGCCATTTTCAACTACAGGATCGAGTGGGTCGTGCTTCCATTCATCACGATTGCCCGCCGGTTTCGTATCGGTATGACCATTGAAGATGAGCGTCGGGCCTGGCTGGCCCCCGTCAAGTTTTAAGAGTAGGTTGGGGCGATCGGGTTTGGCCGCAATCACTTGCGCCGCACCGAGCCTTAAACGGTTGAACTCACCTTGGATTCGTTCGGCCACGGCTCTCTCGTTACCCGGTGGCATCGGGCTTGGCGTCGCTACCAGGTCACGTGTGAAATCCAAGAGTGCGTTGTCGTGGTCGTTTAGAAAGGTGATGACCGTATTTTTAGCATTCATGGTAATATCCATAGTCGAGCGTCTGGTTTTGGCATTATGTGTGTTTGAATTTGAATACGATATACCAAGTCGAATAGTAGTGTCAGGAGTTGCAGTGGTACAGCGACCGGTGGTACGGGTTTTCTAAAACGGAACGAGTACCGGTGTTGCCACCGAGTCATGAGTGCTCAAAAGATGATGAAAACGTTTGTTCGGTCTGATGGTGTTCGGCTTCGATACCTAGATCATGGCCAAGGCATGGCCATTGTTCTCATGCCAGGTGCTGGGGGTACCCATGACGTATATGATAGACAGGTCGACGTTCTGTTGGAAGCGGGTTGCCGCGTGATTCTACTTGATCGGGAGGGTCGCGGCCAATGTGACTGGGGCAAGTATCGGTTTACCAATGTGGGTCAGGCACGAGATGCGTGGGCAATCTTGGACACCATTGGCATTAATAAGGCCGTGCTGGTTGGTCGCAGTTCCGGTGCTTTTGCCATCCAGCAAATGTACTTGGCCCAACCTGACCGGGTGATAGCACTGGTGTCAATTGATAGCGCTTCGTTTGGCAAGTTCAGTCCCAGGGATTTTCGTTCTGGCTGCGAACCCGGTGCCGAGGTCAATAGTGATGGGCTCGACGCTGGACTCGATTCGCGTTTCGATTCACAGACGATACAAGACTATCACCGCAATAAGGCCTCTCTTGCGACGATCAACGTGTTATGGGAATACCCTTCAGATTACAATACGAAAATGCGTTTAGCCTGGTTTGAACAGCTAGAAAATCTTAATAAGGAGTTGGATTTCCGCCCCGAGAATCCAGCAGAGGTCAACGCCGAGAAAAAGCCGCTGGGGGACAAGTGGTGCAATGTTCCATTATTGGTTTTTGCCGCTGGTCGTGGGCGAGTCGGCCCGGGTGATCCAGAGTCAAATGCACTTGCGCGGCGGCTGCCTTCCGATCAGGCGATCTTGGTCACGGTTAAAAACTCGGGCCATTGGGTTAATGTGGAAGCGGCAGATCAATTCAATCGTGAATTGCTCAACTTTCTTGGCAGCCTGAAAGAGTTGTCATAGGAAACGGCAGGTTCGGTTGCTTATTGAATCATTCTCTTCTGTGTGTGGCAATGTGCCTTGTGTCTGCTGTGCTACCATTGCCAGATCCATGGCTTCATATTGGCGCCTGTTGGACGTGGGTTGGTTGGGAACCACTTCAAGGATTCATAGGATTGGTAAGGGATGTCAAGTTCGGGAAGTTCAATCCGGCTGGGACCATTTTTACGCGCATGCATGATCGCATCCAGCATGCATGAGGTGAAGAGCGTCCGCTCCACTGGGTACTGGGGCTGGCCAGTGAGGAACATCTCTTCGATATTCAAACAAAGATAGTTGAAGGATGGGTGGGGGTAATCAGGTTTGATATAGATTTCAAATGCCGTTGTTTTGCCATCTACACGCCCGGCAAAGGCAAAATCCTCGATAAATTAATTCAGCATGATCATCTGAGCCTTAAAGCCGTCGCGGTACTCGATATCAACGAAGATTGGCAGTGGGCACCGTTCATGATCATCCTTTGGATGTCCCGGCGGCTTGTTCTCAATACAGTCAAGTCCTCGTTGAAACAAGTCCTTGTTCCAACGCCCCGCATCGCCTGCAGCCCAGATATCATCACCCTCGATGACATCAATCGCTTTGATACCCACTTCACCACCCATTCTCCGCTCGGCCATGCACTGTAAGCATTCAAGGGTATGGAACCCGTAGATTTCCATGCCAGCCCATCCGATCACCAGCGCTTCTTCGAGGTTGCTGTCGCGTGGCAGATCAAAAAATGGATTGCGACATGTTATGCAGGTCGAGGACCCGGCCATCATGGGAATATCCAGTTCCCGAGCACGGTGGTACATCCAGCAGGAATCAACTCGGTTATATGACAGACCCTTGTCAATGAAAACCGGAACGGATCTGCCAGTCTGCCCAAAGACTGCACAGATCTGTTCAAAGAAGGACTTACGGGGATACATCGTCTGCTCAAATTCATTTTCGCTGTAATCGCCATGTTCGCCGATGAGTAGGACACCATCAACCGCGAGTTCCTTGCCGCCTAGGGTTAGTGCCTGACGGATACTGGGGTAAATGGGTACCTTGTTAGCATTGGCTGCTGCAACGCCGACATCTCGAAGTTTGCTATCGTGTCCATGAATCTGATCCAGGTATATCGATACAATCTGGACCCGTGGTTCATGGAAGGCATCGTCAGTAGGAATTCCCTTGAGGCATTTCATGAGGAGCACATCGGCATGGGATCCGGGAAAGAAAACATTGCATATTGCAGCTATTTTGGGTTTGTTGCTCATCTCGTAATCACCATCTTACCTTTTGGAGGATACTGTATCTTGGTGGTTCTTGGTTTCGAGTGATGGTTTATGGTTAGAATAAAAGCCAGAAGTGACGAATGGCAAACACAGTCAGATGAATGTACTCGTATGCGGCGCTGCCGGCTGGGTTGGTCGAGCGGTATTGGCGAACCTCCAAGGTAGGCATCGAGTTCGCGCCTTTGATCGCAGTTGCGACGCGTGGGAATGCGTGAAGGACCTTGATGGTCCGCCGCCTACGTCCATGGATATCATTCATGGCGATATCGTGGACTTTGATGCTGTTGATCAGGTGATCAGTGGTGTGGATGCCATAATTCATCTGGCGGCACACTTTCCTTCAAAGAAGTCAGAAGAAAACCAGGATGATCAAGCATCCTTTCTTGTGAACCTCAAGGGTTTATGGAATGTATTGGAGTCGGCTCGCCGGCATCAAGTCAGTCGTGTCGTGCATGTTGGGTCGTGCCATGTTGTTCATCCCCAAGGTGTTTTCTATGACGGTGGTATTCGTCGCCAAGATGGCACGCTCTACGCGGTATGCAAGCGTCTTCAGGAAGAAATGTGCCGCCAATATTATGATGCGTTCCAGTCAAGCATTATCGTTTTGCGACCCTGTACCATTGTTGATGCAAGGCTTGGGGTCGATCGTTGGAAAAGAAAACTCGGATCTCAAGGCTTGCAGTATGAAAGTGGATGGGTTTGTCGTCATGACTTGGCAGAGGCATGCCGTCTGGCAATTGAGCACGAGCACATTGATTTTGAAGTTTTACACGTCGTGGGAACAAAAGAGGCTGGCAAGCTGTGTAATGTTGCGCGCACTTGTGAACTTTTAGGACTAAAGATACAGGGTGACCTTGCGCGGTATCGCTAATTTTTTTTCTATTTTCCAATTGACATGTATTTCGTCCATGTAGGGTGTTATGGTGGCAACTGCTTGCCACGGCGTTGCTAGTGCCGATGTGTGTTTGTATTTAGATGAACCTGTTGCTGTTATCGTTTTTTTTTAACTTCAGTATCTTTTACGACAGGGCTTTTCGATGTGCAAATTTTCCTGTGCATGATGTTTTTGCAATGCCCGATGTGGTTGCCATTGCAGGTAAAGACAGTTCGTCAGTTCTATGATGACGTAAGTGTTCATAGGCCAAGCCGGCAATCATGGCGGCATTATCCAGGCAAAGTGGTAATGGGGGGAGAAAAACCTGAATATCATGGTGTTTCTGGGGCAGCTGTTTGACTCGTTCACGCAGGAGCGAATTGGCGCAGACGCCACCGCCAATGATCAGTGATTGCGGCCTGCAACCAGCGTGATCCATCTGATGGATTGCACGTTCCACCTTGGAAATAAGCGCACCGGTTGCAGCATCCTGAAAGGATGCTGCAAGGTTATTGCGTTGTTGATGGGTTAAGCTGCTGGCATCTCGTTCGAAATTAGCCTTGCCATCACGCTGGATTGGTTTGCCACGGACTTTATACAGCAACGCAGTCTTGAGTCCACTGAATGAGAAATCAAGGCTGTCTTTGTTCAGCAGGGACCGCGGCAGTGGGGTGGTGGGCTGTCCGCGATTTGCGGCTCTATCCACGTTGGGGCCACCAGGATAACCCAGCTCCAGAATGACAGCTGCTTTGTCGTAGGCTTCGCCCACGGCGTCATCGATGGTTCGGCCCAAGAGGTACAGTTCAGTTGGTGATTCAATTCGATACAGGCTTGAATGGCCGCCGGAGACTACTAGTCCCAGTGCCGGATACTGGGGGCGGCTAGGTGGGGTATCATCGGTGTGTCTTGTGACGAGAGATGCAGCGTAGAGATGTGCTTCTACATGGTCTACGCCGATCAGCGGTTTGCTCAGTGACCAGGCAAGTGACTGGGCAGCGCTGACACCCACCAAAAGTGACCCAATGAGTCCGGGGCGGTTACCAACGGCGATTGCGTCGATCTGGTCGAATGTGGTTTTGCTTTGTTCCAGTGCTTGTTCAATTGTTGGATTGATACGCTCCAGGTGAGCACGGCTCGCAATTTCTGGCACGACACCGCGGTACTTTTCGTGAAGGTCATGTTGTGACGCCACGATATTGGACAGCACATGCCGCCCGTCTTGAACGACCGCAGCAGCCGTTTCATCGCAGCTTGTTTCGATACCAAGGATAAGGGTCACGGTGTTGGTGAAATCAGGGTTGGGGGTTGGGTGTTTCTGTTGATTCACGTGATTCGAGAGACTGGCCAGAGATCGGTGATACCTCGTCAACCAACTCTGGAACAATCTCCTCATCGCCTTCTGGATCATCAAGTTCGGCAAGTTCTGTTTCTGTCTGTTCAAGGCGTTCCATGAGCAGGTCGCGATGACGAATGAGGGTTTGGCGGCGAGTATTGCGCAGGATTTCATCTGCGCCAGATTGACCCACTTGGGGCCAGTCGTTTGTGGCCAACTTGCCGACAATTGCTTCAAGGCCGGCAGCAAGTTGCAGGTCAGCCAGGTTATCTTCGATCCATTGCGGCGACATGGTTTCGTTCTCGTGACGGCGCAGGATTATATTGTCCAAGCGTACCTGTTGCATCTGGCGAATCTGCTGGGGCGTCATGGGAACAAAGAAACCGTCTTCTGGATCAACGCCCCATGTTTCAGCTTTCCGCCGCCGGTGAATAAGGCGGCCGCTAGGCAGATAGTAGTACGCAATTGTAATTCTTAGTGCGCTTTTCTCTTCCAGGAGTCGGACCTGCTGTACGCTTCCCTTGCCATATGTTCTCATGCCGACAAAGAGGGCTCTTCCATTGTCCGTCAAAGCGCCCGTAACAATCTCGGCTGCAGATGCACTGAACTCATTGGCTAGAACAACAATTGGAACCGATGGGAAAATAGGTTCGGTTTGTGATTTGTATTCACGTGCTAGCCCCGTACGGCGCTTGACCGAAACGATCATTTGGCCCACGGGTAAAAACATGTCAGACACGGCAACTGGAGCAGGCAAGACGCCACCAGGATTAAATCTGAGATCCAAGATTAAACCACGAGGTTCCTGCGTTTGCAGGGTAGCCAAAGCTTCGCGCATTTCGCCAGCGGTTCGTTCGCTGAACTGTCGGATCTTGATGTACCCGATTTTTTGTATGGGGTCGAGCATATATTGCCATTGATTACTACCGTCCCGTCGGAATCCGCGAACAGACCGAACGTTAATCACTTCACGCGTGATGGTTATGGTTTCTTCTTCCCCGGTCTCGTGACGTACATGTATCTCAACTTGGGTGTGTTCCTCTCCGGTCAAGCGGTTCACTGCTGCGCCAAGTTTCTCACTTGAAGTGGTCATGTCCTTGAAAATGTCACGTGTTGATACACCGTCGATCGCCAGAATGGCATCGCCGGCCATTACGCCGTTACGCCACGCAGGTGAATCTTCGAGTGGCGTGACGATCTTTAGTCGATCAGCCTGGTCGTCAATGGTGATTTCCGCGCCGATCCCCGTAAACTGCCCCCGTACCTGTTCATCCATGTCCTCAAGATCTTCAGGAAGCAGGAATGCGGTGTGTTGATCGTTGAGTGATGCAATCATGCCTCGTACAGCGGCTTCAGCCAGGTCATCTTCGTTGATGTCGTCCACGAATTGTTCCAGGATCTCGTAACGCACATCTACCAATAGGTCAAGGTTACGGGCTGTACGGGCTAGTGTGCCCCGCACGACGAATGTGAGCAATAGTGCGAGCAGCAGCCCAATGATGAATCGTGATCTAATCATTTTCATGGCCTTAAAGACTTTCTGAGGATGGTTCTCATGAATATCTTGATTGTAGGGGGCTGGCCTGCGGCCATCAACGGATTAGGTGTTGAGATCGTGGTGTCAATGCGGTTGTCATGACCAGAATGAATAGAGAAAAGTGCCGATTAGCGGATGTTCTGATTGGGAATGGATGATTGGAAGAAGGGCGTGTCATCTATAATTCACCCAACAGAATGATCCCCGAATGGGTGGAGCAGGTGCCTGCATGTAGAAAGTTTTCGGTCCGGCCGTATGCTGGTAAACAATGCCGCAACAATTTGATGTCATTGTGATAGGTGTGGGGGCTATGGGGTCGTCTGTTTGCTATCACCTGGCGCAGCGTGGTGTGCGTGTACTTGGTTTGGACCGGTTTGAAATCCCCAATGAGATGGGTAGTTCAGGTGGCTACTCACGAATGTTCCGTTTGGCCTACTATGAGCATGGAAACTATGTCATACTTCTGCAGCGAGCATTTGAGCTCTGGCAGCAGTTGGAGTTGATGGCCGACCAGAAGCTGTTTCACGTGACTGGCGGTCTATACATGGGGCGTTCGGACAGTGAGTTGGTTGGTGGTTCGTGCCAAGCAGCCGCTGAACATGGTATTGAGCATGTAATTCTAAGTCACAACCAACTTGCCGATCGATTCGGTCAGTTCCATTTGCCCGATGATTTTGTTGGATTCTATGAGCATAAAGCAGGTTTTTTATTGTCACAGCCAGTCATAGCCACCCAGGCCGAACTGGCAAGGTGCAACGGTGCAGCCCTGCATGGGTGTGAACCAGTGATTGAATGGCAGTCGGATCGAGACCGGGTTAGCGTGAGAACTGAACAACGGACATACCACGCGGACGAACTGATTTTATGTGGCGGGGCATGGACATCGAAATTGCTCGCCAGCCTTAATATCCAATTGAGGGTTACGAGGCAGGTCATGGGATGGGTTGAGCCATCAAGCACTCACGGGCCATTTTCAATGAGTCGGTGGCAACTTGGCCAGTTTCCGGTTTGGGCAATTGAATTGGGTATTGAGGCCGGTTACTCAGGATTGCATTACGGGTTTCCCATGACTGCGGGCCATCCCGGACTCAAGATTGCCCATCATTTTCCGGCCCAATTGGTTGACCCTGATCAGGTAGATCGACAGCTATTACCGGGTGATGAACGAACTTTTAGATCTGTCTTGCGAGATTATCTACCCGACGCTGACGGTCCATTGCGGGCAATGTCAACCTGCCTGTACACAAATAGCCCTGATTCACACTTTATTGTCGACCGGATCGCCAATGTAGCACATGACCACGACCGCGTGACCATCGCATGTGGTTTTAGCGGCCATGGTTTTAAGTTTGCCAGCGTCATGGGCCAGGCATTGGCGGATCTGGCGATGAACCACAGGACAGATCTTCCTGTGGGTTTTCTGGGCCTGTCACGTTTCAAGGGTAATTAGATACGTATCTATTGGGACAGTTATTGGCTACCTGTTGGACCCTCGAATGCAGCTCGTTGCCGATCCTGTAATTGCGATTCATGCCCGTTGGCCGCCGCAGTGAGGATTGACCGTAACTAGAAAAAATTTCAACGAAGTCATGAAATGCTTGCGGGGATGGTGCGGTCAATCAATGTGTTGCAAGGTGTCCAGTTATTCTTCGATTCCGAAATATGCCTCGTGCAACAAGCTGACAGGATGTACTACTTTTAAATCGACTCCCAACCGCTTGGCTTCTGATTGAATGTGCATGGCGCAACCCACATTGCCCGTCACGCAGGTCTTCGCGCCTGTTTGGATGACATGTTGCAATTTTCGCTCAGCCAATTCGCGGGCCATGATTGGTTGCGATAGGTTGTATGTTCCGGCGGCACCGCAGCACATGTCGGATTCGACTAGGTCTATCATCTGCAGTTTGGCGATGGTTCCCAGTAGTTGGCGTGGTGGCTTTGTGACTTTCTGCGCATGTGCTAGGTGGCAGGCATCATGGTAGGTGATAGTCTGTTCGATGGGGTGGGGAGGTTGTGGCATCTCTAATTGTGGCAACAGCTCACTGATATCACGCACACGATTTGTGAAATCGCGCGCCCGTTGTGCATAATTAGGGTCGTCACGTAAAAGATGAGCATAATCTTTGAGCATGGCGCCACAGCCTGCAATATTATTCACAATATAGTCAGTGTCGAATGCATCGATGTTTTTGCGTGCGTAACATTTTGCTGGTTCCAACCGTCCGCCATGGTGGTCAATTGCGCCGCAACAGGTCTGTAATGGTGCAACTGTTACATCGCATCCGGCATGGTTTAGCAATGCAATAGTTTGCCGATTCACATGCTGGAACAGGACACTGCCCACGCAGCCAGCAAAAAAGCCCACGGTGCTACGCTTTACACCATCATGCGGTGTAGCTGGGTAGAACTTATTAAGGTTGGATTCCCACAGCGGCCCATCGGGCGGTAGCATCGACTGCATCTTTTCCAGTTGGACGGGCAAAAGCCGCCCAGATTTTTCGATTATTCTCCCTAGGCCAAGCTTCTGTGCGATGCGTGCGGGTAGAAGGAGGAGTTTTAGTCGGCGGCGTTTGGTGAACACGTGAAAGAATACACCGTGTACGAGCCGATCCATCATGCGGGTTCTTTTTTTGGTAGAGAGCTTGACCCGTGATTCTTCAATCAATTCGTGGTATACCACGCCGGATGGGCATGCTGTTTCACATGCTCGGCAATCCAGGCAAAGGTCCAGGTGGTTCGTTACGGTTTCGGTGGGTTGGATCTTGCCGTCGGCGAGTCCTTTCATTAGGTAGATGCGTCCTCGTGGCGAGTCGGCTTCCAGTCCGTTCTCCGTGTAAGTTGGACAGGCAGGCAGGCATAGTCCGCAATGGACACAATCAAGGGCGCGGTCATATGTCTGTTGTTCTAATTGCAAGGCCCGTTGGTGGGAGTCACCCTCCGGCGGAGGGCCGGAAAGCCCTGTGATGATGCGTGGTGGTGTGGTGGTTGGTGTCAATGGAGCGAACTTTCTGTTTCCAGGAACCGCCCTCGATTCAAAAGGGCACGTGGATCCATTGTGTCCTTGAGCTTTTTAAGAATGGACCAGTCCGGCTGGGCTGGCCCGAACGGGGCAATGGAGTTGGTGCCCAACGGCCGAGCGTGCCACTGGCGGACGCCTCCAACTTGGGCAATTATCTGGTTGATCTGTTTGTCTAGCATGATGGCTTGTGCTGCGGGTAAATCACCACCGACCAGGATGCAGCCGTGGACGGGTAGAACATCGAAACGTAGTGCCGCGTTGATTCTGGTTGATGACACCAAGTCAAGGCAAGTTGATCCTGTTGTGGCCGGTGGCACTATGATTTTAACCAACGTCGATGCTTGTCGACGCCAGGCTCGGTGTTGGCTGCTTTCGTCTAGGTATTCATCCAGTTGCACCATTTGCGGCTCGGGCACGGATGATTCCCAGAAGGATTTGAGCGCACGGTGTTGGATATTACAGCCGGTAGTAGTCCCAAAATAAGCTATCTGAAGTGTCCAATGTTCCTCTTCATAAGCCAATGCTAGCGTTGATGGTGCCGATACATCAAGTAGCCAATTTGATAGATGGGTATCCAGCCATGCAGGATCGTCGATCCGTAGCGTCAGTCTGAGGATGTGTTGCGGGATCGCATAGGTTCGCATGGTTGCTTCATAGATAATCCCCATCTGCCCAAGGCTGCCGACCATGAATCGAGTTAGGTCATACCCCGAAACATTTTTGACTGTGCGGCCACCGGTGTGGATATCACGGCCTGTGCCATCCATGCAGCGCATTCCCAGCAGGAGCTCGCGAGCTGCGCCATATTTGACACGCAATGGGCCATAGACATTGTGGTTGATTACTTCGCCGAGGGTTAGGTCGGCATCTGCATCAACAGGCAAAAATTGATTTGTCGGTCGAAGCTGTGCTTGGATATGACCAAATGTGGCGCCAGCTGCAACCCGTACGGTCAGGTCTCGCTCGTAGTGTTCAATGACCTGCCCGTGCTGTTGGAGTTTGACATGCTTGCTTGGTGCCGGATGTCCCAAATTGGTATGGGCAAACCCATAATCAATGATTGGCAGATCTTCCTTGGTACACCTTTGAACCAGTGCTTGGAGGGCAGTAGGGTTTTCTGCGTTGTTGATTTGGATTACGTTGTTATCCGTAACGGCTTCGGGCATGATTTTCTCAATATGGGGTCTGCATCACAAGGCACCACCGGGTATATTGGCGGCAATTGGTTTGAGTAGTTCGATCGTTGTTTTGTCGCTTGGGATCAGCTTGGCGTCGTTAATCCGTTGGTCCGGGTCGAAGGTTTTCTTGACGTCCAGGAATAAGTCGAGGGTATTTCGGTTGAACATTTTGTCCATCAAGTGCAATTTTTCGACACCCACGCCGTGTTCGCCTGTAATCGTTCCGCCAATGTCGACGCAGTATTCCAGCAATTCCTTTGACAAAAGCAGGACTTGCTGGACTTGGCCCGGATCATCTTCATCAAATAGCATGATGGGGTGGATATTTCCATCGCCAGCATGAAATACATTGGTGATGGTGATGTCATATTTTTCACTCAGTTTGGCGACATGTTCCATTGCCTCAGGGAGTTTTGACCGTGGGATACAGGCATCCTGTGTGCAGTAGCTGTGACTCATCCGTCCAACGGCACCAAATGCTTTTTTGCGGGCGGTCCATAGCTCAGCTCGGCGAACAGGATCTGAGCATTGCTGGATGTCGCCAGCATTATTATCCCGGGCTAGTTGCACGATGCTGGCCAACTCCTCGTCCAATACCTGGTCAATTCCATCGACCTCCAGGAGCAACATGGCCGCAACATCCGACGGAAATCCAAAATGAAAAGCACTTTCGACCGCCTGTATCATTCCCGCATCCATCATTTCCATTGATGTCGGCACGATCCCCGAGGCAATGACATCGCTAACGGTTTTGCAAGCGTCAGAAGTCGAACCAAAGACCGCGTACACCGTACGGAAATATTTTGGATTTACGACCAAGCGGCACCAGATTCGAGTGACGATTGCGAAGGTGCCCTCACTACCACAGATGAGGCTCGTTAGATCTGCACCAATTCCGTCGTAAATTGGTTCGGCCCGGCTAGTGCAGATCTTGCCATCCGGCAGTACATACTCCAATCCCAGGATATGACACACCGTTACCCCATGCTTAAGTGTGTTAATTCCGCCGGCATTAGTCGAGACATTTCCGCCAATCGAGGAGGCACGTTGACTGGATGGGTCAGGGCTGAATCGCCACCCTGTGTCGGCAATGGAATCGGATAGAGCCAAATTGCGGACGCCGGCCTGCACCACCGCGACACGATTGTCCAGATCAACCGATTCAATTTTTTTCATTCGGCTCAAACTGATTATGACACCCCGGTCGTATGCAACTGCGCCGCCAGCTAAACCAGTACCACTGCCGCGGGGGACGATCTGCAGGTTGTGTTGGTTAAGCACCTTGACGCAATCTGCCACCTGTTGCGTGTTGGTGGGAAAGATGACGGCCAGGGGAATGCCCTTGGCGATAGGAAAGCCGTCACATTCATAGACGAACAACTCATCTTGTTCGTACAGGATGCCTTGGCTTCCGACAATTGCACGTAGCTGGTCAATAACCGGATGCATTGCCACCATAAGGGTTCATTTTAACTTGCGGGCATGTTTTTGGCGATTCGGCTGGCATGGTGGTTTTAACCGTCTTGTATTTCCAAGTAGATCAATTGGGAATTGAGATGTGTTAAGTGTCCATTGGAAATGGTAATTTAGTCAATATGCGGGTGGAATCTTTGGAATTCCGTTTTGCAAACAATAAATGATGGTTTGTACGACCGCTGGCATGGCTGCGGAAAACATATGTGGCTTCGGCGTCAGGATCGAATGTATGTTTACCGCAAGGACCGCGTTGAAATTGAACGGTATGTTCGGATGTTAAGATAATCATGTACGTGGTTGGCAACTTGGTGTTGCCGCTCGTAGTAGAATGTCTTTGATTCCTCAACCGTCACAGACTGGTTGCCCCAATGGGTAGCCAGTCGTTCATCATTCCGGGTTGCATACCATGGGTTCGCCTGTTTCGGTGCCGTATCACACAAATCCTGTAGTATTTTCGATCTTAGGACCAATGATCGCGGGGGGGTATAGTCCATGATCTGTTGGCAACCAAGGTTGATCGTTATGGTGCCAAGTAAGCCAAGAGCACAAAGATGTCGCATTCTTTTCGTCATTCTTGGTTAGGTGCAGCAAACTTCATGCCGAGAAGTTCCCATCCGTGAAATTATGATTAAGACGGGCCTTAGTATTGGCTCGGCATTGACTTGTGATAACAGGTGTCGGTTCGTGATATTGATCCGGCCTTACCGTTGGCGCCATCTGTTGAGTCTGAACGACGTTAGCGGCCTCCAGTGTTCTCCACATGCCCTATGATGTGTGACGATAGATCTAGATCTGCGGTTGAATGAATTCATGGGTCGGCTACACATTCCATGGAATACTGGTGTTGGTATTTATGGAAGATGGCCGTTGCCATTTGCCTCGAATAACTAGCAATATCAGTACTGGCGTTTAGTGGTTGGGGCAGTGACCGCGATTGGATTTATGGCCTATGAGGTGCTTGTTCTGGCAATTTTCAGGGTATCCGGTGGTTCTTGGCTTGTATCCATTGGTTTATCTGGGTA
>PBAS01000026.1 GCA_002716625.1 Phycisphaeraceae bacterium | reverse complement strand
CATTTCATGTCTTGCATGTCACGATCTCCAATCAATGGTCCTGAAGTCTAATGGCGGGTACATGATCTGACTTTTTGGCCATGGCAATACTGGCGGTTACACTATCGGTCGCTCGCGTTTTGTCAATGGGTTTTTTCTGGGTGATACTTAGAGTTGCCTTGCTGGCTGTGTGGCTGGTGGGATTGTCTTGCGAGTATGAGTCCCGCAGACAAGGAGGGCTCGATTGTCCGGTGATAGTCAGGTCAACTCACAGCATTGGAATTTTGGCCCAGCTATTTTCGCTTGGTTGTTACCAGGTTGGGGCCATTGGCTGGTGGGCGAGCGGTGTCGTGCCATGTGTCTGGCTGGTGGAATCGGCCTGCTGTGGTTGGTGGGATTGCTGATTGGTGGTATTAGCGTGATTGATCGCCAAGCCCATCCGGCTTGGTTCTGTGCACAGATGCTTACGGCTCCTAGTATCGCGATCGATTATCTGGCCAATCGCTGGGTCGGTACGAGCCTGATGGCTCAACGGCATGATGACCGTAAGGATACGGGACATCCACCAAGTTTCGGGCGGGTACGTGAGCAGGGAATCCTGTACACTTCCTTGGCGGGTCTGTTGAATTTGCTTTCAGTGGTAGATGTGGTCTATCGACAGCATCACCCTCGGAAAAACCCCAATGCAGGTATATCAACTAAACCTCGCTCGTGATTTCATCCAGCGGTCAATTGTGATGGGGTCGGGGCCAACATTTGCGAGTGGATACAATTGATTCTGATAAGCGCTTGGTTCCTCGATCCATTGCCTCTGGAGGATCATTGGCTTCTTCTGCTTTTTCCACTGGTTTTGGCGATTTCAGTGGTCTACAAGGCAATAAAAATAGAGTATCTGTCACAGTTGCCTTGGCAAGCCGCTGTGATGGCAGGCCAGATTATCGCATTTATGGTGGGGGCGGCTGTTTTATTATGGCTGGTGTCAGAGGTTATTTGGTGATGGGTGGGGTTGGCGAATAATTTATTTCCTGTTTCTATCAACATGTCGTACCCGGAAATATTGTCATGAAAGAGCTGTTGAAAACCCTACTGGCTGGCACCTCGCTCACAGTTGATCAAACAATCAAAGCGTTTGAATTGATCATGACCGGCCAGGCTGGCGCGGCTGAAGTAGGCGCACTGTTGATGTTGATCCAGCAGCGAGGTGCTACAGTCGATGAATTAACCAGCGCAGCAACCGTAATGCGTCGCAAGGTGACCGCAGTGGAGGTGCCAACAGGGTTAACAGTGGTTGATACTTGCGGTACTGGTGGCGATCATACGCCAACATTTAATATTTCGACTGCAGCAGCTTTAGTAACCGCGGCGGTGGGGCGTCCCCAAGGTGTTGTGGTGGCCAAGCACGGCAACCGTACCATCACGCGAGCGAGCGGTTCGAGCCAGGGGCTCGAGGCCCTTGGCGTTCATCTTGATGTTAACGTTCAAGCATTGACTCGATGTCTTGATGAAGCGGGGATCTGTTTTTGTTTTGCGCCGGCTCACCACCCAGCCATGAAATATGCCATGCCTATCCGGATGGAGCTAGGGGTTCCCACTATTTTCAATCTCTTGGGGCCGCTGACAAATCCTGCTGGTGCATCGCACCAGGTGATTGGTGTGGCAGACAAGGATCTGACCCAACCGATCGCTACCGTACTTGGTAGGCTTGGTTGCAAAGCCGCTATGGTTCTGCATGGAAAGAAACAGTCAGATGTTATGGGTCCCGGTTTCTGCGAGGCCTCGGTTTGTGGTCCTACGCAGATTACTCAGCTTGCAGACGGAAAGATTGAGACGTTCGAAATCCATCCGGCTGATCTTGGACTGGGTGTGTCAGACATTGAGACGCTTTTGGTTGATGGTCCAGACAATAGTGCCCGGGTGATACGGTCAGTTCTGGCTGGCGAGCAGGGCCCTGCACGAGATGTCGTGTGTGCCAATGCCTCGGTTGCGATGGTAATTACCGGTTTGGCCGGGGGACTTGCTGAGGGTGTCAGTCTAGCGGCAGAGGCAATTGATCGAGGTGCCGCATCTGCAGCATTGAATTCACTGATCAATCTGACGCAGGCATGCAACACTGCGGCCAGTTGATTAGGGGTGGTTGCGTTACAGCCAGGTGTTCCATGTTATTGAACCACGACTACTTTGCGTACGGTTCCAATCTTAATCTTCGCCAGATGCGTAGGCGTTGTCCGGATAGTCAACCAATTGACAAGGTCATCCTTCATGGCTATCAGCTCATGTTTCCACGTCGGAATATGCATTGGCGTGGTGGGGTAGCTGGAATTGCACCGGCTGTTGGCTTGCATGTCGAAGGGGCGCTCTATCGTGCCTCAGGCAAGGATCTGGAAGCACTGGATCGCTACGAAGGGATTTGCGAAGGCGAATATATTCGTACCAGTGTCGTCGTGGAAATGCCAGATCATAGTAATAGAACTGCGTTGACTTACCTTGCGGTTGTCGAGGATGAATCTGAATCCTTTTTTGCTCCATCGGATCGGTATCTGGATGCAATTATCCAAGGTGCACGAGATCATGACCTGTCTTGTCGGTGGATTCAGCATCTGCAGGCTTTTCGGGATTTCTCAGCATAAAGGTTTCAAGAAATGTATAGCCTGGCAATTGAAACATCGACACATCATGGATCAATTACATTGGCCCGGGGAGACTGCATATTGAGGTCAGTAAACCTGGCGCAAAGTCGACGTCATAATCTCAACCTGATTCCCTCAATTGGAGATCTGTTTGATCGTTGTGAGGTATGCCGGGAGGACCTTGCCGAAGTATATGTTTCAATCGGACCTGGCTCATTTACCGGTCTGCGTGTGGGTGTTGCAACTGCACAGACTCTTTGCCATGCATTGGGTTGTCGAACTGTAGCAGTGCCTACACTTGATGTCATTGTGGAAAATGCGCCGACAGATCGAGGCCATGTGGCAGTTTGCCACGCACCCAAGGGCCGCCATCTGTATGCGTCGGTTTATCAATATATTGCCGGGCGGTGGCAGGCATGCGGTGAATCTGGTCCGACGACCAAGGAAAGAATCTGTAGCCAGTCGCCAAGGCCGCTTTGGGTTCTTGGGGATTCGGTGTCGGCGTTAGATTGGCCAGCAGATATCGAAACACTGGATGATAGACTGGCGGTACCAAGAAGTGACGTTGTATGGCGCCTTGGCCGGGACAGATCCTTGCAGCATCAGTTTACAGAGCCCTTTGAACTGTTACCTTTGTATGCACGACGTCCAGAAGCCGAAGAGCTCTGGGAACAGCGTCAAGCATCTCGTGACTAGTGGACCTTGAATACAGGTCCAAGTTGGTTCATTGTGCTAAAATTGAGTGGCTTGTTTGTTCCAGAGTCATGATACGTAGTTTTGAAGTGTCCTATGTCGCCAAGAATTGTGATTGTTGGACGCCCGAATGTCGGCAAGTCTAGTTTGCTAAATATGCTGGCTAGGCGGCGGATTAGCATTGTCGATGCGGTTCCTGGTGTGACTCGTGACCGGGTGGGCACGATGATCGAATTACCGCCACTAGATACTGGTCAAAAAGCGCTAGCCGTGGAACTGATTGATACCGGGGGACATGGTGTGGAGGATGTTCAGGGTTTAACGGCGGAGATTGAGCGTCAGATCGCTTGTGGTGTCGAGGAAGCGGATCTTGTTTTGTTCGTTGTAGATGCTCAAAGTGGGTTGTTGCCCTTGGATTATAATGTGGCGCAACTACTTCGAGCCGGCGACATGGAGGTTCCCGTCTTGGTGGTCGCCAACAAGGTTGATGACGCGGCGCACGAAGGGGATGCTTACGAAGCACTTCAGTTGGGAATGGGTGAGCCGCTGATGGTTTCTGCGACCAGCGGATATCAGAAGAGTTCGTTGACTGCTGCAATCCGCCGAAAGCTTGATGGTTGCGTCCCTGGTTTGGCTTCTAATGGTTCGTCACAGGATGAGGTTATCGATGGCGTGCGGTTGGCCATCGTGGGCAAGCGTAATGCAGGCAAGAGTACACTTGTCAATGCGTTGGTGGGCGCTGAACGCGTGATTGTCAGTGAGCAGGAAGGCACCACGCGTGATTCAGTGGACGTGCGGTTTGAGTGGAATGGTCATGTGTTTACAGCCATCGACACCGCTGGGGTACGTAAACGCAAGAGCATAAAACAGGATGTTGAGTACTATAGCCATCACCGGACGTTGCGTAGTATTCGTCGGGCCGACGTGGTTCTGGTTTTGGTTGATGCCTCAGTCCCAATTAGCCAAGTGGACACCAAGCTTGTTTCGGAAATTCTCCGTCACTACAAGCCATGTGTATTGGTGGTAAACAAGTGGGATCTTGCGGAGGCGCATCATACACAGCAAGAATACATGGACTATCTCGACAAGTCATTGCGGGGTCTATCCTATGCACCCATTGTATTTATCAGTGCTGAACATGACGAGGGCGTGAAAGATGTCATTGGGATGGCTTTGACGTTAAATCAACAGGCCGGCCATCGTGTTCCAACTGCTGAGATTAATCGTGTGATCGATCAGGTTCTCAGCGAACGGGCCCCTGTGTCGAAGTTGGGTAGGCAGCCGAAGATTTATTATGCATGCCAGCTCCAGGTCCATCCCCCGACGATTGGCCTGTTTGTCAATAAGCCACATCTGTTCGACGCTAACTATGAGCGGTTTTTGATCAATCGCTTACGCGGCGAACTGCCCTACAGTGAAGTGCCGATCCGACTGCTTATCCGTGGGCGCCAACGCACTCCAGATTCTGTAAACGTCGACGGGGAACCGGCTCGGCGAACGGAGGATCGAGAATAACAAACCCGGATTTTCCATTTGGCATGAATTCTTTGGCGGCGTCCGACATGTTCACCTTGTAGAATTCTGCCCATTCTTACCGGCACACTTGGGAGTTATATCACGCCCACAGTGGGAAGTTGGTGGCTCTTGAACGCAAGCCGGCAATAACGTTCAACACCTCCTGCCTTAACGACCCTGCCCGCATCCTGTTAATTGCCATGGCGTTGCTATATGACAAGGCAACCCCCATGTAGAATGACGATTAATTGGATCTAATAATCAAGATCCATCTCCACATATTTGACGGTAACTTTCACCCCGTGTGCCTCTAGGTTTCCATTGCTTTGTTTTGCGGGCAGAAACTCGTCGTGCTGATTTTGAGATTCGCAGGCAATCAATGATAAAACAAGAGTTCACAGTTCCTTGATCTTGTCCACCAGCCAGCGGCCAAATCTGTCCTTGGTCATCGGCCCGGGCGTTTCCTGCCGATTATCCGCAGTGATCCAAGTGGGGGTGATGTGCTGTGATCCTGGCGTGTTCAGTGGATTGGCGACAATTGCGTCAACGCCTTTCCTTTCGAGTTTGACAACTGCATGCTCATCTAGTTGTTCGGCCGCCTCGAGTGCAAATGCTACGATTCGTTGTTGTCGCGGAGAATGTGAAAGTTCCGAAACCAGATCTATTGTACGTTGTAACTTCAAGGTCCATGTCTGCAAATCACCTTCCGGTTCCCGTCGTTTTTTCCCCTCTAAGATTGATGTGGGCTGATAATCTGCTACGGATGCAGCCATGAATAACACGTCATGTTGTGGGAATTCATGGTCGAGTAAATGTTTGAGGTCGTTAGTTGATTCGAATCGCAAGATGCGGCAGGCATCATTGGGTTTTAGGTCTAGCCAGAGTGATGAATCAATGCATGGTCCCATTAGCACGGTGACTTGATGCTTGTCTTCGAGTGCTGCGCGTGCAATGGCCAAGCCAGTTCTGCCACTGGAGCGGTTACCGATGTAGCGTACTGCGTCAATCGCCTCCCAAGTTGGGCCAGCGGTGATTAAGATCTGCATCGTATTAGGTGGTGTTGAGCGATTCAGGGCCGATGGTCACGATGGTCATCGGCCCTGGAGGGTTTTCGGCGACGAACTGGCGTAAGGCTGCGATCGTGATCCCATCAACCCGTTCGATTAGCTCATGAAGCTGCCGTGGCCGTCCGTACAGGTACTGGTCCATGGCGATTGCACTGGCGCGGGCGGTTGTGGATTCTCCCTGCATCACCAGTCGAGACTTCATGCCCACGATTGCCCGATTGAATTCGTTTTCGTCAATGCCATTACATAACCCAAGCAACTCAGTCTTCAGTAAATCAAGTGATTCCTGGGCTCGTGGAGCGGTTGTTCCGACGTAACTCAGTATGGCTCCCCGGTCCTTCTGGCTGGCATAAGCGGCATAGACGCTGTAGCAAAGGCCTCGTTTTTCACGAAGTTGAGTAAATAATCGACTGCTCATTCCACCGCTGAGTATGGCAGTGGCTGCGCGACACAGAATACTAGAATCATCTGGTTCTGGCAGCGCGTCGTACATCAGACCAATGTGCACCTGAGCTGATTCAGCCATCACATGGTGATAGTCCCGAGATCCGGCGTGGTCCACTTCGGTGGGCTGCGATGTGCCCTTCCAGTCGGTGAACAGTTGATTGATCTGGGCAAGCAAGCGATCCCAATCGAACCTGCCTGCAATGCCAAGAATGGTTTGATCCGGAACGAAAGTTGACTTCCAGAATTGGCGAATGTCCTGTTCACTTATGGATTCAATGTGTGCAGCTTGCCCCAGCGGTGAACGGCAGATCGGTGAGGGATAGTGGCGACCCCGTAACTCAAGGAACACTTTTTGCTGGGGTTCATCTTCAAGTGCAGCGATCGCTTGCAGGGCAAGATCACGGCTTGGATCAAGGGTGTCATTTGAAAGTGTTGGACGACGAATCATATCGACTAGCAGTGGTAATGCTTCGTGCAGATTCTGCGCCAGCATCGTTGCGCCAAGGCGAAGATGGTTTGTTTCAACCCCAGTGCCACGTTGAACACCGAGTCGATCCAGGGCGTCACTGTGGTCTCTGGCATCCAAGTCGCCGGCCCCCCGGCATACCATTTCAGCTGCCAGTGTCGCCACCCCTTGGCGGTTTTCAGGTTCGGTGGTGACACCGGCGGGCATCAACGCGGTGATTGCAACAGATTGGGCGGATGCAATATGTTCGGCAGCCAATCGCATGCCATTGGGAAGCTGGTGTTGGTATATTTGCCCCATGGTTGAGTAATTGTAGCCAGAATAGATGTCCGCGTTGCATGTGGGAATCAAACAGGGAGATTGGCTTAATGAAAGCTGGATAGGGGATGCCGTGATAACCTCGATACTTAATTGTGGTTGCCAGCCGTTTTGACCACGCGGTGTTTTGTAACAGTTGATGCCAACTGCAGATACTAACTGGCAGGGGCCGGGATTTCATCATACGCGGTGGATACGGTGATCTGGTGGTATATTAGGACCATGGGCTAAACGCATGAGGATGAATCTGTGACTTGATTGATATCGCTCAGCATCGTCTGTTGTGGAGCGGCAGTTTTAGGCGACCATGGCACCTAGTAAACCCTTGGATCAGTTAAACCAGCAAATCATCGACTGTAAACGATGTCCGAGGTTGGTGCAGTACTGCCACCAGATTGGTCGAGACAAACGTGCCCAATATCGTGACAACCAGTATTGGGCTAGGCCGGTACCGAATTTTCTGCCTGGTTCTGCGTGTACGGGCGAACCACGATCAGCGCGGTTGCTGGTTGTAGGACTGGCGCCGGCCGCTCATGGCGCCAATAGAACGGGGAGGATGTTTACCGGTGATCGGTCAGGTGATTTCCTATATCGAGCATTACACCAGATGGGATTTGCAAGCCAGGCGGAAGCCACAGATGCTGCTGATGGTTTGGAATTACTCGGTACACTGGTCACCGCGGTAGTTCATTGTGCTCCACCTGGCAATAAGCCCACCAGTCAGGAACTTGAAGACTGTTCACATTGGTTTGCTCAAACCTTTGATCTTCTTGTTGATCTGCGGGTCATACTCTGTCTGGGGAGTATTGCGCTTAGATCGGTGTTGAAGTTTTACCAACGCCGCGGGTGGGTCGATAAACTCGCCCAATGTCCGTTCGGGCATGCGGCAGAATATGACTTTCGCACCGCGCCCAGTCTGTTGTGTTCTTATCATCCCAGCCAGCAGAATACATTCACTGGTCGCCTCACGGAATCCATGATGCTTGACGTACTGGGCCGTGCCAGAATGATTGTCGAGTAATCGTGTCGATTTTTCGGGGATTCAGGGAGGGGCGTGTGGTCATCTGCACGTCGGGCTTGTTTGCCGATAAACCCACGTGCTAGAACACCCGATAGTCCTTCAGATAGGTCTGATTGGTCGCGCGTTTTTACGAACGATTGATGCGGAACTAGGGATTTGTGTTTTTGGTGTGGTTCGGTGGGTAGCGGTTTCAGCGATGTTGCTGTAGTGCGAAACCATGTGGCGATGGCGTGACTTGCCAGTGATGTACAACGCCGAGCCGCGTTGAGAAGGCTGAAAGTGGTTGCTAGCAATGACTCATGTGCTCGCAAAGCAAGTTACCAGTGCACTGATTGGAGAGCAGGATCTAGGTCGGCGTTTTGCTGATACATGGGCACAGCTATCTCGATGCCTGATGTCCATCACCACCATTAATGACCTTTATGCTTTGGTGGGCAAACAAATTCCCAGTGTGTTTGACAGTGAATTCGCGGCGCTTTTACTTTTAGACAGTGATGGCATCCATTTTTCATCAAATATCCATAATCAGTCAGACCAGCCGGGTATCCCCTGCCGATTCAGACTTGAGAGCGATGTGCGCCAGCATGTTTTGCAGATCAGCAGGTCGGTTTTGATCAATGATTGGCAATCAGAAACATCTGTTCATGATGCATTGTTGTGCCAAATGCCCTGCGACATGGGGTCCGCCATGATCGTGCCGGTGCCAAGTGAAGGGCCAGTAAATAACGGGCTTTTGATTGTGGCGGATGGTTGTGCAGGCGGTTTCTCGACTTTCGATGCGGATCTTTGTGTGAATATTGGTCTACAGTTGGGTATTAGTATCAGTGCCGCCAAGCATGATGCGGCACAACACCGCCAGTTTTTCACCTTTGCATCTGCGATGGGCCGTGCATTGGATGCACGTGATGCGGTAACGAATTCACATTCAGTCAATGTGGCGAACTACGCGGTTGCCATCGGCCTTTTGCTGGGTCTTGAAGACCGGCATCAGCACTGGTTGAAGCTGGCAGTGATGCTTCAGGACATAGGTAAGATTGGCATGCCTGACCGGCTGCTATCCAAAGCAGGCCGACTGGATTCTGACGATTACGAGCAGATCAAGAAGTATGCTGCATATACCAGGGGCATTCTGTCGCAGGTGGAATTTACGGATCAATACCGGGATATGGCTGTATTGGCGGCAACAGGTCATGAGAGATTGGACGGCAGTGGGTATCCAGATGGCTTGGCAGGGACACAGGTCCCACTGAAGACTCGTATTCTGGCGGTTGCGAATCTGGTTACGTCATTAACCGAGCCATGTTGCCATCGTCCAGGAATGCCGTTGCACACAGCGGTTTCTATTCTCGATGATCTGGTGCCTGGTCAACTCGATAGCCGCTGTGTGGCCGCACTTAAAGCATTTTTGGGAATTGGTCCCTTGCCACGTACTGCCGCATGATGTCCATTGATCGGCAGATCAGTTATCATCACCTCCCGTGGTGAGCATGTTTGGGTAATTCTGGAATCAGGGCAGTGTCAAATCAATCTACGCCACAGCATGTACTTGTGACGGGCGCCGCAGGCAAGATCGGTCGAGCAGTTTGTCGTGAACTAACATCACGTGGGCATGTAGTTCGCAGCTTCGACCGCGATGTGTTGCCTGCAGGCTTGAAACAGAATATAGAAGTGGTGGACGGTGAACTCGATGATGCCGAGGCAGTGCGGCGGGCGGTTTCGGGAATGGATTGCATCATTCATTTGGCGGCATATCCTGACGTTGCGGATTTTATGACGGAATTACTCCCGGCCAATGTGATAGGTCTTTATCATGTGCTTGAGGCGGCTCGTGCTGAACATGTGCAGCGTCTTGTCCTTACCAGTAGCGTGCAAGTTACCTGGGGGCTTAATTGGCATGAGCGGACCATCAGCGTCGAGGAACCACCTGCGCCTCCAAACCATTATGCGGTCACAAAAGTACTTGCCGAGGTATGGGGTCGGATGTATGCACAAGAATATGGCATGAGCGTCATTGTGGTTAGACCTGGTGCATGCCCACGTTCACAGGAACAAATTGATTTGATTGGCAAGACATTTGAAGACCCCTCCTCCATTTACTTAAGCCCGGGCGACGTGGGGCGCTTTTATGCCCAATGTGTGGAAGCAAAGGGTATTGACTTTTCAATTCTTTTTGCCATGAGTAAGGCGATGGGTCATGTCGCATACGACATCGAACCGGCGCGTCAGCTAATAGGTTATGAGCCCCAAGATCAATGGCCGGTCGGTTGTGATGTGGACTTGCCGTGATCGACAGGCATTTTGGTTGTTGATGGTGTAAGTACCGGTAGGTTCACGATGTGAATTTCAGGCTTGCTGGTAGGCTGAGAGGAGTTGTATTCCTTAGGATTCATCGACAACAACTCGTCACCCCGTTGGCGGGCGGCTTCCATCTTTGGATGGCGTATCTCGCGATAGCCGGTTACGGTCTCTGGTGTGCTGAGGATGGCCAGCCACCTTTCGTAGTCCTTATTGCCGACATATTCAAAGCGGTCTACAAGATCTTCATACCAATCACGGAATGCTACTTCACCCTTGTGGGGCAGGATGTGATAAACCAGATCACGCAGTGGGCGTGCTGCAGCCATGAGCCGCAACTGCCAATCGCGGCTCTTCCATTCGAACCCAAATTTGTGTCCAAATAGGATGATCTCTGGGCGGTTATGGTGCCTATAGATGATGCGGTCGCCATTATTGTGGTTGACATTGAATCGCTTGCGGTCTCGTTTGTATTTTTCGGGACTGGTCAGTAGTGCCGCAACATAGAACTCATCCTTGATCAACATGACTTTGGCGAGGTTCCATACGGCTGCTCGTGTAATACGATAATCCCTTTGGGCATCGTCCTTTTCAAACACATCAACCAGACGATGGCAGTACCGCTTTGCGTATGCCATGCCGCCCCAAGTTAAGCAGTCGTAGGCCCGAATGACAACATCACGGATCAGTGGGTCCGGGACGCAACTACCCCGTGTGGCACGGAAAGTCTGCTTCATCAGAATTCGAAACTGTTTGGCGAGCCGGTTGCCCCGTTTACCGCGATGAGA
Source organism: Phycisphaeraceae bacterium (assembly GCA_002716625.1). GTDB lineage: Bacteria > Planctomycetota > Phycisphaerae > Phycisphaerales > Phycisphaeraceae > UBA6626. Next base: position 22,143 of record PBAS01000026.1, on the reverse strand, counting down.
AGCACGGATGGTATTCAACTTGTGTCTTAGGCATTGCCGGGACGATTCGTATTCATGCTTGAGGTGAACGGTAAAGAGATCCGGACGGACCACAATCAATCGACCAATATTGAAGGCACGTAAATTACGCTGCAGGTCATGCTTGATGGTCAGTTCGATAGCCTTTTCGATGGATTCTAACGTCAGGGGCAAGAACCCCTTTTGATAGGCCATTCCGAGAATCATAATGTTTGTGTAGAGTTTGGAATCCAGCATTCGCTCGCATAGGTCGCCGACATTAAATCCGTAATAATGTTCTGGATGCGTGTATTTGCGCAGCGTTGCGTCAAGGTCATTTGGATCGAAACGATCACGACCCATTAAACTTAAGATAGTTGGGGTCTTTGCGGTATTGATGATTGCGGCGGTACGTTGCGAAGCCACGCGATGTGGAAGAGCCGGATCAATGCCGCGCAGTGCTTCAAGCAGATCAATGCCGAGCAGCAAGTCGGCTTGGCCGTAGGGGATTAACGGCGTGGTGTTGTCCAGTATCGTGTTGGCCGCCCGGGCCGTGGCGTCAACGTTTGCATTTTGGGATTTGTCCACTGTGTCCAGCTGGTTCTTGCGCTTGAAGACCAATTGGGAGAAGACGCCACCATTTCGGATGGCCAGCCCCTTTTTGTCAAGGTATTGAACGGCGTAGCCCATCTTCAAACCCGCTGTCACCAGCAACGCAGTGCAGGTTCCGATCCCCATGCCACCGACGCCAGCCAGATAGCATCGCCATGTTTCCTGATCAGCATGGATCGGTCGTGGGGGCGCAGGTAAGTTGGACAGGTCGACCTTTTCATCTCCCTGGCGTTGCGGTTCCTTGCGAGTAACAGTTACAGATTCAAACGAAGGGCATCCAATATGAATGCGTTGGCATGCTCCATCATTGACACACCATGACATATCCGTTTGGATTTTTGGACCGTAGTCGGTGGAGATGTTCATCAGGCCCGGGCAACCGGTCTGCGTGGTGCATTCAAGACAGTGCTCACAGACTTCACTGGCCACATTCATGTAGGTTTTGCGCGGCAGGTAACCCAATTGACGCTGTATCTGGTTTTCTTGAATGCGTTGGCGGCGATAATGAGTAATCCCACATTCCTTGTCCGCAATTACAATTTTTACGCCGTCAGCAAGAATAGTTTGTTCCAGTAGTTGGCGATAACGCTGCCGGTCAGCCGGGTTGATACGTACCAGGCGGGCATCTTTGGCCAATTGTTTAGGAATCATGCCGCGGATCGTCCGCTCAATGTCCTGGGCAAGCATTGGGTTGCCGGTTAGATCGCATTCGTTACCTGGATTGGTCTGATGGCCGGTCATTGCGGTTGTTTTATTGTCAAGAATGATGTAGGTGATGTCCTGCCCCGCCGCCAGTGAATGGCTGATGGCGATTTGCCCGCTGTGGAAAAAGGTGCCATCACCCATAAAAACGATTTGCTTGTTTTCAATGAATGGATCGACGCCACTGCCAGTTCCACCTCCAAGGCCCATACCACTGTAATTGTGCATGAGCGGCTTGGTGGGTTCAAACATATACATTGTGTAACAGCCGGTGTCGCCATGGCAAACCAGGTCGACCGGTTTACGCTTATGCGTGTCGAGCATGTAGGTGGGATCGCGAAGATCATTTCGTAATTCGAGCAGCACGCTGGATGAATCACGGTGCGGGCAGCCTGGGCAAAAAGTCGGTGTGCGGTTGGGAATATCGACTTTATATTCGCCGGTTTGTTTGATCTGTTGAAGTTGCTTGCCGAGTCGAAGGCGGTCCTGGCCAGTCAATTCGATGGGCAAGGCGGAATGATCCATGATCAGCGGAGTAAGCCGCTCAATAAGAATGGAGGGGTTCAATCCCCGAGTAGAGGGAATCGGTTCAAATGAGCCGGGAAATTTTTTGCCGTAGATCTTGGTTGAGATCCAGCCGGTTTGTTTCTGGGGATTGAGGATCTCGACAACTTGTCTTTCGATAAAGCTACGACGTTCCTCGACAACTACAATGTGATCGCATTGTAGGGCGAATTTAGTCACAATCTCTTCATCCACCGGATAGCTCATTCCCAGTTTGAGGACCGGCAGACGCTCGGCAAGCCTCATTTCCGTTAATGCATGGGAGAGGTAGGCAAAGCTTACACCTGAGGCAATGAACCCGAGTGGTGCGCGTTCACCCTTCTGTGGCTGGTTGAGAATACGATTGATTGATAATTCACGAGCAGCGACCTTAAGGGCTTGAAAGCTTTTGGTCAGTGCAATCTCTCGCGTGCCGGTACGCGGCGGCAGCAGGACTGTTTGATCCAACATGGGTTCAATATCGTTGGCGTAACTTAGAGACCGTTTCTGGTTCTGGTTCAGTTCGGGAGTGTGATTGGCAAAGCATTCAACCGTTCCACCACCATCTGCTAGGGCGACGGTCATCATATAACCAATGTAGATGTTGCCTGCTGCACCGAGCTTGAATGACAGGTTGACCCAGTCTTTAACCTCTTGGGAGCAACTGGGTTCGACCATGGGTAAACGGACATGCTCAGCGAGGAAGCGCGAGTCAGCTGGAACCTGGGTCGAGTCACTCCACGGATCGTCACCACAGACGATGAGCGCACCACTTTTGCTGCGTGTGCCAGCTAAGACGCCCAGTGCCAATGCATCACTTGCAACGTGCAGGCCAACTGATTTGACCGCAACCATTGCCCGACAGCCAGCCATCTGGGCACCATTGGCCATTGCTACCGACAATGCTTCGTTATTGGCGGTATGACCGACAATGCCCTTTTCTTTCAGCAAAGGACCGATTGACGTGATTGCGTCGAAGAAGCCCGCAATCGGTGAGCCTGGGTATCCAGTCAATAGATGGATACCGCCTTCGGTTTCCAGCGCGCCTTTGACCAGCAGTTCATTACCGGTAAAGACCTCTCGACCCGCTTCTTTACAGAAACGTGGGGGCGTTTTCATCGCGTATAGTTGCTCGTGGATATAAGGGCCGTTGGTACTTTCTATTGGTCAAAGTCCTGCGTCCTTGCATCGCCGTGACACCACGCCATCAGGCCCAAGTGTTAGCCCAATTAGGCAGCCATTGGGATTGAAATTACCTGAAATCAACAGTCGCTATTATAAGGAGCTGAGGCTGACAGGCCAGTGTAAATCGGAAAAATTGCATTAAGTGTCTTTTTTTTATAGGCTTACAATGTGTCCTGTGTGTGAAACTTCCCGGCGTATTGTGATTAGTGGTGTGGGGTTGGTTAGCCCCCTAGGACATTCTGCGCCACAGACATTTAGGGCTCTACTGGCCGGTCGGACCATTGGCGAGCGTGTGAAGAGCCTTGGGAGTAATCCGGATCCAGTGACACTGGCTGCGGCTGCCGGTGGCGTGAGCATGGCGAAGCATTGCGCGACCGACCCGACTGTGGACTTGGCCGAGTGGGCAGCACGCGAGGCATTGGGGGATGCTGGACTCACGTCAGACGGCCTAGACTGTGTGATTGGTGCAAGTAAAGGGGCGGTTCAGGCGTTGACAACGGCCTGGGCTAAGCACACAAATCCGCATGCGTTGCGAAAATTGACTCTTGGCCCTGTACCGTCACCTGTACCACGGGATTGTGAATTAGCCGTCGCCTTGGGCCCTCACGGTTATCTGGCCCACCACCTTCGTAGGCGTATGCGATTGGGGCAGGTGACAAATGTGGTCGCCGCATGTGCATCGGCTTTGGTGGCGGTGCACAAAGCACGCACGATATTACTGAATCACAACCACATCAGTGGTAGGCGGTCGATCTTGGTTGTGACCAGTGAGGCTGCCCTGCTCCCGGCTTTCATTGCGAGCTATCATCGACTAGGTGTGCTGTCACCCCTGACTGTACAGGGGTTTGCCGGTCGTCCACTGGATGGTCATCGCTGCGGTTTTATGTTGTGCGAAGTTGGCGCGGCAGTTGTGCTTGAAGTGACCGAGCAACCATCACCGGGGCAGGTCGAATTATGCAATACGGCGGTGACGACGGATGGATATGACGTAATCCGTACTTCGCCATCAATGGAGTCAGTTGGGCAAATCGCCGCCCGGTTCCTATCTAATGGTCCGATTGATGTGCTCCATCCGCATGCAACAGGTACGATCGATCATGACCCATGTGAATTGGCTGCCTTTGCACGAAACATGGGCTCCAAGCACTCGGTGCAAGCCACAGATGTTTATGCGGTCAAGGGTGCGATTGGGCATGGTCTGGGTTCAGGCGGTTTAGTGTCTTTGGTGATTGCGGTGCTTTGCGCTTTATTTAATAGGCGTCCGCCAATGCCCTGGCTTAATGACCCGATTCAAACGCCCTTTCGGTTGCATCCGGCAGAGGTGTCACTCAAGCCATATGCCCGGCATGCGGTATTCTCCGCTGGGTTTGGTGGTCATGCAGCTGGTGCCCTGATCTGTCGTACCCCAAACATGGGATGAAAGGTTTATTTTGGTCCATGTTTGGTCATAAGGATGGTCGCATCATGCCCAGCGTTGAAATAATCCTGGCGGTAAGTAACTCGCCCAGTCTTGGTGGCCGCCCATTTAAGCAATCGTAAAGTGTGCAGGCGCCGTGCGGGTTTAGTTTGGGTGGGGGCAGCGGGTCCGGCCAGGTTGGATAGGAAATTGAAAAGCAACGATTCACTGGTAGCATTCCAGGCAGCGTCAAGGACGCGTATAACCTGTTGATCTGACATCGTATTGAGTGTGCCTGAGATGCAAATCACTTGCGGGTGGTTATCACCAAAAAGTTGAGGGTTTCTCAGGAAATCGCCGCAGATAAAACCGCAGCGTGGCAGGTCACGTTGTTGTGCATAGGTGATCACGTCGTTCAAGCCATCGATGCCAATGTACTGACTGAATTGGAGGTTGTTTTTAACCATGTAGGCCGCAAAATCGCCACGGCTGCATCCTGCATCCAAGATTCGTTTGTTGGCAAGAGCACACATCTGGCAGAACACTTCGAATCGCAGCGACTGCGCAGCAGGATTGGCCCAGAGGGTCACCTCGAAACCAGTGCCGTGGTGCTTGGCCCATTGTCGGTAAGGTTCAAGATAGCGGTCTTTGGCCATGGACCTATCGTAACCAGTGGGGAAAACGAATGCCGGGGCATCGACATGGCAGAGAATGGGGCGGGGGCGATTCCGCCAGCTTGAAGATACCCATGATCAGGTCACAGCCCCTCACGACCAATGTATGGCGGCAGTTACAAGTCCATCGTGCAATTGGTTGTGGATCCATTGTCATGTGCCTGGTTTTTAGCTTTTCAGCCGGTATTGGAGGAAGCCTTGGCGTTTTGCGGCCTGGTTTGGTTGGTTATTAACCCCTGTGCCCAGCCAATGCCGAGCGCGACCCCAGCCACACCGGCTGAGACATAGTGGATTGGCAGCGCCAATGCCAGTCCCGGAAGTCTGGAGGTCCACATCGCGGCATAAAACTCGTCTGCACTTTGGAATTTAAATTGGACATAAGCATATGTGGTGATGGCAACCAAGGCGGGACTTAATAGAAGGGGTACTGGGTTGGTATTGGTGGGCAGTATTAATTGGGTGACAAGCGATCCCAAGCTGAAGGCGATAAAAAGCCCTGCCATTATTTGCACGGCATTGTTGTCTTTCAGCAGAATTAATCCAAGCAACGCGCTTATCATGGCACAAGCAAGGCCTGATGCCAGGGATAAACCCCGTGGTAATTTGAAGTTGGTGTCATCGCCTAGATGACTTGAGGTTGCTGCGATTGGTAATAACGCCCGCAATTTTTTTCGCGAAATATGGATGGCGAAGATTGTAGCCAATACCCCGATCTGCCAGAGGGTAGTTTCCACGATCAGTGCCACATAACGCTGGGGCAGTTCGCTCCCTGCTGCCGACGACGAGCGGAAGAGCCACCCCTCAATGGATCCAGCCAAGATGAACAAGGATGTACTGATTAGAAAAATGCCTGACAGCGGGTGTCCAGATGAGGAACTGAAAATACCCATCGCCAACACTGGCAGCCCAATGCCGGCAATCAGTCCTGTGGCTATGGTTGGTCCCACCCGTGATGATATGAGACTTATGCCGCTCCCCGCATCCGTTGCCATCAGCAGCTCTTTGCCCATGGCAAAGAGCCCTGCGCCTATCAGGATCCCGGTCGCAATGATGACGCGTTGTTTGACGGTTGGGAACATGGAAACTCCCGAAGATCACATTTCTTGTTTTAAGGACACAACTTTATTCGGTTGGTTGGGTCAAGAAGCCAGCCAACGTCGTGAATGCCATGTGGCTGGGGGAATCAGTTAAACTTCTGCAATATCATTCGAATTTCCTACCGGATCCATTTGGATAGTTCTTTGGCAAAATAAGTGACAATCAAATCAGCTCCAGCACGTTTAATGGCATAGGTCGTCTCGAGTGCCGCGTGCTTGAGATCAAGCCATCCTTGCCGGGCGGCTGCGTGCAGCATCGCGTATTCGCCACTGACATGATAAGCCACGAGAGGCAGATGGCATGCTTGGCGAACTTGGTGGATGATATCGAGATAGGTGGCAGCAGGTTTGACCATGACCATGTCAGCACCTTGTTCAATATCAAGTTGCAGTTCGGTTTGCCACTCTCGGCTGCGACGGAAATCCATCTGGTATCCCTTGCGATCGCCAAACTGCATGCTGCCTTGACCTGCATCACGGAATGGGTCGTAAAGGCTCGACGCATATTTAACGCTGTAAGCAAGTATGCAAACTTGCGTAAAGCTTGCTTCGTCGAGTGCGCCACGGATCGCTTGGATCTGGCCATCCATCATTCCCGATGGCGCCACCACATCAGCGCCTGCCTGGGCGAGGCAAGTGGCGGCTAATCTCAACTGGTCCAGTGTCTGGTCGTTGTCGACAACTGTTTTAGGGTCATCAGGTAATAGTACGCCGCAGTGGCCATGGTCGGTGTATTCGCAGAAGCAAAGGTCGGCGATCATCGTCACGTCATGGCCCATATCGCGTACACCGGCCAATGTTTGGTTTACCGGAGCATCGGCTGAGAGTGCAAAGCGGCCTGTAGGGTCTTTTTTTTCTGCTGAGGTCACCCCGAATAAAATAAATTGCCGCAGCCCGACATCGGTTAATTCACCGATGGACTGGATCGCGGTCTTGACCGGTAACTGGCTGACGCCAGGCATGGATTCGACCGGTTGGGGGTCGTCTTTGTCAGTCACAAATAGTGGTAGGATCAGATCGTCGCGCTTGATGGATATATCGGCGACCGCATCACGTAGCGTTACGCCACGTCGCAGCCGCCTGGGCCGCTTGGGCTGGGGGTGGTACTGGTCCATGCCGCCTATATTAACAGCGTTATCCGTATTGCCCTCCCATGAACTCTATCATCTTGGTTTGGCAGAGGTGTTTAGGCCGTCAACCTGCTGGTTCTGGAGAAGGCGCCGCCGCCGATATGGATGTAAGGTGTTGTAAATAAGTCATTTGTGTCCAACGCGTTTTTTCTGGCTGGATATTGGGTGAGGTCTGAGGAGCCCAGAGCGGTAATCACAAGTCACTTCCCGGGTCCATTTCCCGAGGATGGTGGCTTGACGTAGAGTCGGTTTGGAGTACCATGCGCAGCAGGATTCTGGCCGAAACATCAGCTATAATTACTGGTTCGGCTTAAGACTTGGAATGAATTTTTAAGTTAAGAATGCTGTGTCGCTGGCTTGGGAACTGGCTGGTGGCCAACGGTCGTAATCGGGTACTTGATGGCATCGATTTGATCGCAGAGGGCGAGTGTTTCGCTCTCAAACATGCGCATGGTTATACAGAAAGAATCATTCAACCCCAGCCATTATTTATAAATATCCGTCCCGGTACGTTGCCTGGTATCAGGTAGCGCAATGGTTTGGCTAGAAGTGGTTCATGGTCGCGCAGTGATTAGTGATTAAAGATTTTTACTTTAAGAGGAGCGAATCGTCATGCAAAGGAAAAAGGCTTTTACTCTGATCGAGTTGCTGGTTGTAATCTCGATTATCGCATTGTTGATTGGTATTCTGCTGCCAGCTCTTGGTGCAGCCCGTCGTAACGCCGTGCGAATGGAGAACTCCACGCGGCTTAAAGGTATCCAGAACCCCATGGTGATGTTCGCCCGTGGTAACAAAGAACGTTACCCAGGTATGGATGGAACCAAGGGTTTCTTCGATAACGACCCCGTAAACGGCGAAAATATTCCTTACACGGGTGATGATGGCGGCGACGAGAGTGCAAAAGTGGAATCCCGCTATGCAATCCTTATTGATGCCAACTTCTTCACACCGGACTTCCTGATCAGCCCAGCTGAGACCAATGGTTCAATCATTGAGTACGATCTGACGGGAAAGGATCCTGATGACGATGAGGATTTTTCAAGCAGCAACTACTCCCACTCGTTGTTAGCTTTAAAGCCGGCTCCTGGTGAAGGTAACGCCAGTATCCGGTTGGGCGAATGGCGTGCAACCATCAACTCTCAGGCGATCGTTGCTTGCGACCGTATTATCGACGGTACACCCGGTTCCAAGGCATCTGATCGTAAGACCTACGATAGCTACCATAATGATGAGAAGTGGGAAGGTGCTGTGGTCTATAATGACGGCCATGCTGTTTTTGAGCGGTCAGCAAATCCCACCACGCGGTACGGAACTGTGACTTCCAGCAAAGACGATCTGTTCCTTGCCGAACCCTATGACGATGGGAATGACATCAATCCTGAAGGTTCCGATGCGTTGCTAGTCCACAATGGTGCTGGTGACGAAGCGGATGATGTTTTGGATCCAGATTTGGACAAGCCCAAGACCTGAGGTCAGTCCAATTGAAGTAAGATTTCTCGCCGGGTATCCGAAAGGATACCCGGCTTTTTTTTGGGGGTGACCTCATGTTTGGCCAAGACCTAAATCCCTGATTTCTCGGGTTGTGATGATCCGTGGAGGGGTTCCGGTGAAGTCGCAAATATCCTGCTTCAACTTGACGGCGGGGGGCTACCCTGTTATCAGTTCACCATGGAAGCAAAACTGGCTGGTGACGGGATTACCTTTGACGACGTGCTTCTCGTGCCTGCCCGCAGCGACTTGGTGCCCTCTCAGGTCGATCTTGCGACCCGGCTTACATCTGGGATCCAACTCAATATTCCCCTGATTTCAGCGCCGATGGACACGGTCACGGAAGCGGCACTGGCCATCGCCTTAGCCCAAGAGGGGGGGCTTGGGGTCATTCATAAAAATTTGAATATCGAACAACAAGTTCGAGAAGTTGTGAAAGTTAAGCGATCAGCGAATGGTGTCATCACGGATCCGATCACACTGGGGCCTGATGAGCTCGTCAGTGAAGCACGCACCGCAATGGCAGAGCAGAATATTTCGGGAGTGCCTGTCACAGAAAGTGGTGAAACGGGAGGCCGGGTTGTTGGCATTATCACTAGGCGCGACCTGATGTTCCTTGATAACGATCATCAGCATGTCGGCCGGGTAATGACGCGTGACCGGTTGGTGGTCGCACCCCCGGAGACAACGCTGCAGCAGGCCGAGTCAATTCTTAACGAGAACAAAGTGGAGAAACTGCTACTGGTTGATGGGCAGATGAATTTAACGGGGCTTATCACGATGCGTGATATCGCCAAGATGCGACAGTTTCCACGAGCCTGTCGTGACGACCGCGGGCGTCTTCGTGTCGGCGCGGCGGTGGGTGTCCACCAGTATGACCGAGTTGCAGCATTGATCGATGCAGAGGTAGATGTGATCATTGTTGATAGCGCACATGGCCACAGTACCAACGTAATTGAAACAGTTGGGCGGATCAAAGCTACTTTCAATATCGATGTGATTGCTGGGAATGTGGCAACACGCGCTGGGGCCGCGGATCTGATTCATGACGGTGCTGACGGGATCAAGGTGGGTATTGGGCCAGGTTCAATCTGCACGACTCGTGTGGTGACGGGTGTGGGCGTGCCGCAAATTACAGCAGTTACCGAAGCATGCAAGGTGGCGGACGAACATCAGATTCCCGTGATTTGCGATGGCGGAATTCGCCATAGCGGTGACATTACCAAAGCATTGGCCGCGGGGGCGTCGGTGGTGATGGTCGGATCATTGCTTGCCGGTTTAGATGAATCGCCCGGGGAGATCGTGATTCATATGGGGCGGCGGTACAAGGCGTACCGTGGAATGGGGTCGCACGGTGCAATGATGGTCGGTTCGGCGGACCGGTATAGTCAGCAGGGTGTGGCGGCGGCCAAACTTGGCCCTGAGGGTGTGGAAGGAAGAGTTCCGTACCGCGGGGCTCTGGGGGAGTTTGTGTATCAACTAATCGGTGGTCTGCGTGCGGGTATGGGTTATTGTGGAACACCAGATATCCAATCACTTCAACGCGATGGCCGGTTTGTCCGCGTCAGTGGTGCATCAGTTGCTGAATCACATCCTCATGATATCACTATAACCAAGGAAAGCCCGAACTATTCAGTTGAATACAATGCCGTAGCGGATTGACCGGCGGATGCGTGGGAAGATCGGGGTGTATAAACGGTTTATTCTTGGAGTGGTATGTCATGGCAGGCCATAGTAAATGGGCAAATATCAAGCATCGCAAGGCAAGGCAGGACGCTAAGCGTGGATCGCAATGGAGTAAGTGTGCGCGAGCGATCATTGTTGCTGCCAAGAACGGCGGCCCTGATCCGGCAAGTAATCTCACCTTGAGATATGCCGTGGAGGAAGCTAAGGCTGTCAATATGCCCAAGGATACAATCGCCAATGCGATCAAGAAGGGCAGTGGTGAACTGGAGGGCGAGTCTTACGAAAGCGCCGTCTATGAAGGGTATGGTCCGCAAGGCGTGGCGGTCATGTTGGAAATTTTGACCAACAACCGTAACCGCACAGCTGGTGAACTGCGAAAGATATTTGAAAAAGGGGGTGGTAATCTCGGTGCTACGGGCTGTGTGTCCTACCTGTTTGAACCCAAGGGGCAAGTGTTTATTGCCAAAGGAGGGGCCAGTGAAGACAAGGTTATGGATACCGCACTTGAAGCCGGTGCAGAGGATGTGATTGACGATGGTGATTCGTGGCGGATCCTCTCATCACCAACGGATTTTATTACAGTGAAACAATCATTGGAGCAAGCTGGGTGGGGCATTGAATCAGGTCAAATTGCTCAGATCCCCGGCAACACGATACGATGCGGTGGGGATGTGGCGCGAAAGGTGATCGACCTGCTTGAGGCTTTGGATGATCATGAAGATGTCCAGAAGGTGCACGCCAACTTTGATATTCCAGAGGAGGAGATGGCCGGCCTGCAATAGGGTTTGGTGATATCATCAAATCCAAGCCACACATCAAAGGTGGTCAGGGCTGTGCGGGGGCGTGACGCTGGCCGGGTGGAAAAATGGTGCGTCGTGCAATTTATTTCTCCGGTCGGGTGCAGGGGGTTGGATTTCGTTATAACACGGCACGAATCGCCATTGGGTATGAGGTGTCGGGTTTTGTGGAGAATCTTTCCGATGGGCGAGTTCATGTGGTTGTCGAAGGGGCCTGTCAGCAAGTTGATGCTTTCATATGCCACCTCTGCGACCACATGAGTCAGTACATCTCTCAGCGGCAGGTACAGCATCATCCGGCGACGGGCGAGTTTGGTGGCTCGGGTTCTCATGTCTTTGCGATTAGGCGGTAAACTGTCGGTTGATATTTGCATCCCAAGGTCCAACGCGCTATCCTTGGCGACTTCTATAGCATGTTTCTTCTACATAAGTACAGTGATTGGAGAGGTTACTCGCAATGAGTCAAATTCCTGGCACCGTGGTGATGGACAAGCAAGAGATTAAGGATACGGAAACTGCCAAACGATATTTTGATGCTGGCCAGCAGGCTGAGGTGGACGGAGATCGACTGGCTGCTATTGAGGCTTACGAGGCCGCGTTTGCTGCGGACCCGGACGATGTGGAGAACTGTTTTCACCTGGCCTACAACCTCGACTTGGTTGGCGAGGAAGACGAAGCATTGCATTTATATGAACAGTCGGTCCAGCAGCCTAATCCCCCTCTCAACGCACTGATGAATCTTGCTGTGGTGTATGAAGATCGCGGCCAGTACACCAAGGCTGAGAGATGCATGGCCCAAGTGCTTGCAACGGACCCCAATCACCCGCGGGCACGCCTTTTCATGAAAGATATTCGTGGCAGCAAAGAGATGATGATTGCCGACGAAACCGAAAAGTTGGTGGATCAGCAGCATGCGATACTGGATACCCCGGTGACAGACTTTGACTTGAGCGTTCGAACACGTAATGCACTTCGCAAGATGGCGCTACGAACACTGGGTGACCTGTTAAGGGTTACGGAAGCAGATCTGAGAAGCTATAAGAATATCGGTGAAAGTGGTTTGGATGAGGTCAGATCAATGCTGGCTCAACGCGGTCTGCGTATGGGGCAGGCGGTTGAGCAGCAGCAATATTCCGCAACACAACAGGCAGTATATGATCAGACGCAAAGTGAAGCCGGATCAGATACTGCATCATTGGGGCGATCGGTAGCAGAATTACAACTGTCCGTGCGGGCACGAAAAGCTCTGGCCCTACTGAATATTTCATCCATTGGGGATCTCTGTATGCGAACAGAGGCGGAATTGATGGGGGTTAAGAATTTCGGGATGACCAGCCTGTTTGAGATCAAGCAGAAGCTTGCTGATTTTGGACTGGGGTTACGCACGCTAGAGGATGATGCGTAGCGTATGACCACGGGTGGTATACGTTAATATGTTGGCATTGCCTGGTCGACTTCCTTAGCCCAAGCGGTGATTCCGCCTGAGACATTTATTGCATCAAGTCCTGCCTGTCGCATGAGTTCAACGGCTTGGGCACTGCGGCCGCCAAGTTTGCAGTGGACCACGTATCGTTTGTTTGGATCAAACTGGGCCAATTGTCCTGCGATCTGACCTAGTGGGATCAAACTGGCTGACCGGATATTGCAGATCTGGTGTTCGTGTGGTTCGCGGACGTCAATAAGTTCAAAATCCTCCTCGGCATCAATTGCAGCTTTGAGTTCTTGAACGTTAATGGCTGGAATATCCTGACCGTCCCGGATAATGGTGGTGGATTCTTCACCGCGGATGCCACAGAACTGCTCGTAGTCAATTAACTCGGTGATGGATGGATTGTCCCCACACACCGGACAATTGGGATCGCGTCGGAGTCGGAACTCTTTGAAACTCATCGCCAAGGCATCGAAGCGTAGGAGTCGGCCAACCAGGTTTTTGCCCTGACCAAGAATAAGTTTGATCGCTTCGGCTGCTTGGATTGTGCCAATAATGCCTGGGAGAATTCCAAGCACGCCACCTTCAGCACATGATGGGACCATTCCAGGTGGCGGTGGGTCTGGATAAAGACAACGGTAGCATGGTCCCTTGACGCGTGGGTCAAAAAGTGTGGCCTGCCCTTCAAACCGAAAGATGGACCCATATACATTGGGTTTTCTAAGTATTACGCACGCATCATTGACGCAGTATCGTGTTGGGAAGTTGTCTGTCCCGTCGATCACAATGTCGTAGTCACCAATAATATCAAGAGCATTTTCAGAACTCAGATGGACTTGGTGGGTCTCAATTTTGATGTGAGGGTTAGCCCCTTCCAGCCGAGCCTTGGCGGCGGTAAGTTTGTCTTGCCCGACATCCTGGGTGGAAAAAATAATTTGGCGTTGCAGATTTGTGAACTCCACCCGATCGAAGTCGACCAAGCCAATTCGCCCGATACCCGCTGCGGCTAGATACATCGATACCGGTGCACCCAAGCCGCCGGTTCCGATCATCAGGAGACTTGCTGCTTTCAGCTTTTTCTGTCCTGTCAGCGTTACCTCAGGCAGGATCAGGTGTCGGCTGTAACGTTGGATTTCTTCCTTCGATAGATCCGGGAGCTTTGCCGTCGTTGTCATCTATGAATCTCCTCGCGGGTCAATTCGGCGTATGACCGGTCACCCTATGCGGCCATCATTCTACCTACCCGAGGCTATTTGGCCTGTGTGACGTCCGATTTGGGCGGGTATTTGGTTACTGTGCTCGAGCCTGTCTTACTCGATCAACGAGCTGTTTAGCGAGCTGGGTGAGGGCCTTCCAGTCTCCTTGGAGTACCAAATCCTTACGAACCAGGGCTGTTCCCAGTCCCAGGCATGTTGCTCCAGCATCCAGCCAGTCAGATGCATTATCAACATTGACTCCGCCGGTCGGCATGAGGTGTAGTTGGGGCATCGGTGCCAGTATTTCCTTTAGATAGCGGGGGCCTAACTGGCTGGCGGGGAAAATCTTGACAATATCCGCACCATTTTGCCAAGCAGTGAGTATTTCAGTTGGTGTTACGGCGCCGGGAATGGCCGGCAGGCCGTATCGGTGTGCCATTTCCACGACTTTGGCACAGTAGGTAGGCGAGACAATGAATTGCGCACCGGCAAGAATTGCTGCACGGGCGGTTTCTGCATCTAGGACGCTGCCAACCCCCACCAGATGATCATCGCCAAGCTTGTCGACTGCCTGGCTAAGAATCTCCAGGGCACCCGGCGTGGTCATGGTGACTTCGCAAGCGAATACCCCACCGTCACGCATTGCACGGCATACATCAACGAACTGGCCAGCGTCATCAGTCCGGAAGATCGCAATGATTCCCGCTGATTCCAGTCGCTCGATGGTACCAGTGCGACTCAGTTTAGACATGAATTTGCCTGATGGTCGGTACGTTATTATATGGTCTTGAATCCGCAGTAATAGATTGGACTAGCAAGCCTCGAAGATCGATTGGGTACGCAGAACAAGACCACCGATTCCTGAGAGGTGGTAACTTTGAACGTGCAATTCACTCTTGAACGTCTGCACGTCAAGCAGTGAGAGGCAGTTGGTCCCCTCGTTATCGGTCCATGTGTGAAAAAGCGAATTATTTTCGGTGGCAAAGTCCATCATTTCACGATACGTTGCCATGTAAAGATTTTCCGTCAGAAACTCTGTTTGGATTGTGGTGACGAAACCTATTTTGTTTTGGTCGTTGCGGGGGTGCGCGTATTCTTTCTCACCTAGACAGGGCAATGCACTGATCAAGCCATGTTCTGGCAAGTGGTCACCATCTTCTACGACAGCTTCGGTTATGACATGTCCCTCAGTCTGAAAACGGACCACATGGCCAGCACGGCAGATCCACATTTCTCCCTCATAATCACCATGTCGCTGCAGATTACGCCCCTCAAGTTTGAATAGCTCAGGGTGTAAAGCACGCTTGTAGACCATTAATCGGCAAGACTTTGTGGAAGAAGATTTATGGCTGACTGTCATGGATTATTTATCCCGAGGGTTATGGATTACGTTTTCTTTCCCAAGATCGAGAGCTTCGCATTATACCATGGATTGCTAGATTTCAAAGCCCTAAAAGGTGAGTTTTTACGATTTGTTTTCCTTTTCTACTTTCATAAGTTGAGTTACCGATAACAATGCGTGGTGTCATTAACATCTCATCCACAGATTTTGACTCATCTGGCCGGCATCGCGTCCACTTCAGTGGACCGAGCCCTGACTGCGGCTTTGCCGACGGCGGATTTGGTTTCTGTGCGGCACATTGCCCGCCTAGTTCTTAAGCGTGGTGATCCACCCAGCCTGATCTTGCTCGTTATATCTTTTGACCAGTTGCCCGATGAACTCCAAGAGGAGTTGATCAGATCTGTCACGGAACTATACGCCCCCATGCGCCAGGCAGTTCAGATGCATGATGGCCGGGGGCCGGCCAATGTGGTTGAAATCATACGGCGAGCCCGGGCTGGCCGCTTGGCTTACCTTGTGCTTGACCAGTTGGTGCATGGCCTTGAGCCGCAGTTGCGGATTGATGCGGCCACATGTTTGCTTCAGTTAGCCCAGTCGTGTGTTGAACCCGGATACAGGTGTGATCCGGCCACGGTGGGCTATGTGCGCAACGCGATGGAACAGGCGGCGAGTTGTTATGCCAGTCACGGGCAGGACAGCGTTTTGCTGGCGATGGCTGTTCTCTCGCCATGTCCGATGCAACAGTGGCTTGGCCCATCAGGGCACAGGCATAACGTGGTTTTGGATCAGCTTCGGGTTCAACTTCAGCGGGCTCATTGGCCGCAGTTACGCCAAGCGATGTTTACATGGGTAATCTACCCATTGCTGTCGCAGCATGTATTGGTTGGTATTCGTCGGGCCGTATCCAAGGGCCACCTGTCAGATCTGCTTTTGAACGCTCATTTTCTTATCGATCATCGGGTGGTCGTGAAGCTTTCAAAGCTTCGAACTGCAGATCGTCTGGTTCCATCCGAGTTGGCTCAATGGCCATCCGATCATGGGTGTGGTCTGGCACGATGGATTGCGGCACTGCCATTGGGTTGTACACATAAGATCCAGCAACTTTCTCGATTGACTCAACTGCCAAGCCGTCTGGCCCGATTAATTGCGTTGCGTGAATTAATGCGGATCAGGGGTAAGGATTTAGAGTCTGCAAACCAAGCGATCAGTCAGTTTTGTCTTGATAAAGATGTGAGACTGGCTCGCATTGCTCTGCGACATCTACTTTGTTGTCGATGGTCTGGGGTATCGGTGGTCTTGTTACAGTTGGTCAATAGTCAGCACGCAGCCTTACAGCGACTGGCCGTAGATCAGCTTGCCACTTGGGGGTTTGAAAAGCTTTGGCTTGCCTGGTCGAAGTTAAATCGGGAGCAGCAACTTTATGCCGGCCGTGCGCTTATTAAGATCGATCCAACTTTTCATCAGGCGTTGGGCCGCAAACTTGTGAATTCTGATCGTGGTGAACGGTTGCGGGCAATGGTCATGATTAACGCTCTTAACCAGGGCGATTTCTTTGAAAAGACCCTTGGCTTGATGGTGAAGGATCAAGATCCGCGTATTACTTCTGCCGCGGTTCGTACACTGGGATCATCATCTTCTATGGGCAGCATCAAGGCACTTACCAAAGCATTGTCCCATGGTAATCCGCGTGTGCGTGCCAATGCCGTTGAGGCATTGAGTGAACAGGGTAAGGCGGATTGCAGCCCACAGTTGATTCGTATGGCCAAGTCTGAGTCTAATCGGGTTCGTGCTAATGCGATCAGGGCACTATTACAATGGCGGACCGGCGAGGCGGTGTCCGCTCTTGGGGAAATGCTTCAAGACCACCGGGCAAAACATCGAATCAGTGCTCTTTGGCTTGTCGAATCATTGGGTTTGATCAGTTCGGCAGGAACAGTCGCTGAAATGTCCATCACGGATCGAGATCCTTGGGTCAAAAAACGTGCTGGCCGAGTGGTTCAACATCTCATTAAAACAATGCAGGCGTCTGGTCCAGCATTTCGCCAACGAAAGTCTTTTGTAAAGAATTGAGGCCTACCGATGAGTGGAACCCTGTTGCTGTTGCGATCAGAGCCCTGGCGATTATCGGATATTGTTGATCATTGGGGGGCGCGTGGGGGCCATATTATCCCCCTTCATGGGTTATGCCTAGCGCTGGGTGTCATGGTGTTGCTATTGGGTGGACTCTGGTTGTGGCGCACCATTGAGCATCAGCGGTATGACCTACCGGTGTTGCTGGTTTTTCATCGGGTTGCGAGGTCAATGTCGCTCAGCTTGGCTGAGCAATGGGTTCTAGTACGCATCACCTGGCATGAATCCCTGCCGTCACCATTGACGCTAATGTGTTCGCCGGCGACATTCAATTTTCATGCCGATCGGTACGCGCAATCGGTGTCCAAGAGAACTGCGATCCATGATGCACGGCATCTGGTGTCTCTTCGTATCAAGTTGTTCAATTGAGGTCGCGCCGCCTGGTGGTTCCGGGCGTCATTTTATTGTGGATGGTTTCGATGGGTCTCGAAATTGAAGCCAAGATGCGGTTACTTGATCGCCCAAGGCTTGAGTCTTGCCTTGTAGAGTCCGGTGGCCGGCGTTCATTAGTGATAGATGAAACGAACCGCTATTTCGATACGCCGGAACTTGCGCTTTACAAAAACGGTGAAGGGTTGCGGGTTCGAACCGAGCAATATGCAGACAGCAATGATTCGGTTTCGGTCATCACGCATAAGGGACCGCGGCTGTCAGCCGAACTTAAAATGCGCCATGAAGTGCAGGTGCAGGTTACCAATTGCAATCATGCTGTACAATTGCTTGGGGGTCTTGGCTATCAGCAACATCTGATGTTCGAAAAACGTCGTCACCGTTGGTGTTTGGAAGACTGCTTGGTGGAAATTGACTCCCTGCCACAACTCGGTGACTTTGTGGAAATTGAGGGTCCTAGTGAATCTCGGGTATACGATGTCCGCCGCCAGCTGGTTCTGGATGATCGTCCATTCATCCAGGAAAGTTACGCTTCCCTAGTGGCGGCCTATTTGAAGAGCCATAAAGGCGTGCTGGATAGCCTCGTATTTAACTCGCAGCCATAGTTGATTGCGAATAATGGATTGAAGCGAGCGCGAGTTCTCGTTCCTGCGTGGTGAGTTTAGGCTCCATGGGTTATTGGGCTTTGGCCTTGTGCGAATTGCATCGGTCTAAGGCACCGCCTACACTCCGAGACGCTGCCGCGTTTTGGTGGCTTGTTAAGGGTGACGACGTTGCGTTTTGAGCTAATAGATCGGGTGCTGGAGCGTGAGGACAACCGATTGGTTGGGGTTAAATGTCTCAGCAGGGCAGAGGAATATCTGGCAGATCATTTTCCCGGCTTTGCTGTCTTCCCAGGCGTTCTCATGCTTGAGGCCTTGGTTCAGGCTGGACGGTTATTGCTCGATGGATCGGCCAACGGTCAGCCATTAGTTTTATGTGAGGCACGCAATATCCGATACGGCCAAATGGTTCGGCCGGGGCAGACTCTCAGGATTGAGGTAAAGGTTCGCAAGCAGACTGACATGGGTTGGGATCTAGACGGACGCGGTACCGTGGGCGGCGAGGTTGCCCTGGGAGGGCGATTTGTTCTCAAGCCACTGGTGGCAGCGTGATTATGATTAATCGTAAGAACTACCATGCAACGTGACTAGGTGTCGTTCGACACGGAGTATTTCGTATCATGACAATCACCCAAGAGGAAGTGTTCAGCAAAGTTCAAGAGGTTCTCGTTGACGCTCTGGGGGTAGACGATGACGAGGTCGTTCCGGAAGCCAAATTGGCAACTGATTTGGGTGCCGAATCGATTGATTTCTTGGATATTG
The DNA here is from genome assembly GCA_002716625.1 of Phycisphaeraceae bacterium. Classification (GTDB taxonomy): domain Bacteria; phylum Planctomycetota; class Phycisphaerae; order Phycisphaerales; family Phycisphaeraceae; genus UBA6626. The sequence continues at coordinate 2,985 of PBAS01000026.1, read as the reverse complement.
TTTTTCGGTTGGAAAAGGCTTTTGGGATCAAGATCGATCAGGGGGAAATGATTCCAGACAATGTTCTGAACGATCCAAAATACGTTCAGGATGAGAAAGTGACGGACCACGGAATGCAAGAGTTACGTGAACGTCTGCCACACGCGGATCTTGATGCTTTTGATGAAAGTCGAAATGTCGACGAGTTTTCTGATATTTTTACTGTGGACACGGTTGTCAAGTTCGTACAAACGAAGCTTGAATCATAGCAAGCAAATGTCCGGATCGGACAGCATGTTTTCTGAACGATGCGCTGGATTTGGATCGATCGCATTCTGGTATTAGAAAAGCAACATCGATGCGTAGCGATCAAGAATATTTCGCTTGCTGAGGAGTTGTTGCGTGACCATTTGCCGGCAACGGAGTGCCGCCCTGCGTTTCCGGTGATGCCCAATACGTTGGTCATTGAGGGTATGGCACAGGCAGCGGGCATCCTAGTCGGTGCATCTAACGACTTTACGGAGAAGGTTATTCTGGCCAAGATTTCCAAAGCCTCCTTTTTTGAAGCGGCACGACCGGGATTCAGCTTGCATTTTGATGCCACCATTGAAAGGCTTGATCGGCAAGGTGCTTCAACCCATGGAACCGTACAACTGATTGATCCGGAAAATGGGAGCCGCAAGCCAATGGCTGAGATTGATCTTCTATTTAGTCATGTTGATCAAAACATGGCGGGCTTGGAGTTTCCGGATCGCAACTTTGTATTTACGGGGCAGTTCATGGATCTGTTGCGTCAGAGCGGATTCGGCGACCTTATTCCTACAGATTTCGTGGAAGAATGATGAGATCAAGTTCCTTGATGTATTGAGGGTCTAACCATGGCTAATCCAAACCAGTTTCGAGTAGCACGAACTGCGGATGTTTTTCAGGACGATGGTCGCATGAAGGGTAGGGACCAGGCGCTGACCGTATTTGATTCATGCACGCATATTGAGTGCTTTACATTTGAAGAACATCTGCCCCATATCAGTGCTGAGCAAATTCAAGATACTCAAGGCATCCTGGTATGGAGTCCATGGGTGGATAAGCAAACGCTTGCCACCCCCAATGACCTGTTGGTCGTCAGTCGTTTGGGTGTTGGCTATGACAAGGTTGATGTCGATGCTTGCACGCAAGCCGATGTGGCAGTGTTTATTGCGGTGGGTGCAGTCGATCGGCCAATAGCCGAAGCTACGGTGGGGTGGATGATTGCCTTGGGGCATCATGTGCTGGCCAAGGATCGCCTCAGCCGCAATGGTCAATGGTCTGAAAGTTTTAACTACATCGGCAAGGAACTACGAGACCGTACGCTAGGTACGGTTGGATTGGGCGGGATCGCCCGTGAACTGATCCGCCTGCTGGGCACCTTTAAAATGAACAAGCCAATTGCGTTTGATCCCTTTCTCGATCCACTGGTCGCCCAGGAATTGGGTGTTGAACTGGTCGAACTGGACGAGTTGATGAAACGGGCTGATTTTGTTTCGGTTCACTGTCCACTGTCAGATCAGACCCGTGGTCTGATTGGTAGCAGCCAACTTGAACTGATGCAGCCGCATGCATACTTAATCAACACCGCCCGTGGTGGCATTGTCGATGAGCAGGCCTTGTACGACGCACTGAAGTCGAATCAGATTGCCGGTGCAGCGATCGATACATTTGTAGATGAGCCGTTTACCCAGCCACCGATTTTCAGTGACCTAGAAAACGTACTGCTGGCACCTCATGCCATCGGGGTGACAGACGAATTAATGCGAGATATGGGTAATGCGGCGGGTCAAGCGATATTGGATCTATCGCTTGGGCGTCGGCCTTCCAAGGGAGCGGTGAATCCAGAGGTTTTTGACCGGCCGGGTTTTCAAGAGAAATGGCATCGCTTACGCGTGGGTAATTGACGTTTGAATTAAGTTCAACGTCTTGTTTCCAGTGCTGTGAGTAATCCCCGGGCCTGCTGCTGCTTGGCAGGATCGCTGTCCCTTGCGATGATTCGCTGTAGCGTTGAACGAGCCCGAATGTCACCTTGCTTGGCAAGCTGGATGGCCTTGCGGTCGCGTTCTTCATAGTAACTGTTATCGAAATCCTTAATCTGCAGGTTCCACTGGTGCCAGTAGTATTGCTGGTCATCCATGCGCCAATCGGCATAAACTTCTTTCCATGTTACCGGTTTGTTATGTGGTTCAAGGCTGTCCGGTGCGATCGGATCGCTGATCTTCTGATACCGAGCGTCCACAGAAATTCGAAGTGATGTGCCTTGGCAGGGCACCCCTTGGTGAACGGTCATGCTATGGAAGATCAATACATCACCTTGCTTAAACGGACTGTTTCTCCATCGACCCTTTAGGGGGTCGGTGACCTCCATGGCGCCGGCGCCGAGGGAGGGTTCAAATTCGTAGACGCCATGGGCATGCGATCCTTCAGCAAGTTGAAGCCCACCCATGATGGGTGGCAGATCGCCAAGTGGGATCCACGTGGTAAAGGTGTCGGGGGTGCCTTGGATAGGAATGAAGTCTTGATGAGGTGGGGTGGTATATGCTTCGCGTTGCGGGAAAATTGTTCGCATGATAATGCGTGGGTGGGCCAAGACTGGTTCACCGAGCATGCGTTCAAACAAGTTCTTTAACTCCGGTCGGTGTTGCAACGCATGGAAATCGGCAAGCTTGTACAGGTTGTAATAGACGTTGTTGTAGGCCGGTTCAGGCTCAACACAAAAACCATTGAGATCAGCAACGGCATCCCGTAACGGTGTGTCATCCTTTACCCATCCGGCATCACGTTCGATAGTTAGCACCTGCTGACGGAGACTTTCGAGAACTTGTGGGGGCAGGAGTCCTTGGATGAATAGATAACCATCACGCTGCATGCGTTGGTTTAGTTCACGGCCATCATCAAGGACAGCAGTGGAATTTCGGAACGGCAATATCTCAGGGGCTACTGGTTTGGGTTTATTCACGGCAGCTATGATGACAAAGT
>PBAS01000025.1 GCA_002716625.1 Phycisphaeraceae bacterium | reverse complement strand
TGGCGATGAGATGGCAATCATGGGTAATCTTGATCCCTGTGTGCTTCTGACCTCGCCTGGTGTTATTCGCAAGCAGGTTAAAGAGATCTTGGACAAGGTGGGCGGTCGAAGGGGGCATATCTTTAATCTTGGTCATGGGGTGCTTCCCCAAACACCACCTCAACATGTGTCTGAATTGGTCGACTTCGTCCATGAACAGTCAGTAAACTGAAGTGTGATGAAATGATGTTATCTTGAATCATTACGATGCCTTGCTTGTGTTGTCCTTTGGTGGGCCAGAACAGATGGCAGATGTCATGCCATTTCTTCGTAACGTTACACGCGGTCGGGGTGTTCCGGAAAGACGTCTGCAGGTGGTGGCAAAGCACTACGAAATGTTTGATGGGGTGAGTCCCATCAATGGACAAAACAGGGCATTGGTCGCCGCTCTCGAGGAATTGTTTCAGGAAAAGGGACCCGATCTTCCAGTCTATTTTGGCAATCGAAACTGGCATCCATTTGTCAGTGATACGTTGGGCACCATGATTGAAGATGGGGTCAAGCGTGCGCTGGTATTCGTGACCTCCGGATTCAGTTCATATTCAAGTTGTCGTCAGTACCTTGAAGATTTGGAATCTGCCCGGGCGCTTTATGGTGATAAGGCTCCCGCGCTGGAGAAGTTGCGGGTGTTTTACAACCACCCTGGGTTTGTCGGACCCATGGCTCAATCCGTGCAGGCGGCATTGTCTGTGATTCCATCGGACCGGCGGCGATCAGCACGCATTCTATTCACGGCGCATAGTCTTCCGCTGGCCATGGCTCAGGCATGTAATTATGAACTTCAACTCAATGAATCATGCCGCCTTGTGGCGGATCTTGCTTCACTGGCTCATTGGGAACTGGTTTACCAGAGTCGAAGCGGTTCGCCGAGCCAGCCCTGGTTGGGGCCCGACGTATGTGAGCAGATCACGCAGTTGAGCCGATCTGGGGCCGTGGAATTTGTACTGGTACCTATTGGGTTTCTCTCGGACAACATGGAAGTTATTTATGATCTTGGCGTTGAGGCACATCAGGTTGGTGAGGAGTTGGGGGTTAAGGTGATACGTGCGGCGACGGTGGGGACGCACCCTGGATTTGTTGAAATGATTCGCCAACTTGTGCTTGAACGTACGGACGAAGATTCACATCGTGGTGTGCTGGGCTTGCTTGGACCGGCCCCGGATGTATGTGTCCTGGATTGTTGTCCATCTCTTGGGCAGCTCAAGACGCGGTGAAGATGAATATGGAATTATGAGCTGGTTGAAACGAAGGCAGGTGTGGAATTCATCTACTTGGCATCGTTTCTTGGATTTTGTCAGATGGGTGAACAATTAAGACGGCGTGTGGTTATTGTTGGGGGGGGGATTACTGGATTGGCGGCTGCTTGGCAGATTCTTGAGGAATGTTGCCGTGAGCCGGTTGAACTGGTTCTACTAGAGAGCTCCGATCGTTTTGGGGGTGTAATCCAGACGATTCATCGGGATGGTTTCTTGATCGAGGCCGGTCCCGACAGTTTCATTACCGATAAGACCGGAGCGATGGATCTGTGTCAGCAGATTTCCCTGGGGGATCAGCTACAGGCAACCAGGTCAACGTGTCGTCGTGCTTTGGTGGTTCGCAATCACAAGCTCATACCGGTTCCCGCGGGATTCGTTCTGATGGGGCCAACCCGCTTGCGCTCGATTCTGTCTTCGCCATTATTTTCTTTGCGTGGCAAACTTCGTATTGCGGCAGAACCTTTTATTCGGGCCAAATCAGATGGCCAGGATGAGTCGGTTGGGTCATTCGTCGTACGGCGTTTTGGTCATGAAATGTTGGATCGCCTGGTACAGCCGCTGGTTGGAGGAATCTACACCGCAGATACGGACGTATTGAGCTTGGGGTCAACATTTCCGCGGTTTCTGGAAATGGAGGCCCGCCATGGCAGTGTTACAAGGGGGTTGGCCAAATCGGGTCGGCGCCGCAGTACTTCTGGGCAGAGTGGAGCAAGATACAGCCTTTTTATGGCACTGCATGGGGGCATGGAAACGTTAGTGACTCAGATTGTAGGTCAAATCCCCCGTCAGTCACTACGGCTGGGCTGTCGGGTTCAGGCTATTCATCCTCGTCCGGTGCCTGCGGGGCGTTCGTGTGCCTGGTCGGTGGCGTACAACCGGGATCAGAAGATCGATGCGGATGCGGTTGTAGTTTGTGGCCCCAGCCACCTTGCTGCCCAACTTGTGGAACCATTCGATCATGGCCTTGCAGGTGAATTAGTGAAGATCCGCTACGCATCTTCGGTGGTTGTAAATCTTGGGTATCGCTGTGACAATATTTCACATCCATTGGACGCATTTGGGTTTGTTGTTCCGCGTAAGGAAAACATGGGCATTCTTGCCGGTTCTTTTAGCAGCGTGAAATTTGAAGGTCGAGCTCCCAGGGGACATGTGTTGCTACGTGTGTTCTTGGGTGGCGTGCTTCAAGTGGGCCTTCTGGAACTGGATGACAGTCGCCTGGCCGCATTGGCGCACAAAGATGTTGCGGGGCTTTTGGGGATTAGCGGTCCGCCACTTTTCTCGATGGTTCACCGATATGATCAGGCAATGCCCCAGTATCGTGTTGATCATCGAAAAGCGGTCGCGGAGATTAGCCGCCGGGCCGAAACACATACGGGGTTGGAAATTGTTGGTAATGGGTTTGAGGGTGTGGGACTGCCGGATTGTATTCGGCAGGGGCAGTTAGCGGCGCGACGCGTGATGGCCTGCTTGGCTACCAGTAAGCCTCCGGCAATTTGAGATGCTGGCTGGATATTTTGTTCGATCAGGAGACAAGTCAAGCGAAAATATACGCACAGCTTTTGCGTCCGTGATAACGGCGGCGTGGTGATAGAGTTGCAATTAAAGCAGCCAGCAAGGTGAAAGAAGTTGGTTCTGGTATTGTCTGGGGTGGAGTTCCATTCACTAGTGCTGCATCAGATAGTGATGAACTGGACCAATTGGCACTTAGGATTCCCAGGTCGGCAACGTCTACCAACCCATCATCGTTGAAATCGGCTTGCGCCCAATTTCGGTTGCGGAGATTGTAGTTGGCGCCGAGAATGCCTAGGTCTGCGGAGTCTATTCGGTTATCGAGATTTGCATCTCCTGGTATTGCGGCAATGATCTGGATGGCTTTGGTGTCAATGAGTCCCCCGCGATCTCGTACGTTGACGAATGCATTGTAGAGGCCGGAGCTCCCAAAGTAATTAGTCAAAGTCGCCAAGCTAACGGTGTCCGTGGATGCGGTATGGTTATTGACTGTAATGCCGTCGCCGACCTGATCTGCTGATGTTGCCGGCTCGCGATCTACTTCCCACAGCAACTCCTCGAAACCAGGAATCTCGGTATTGGAACCTGTATCCAGGTCAGAAATGTCGACAGTGAATTGATATTCAGGCAATCCGATACTGTTGATGGAGACGTCTTGGGATACATTGTTGATACTGGGTGTGCTGTTGAAATACAGGATCGGGACGGTATCCATGGATTTGCCGGCTACGTCGTTAACTTCGAGAGTGATTTTGCTTGTGCTGTCGGAATTGGTGAGGCCGGAATCGGCCAATCTTAATCGCAATGTTTTGCTTACTTTGCTGGATCCGTCAGGTAAAAGCCATTTGTGTTTTTTAATTTCCTGATCTGGATCGAAGCTGCCTGAGCCGTTGAGAAGAACAGATTTGCTTTGTGCGCTGAAAAAATAGGGGCCGCCAGCATCTGCGGTTGGTGCATGATTGATCAGGGAAAAATCATTGGCGGTCTTGTATTTAAATAGATCGCCATTGCCGCCAAGTAGTATCAAATCGAGATATCGCTCCCCAACACCTAACTTGGTGTTTAGAAGATCCACCTGTCCTGTGAAGCGGTTGAGCCGCTCGATCTGGGCAATATTTTCTGGGAAGCGAAGACGAATCGTGTTCTCGCCGACAAAGTCATTATCGGCGCGATGGGCAAGATTAACGATCATGAAATATTCGTCGCCGTTGACATCCTCAAAAAACGAAACCTGTGCCGGTCTTGACGTGTCAACGGCCTGCAAGGAGCCTCTTCCGGTAAACTCTCGAACGTCGTCATATTTCGTCAGGGAATTACCCAGAAACCCGACTTGGCCGACTGGTCGCAAGGCTGGCAGGGCACGTCCGAGGTTTTTGAGCTCGGGAATTACGTCCTGGATGTGGTAATACACTTCGGTGGGGGCGCCGGTAATTGGGTCCAAGATGGTTTCGGGAAACATTTCCGAGCGGTACATGAAGTATTTGAGGCCTTGGCCACCATGGCCCAGAAAACTGAAGGCTTGGAATCGCGTGTCGGTCCGCGAGGGTAGGCGATAGAGGTAATTGTTCGCGGCAGCATAACGACTAAATGCCTGTTGGAAATTCCACATGGGAAGGTTGTGTTGCAAGGACGCCTTGCGGGCGATTGCCATGCGAGCAAAATAATCGCTGTCGGTGCTTCCATCCAGGAACAGTGGGTATTCTGTCCACGAAATCAGATCCGGTTTTACCTGCTGAATGTAGTTGTCGACGTCGATCTTCCGGATTGACAGGTTTGCATAAAGAAGGGGCTCGGGACGCCCAGTGTCGGCAAGATTTTCCTGGTAGGTTGTTCGGGCCCAGTTTATTCGTTCGACGATGGTTGGAATTGATGAATCCCCAGGTTCATCGTAGATCTGCATGGCTGTGGGACCGTTGCCGATCGCCATTGCAATATCAGTTTGTTCTTGGAAAGTCACGAGGTCCGCCCAGTCCTTATGGTCAGCTTGCCAATCAAGTCCCTTGTTTTCAACGTGTTGGTAAACGGGTGCGTGGCGATGTGGTGAAAGCCCGATGTATTGGGTGAAGTTGGCCTGCTTGTACCGCCTGAACTCCATCTTTGGCGTAAGCATGCCGGTGCCATCGTGATAAGCACCCACCGAAAAAGCGCGTTGAGATGACCATTGGGAATAACGTTCGGTATAGGGATAAGGTGTGCCGTTGTCGAAGTTGGCGTATGAGCTTTGACCGATAGTATAAAAAAACAAAGTTACAAGTAGAAAGCTGATGGGAAGCCATGTCCGGTCTGATGAGATGACGTGCAGGATGTCGTGGTGACGTGTGTTTCTTCCGATCCTTTCCTGCATGGATAATGTTATGCCTGCCCCTGGGCTTCGTCAATATGATGTGGTTAATCTATCTGTGACATTTGAAGTGCCGTCAATCGGCCGTAGATACGTGCTGCACACATTAGGTCATCAACCGCGACTGACTCGTGGGGGGTGTGGCACTGTGCAAGTTCTGCAGTTCCAAAAAACACCATGGGAATGCCGGCCTTGAGAACAAGATGGCCGCCGTCACAGGTCGGGATGAATTGATCGTAGGTTACGTCGGGTCCCAGGATTGCCCGAGCCGCATGCAGGGCGTCACGGACGATCTTTTGGTCCGGATCGACTTCGACCGGTGGGAAATCCTTCAGGAGTTCTACCCGGGGTGGGTGTGCCTTGAGCCACGGGTGTTTCTCGATGTCAATCTGCTCGGTGATTGCTGCGGCGAGTTCCGTTCGTATGGGTTCTCCTGATGGTGGCTTGCCGTTGCGCATTACTTCCTGCACGGAATATTCAGCATTCAGCGCAAGGTACCCATCGTTGGGTACAACCGAGGGCAGGACGCCGCTACGCATTACGCCCAGGTTGATTGCCAGTGATGGGTTCCGTTCTTTTCGGGATTGAATAAACCGATCAATACCTTTCTTGACGACAACCGTATTGTCAATGGCTGAGACGGCACTGTCCGGTGATGAGCAATGGCCGCTTTCGCCTGCAACAAAAATCTCTGCAGTGATCATGCCCTTGGATGTGTGGCAGAGTTTGTAGTCGAAGCCATCCGTGAGGATTCCTGCATCTGCCTTTAGGCCTTGTTCAACGCACGCAAGTGTGCCGGCTCCGGCACCATTGCATTCTTCGTCAACGACGCTCATTACAATTAATTCACCGCAAAGACGATCTCGTTGTTTGAGGATTGCTTCCACTGCTATCAGGGCTGCGGTTAATAAGCCCTTTTGGTCGGCACTGCCCCGGCCATGGATGCGCCCATCCTTGAGCTCTGCGCTAAATGGATCAATTACCATGCCGTCTACCCCGACGGTATCCATGTGGCTGTTAATGAGAAAGGCCGGTCCGGGCTGTGGGAATTGAAAGTGGCCAAGTATGTTGGGTCGATCCTTGAAGCTTCGCTCCTTTGGGCCGCGGACGCCCATGCGTTCGTAAATGCCTTCCCGGGGCTCAAACACCTCAATGCTTGTGGCCCCAAGATTTTTGAGTGTGTTCTCGATGTAGCGCTGGCCGGCGACTTCGCCGTGCGAAGGTGTTTGGCGGTCACCGCTGTAGGGGTTAACCGTGTTTATGCGTACAAGGTCTCGTGTGATTTCAACCAGTTGTTCGCGTAGTGCGATGATATCTGCATCAAGTTGGTCAAGATTTACAAGCATGATCACTATGGTGAGCTAAAAGACCAGGGGGCTATTGGAGCCGGGTACGCATTTCCACTCTGGGATTATCACCGTAGTGGATGTCGACAAAAGTACCGTCATTGAGGATGGAAAGTCTTGCCGCTTCGATAACCAATTCATTGATGTAAGAGTTGGACGGTGTGGCAATGAATCCCTGTTGGTCAATATGCTGGATGAGTTCAAGGCGTCTGGCTTTGGCCGGCCCTTCTTCCATGCCCCTTATTTGATTTTCGATCCGATGAATTGCATTGATATTCGCGGCGACGGAATCAAAGCCATAGCCGGTGGGTAAAAACCCCTTGCCGTCCCAGGCAATGTACTTGAAGAAATCAGGATTGATGTGATTGTAGACCGAACCGCCAGGGCCCTTGTTTGTCGTGAAACTGTAGCTTGCCCCTCGATTCTGGTCGTCATGTTCAAGAACGCAGCCCTGATCCGGGCCATCAAAGTACATCGTGATTCCCTGTTGGTTAGCGCCCGGTCCCGCATTGGGATAACCCAAGCCATTACTGACGGAAAGGGCGGCGCCGTTTTCGAAAATAACGCGTCCATTAGACCAGAAGTACCCTTCATTACCGCCGGGGAATGTCCCCTTGACGCCGGTCAAGGATACGGCAGAGGGTTTTAGCCCGGTAATGAAATACACCTGGTCGACGTAGTGGCACCCCACGTAGGTGAAGGGATCTGTTTCTTCGCACACAAACCAGTTCCCGAAATTTGTATTGCGGAAGTAGTATGGCTCAATCAGTCTCGCTTCACCTAACTTGAACTCTCCCAGGCTGTTGGTTTCGTATTCCTTCCGAGCCAGTAATGCACGTCGGTCATATCTTTTGTGGTACTCGATGCCAACAAAAAGGCCCCGTGACTTGGCGAGCTCGTTGATTTTCTGTCCCTCAGCAAAAGTTCGTACCAGTGGTTTTACACACAGTACATGCTGGTCTCTTTTGATCGCCTCGGTGACCATGGGGAAATGGATTTGGTCTGGAAGGGCCAGGATGGCTGCTTGTCTGGGCTTGAGGGTGTCGAGTGCCTTGATGGCTGCATCCGGATCGAAAGTGTCATCCGGGGCATCCAGGGCGGGGATGGCATTGAAGGATTGGCCGGGGAATGCGCTGCAGATATCGGAATTGTTGGCTAGTTCCTTTAGTGTGCTAACGTGGCGGTTCGCGACCGTGATTTGATTTACGATTCCGGTCCGCTGTAGCTGGTAGATGGCGGGTAGCAGTTGATCTGTTGTGATCATTCCACCACCAATAATTGCGACATCGAGTGGCTGATTCGTCGGTGAATTCGTTTTGCTGTCAATCATTTGGGGTGTGATTCCTTGTGCATTCAATTACCGCATAGGTGTTGATCTCTCGAACTTCAACGCCCTGGTCCCCGATAATGAGGTCCGGTTGTCTCATGTCAGGGGAGGTGAGTTTGAATTCGATCTTATGCTGGTCCTTTATTTGCATCTTAACATCTGCTGATTCTCGTTGGGGGTCCGTTTGTACGATATGGATCAGTCTGGTGGTTGGGTGGTTGGCGCATTGAGTGACATTGAGCACGATTGGCCCGGGAGCCGATACTTCAAGATCAAGATTGCCGTGCAGGTCCTTGATGAAAGTGGTCAGTTCGTCGCCCTGGTCCGGTATGGCGAGGTCTTCGGGTTTGAAGGTGTTCGTGTATTGCTCAAATGGTGGGGGGATAAAGGTGCCGTCAAAGTCGCAGGCGACACCGGGCCATAATCCGAGCCGCCCGCAGCCAAATGGGATAATCTGGGGATTGGTCTTGATTTTCCAGTCGTACCATGTGCGGGCGTCAATGGTGTCATTGTATTGTTGTTTCCATTCTTTGATCCAATCAAAAATTGGATGCCGGGGGCGTCTTCGTCGATACTCATCAAACATTCCTGATATGGCCGTGAATAATAGATTGCCACCATCGCGTGTCCATTGTTTCAAAATTAGTAGTTCATCGTTGCTGAGACATTCGCAGTCCGGCAGGATGAGTGTTCGGGTTTGAGTCAGTAGTTCGGCAGTGATTTGATCAAACTCTCGCCAAGCAACCTTCATCTGCATGAGAAGTTGTTCGAACCCATAGAGTGTGACCATGGGGTGCTTGGCGTTCCATGCCAGGCTGTTGGTATGGTGAAGCAGAGCAATCTCCCCAAAGGGAGTCGTTGGTGCCCATGTTTGCCACCGTGGTCCAAGCCATTCATGAAAACGCCTTTTGGATTCATATGCCAGGTTGTAGTTGTGCAGATATCGGAAACTAAAGCCCTGGCAGCTGGGGTGTAGTCCGTTGGTAGCAACGGTAAAGGCTAAGCTCTTTTCTGTTTCTTCTATATCGCGATGCTTGTGGTAGGTTCCCAGAACAAATTGGCGCTCATGGGCACGCTTGTTCTCACCGATGCGCGAGATGACAAGGTCCCGCTGCCTGTCATATTGAAGATGAAACGGGTCTTCACTCCACATGATGTCAACCCAGTCCAGGATTGGTTTCCAGTCGATTAGAAACCATCGGAGGATATTGATATGTTTGAACAGTGAAGGGTTGGCGCTTATTGCGACATCCGGGTTAAGCTCTTTGGTGAATCGGCAAACATGGCGAGAAAAGGCAAGTTGCTTGTCCCAGAGGTGCAGGTGCCAGAGGATCATGTCCGAGTTCGCCAAGACCTCGGGTAACGGCTGGTTTGACAGAATTTCAGGGATCGTGATGTGATTGATCTGTAGCAGACCAAATTGATCTTTGAGCCGTTGCTCGCCATATTGTTCATGCAGCCAATCACGGAAGCACTTGGTGCATCGTTCACACCGGCAACTGTTCCAGGGAATATGATTGATTGCGGTTCCATCCATGTGGAGCAGGTCGGCACCAAGATTTTTGATTGCAGATTGAATGGTGTTTTCAAGCCAGTTGACGGCACTGGGGTGGGTGTAGCAGATCAACTTGCGGTAGGTCTGCTGGATGCTCCATTCGTAGGTGCCGATTCGGTTGTCAGTGCCGATGGCTAGCCACTGGTCGATATCCGGGTAGTCATCGCGCACGGTGTCAGGGATGATGTTGTCAACCCGGATATAGACGCCCACCCGGAGGTCTCGCGCATGGGCCCGCTGAATGATATCCTTGTAAAAGTCAAGCTCAGTGTCGATTGTTGAAAGGCCGTCGCCTTTGGTGAATGGGATGATGAGGTGGGTGCAGCCAAGAGCCTTGATACGTTCCAGTGATTCGTTTGAATATTCATGGTTATAGTAAAACTCCTTCTCGTCACTGAATGCGAATCCCGCTCTCTGGCGAAATGACAGGGGTTCCCACCCGCCTACAAAAGAGATGGGCCCAGATTGCATCCATTTCGTTTTTGGTGGTGGGTTGGTTGCGGGGTAGGCTCGTGGCCAGAAGGGGTATTCGGTCATGGCAGCTGCTCGGTGGAGGATCCTGTGCCTACCTGTGGTGGCTGGGAAAAGGGTAGGCGTATTGTAGCTAGAAACCAGTCATGCCAATCAGGTCGGCGTACAACTGGTCTAGATCAGTGGGAAAAATAAACTTGGTGTAATTGTAAAAGAGCATGGGCGCATGCCGCCTGTGATGCCTCAGGGCCTATATGATCGGAGAGCCGGGAGGTTGGGGTTTGGGGGAAAGCAGTTGTTGCTGCGGCGTGGGCGAGTGATTCACCACTTCCAGAAATAATAATACGGGCTGGCGGCTGATCTGGTAGTACCTGCTTGATGGCTGATGTAATTCTTTTGATGGCTTGGTCGACAAATTGCATGGCCAGCCTTGACGTTTGTGCCGGATCAGTCATTTCAGTGTCGGCTCCAATAATTCTTAGCAGGCGGGTTGTTGCGTAATGTCTTGTCATGGGCTTGCCATCAGCAGTGTCGTGTTCCTCAGGACGTTCGAGTATTGCATCATCAGCTAGTAGAATTGCATCAGCAATTGTGGCAAAATGCTCGGCCATCAGCCGGCATTGCTTGCCACGCCAGTTTACGTCTGGCCCTAATGCCATTAGTGAAGTACGTTCAGCCCCCACATATACGAGCCCTCCGGTTGTGAGCCGATCCGTGTCTGACAGTCCAATGCAAGCAAGTTGCCCGTCCTCAAACGGCACAATATCCGTTGTCGTTGAGCCCGTATCGATCAGCAGGCCGAGGCCCTTGGGGTGCTTGCGGGCGATAAAAGTTGCTAGCGCATGCCAGTTGGCGGATGAACAGAGGCCTGGATTAGCGCAGGCCGTGGCCGGGTTGACAAAACGCCCATCCATCTGCCAGACATTGACTGGGCGGTTTCTAGCCAACTGCTTAGTGACGCCGAGAATATGTGAAACACCATCACGTTTGGTTGGAAAACAATCGCACAATTCACCTGTCATGGTGATTGCCAACTGGTCAAACGATGGCGCAAATTGGGCCAATTCCTTTAGTTGGTTAACCAGTTCGTGAGGGTGCTTCCACAAGGCGAATGGGCGGATCCATGCGCCTCCGTGCTGGTGAGCTGCCTTGATATTCGCGCCGCCGATATCAAATGCCAGCAGTTCCATGAGCGGCCTCCTGGTTGTGGACTGATACATGCCCGGCTGCATTGAAAGAGGCGGTGTTCTGTGACCATGAAATTGCTGGTTGGCCATCGATTATCGCCATTGCCAAGTTGGTCGCGCACAGTTTACGCAAAGCAATGTAGGACAGGGTCAGCCGGGGATTGATTTCCACCACGTAATCCTGGTCTGAAGATGTTCCCAAGATCAGGTCGACGCCGAGAAAACCATTTAATCCGGGAATATTTGCTGTGGCACGGCACGCCAGTGCAATAGCGCGTTTGCTGAGCGGTTGAGGTAATGGGATATTTCCGCCGCAGTATTCCATGCGATGGGGCCCGGTTCCCTGCGTGTTCATTTGCTGGTGGCCGGCAAGCAGGGGGGTGATCTGCCCATGATGCAATATGAATGAAACACTCGCGGCTACTCCGCGTATACGTGGCTGTAGGATCCAGTCGCTTCGTGGCGGCAAGCGGTTGAAATCCGAGTTGTTTTTGCAGGTGAAAGTGTTCTCACACCCAGCTCCCATCCGTGGCTTGATGACGGCTGGCCAAGGCGGAGGGGTGGAAGGATCAAAAAGACCTGTTGGAGGTGTGGGCAGGTCCATGGCTTGCAGGTGTTGGCAAAGCGCCAGTTTGTCACTGCACAGGGCCACAGCTGATGGCTGGCAGCCTAGCGATGGTTTGCTGGTAGCTGCAAGTCGTCGGGTCCAGTGTGTAAGCAATCCATGCACTTCCGGCGCGATAATTAATGTTGTATCACAGGAGGAAACACACCGATCGAAAATGCTTTCAAGGCGGCTGTCAGGCCGGATGGGTATGCCATGGATTCCAGCAACACGTAGGGTGATTCTCCGGTCAATGGTTGTGGTGACATGATGTCCTGCTTTTATGAAATCCGTTGCTACGGCTTCAAGCATGGCTTGGCCCTGTGCCACCAGGTCAGGCGGCAGATCTTCGTTTCGCATTCCACCACCACATAGATGTTCAAATAGATAGATCTTCATGCCCATGGGTTTTGGCTGCTTGACCACTTGAAGGGGGTTTGGATCCAGCCAGATCGTATTGCTGCAAACAGTCCGGCGGCAATCAGGTCAGCACTGGTTCCCGGATTGCGGCGGTTGCCGTCAGCACGAAGCCACTGGTCAAAGTCATTGAAGGCGAACTGTCCTTGTTCAGTATTTGGCCATTCGGTTGCTAGGACACAAGCGGCTCGTGCCTGGGCTTCTTTTGCCGATGATTCGCCACATTTTCGGATGATGAGGCTGTCGGGTTGACGCGCCATTTGCTCAAGGTGTACTTGGACGATTACCTGGTCCAACGCCTTACCCTTTTGGTTGTATTCGGCGATACGTGGCCCAATTATTTTGAGCACATCCTTGAA
Source organism: Phycisphaeraceae bacterium (assembly GCA_002716625.1). Lineage (GTDB taxonomy): Bacteria > Planctomycetota > Phycisphaerae > Phycisphaerales > Phycisphaeraceae > UBA6626. The sequence goes on along the minus strand of PBAS01000025.1, from coordinate 4,065 downwards.
TCCCGTGACATATTGGCGGGCCACCATGTCGGCGTGGCTGGTAACTGCCATAGCTTCCAGTAATCCACATGCGGGTGGTTCGGCAACATCAAATTGCCTGGTTCGTCCAAGCCCGCCCGGCTTGGCCATGCGTATCGCCTCGTAAACGCTGGCAGTATCATTTTCGGTTAGCGATGCCAGGACATCATCGATCCCACTGGCAAGGTCACTCGAGAGTGGTACGGCACACATGGGTGCCATCAGAAGTATCATTCCGAGATTCGTATTTTGTCCCACGGCTTGCTGGGTTGCCTGCACGCTCGCGAGCACAGCGTTTCCCACGCCGGTTTGCGTGGCAAGATCCAGCACGGATCGAATTGCAAGGCTGCTCGCCACAAAATCCAGCCAGTTTGTATCATCAAATGCAGTTTGTGGGTGTACGTTGCCGGCTTTAGGTGCACAGACTTCAGCCACGGCAGCCAGTTGGGCAAAGTAACCAACGCTAGATGTGCACATGGCGTTCTTCGGCTAGATGGATCAGGAATGCAACGAGTTGACCGGTGATATCAATACCTGTGGCTATTCCAAGCGCCTTCCAGCCGGGAATGGGGTTGACTTCAAGGATATAGGGTTGGTCGTTATGATCAATGATGATGTCAACACCGGCGATCACTGCCTGGCAGCTTCGAGCAGCTTGAATGGCCATGTCGCTGATCGTTGGGTCAGGATTGATTGCCTTGGCATAGCCGCCTTGGGAGATGTTGCACCTCCATTCACCTTCGCGGGAGTGGCGTCGCATGGCGGCTAGAACCATATCACCAAGAACAAATAACCTTAAATCAGCACCTGGGTGACTGATGAATCGTTGTATGTAGCTGATACTGCCCATTTGTTCGAGTTGGGAAAAGGCTCGCTGGGCCAGGGCTCGGTCCGTGATCCGGGCCATGCCAAATCCCTGTGCGCCAAACATAGGTTTGACTACGACATCGCCACCAAGCTTATCAAAAGACACCATGGCATCTTCATATGTCTGGCAGGTAAATGTATCGGGGATCGGCAGTCCGTTATCTTGCAGGATTGATAAGGAAAGGTACTTGTCGACGGCGATTTCAATTGCCCGGGCTGGATTGACCACAATGATGCCCATTGCTTCCAGTCGTTGAATGACATCCATGCGGAAGAAGACCTGTTCGAAGCTGGATCGACGCAGAGTACGAAGGAGCACGACGTCTGCATTGTTGAGTACGGTCTGTTGGCAGCGAATTGTTTCTCGTCCTTCGAATAGTGAGACGCCAAGATCCTGCCATCTTGCAGCTATGATTTCCACCTCCTTGGACTGGCCTGCATGCATCAGGTCCCTGGTGAATTCGCCCTCATTTTCAACAATTGCAACGATGCGGGTCATGGTAATTCTGGCTGGTTTGTGGCAAATTAAAAGAATGAATGCGTTAACACGTCAGTGTTGGTCTGTCCGACGGTTCTGGTCGTGCCGGTTTCGATGTTCTGCAGGCACACAACTGCCGGGCTGAATAACATGGGGTCTATTTTATAGAAGTCATGGTTGTATCGTTTGAATATTTCCGCAAAGGGCTGCCCGTAGTCATTGGATGCACTGGAAGGGAGTTGTTCGCCAACCTTGTTCAGGGATTGATCATCTCCCGTCACGTAGAGCGTGCATCGTGCGCCGTATAGAATGGCGTCGTTGGTTCGGCCGATTGCCGTCAGGTGATCTTCGGCGACTGGCGGCAGGGGGGCCTGTCCCAATCCCCCGATGACACGATGCAAGTCGAACCCGAGTTCATGGAGTTTGTGCATCGCTGTTTCTACGGATCTGGCTACAACCTGGACGCCGCCAGCGAGGCTTGCCGTTCGAGCTGCAATCAGCGTGATATTCTGGGGGTTCACTCTGCATGATTCGGCGAGATAACTGATGACTTGATTGGTGGGTTGTTCTTCGGTTTCAAGGATGCCAACTACGCAGCGTGGATCCTCTCGCCAGCCGATATGGTCATAAAGCGGCTCTTTGCCATAAGCCGCCCGCATGGGTCCTGAGCCCATGGCGAAATATTCATTCACACAGATCTGCCATCCAGCATACTGGCTGGCCATGCAAGCTGCGACCGGCTGGTTGATGCTGACGACAATCTGCGGCGTCGCAACTTGTCCAATATGTCCTGGGACGGCGTGGACGGAGCCAAGGTTTGCCATGGAGGCCTGTGCCAATTTGATGCCTGCATGGATAGATCCGAGTTGATCAATGCCGGCATCAATGATGCGAGCATCGGCAACTAGGCTGACGGCGCAGCTTAAGTCCTTGACGTCATTCGCCATTTCATTACACACGGCCATGGCCTGTTCATTTAGGCTCATTGTGCCGTGGTGCCTTGCAGTACGTCGTGTAATTTGAAATGAAATTTTCCAAGTTTACCGCCATAGTTTCCAGCACTGATGGTACAAATGCCGGTGCCACTGCATGCCGCTTCAATTCCAGCCCGCATTGCGCTACTGATGGATTGGGTGTCCAGCCCGTTAATGACGATTTCGTAAACGCAGTTGGCGTCGGTATGCAACCTGGTATCCGTTCGGCCACGCAGTGTGGGGCAATAGGCATCATTGGTGGAGGCGAACATGGTTTTGTATCGCGAGCCTACCTTTGAGCCACTGCGAACAACCCCACCTGGGAATGGCGTGATGACGTTGGCTATGGGTTTAATTGCATTAACTGCTCGTTGTGCGGCATCCAATGTCATGTTTTGATCTTTACCACAAATCAGAAAATTGCCCCCGCCGATGGCCTTGGTGGCTCCGATAGATTCCTCGACAACGAATTCACCGTCCATTACGGGAACTCGCCAAAACCGGCGCTTTCCAATCATCTTGCTTTTTTGGAAGCCGTCACCAAAGAAACGAAGTGATTTTCCCATGTCCATCCGCGCGGAATCTTCAGCTTTATTAGCGTCAGGTAGCCCATCGTATACTGCTGTGGTGGGGCAGGTCATCAGGCATTGCCCTACGCGGCTCAACACCGCTTTGGCGACGGCCTTGGCATTAAATGCCAACATAAGTAATGCTATGCCCGGTCGGCCATCTGGAGTCTGGTCGCACGTATAGGTGCATTCAATTCCGGCTTCAGCATCACAGCCAATGACGGAGGTGCCATAACTGCATGCTTCCTGGGCTGCTGTTTGTACCCAGTATTCATTGCATGCGGTGACGATAAGACGCGCACCCCACATTCGAAAGGCCTCGGCAAATGTGTCTTCGACGACAGTGTGGTTGACTTGGAATGTCATGAATGAATTCTAACAAGTCGTAATGCCGACTGCAGGTCTACGGTATGATGTGGATTGATTACACCATAATAAGGAGTTCAAGATGGCCCGAGAGTTTACAATTTATGACGATCAACAGGTGGCTCAACGCCTTGGCCGTGAGTTGCCCTCCTGGGAATTTAAAGATGGATGGATCAGGCGGCAATACAAAACTGGAGGGTGGCCGTACACGCTGATGCTCGTAAATGCCATTGGGTATATCGCAGAGGCGGCCTTCCACCATCCTGATCTGAATGTGTCTTGGGCTGAAGTGCACGTCAAGCTGATGACGCATGCAGCAAAGGGTATTACGGACAACGATTTCGAATTGGCCAAGCGAATTGAGGCGATGGCGATATGGCTTCCGGATGATAGCGAGGCGCTGGATGGGTTTGAAAAGGGTATGAAGAAGAAATGGATTCGTTGATTCGTAATGAGTCTAGACCCAGGCAACTCAGGTAATTCGGATGGTGTGAGCGAGCGTGTCGTTCTCGTAACCGGGACGCTAGCAGAGCCGGCTGTGCGCCGGGTTGCCGAGCAGGCGTCCCGGCAGTGCGGTGTGCGTTGTGATGTGCATGTTTTGAACATTCAGGTGGCAGCCCTTATGACCGCGCAGTGGATGGTGGGTAAGCTGCGTCTTGATGAGGAGGATAGCCCCGATAGGGTGATTGTTCCTGGTTATTGTCGCGGCGAATTTGGACTGTTGGCCAAAACCTTGGGGGTTCGGATCGAGCGTGGGCCGAATGATGTGCGTGATCAGCCGTTGATCGTTGAG